>NZ_ABGR01000003.1 GCF_000171815.1 Vibrio sp. AND4 | reverse complement strand
TTCAGCATCACTTAACGCTTATCTAATACCTTGGTGTAATACCCATGGGTACCAATTACTGTGCAGCGAGTTACTGAGCGAAAACAAACGTCTCAGTGGCTTCTACCAGAGCGGCGATTGCAGTTTGGAAAGGAAAGTCGAGCGAATCAAAGCGGCCTATTGCGTAAACCAATATGAGACCATTTATGCTTATGGCGATACGCGCGAGGATATTCCGATGCTCAAATTGGCGGATCATGCCACGATGAATTGGCAGCCTTGGCGGCGCTGAGACGATCAAGATCTATCGATGAAAACAAGCAACCCTTCTCAAGCGAGAAGGGTTTTGTCTGCGTAGAGCAGTTAAAGCTTAACGCCAAACGCCCCATTCTCCTGTGGTTCCTGGCTCTTCACCACGAGTCCACCATTGCGCTGTCCACTCACGACCATTGTGTGTCACAACATAACCTTGATTGTAAACCGCGTCTTTGCTCCACAGGTTAGTTGGATCAACCGGTGGCTGAGTATCACCTTTAATCAATGATAACGCGTAGCTAAAGTTGGCATTCGGCGCCAATACTTGGTTCGCGTAGATATTATCGGTATCGAACATATAGTGCTTCATCGCTTCATGCCAAATACCCACGTACCAATCGCCGGTTTGCTGTGAGTTAAACTGATCGGCCAGCTCCGCTGACCACGTCGTGGCATTGGTGGCAGTGATTGGCAGTGACAGATCAACGAGCTCGGAGCCTGTTGCACTAAAAGTACGGAAACGTACCGTATCACCAGCTTCAACTGGACCGAAACCCTGTGCCACAAAATAGCCAAGAGGAGTCAGGTTGTTTTCTGGATCTGTGGGATCAACGGGATCAGTTGGGGGTACAGTGCCGCTGCCGTTTAGCGTAATGTCACTGCAGTTGTAGAAACCCTCACCTGCCACATCGATTCGCTGCCAACGAGTGTAAAGAATCGCATTACCCGAACGGTCAGCTGGGAAAGTCACCTGCATACGATAGCGTTTTTCTGTATCCACATACACGTCACCCGCGGTATCGATCAGTTCTAAATCGTCCCAAGTCAGCGGCTGCGTATCATCGTAACTGGGTTTCGAAAGGTAGAATTCCCAGTAAGAAGGGTTATGCGGCGCTTTACCAAAGAACACTAATTCGATTTGATTATTTTCATCCGGCGTCAGGTCGGTGCGTTGCCAATTTGACGAGGGAATATTCAAACCTTTCTTAGCAGTATCACCAGCAGAACAAAGCTCGCCGTCAGGCACAATTGCTTTTACGTGCGCCATATCGCGGTAGTTTGGCACGTTTGCAGCAATCTCACTGCGTTGTACGAAAGGGTAAGCGCCCGACTCATCATAAGCCGCCTGACATGCTAGGTTTGGAATTTCATTGGTCCAAAAGCCACCATCTAAATAACAGGTATTTTGACGCGCACTTGGAAACTCGACCCAGCCGTGAGCACTAACATTAAAAGAGCTCAGCACAGTCATTGCGCTCAAGCTCATCAGAGGAAGGGTTACGTATGATTTCATCATTCATCCTTAAACTATCAACCCGCTGCTCGCGAACCGGGCAGCAACGTGGAAAAATTAGCAGGATGTAATTATTTAGAAGGTGAGAATAAATAACAGATTTGTCATATTGCAGACTGCTTTCCAGCATTTTATGTGGACCGTATTCATACCCGACTGACTCTTTCGAGTCACATCAAATTGAACGGCTACGAAATCGAAGTTAACCCTCCTCTTTAGGCGCATCCATCACCAACATTGTGAATGCGCTACCACTGAGTATCCATTCGAGAAATGAGTATCTAAAATAAATCACCACTTTTAAGAACTGAGTGTAAATTTAGATAAAGGTACTATCTGCCTTGTTGAGATGCTGTTAGTCTTAATGCGAAAGAGAATAGTTATCAAAAAATCACAAGGTCAAAACTAAAATGAAAAAGAAGCCACAACCTAAAAGTCTCGTGATCATAAAAACACAAACCATCACGCCGAACATGCAGCGTATTACTCTTAAAGGCGAAGCGCTCAGCCAATTTCCGCTCGATTGCGAAGGCAGCTATGTTAAGTTGCTGTTTAACGAAGTTGGGGGCACTGATATCCAAGGTCTCGCTGAGGAAGAGCGTCCTGTGATGCGTACTTACACCATTCGTCGTTTCGATCCTCAAGCGTGCACAATTGAAATCGACTTCGTACGTCATATCACTAGAGATCTCCAATGTGGTTTTGCAGCGCGCTGGGCAATGGCAGCCAAAGAAGGCGATGTCATCCATATCGCGGGTCCTGGTAACATTTCAAACCTGAACACTGAAGCAGATTGGTTCTTTATGGCAGCGGACATGACGGCACTGCCTGCTTTATCAGCAAAAATTCGAACTCTACCAACAGACGCAAAAGGCTACGCTGTGATCAGCGTGATCTCTGAGGCCGATATTCAACCCCTCAAAGCACCAGCAGGCATAGAGCTCCATTGGGTTACCAAGCAGCCTCTCGCAGACAAAGTTCGTGAGCTTGAATGGCTGCAAGGTGAAGCCGCCATTTGGTGTGCTTGTGAATTCGACTCAATGCGTGCACTGCGTCAGTACTTCCGCAACGAAAAGGATGTAGACCGCGAGAATATCTACATCAGCAGTTACTGGAAGCAAGGTGTGTCGGAAGATGGCCACAAGGTGATCAAGCGACAAGATGCGGAACTAAACGAGCAGTAATACCAGTCCAAGTTAGTAATACCAGTCCAAGTTAGTAATACCAATCTGAGTAAGTAAGAGTGAGCTAAGGAAAAACGCCAAGTTGCTTATGGCCGCTTGGCTTATTTAACCTGTCTCTCAGCTCATGTTTTCAGCCAAAAAATCAATCAGTAAGCGCACTTTTGGCGACAGGTTTCGGTTTTGCGGATACAGTGCCCAAATACCTTCACGATCGTCGCGATAATCAGTTAAGACCTCTACCAGATCACCGTTATCCAACGCTTCCTGCACGTAGTAATCGGGAAGCTGAACCAAGCCTAAACCGCGTTTTGCCGCATCGACTAACGCAAAGCCGCTGTTACATTTAATTCGGCCAGAAACGCGCAGAGACTTCTCACGTTTTTGCTCTTTAAAGTGCCAGTAATCCGCAGTACCCACCAAACATTGATGATGGCTCAACTCAGACAAGGTATGCGGCTCACCAGAGCGCTCCAAATAAGCAGGGCTAGCACAGACGTACAACTGACGAGAAGAGAGACGCTTGGCGATCAAACTCGAGTCCTGTAAACGTCCCAAACGAATGGCAACATCGACGCCTTGCTCAATCAAATCGAGCTTTTGGTTGGTCAGATTCAAATCCAGATTCACCTGCGGATACTTCTCAATAAACTGATGTAACAAAGGCGAAAGGTTGATTTCACCATAAGTCACGGGCGCAGTCACTTTAAGTATCCCTTTTGGCTCTGCTTGCATTTGTGTTACCGCTAACTCCGCCAGCTCTAAGCCTTCAACAAGATGTTTACATTGCTGGTAATAAAGCTGCCCCGCCTCGGTCAATGAGACTTTTCGCGTGGTGCGATGCAGTAATTTTACAGCTAAACGTTCTTCCAACGCTGATACGCGACGGCTGATTTGAGCCACCGACGTTTTGAGTTTGTTCGCTGCACCTGTGAAGCTGTTGGTTTCTGCGACCGCGACAAATTCGCTCACGCCTTCCCAATTCGCCATGAATGTGGTTCCTGTGGAGTTCTATATCAAGGTATTCTCACACAAAGTTAAATGCAGAGAAAACCTGTTTAAAGGATAGCTGTCGAAATGGACAACTTATAATGACCTCGTCAATTACCTAATAAAACATCAAAATTTTCAAGCAGTCACTTCAGTCATTGACTAATATGCATCAGGTAGCTCAATTCAATGCCAGTATTTAAGGTCGAATAAAGAATTGTTTCATTCAGCTATTATTACAAATACGTAAAGATTATTTTCAAATTTACTGGATTATCATTTTTAGTGAAACAGCTAAAATGGGCATCAACAAAACGACGCAGCGCAGAGAGAGCCTCTCATCTTCGCTTTTGCTGTCACTCTATGTATTGAGAATATAAAGGAAGCTCCAATGACTATCGAAATCAAACCTGGTCAAACTCATATCCAATCCAAAGCAATGGTTGCTTGGAAAGCGGGCGAGCCACTAAAACGTGAAACGGTTGACGTTGAACTGCCAAAGGCTGGTGAAGTACTTGTTCGTATCGTTGCTACTGGTGTTTGTCACACTGACGCATTCACTCTTTCAGGTGACGATCCAGAGGGCATCTTCCCTTCTATCCTTGGGCATGAAGGCGGCGGTATCGTTGAGATGGTTGGCGAAGGCGTAACCAGCGTTGAAGTTGGTGACCACGTGATTCCACTTTACACCGCTGAGTGTGGTGAGTGTAAGTTCTGTAAGTCTGGTAAAACTAACCTTTGTCAGGCGGTTCGTGAAACGCAAGGTAGAGGCCTAATGCCTGATGGCACGAGCCGTTTCTCTATTAATGGTGAGCCAATCTTCCACTACATGGGGTGCTCTACTTTCTCTGAGTACACAGTACTTCCAGAAATTTCACTCGCGAAAGTGGCTAAAGAAGCTCCTCTTGAAGAAGTTTGTCTTCTAGGTTGTGGCGTGACAACGGGTATGGGTGCGGTACTGAACACAGCGAAAGTTGAAAAAGGCGACACCGTTGCTGTATTCGGCCTAGGTGGTATCGGTCTCTCTGCAATCATCGGTGCTCGCATGGCTGGTGCAAGCAAAATCATCGGTGTGGATATCAACGAGAGCAAATTCGAGCTAGCGAAACAACTTGGCGCGACTGACTGCGTGAACCCAATGAAATTCGATAAGCCAATCCAAGACGTAATTGTTGAGATGACAGACGGTGGTGTTGATTACTCTTTCGAATGTATCGGTAACGTCAACGTGATGCGTCAAGCACTTGAATGTTGTCACAAAGGTTGGGGCGAATCTGTCATCATCGGTGTTGCGGGTGCAGGTCAAGAGATCTCGACTCGTCCGTTCCAACTAGTAACTGGTCGTGTATGGCGTGGTTCTGCATTCGGTGGTGTTAAAGGCCGCTCTGAGCTTCCAGAAATCGTAAACCGTTACATGGCGGGTGAGTTTGGTCTTCAAGAGTTCATTACTCACACCATGGGTCTGGACGATGTGAACGAAGCGTTCGAATTGATGCACAAAGGTGAATCTATCCGTACTGTTCTTCACATGGATAAATAAGCCAAGATAACCACTCACATAATGTGACTAATATTTGAAATCGGCTCTCTCCTCTCTTGGACACTTGTCCTCGGTGGAGAGAGCCATTCACTATCTTTAACGGTTTTGTCCACCATTAAAAACCTTATTTTAAATACTCACTGTTTTGATTAAGCACTATTTTAATTAAGCATTGTTTTATTGAGAGATTACCCATGACCATTGAAAGCCTAAGCCAAGCCAAAGTATTCGGTGGTTGGCATAAACAATACACTCACGAGTCTCGAGTTTTGAACTGCAACATGCGCTTTGCGATCTTCTTGCCACCTAACGCAACGAAATCAAACCCAGTACCTGTGGTTTACTGGTTGTCAGGCTTAACATGTACAGATGAAAACTTCATGCAGAAAGCCGGCGCGTTCCGTATGGCAGCCGAATTGGGAATTGCCATTGTGGCACCGGATACCAGCCCACGTGGTGACGATGTTGCAGATGATGAAAACTACGATCTGGGTAAAGGTGCAGGTTTCTACCTAAACGCCACTCAAGAACCTTGGTCGCGTCACTACCACATGTACGATTACATCACCCAAGAGCTGCCTGCAATCATTGAAAGTAACTTCCCAGTCTCTGACGTGAAGTCAATTTCGGGTCACAGCATGGGTGGCCACGGTGCGATCACCATAGGTTTGAAAAACTCAGATCAGTACCGCTCAATTTCTGCGTTCAGCCCAATCAGTAACCCAATCCAATGTCCTTGGGGGCAAAAAGCGTTTACCGCTTACCTAGGTACTGATATTGAAAGCTGGAAACAATACGATGCAAGCGAATTACTTAAGAAAAGCCGCTCACCATTGCCGATTTTAGTCGACCAGGGTGACGCAGACAGTTTCCTTGCAGAGCAATTGAAACCTGAAGTGTTACTGGCCGCTGCAAATACTCATGATTCTGAAGTTGAACTGCGCATGCAACCGGGTTATGACCACAGCTATTTCTTTATTTCGAGCTTTATCGCGGATCACTTAAACTTCCATGCGAAGCACTTATTTGCCTAATTTTTATTTGCTTGGCACTTAATGCCCGGTGTTTGCTAGTGATAAAACATAAAGTGCATTAAATTGAACAGTTCGATGTCTTTGTTTACCAAAGCCACTCATGCACATGAGTGGCTTTTCGCGCTCTAACAACATTGACTTCCTGATCAATTTAGCGGATAAGAAAACGTATAAATGAAATTCCAACGTTAGACGGATAACCATGATGAAAAACTTCATGCGAGCGGTACTATTGCTGCTATTGATTGCGATAGGTGTCCTAGCTTGGGTGTTTATTCCACCTCACGAAACAGTGGGGGCGCAAACTCTCGAAGAAGCACTCAACGACAACTACACGCTGGTTGGTCACCGCATTCATTCTACAGACCCTGACGCGGGTAACATGTTTGGTTACTTTGTCGTGTACAAAGGTGCAAGCACAGATGATTTGGAACCGTTTTTGGTGACTTCTGATCAGTTTATTCGCATGGAGCAAACCGGTGACAACACGCTAGCATTAACCGTCAACGGCCGTATTTATCGTTACCATAACGACCTGTGGGTAGAAAACCCTGATGGTAAACTGCAACACTGGCTTGTCACTGCAACAGCAAAATACGTTCGCTGACCATCCATCAATCCAATGTTACCGCTAACTTTGCTATACCGGATATAAGCATAGACACGAACAAGCCCCGCTTATGAAGTAGCGGGGCTTGTTCGTGTCGGTCTTTCGATTGGCCGTATTAAAGCACTTTCTCTTTGATCACTTTCATCACACCAGACTCACGGTTGCTTGGTGCTGAAAAACGAGCGATTTTCTTCACTGCCTCGTGCGCATTTTCCATCGCGTAAGAGTGCTCACTCACTTGCAGCATTTCTAGATCATTCAGATAATCACCGAAAGACATGGTCTCTTCAGGACCAAACCCCATGGTTGCTTGAAGGTGTTTAATTGCCGCCCCTTTTGACGCTTCTGCGTTCATGATATCCAGCCAAATTTTCGCACTCACCACAACTTGATGCGAGTCATCAAACTTCGCTTTCATCGTCGGATACACAAACTCTTCAGAGCCATCAAAATGGCAAATCGCGACCTTGATAAATTCATCGTCTACAGTCAGCAAATCTGAAACGTATTCACAACGGTAGTAGTACTTCTGGAACTCTTCCAACGCTTTAGGATCTTGGGTTTCGATATACGCAGAACGCTTACCGCACAATACAAGGTGTGTTCCTTCTAACGCGCGAGCCGCTTTTATAATTTCATCAATTTCAGATTTTGCAATGGTGCAGCTGTACAGCTCTTTATCTTGATGCATCACCAAGGTACCGTTTTCCGCCACGTAAATCATACGATCTTGGATTGGTGCAAACGTCTCGCGCAGACTGTAATACTGGCGACCCGATGCGGCAGAGAACAATATACCCTTCTCTTCTAGCTGCAAAAACAGTTCAAAGAACTCAGGGTCTAAACGACCGTCTTGATCAAGTAAGGTACCATCCATATCGGTGGCAATGAATTTGATATTAGCTTGTGGCATGATTTAAACTCAAAATGACGCAGCTCAGATCACTCAGCGAATGAAAGCAAACTGCAAAATATAGACTCAATAAGTTACAGAATATTGAGTGAATCTCAAGCTAAATTGAACACGGTAAGCTAGGCTCAAGATAGCAATCACGAAAAAAATAGGTACAATCCGCGCTCGATTTTTATTTCGCACGGACTCAATCTCATGCACTCGCCTGAACAATGCTTTACTCGATTCACTGCGGACATTTCTGACTACGAGTTGCCAACGCAGTTTACATTTCCGTTCTACTACACCCCTCACCCATTGTGTGTGTTGGCTGCTGAACAATTGCAGCAACACTTGATGACACAAACTGACTTCGAACACGATTTCGGCCTTGAGGATAAGCGAAATGGACGCGGTAAGATGTTCGGTGTGTTATTGGTGCGTAGCCCACAAGGTGAACTTGGCTATTTCAGTGCTTTCTCTGGCAAGATTGACGATCAAAACTTACTGCCAGGTTTTGTTCCCCCTGTTTTCGACATGCTGACCGAAGAAGGGTTCTTTCGTTCCGAGACAGACGCCATTAACGTCTTGAATGCGAAATACAAAGCCTTTGCTGCCAACCCCGAACTGACACAACTAAAAGCAGAGCTCAAAGCTGACCGCGAAACTTATCAGCAAGAAGAACATACCCACCGCCAAGGCATGATTGCGAATCGTGCAAAACGTAAACAGCAACGAAAGCAAGGCGAACAAAAGCTAAGTCCAGAAGCTCTAAAAGCGCTACTGGA
Source organism: Vibrio sp. AND4 (assembly GCF_000171815.1). Lineage (GTDB taxonomy): Bacteria > Pseudomonadota > Gammaproteobacteria > Enterobacterales > Vibrionaceae > Vibrio. The sequence continues at coordinate 384,950 of NZ_ABGR01000003.1, read as the reverse complement.
TGGTTTAGGTAAACAGAGCGTCGCTGAGAAGAATGCACTCAAATACCTCAAACAAGCTTGGGACGAAAAACTGACGACCAAAGAAACGCGCTTAGCCGAGCTAGAGCAAAAACTGACAGAGCTCAAAGAGCAGCGCAAAGACTTATCTAACGCCCTACAACACAAGTTGCATAAACAGTACCGCTTCTTGGATAACCACAACGTAGAGCGCGATTTGGTGGACATATTTGCGCCCACTACTAACCCTGTGCCACCTGCTGGGTCCGGTGAGTGTGCAGCGCCGAAACTGCTTCAATTCGCATACAAACACGGCTATCAACCACTTGCATTGGCAGAGTTTTGGTGGGGCATATCGCCAAAGTCGGAAGTACGACAACACCAAAAGTTTTACCCATCGTGTAACAGCAAATGCCAACCCATTTTGGGGCACATGCTGCAAGGCTTAGATGTCGAGCCAAACCCATTAGCAGAGAATTGGGCAGAAGATAAAGAGTTAGAAGTTCTTTTCCAAGACGAAGCTATGGTGGTCGTCAACAAGCCATCAGGACTGCTTTCCGTTCCGGGTAAAACCATCAAAGATTCAGCCTACTCACGTCTTCAAGCCATGTTCCCGAATGTCGAAGGGCCATTTGTGATTCACCGCCTAGATATGGCGACTTCGGGGATTTTGGTGTTTGCTTTAACCAAACGTGCGAACAAGAGCTTGCAAAAGCAGTTCATCACTCGGGGCGTACAAAAGCGTTATATGGCGCTGCTCGAAGGGACCTTAAGTGAGCCTGAGGGTGAGATCTCACTGCCAATGCGTGGCGATCCAGAAGACCGCCCACGCCAGCTTGTGTGCTTTGAGCACGGTAAACCCGCCGACACTTTCTGGCAGTTGATTGATGTAAAAGACGGACGCAGCAGGGTTTACATGTACCCAAAAACAGGGCGCACCCACCAGCTTCGAGTGCATAGCGCACATCACATGGGGCTGAACATGGCAATGGTTGGCGACGGCTTGTATGGCGAGAAAGCGAATCGACTGCATTTGCATGCCGAGATGCTGGAGTTGGACCATCCTTACAGTAAAGAGCGTATGCGCTTTCAAGCAGACTGTGAGTTTTAACATGATGATACTAAAGCAGATCGGCCGAATAGACAAAGCACTCAACCTGCAGGTAGTCTGTAAACGCAACGCATTATTCTTAAAACTTTCACACCTCATCACTTCCTACAGACCCACAATTCAAAACAACGCCAAACTCGACCAATATCACACTTATAAGCATCACTATTCTATACAATGCTTAATTACAACCTAAGCTAAGCACAAAATAATTCTAAAGTAGGGGAATGTAATGTCAAAATTGGCTGGAGCGCGCCTAGAGGAAATGGCGGATATCCGATCAATAAAGAAAAAGAAGATCGTTTTACTCTGTTCCAGTATTGCCACTGCATTGTTAGTTTATGGCTCGATAACGCATTATTTTTCAGGGAACAAAGCTCTGTGTTTTTTAATCGGGTTAAGTGCTACCGCATGCTTATTAATCAGTTATCTGATAAAAATACGCGAGCATCATCAATACGCTGATTTGTTACTCACGGCCGTATTGATGTTTGTTGGATTATTATTGCTTCTTCACAACAATACACCCTCAGGTCGATTGCTTTGGCTCTACCCGGTTTTGGCTGCCATTATCTTAATTAACGATTTTAAGACTGGTTTGCTGTTTAGTATCACATATTCTCTCATCATCTTTTTCGGCTTGACCTTTTTAGAAAGTGTGCCTGCCGCCAGTGAGATGACGGAACTCCGCTTTATGTTCACCCTTGTTACCGTTGGTTTTATTTGTCATACCTTTTCTTATTTCTACTCAAAAGTTGTGAGCGACGTTCAAACCCTCTACGGCGAAGGGATTGAGGATCTTGCTTATCTCGATCAGTTAACTGGTTTAGCAAATCGCTGGAGCTTTGAAGCGTGGGCGCGTGCGAAACTGGATGAGTTAGATCAAACCAAAACCGACACTATCACCGCCTTGATTTTTCTCGATATTGATAATTTTAAGCATATCAATGACAGCTACGGCCATGATATGGGTGACCGAGTGTTGAAACACTTCGCGACTCGATTAAAAAACAACATTCGCAATAAAGACAGGCAGACTGACAAACACGATTACTCGATCGCTCGCTTCGCTGGTGATGAGTTTGTGTTAATGCTTTACGATTTAGACAGTACGAAAGAGTTAAGCATTATTCTTGATCGCATCGTAAACCTGTTTCAAAAAGTTTATCAAACGGAAGGCACGATCAATGAGTTAACCGTGAGTATGGGAGCGGCGATTTACGGTCAAGATGCCAACGACTTATCTGAGCTTACGCGTTGTGCTGACAAAGCAATGTACGCCGCAAAGCATACTGGTAAAAACCGATATGCATTTTATGAGCATTGCTCAAACATGGAAGAATTACGGCACCGTAGACATTCTTTAGTCGGTAGACTGGGCAGTATGACTTCAGCACAGGGTGGCGACAGCTTGTAAAGAAAAACCACACTTTGCTGAGTCAAGAGTGCATATACATTGCCCATAGACCGACAAGCAAAAACGTCACTAACCAGATTACTTGGCCAACTTTTCTTGGCTTATCATCTCTGGACTCGAGAACTGGCTTGAGTGCTCGCTCTTTCATTTTCCCGACTAAGCTGCTTTCAATAGCTCGCTTATAAAACGCACGACGCTTGTGAGCCGCATTGGCAACTTTCGTAAAGCGGTGTCTCTGTTCTGTGGTAAACTCCGTCGCTTCATAGCGAGGAGGGAGATCCGAATGTTTGCGCTGTACTGCCATCACTTCCTCCTTAAAGTGGGGGGCTTAAATTAAGTATATACAAAAGTAAAATACTTGTTGCTAAAAACCTTTGTTTCTGAAGAACATGCATAGAAAACCACTCAGAATTGGCTTTCAATTCAGCTGGCTTATTTACAGGTAATGACAAAAACACGTCATGGCATCTTTTAAATGCAGATAAAAGGGTGAATCTCCCCCTATCTCGAAGAACGCACCATTGTTGTCGGTAAGCCAATCAACCCCGTCAGTTATAATGCACTTTTAACCGTATTCATTCGCTATGGTGCCTGAGAACCAAACGTGTACTCACTAGGCAACTTAATCAGTCTCTGATGAAATGCGAGTTAACATTAACTGTGTTTTTGAATTTAAAAATGGACATTAGATCATAGTTTCGTCGTCTCAAACACGAGATTATTTGTTTTTACGGTTCAAGCTTCTCAACATAATGGAAAAGGGAAGAAAGCAGGAATTATGACTACCACTACAAGCCGTAAAAAAAAGCAGAAACCAGAACCCTCATTTTGGTCACGTTATTATCTCAAAATAATCAAAGGGGGCTTTGCCCTGTTCGGCTGCTCGTTGTTTAGCCTAATCGGTTATATCCTCTATAACTCTTATTTGGATTACACCGATCGCAATAAAATCCATGGTGAGTGGATTGAAATTGGCGCTCCACCCTATCACACCGAGCAGCTATCCTTTACTCCCAACGGAGTCTTTCGCAATCACCGTTTGATTGCCACTCAGTTCGAATTTGATGGCAAAGTCATCACACTAAATACTGGATTGGGTAAAGCAGAGTATCACTTGTCAGGCTCTCACCTCTCCCCACAAATCCATCGAATAGAACCACGTTTCCCCGAGCAGCGATTCATTCTCAAAGGCTTCGAGCACACCGTTCAAGGTTCAGAAACAGGTGCGGCTTCTAAGCGTCGTGCCGCACTGAGTGAGCACTTTGATCGCAAGTAGCTCCTTGTCTTAGTACCAATCACCGTCAGTAATCTGCATGAGCTCGAGAGAAACGCTTGAGAACGCGGCTACAACTTTCGATAAATCGTGATTCTATCATCGAATGCTAAACGAAATTACCGAGCATTATAACAAGCTAGAGTGACCTGTTATTGACTACAAACGCTCAAAGACACCAAGCTGTACAAAAACACCACTACTATCAAAACCCTCTATATCACCCTAAGAAAGCCCAACTCACCTCACAAAGTCCTCCACTGCGAGTAAGTAAACGATTAATTAAAAATAACCAAAGTATTAATAGAATATTGGCTCAAGATTGAATTTCTACTGCAAAATTATGTCTCTTGCCGTCACATTTAGGTAACACGCTCGAAAGTTGATTTATTTTTTTTTGAAAAAAAAAAAGTCTCTGAAATGCTCATAGGGATGCTTTTGCACAGTGTGTGAATTGATAAGTTGATTTTTTGAATTGATTGTTTTTTCTATCGCAAAAGCAGCTTGTGAACGTGATGGACATGAATTCAAGGATTGAGAGTGAAGTTATGATTCGATTTAATCTATGTGTGGCTGGGGTCGCCCTTGCACTATCTAGTGCTGCAAACGCGGTGCCAGCAGCACCAAGTATCGATCTGTATGGTTCCAATAACCTACAATTTTCTAAAATTGAGTTGGCAATGGAAACCACATCTGGCTACTACGACATGGTTAAGTACCATGAACTGGCTAAGATAAATGTGAAGTTTAATCAGTGGAGTGGCACTTCTGGTGACACTTACAACATCTACTTTGATGGCGTAAAAGTGGCAACAGGTGCGATCACTGGTAGCCAAACCTTAGCGTCGTTTGAATACGGCCAAGGTGGTCTGTACCAAATGGAAATCGAAGCGTGTGACGCTTCAGGTTGTGCTAAGAGCGCACCAGCAGAGATCACTATCGCGGATACAGACGGCTCTCACTTACCGCCTCTAACCATGAATATTGACCCAAACAACAAAACCTACAGCACAGATCCAAGTGTTGTTATGGGTACTTACTTTGTTGAGTGGGGCATTTATGGTCGTAAATACACCGTTGACAATATGCCTGTCGACAACTTAACTCACATTCTTTACGGCTTTATCCCAATTTGTGGGCCAAACGAGTCGGTGAAATCGGTTGGCGGCAATAGCTTTAACGCCCTGCAAACCGCCTGTCGTGGCGTGAATGACTACGAAGTCGTGATCCACGACCCATGGGCTGCGTTCCAAAAAAGCTTCGCTCAAGCTGGCCACGAATACAGCACACCGATCAAGGGTAACTACGCAATGCTGATGGCATTAAAGCAACGTAACCCGGATCTAAAAATCATCCCATCTATCGGCGGTTGGACACTTTCTGACCCATTCTACGACTTCGTGGATAAGAAAAACCGTGACACATTTGTCGCGTCAGTTAAGAAATTCCTGAAAACTTGGAAGTTCTATGACGGCGTAGATATTGATTGGGAATTCCCCGGCGGTGGCGGTGCAGCAGCGGATAAAGGCGACCCTGTAAACGACGGTCCAGCTTACATCGCACTAATGCGCGAACTGCGTGCCATGCTGGATGACCTAGAAACGGAAACAGGCCGCGACTACGAGCTAACGTCGGCAATAGGCGTGGGTTACGATAAAATTGAAGACGTTGATTACGCAGATGCCGTGCAGTACATGGACTACATCTTCGCAATGACTTACGACTTCTACGGTGGCTGGAACAATGTGCCTGGTCACCAAACGGCACTTTACTGTGGTTCGTTCATGCGTCCTGGTCAATGCGATGGCAGCGGCATTGATGAAAACGGCGAACCGTACAAAGGCCCAGCTTACACCACCGATAACGGGATCCAATTGCTACTCGCGCAAGGCGTTCCCGCTAACAAACTGGTTCTCGGTACCGCAATGTATGGCCGCGGATGGGAAGGCGTAACACCAGATACGCTAACGGATCCAAATGACCCTATGACAGGTACTGCAACAGGTAAACTGAAAGGCAGTGAGGCTCAAGGTATTTGGGAAGATGGCGTGATCGACTACAAAGGTATCAAGTCGTTTATGTTGGGTGCAAACAATACAGGCATCAACGGCTTTGAATATGGTTATGATGAGCGAGCAGAGGCACCTTGGGTGTGGAACCGCACAACAGGTGAACTGATCACGTTCGACGATAACCGCTCTGTATTGGCAAAAGGCAACTACGCGAAATCCCTGGGTCTGGCAGGTCTTTTCTCGTGGGAAGTCGATGCTGATAACGGCGACATCCTCAATGCAATGCACGAAGGCATGGCTGGTGGTGTAGTTGTTCCACCAAATCGTAAACCGACAGCAGTCGCAGGTGCAGACCAAGCGGTAACCGGCCCTGCAAGTGTTGTTCTTGATGGCAGCAACTCTACCGACTCTGATGGCACCATCGCAAGCTACGCTTGGGAACAAGTATCTGGTACTTCAGTGACCCTATCTGGCGCGAACGCAGCGACAGCAAGCTTCGATGTAGCAGAAGTGACCGTTGAAGAGCAGCTAACGTTCAAGCTAACTGTCACTGATAACGAAGGTGCAACCGCTTCTGATATTGTTGTGGTAACGGTTAAGCCAGCAGGCGTGATTGATCCACCAAACGCGGCGCCAGTTGCACAGATTTCTGCACCAGCAACAGCAAACGCAGGTGACGTGGTTGTGATTGACGCTTCAGCTTCTAGCGATGCAGACAACGACACGCTAACGTTCGATTGGACGCTACCTCAAGGTCTAAACGCAACGGTTAACGGTGCAAAAGTCACGTTCACAGCAGCAGAATACCCACAAGACACTAGCCTAAGCCTCACGGTAAGCGTAAGCGACGGTCAAGCAGCATCTACAGCGACAGCAACCGTTGTGGTTGCGAAGCACACTACTGGCGGCGGTACATGCACTAACGCTTGGGATGCAGCAGCGGTTTACACTGGCGGTGACCAAGTGACACGCGCTGGTAAGACTTGGGAGGCGAAATGGTGGACTCAAGGCCAAGATCCTAGCAAGTCTGGCGAATGGGGGGTTTGGAAAGAAGTTGGCCCAGCTAACTGTAACTAAGCACTCGCTTTCAATAGAGTTATAAAAGAAAAGGACAGCTTCGGCTGTCCTTTGTTGTTCTATTAGAATCTAGGGAATGCTTTTCAATAATCAGCTTGCTTCAATTAAACGATCAAAGCTCTGGAAGACCTCATCACACTTCATCACTCGACCATGGCCTTGTCCTTGGGTCGTCACCAACTCCACTCGCTCAATCTCACTTGCTGCCTGCGCGGATACGCTGTGCTTAGTGAACTTGTCTTGCTCATCGTGAACAATGATGGTTTTTGCTTCTCGCTCAGATAAGCGCTTTTCTGGGTCAATAGATTGCAATGGATAACCAAACTGTTCTTCCAATTCCGACACCACGGCTTTGAATAGCTTCATTGAATACCCTGAGCGCGCAATGCTGCCAAATAAGTTTTCAACGTAGTTAAGTACGGGCGCAATCAACAGAAAGGGCTTATTTTCTAGCTTACTGTGACGGCATTCTAGTGCTGACGCGGTGCCCATACTGTGTCCCACCAAACCTGCAACCTCACCGACAGAGTCCAAGATATCTTCAAGACCACACACAAACGCAGGGATATGTCCGTATTGTCCCTCACTCTCACCATGAGCTGGATGATCATACGCTAATGCGGTGTAACCCGATGCAGCAATATGTTCCATCAGCGGATAGAACTGGCTCGCAGTCCCTGACCAACCGTGAGTCAACACCCACACCGGACCGCTACCAAGCTGATAGGTTTTAATGGCACCAGCATGACCTTGCACTTCGCTTTTGATAAGCCCCTGTGGTTCAACATTTTTTGGCTGAGTACGAGCGGGAGTAAGCAGCAGTTTACGCGCGGTCTTTTTTGCGTGTGACGGCGCCAACGTGTGATGTAGGCGAGTACTAATGTTGACCAAACTGCGTTTAACATTGAATTTCTGCGAAGTATTGAAGTAAATTTTCTCACTCATGATCGTTTCCTTAACTATCAGCTTTGCACAAATAGAACGGTCGTGCTTTTTGAGCTGATAAGAAAGAGCGCTCGTTGTCGCTCTTCATTATGAATCTTTTACTATACCCATTAACGTCGTGGGCTAGCGCTTCCATCGAGCAAATAAATTATCGATGCCTTGCCAGAACAGTCTCTGGCTCTCTTCTTGTCCTTTGATTGAGTAGAATACATGCGCGCTTAAGTACTGCCCGTATAGATCAAAGGTCGCTTGGCGCGTGTCTAAATTGGCGACAAACTCGTGGTTCTCTTTACCTTTCTTGAACTGAATTTCTAAATAATTCAGCCAAGTATCGATCGACTTGCGTAGTGCTCCTTGCAACGCACAGCCTTCTTCTGCGGTGTCGTTCCAAGCATCAAGGAACATACAACTGCCTTGAAAAGAGTGATTCCACGTCATCCAAGTGTCCAACAAGCCACGTACTTTACGTTCAATGTTGCTGTCGCCAAGCTCGCGCGCAGGCGCAATTACGCGCTCAGCGAATACTTGATTGGCAAAAGCCAACACCGATAATTGCAGGTTCAACTTGGAATTAAAGTGAGCAAACAAACCACTTTTCGACATACCACATTGCTTAGCGAGCTCACCAATGGTGAGGCTTTCCAAGCCGTTTTCACTTGCCAGTTGAAATGCACGCTGCAGTATCAGCTCTTTGGTTACTTTTCCTTTCTTCATAATAAACACTTTAGCACGGTCGTACTTTTTTACAAGTCATCAAGTTGCTGGTCAAACTAATGTACACCCAATTTCACAATCACTGATCAGCGCCATTCTTTACTCGTAATGGTCGCTCTTCAGTACCTTACTGGTGGTGCTTGGTTACCTAGCCAGACAGCACCAGTGGCAATGGTCTCGCAATAACGCGATTCAATACTATGTATGGTCTGAACTACCACCACTTGACTAGTGCTGCCCATATAAAGTTCAACACGCTCACGAGGCTTAAGTTACTTAGTGAGCATCTTAGCCTTAACAGCCTGCCACGCTTTATGCTCGGGAGTGGTCAGGTGGATAGGTCCAAAGTTACGCGTTGGAGTGATTTTTTCACTCAACCTTTCTACCTCTCTGGCAACAAAACTGCTATACCAGATCTGATTAGGCATTTCGGGCCAATGCTCGGTGAGCTGCTGATGCAGATTATTCAGCTCGTTCAGGCGACCTTTGATTTCGTTCAGCGCCTGATGCTGTGGTTTAGACAGCAACCGGATGAACCAGTTTGAAGAAGCCTTCTCCATGTTGGTGACTTTATCTCTTAGTTCTGTCAGCGCCTGCTTAACAGGAAGCCGGGTAAACGGAAGACCTTTCTCTCTGACCTCTGATGTTATCGGCAACTGCTCTAGGTTGAATTCTATCTCTCCGGCAAGACCACGGTTTTCTTCACTGACCGCTTTGATCATATCCCGCAGTTGCGTTAGTGATTCATCACCATGCAGCGGGGCGCTGGTCATTCTGGTTACAGGGATCGAGCGGAACTCTAGCTCCGGCCAGTTTGTTCTGGCGTGCACCAGCAGGTGACGGGCAAGTTTAACCCGTGCCATCAAAGCAGGCTGTTGATCCCGAGAGAGTTTGATCTTTTCGGTCAGCGCGGCTTTTTCACGGTTCTCAAGTATCAAAAGCTTTTGTTGTTCGGCCTTTTCTGCGGCTTTAAGTGTCTCATCACTCGGCGCACGGGTTGTCAGCTGGTTGCTGCTGTCCCACTTAAGGTAGTGGCGTAATGCGCCAGTTTCGCTCTGCACCGCTTTTTTGACTAGGTTTACCAGGCTGCTTGAGCCGGCAGAAAAACGGGTATCAAAGCCCCGGTGACCTTTAAGCAGCGCTTCGAGAAATCCTTTCAACTCCTGGCGGTCTCTAGGACAGCTCAGCTTCATTTCGCCGTTTGCCACATTCAAGAAGCGGCTGAGCATGGGATCGCCGCTTTCAAGCTGCATTTTCAGTTTCTCCTGGTGCGAGGCCGCTTTCTTGCCAGTGAGCAGGTAGTCGGACAGTATCTGGTTGATGCCGTCTGAGATCATATTGCGTTCACTGGAAGTAAATTTAATCTCAGGTTTCGGTGTCTCGGCAGCAGGAGCCGGCGCGTTTTTTGGCGCCGCTTCGATGTTTATTTCCTGAGGCTTGGCTTTGTTTGTCTGCTCTGCTTTAGTCACCGCCTCGGCAGGCAGTGTTTTAGCGGTTTTTACCTTGCCATGAGAGAGGCGTAGGTACGAGCCCAGAATATTGTCTTTGTTCTCTAAAGGTCGGGTTAACGCTTTATACATAGAGCCGAGTCTTGAGTGCCCCTCTAGCAGCAGGTTAAACATTTCTGCCAGTTTTTGCGGAGAGCGTGGCAGTTTAATGACCCTTACTTTTTCCTGATCATCTATGGTGATCCGCCCCTTAATCTCCTCCATCTCACAATATCCGCGCAGAAACCCGCCATGCTTGTCCGGCTTATTGTCTACGTATTGTTGAAGTATGCTACTAAAGGCTTTAGCGAGTGGCGTGAGATCCTCATCATGGATGTGGGGCACACTCTGTAAACCCGCAGGATTCTGGCTTAGCGGCTCACTCATGCTCTGCATTGATTGCGCTACCCCCGGAAGTTCTGATTTAGATTTTTCCAGTTTCGGCACCTGTTTCGGTGCACTCAGATGTACCTGATAGGCATCTTTAAACCAAGTGTTGATAAGTTTGGTTACCGGCATAATGACTCCTTAACCTTTTAAAAGGTGCGCGTCGCAAAGCAGAGAAGGTGCTTTAGCCTGTTCCTCTAGAGGAGACTGAAGAGCGTTTCTGGCATCAGTCGCTGTGGTAATAAAGTTGCCAAGCAGGTTTGCCAGTAGTTCCAGCTTCAGCCCCTCAATTGGGTGCTGGTAGCGCAGCAGAACCTGATCGCCTTGCGGGCTTAGGGCGTAATGTGCCTGACGCAAGAAAGGGTTTTCAAAGTTGTACTCAAGAAGACGGGTCAGGTGACGTTCTCTCTGCACCTCCGGCAGAGCCCCTAATTCAGCTAGAAACTGAAGGTGGTTGCTGCCCGCAGCCATATCAATTGCCAACTCTATGCCTTCTTCGGTCAGCAGTGCACAACGCCCGGAGTCGTCAAGCTCTAAGCAGTTCAGTTGCCAGGTGTTACCCAACTCGAGAAGGAGGTTGTTTAAAAAGGTTTGGTCGGCCGTCATCAGTGCCTCCAGATACAGTCGGGGGAATGAGTATTCAGAGTACCGCGTATAGAAAGGGAATTTATTTCATTATTAGTCAAGGTTTTTTAGGTTTATAAAGCAAATGCCGCTGGACGCGCTAACGGCTCGGCAGCTTGGTCTAAACCTATATACCGTCAGCTGCTGTTACTGACCACGTACTAGCTTGTTCTAGTTGGTTATATGTTTGTTGCGGCTCGGCTTCATGCTGCTGCCAACCTTGGTTTATAAATGCATCAAAATCTGTAGTGAGAAACATCTCCTTATTATCTTTTTCATTGCTCTGGGTTGTTTATTAGCACGATAACCCACGCAAAATTTAACCAAATAAGATAAACCTTGCCGGATTATACTGATGGTTTCACATAAAGTGGCGTACCCTTCTCCAATGCCAACAATCGCTGCTTGCGCTCTACCCCGCCTGCATAGCCAGTGAGCTTGCCACTTTTGCCAATCACGCGATGGCATGGCACCACAATCGAAATTGGATTTTTACCATTCGCTAGCCCAACCGCACGCACTGCTTTAGGATTACCGATGGCATTCGCCAGGTCTTGGTAGCTCCATGTTTCACCATAGGGAATGGTCGTCAAAGCATGCCAAACTTGGGTTTGAAAATCAGTGCCCGTCGCCGCAAGAGGCAAGTCGAATTGGTTACGCAGTCCAGCAAAGTATTCTTCCAATTGGGTAACGGTTTGGCTAAGTAAAATGTGTTGATCATCACGTTCACCCAAATCGTCTGGCTTGGTGGTACAAGTTTCAAACCAAATTCCCAACAAACCTTGATCATTGGCTTGAATGGTCATTGCACCTAACGGAGTTGGCATTAGCGTATAAAATGTTTTCATGATTGATTCCATAAATGAAAAGTCGCGTAACTGCCCCAAGGCGACGCAGTATGAGCATTCAATGATGGGTAGTTTGGCATGGCTTTCTTCACCACCAAATCTTTGTCCAACAAACAATCAGGCTGAGACTGTCCACGCAGTTGCGCATAGCTAACCGTCCACGGGCCAATACCTTTCAATTCAATCCATTGCAGTGGATCGGCTTCTGGATTCTTCTGCATATACTGAGCAAATCGCACTAGCGTATCTTTGCGGCTTTGTGGCATACGCAAAAAGCTGACATCGGCACTAACAATTGCTTCTGGCGTTGGAAAGTGGCGCGCTTGTCGGCCGCTGCTGAGTGTTTCGACCAACAAATTAAGCTGTCCAATTGCGGCTTTGACCGACACTTGTTGGCCCAACACGGCACGTACACCGGCTTCCCACGCATTCCAAACGCCCGGAATTCGAATCCCATGGGTTTTCACCAATCCCGGCGCAATGTATTCAAGGTGCTGCTCCACCGTGCAAATATCCGCATCAAGGTCAAACATACGACGCACACCAGACACCAAATTCTGCAATTTAGTCACATCTTCAATATCGAACTCCATCTCAAGGTAACCTTCTCCTTGATTAACCTTGAATCGTGCATGGCAATCACCCAACAAAACGTTGCACTGGTAAGCCTCTTGTGTGACTTGTTCTATTCCTTCAACCGCTCGCAGACGATAAAAATCAAGCATATGTTGCCAGTTCAAATCGCCACGATAGGGCAATACAATTCGATTCGTCCCCATGCCATCAAACTCCTTTCTGCGCACTTGAGAAGGTGTCAGCTGCAAAATCTTTTTAAACGCATCATTGAAGCGTCGAGTGCTGTTGAAGCCTGCTGCAAAGCCCACTTCGATGACGGACATCGAACTCGAATACAGAAGCTGCTTAGCAAACATCAACTGCTGATACTGCGCATACTGCTTAGGTGACATCCCCAAATATTGATCAAACAGCATACGTAAATAACGATCCGAGATCCCGAGTCGATCGGAGAGTTCGGCAAGAGATTGATGATGCAATTCTCCTTGATCGATCATGTTGATCGCACGCTGGAATGTGGCCTCGACTCCCTTCCAAGCCCATGACCCTGGCGCACTGTCTGGGCGACAACGTAAACAAGGACGATAACCTGCCTTCAAAGCCTGAGTCTTGTCAGTAAAATACTCGACGTTTTCCTCTTTGGGCAAATTGGCCGGACAGATTGGGCGACAAAAGATCCCTGTCGTGTTCACTGCAATGTAAAAACGCCCATCAAAACGGCTGTCACGTGCCACCCGTGCTCTCTGACACTGCTCAAGGGTTAAGGATGTGTGCGGATGAATGAACATAGTGCTGTCCCTGCTTATGCATTAAGTGTTCAACGAGTGTTGAGGTTTGCGAACTACTCTGTCGGCATAAATTCATTGTAGAACGAGGAGTAACTGTAAATTAGCCATTTTCGGAACTCAATATTGAGAAATTTTGGCATTAGTTCATTTGTGCACTAGAGTTAGATCATACCAAAATAACAACGTCGGCTTTGGGGAATAAGTATGAACCTACATACGTGTGTCATTGTACTCAGAAATCAGAGAGTTATTACCAGTAAATCCGTCGAGCACTCTATAGGAATCCTCGAACGTGACTCTGACAACGAGGTTTCAGAAGTTCAAATTAATGCTTCGGATGGTATGAATATTCGAACATATCACTACCGTAGCGTAGAAGATTCACTCGAGAGCTTAATGAACCTCTAATCTTCCATCCTCCCTTATTTACCTCAACAAAAAGAGCGCTGGTTACCGCGCTCTTCTTTTTGCTCAGCGAACACAAGCCCCTCGCTCTAAAATAGAAAACACATTCAGGAATGTTATTCAAAATTTTACGAGTTCCATAATCAAAAAATACATTTTTAGCCACACAAAAGACACTAAAACCATATTAAGTGCATGTTTTAATAATAATTAAAATTCATCTTCGAATTTATTGAACGAGAACATCAGATTGTCCCGATTTTTTATTTATCTCTTTCTACTTACACTGATTTCATCAGCAAGGAGCATGGCTCCTCATCAGGAAAATTCGAGAAAGGGTATATTATGAAAGCACTACTACAAAAAATCACGGCATCAAATGCTGGTTACAGCACACTGGCACTTCGCATCCCAATTGGCCTGATTTTTATGGCACACGGCGCACAAAAACTTTTTGGCTGGTTTGGCGGGTACGGTCTTGAAGCAACAGCGCAATGGATGGCATCAATTGGTTTAGGCCCAGGTATACTGATGGCATTTTTTGCAGGGAGCGCGGAATTCTTTGGTGGCTTATTCATCTTGCTTGGCCTGCTGACTCGTCCGGCAGCAGTCGCCTTGGCATTCACCATGGTTATCGCCATTTTCTCAGTTCACTTTGAAAACGGCTTATTTTTGTCGAACAACGGTTACGAGTTTGGTTTAGCGCTACTGGCAGCAAGCGTTTCTCTCGCTTTTTCTGGCTCAGGTAAAGTGGCAATGGATGAAGCTCTACGTCAAAAATTAGCGTAAACCAGAACAACTATCGCTTCGTAGTGTCACAGTTCTCGCTTCAATCACACCATTTTTAAAACACATCCTGCATTCACGAAAAAGCCCCTTGGTTTATACCAAAGGGCTTTCGTTTTAACTTGCACTCACTCGCAAAACTAAAAATTACTCACCTGCCGGCATGTCCGCAATTTGCTGTAAACTGTACGCCGTTAAGGGATCTATCTCTTTTACGATTTCCTCAACCTGCTCAATCGCTGCTACGGAAGAGCTGGCTTTGCGGTAGCTCAGATAGATAGGTCGGTACCAATCCTCGACACCAGACACCTTGTGAAGCTGCCCACTTGATATAAAAGGCTCAACCAAAGACGCTGGTAGGTACGCGCTTCCCCCCTTTTCCAAAATAAAGTCTAAAGCAATCCGCGCCGTTGAGGTTCTTAAGTAAGGTGCTGGGATTTTAGGGTGACGCTCTGCATGCTCAGACGTAAAGCGCGTGCCCCAATCCACATAGACATATTTCTCATCAAACACGGTATCAAGAGAGTCTCGTTCGGTAGAGACCAATACCAAGACTACGTCAGCGACTTTCTTGCAGTTGAGCTCATCCGCCTTGATTTGATCGAACGCAAATGCCATATCGAGAGTACGTTCAAGTAAACTTCGGCTGAGCATTTCACGCCCCATAACTTCTGCCATAAAGCCATAACCGCCAAATGCGTCTGTCACCACACTTAAGCAATTTTGCAGATATGCATCCCAAATGTTCGGCGTACCGCCCATGGTGAGCTGTAACGCTTTCCCATCTTCGAGGGATAATTCGAGTTTGGCTTGCTGCAAAGTGGTCACCATCACCTCGGCATAGCCTGTTAAACGCTCACCTGCAGAGGTTAACTTTATGTTATTTCGATCACGAATAAACAACTGCGTATCAAAATAACTTTCGAGTTGTTTAATGCGCGCACTCACTGCGGCTTGCGTTATGTACAAGTTCTCAGCAGCTCGTCCGAAGTGACGAACCTTTGCCAGCTCTAAAAATGTTCGAAAGACCTTTACATCCATAAACCATCTCCTGGTTAATATGAAACCAGATTAACAACTAATTGAAATTTTGACGACAAAAAATTTTCGTTTTTCTTTTGTTAGCTTTACGCCTAATTTTCGCCGTAATTCACCACATTCATCAAGAACGGTTACAGAGGCTGTTGATATGACTGACACTGAATTTCGTCATGGTAAAAAACGTTTTTACGACAACGTAAAATTCCCACGTGGCTTTGCAAAGTCTGGCGATTTTACTCTTTCGGAAGAGGAAATCCTAACAATTTATGGGGATACTATGCTTGGCCTAGAGTCAGGCGAGTTGACATCGGAGAACAGCGAAGAGAAACACTTCGTTAAAGTTCTAGAAAACCCAGGCAAAGCGAAAACTAA
Organism: Vibrio sp. AND4; assembly: GCF_000171815.1. Lineage (GTDB taxonomy): Bacteria > Pseudomonadota > Gammaproteobacteria > Enterobacterales > Vibrionaceae > Vibrio. The sequence goes on along the minus strand of NZ_ABGR01000003.1, from coordinate 369,090 downwards.
GATAGAGCGCACTTGGCTTAAGTACGTACACCTGGCTCGTGGTCGCAAACGCTTCCACACACTAAATGGACGTAACAAACCAGAAGCGGCAGATGATTACGCAGAAGAGAGTCTGACACAAGACGATTAATAGAACGATCGAGCTGCAGTGCTTGATTTAACTGCAGAACTCTGGTTCTGTGGTGTTGTAAACATTTTCTCCTCCAGAAGCCCAAGGGTAGTATGCCCAAGGGCTTCTTCACTTTTAGCCAAGCATTTATTTGCTAATCCTTTTCATTCAGTCATAGATTTAAAACACCAATCAACGAATCAATATCAAGGCTCTGAATCCCGAACCTTGAAGTCACTTGGGTATAACCAGGTCTTTCTATGAGCGTTTGGACACCAAGCACGCATAAAGCAGCGAACAAAAACAGCCCTGGTTAAAGAAAAAGCAAATTTTTGACCTAAAACAATAGCAGATTTTGACTACTTATTTTATAATGCGAATTAATGATTCAGGACACCTTAAATTCCAATAACTAGGGGCACAAAATGAGACTTATCCCGTTAGCTCAATCAGCACAAGTAGGCAAGTGGGCAGCAGCGCACATCGCTAAGCGCATCAACGACTTCAAACCAACCGCTGAGCGTCCATTCGTTCTGGGTCTACCTACTGGTGGTACTCCTCTAGCAACTTACAAAGCACTGATCGAACTTTACCAAGCTGATAAGGTAAGTTTCGAACATGTGGTCACATTCAACATGGATGAGTACATCGGTATCCCTGCGGATCATCCAGAATCGTACCGTTCATTCATGTACACGAACTTCTTCAACCACGTGAACATCAAAGAAGCGAACATCAATCTTCTCAACGGGAACGTGGAAGATCACGCTGCGGAATGCCAACGCTACGAAGATAAAATCAAGTCTTACGGCAAGATCAACCTATTTATGGGCGGCGTAGGTAACGATGGCCATATCGCATTCAACGAGCCAGCCTCTTCTCTGTCTTCTCGCACTCGCATCAAGACTCTGACTGAAGATACTCGCATCGCAAACTCTCGTTTCTTTGATGGCGACATCAATCAAGTTCCTAAGTATGCCCTAACTATTGGTGTGGGTACGTTACTAGACGCCGAAGAAGTGATGATCCTAGTCACTGGCCACAACAAAGCGCTTGCTCTACAAGCCGCTGTAGAAGGCAGCGTAAACCACCTTTGGACGGTTTCTGCACTTCAACTGCACCCTAAAGCAGTGATCGTTTGTGATGAAGCTTCACAACAAGAGCTTAAAGTAAAAACGGTGAAGTACTTCTCTGAGCTCGAAGCAGAAAACATCAAAGGTTTCTAATCCCTCGGATAGCAATCTAAGATAAACACTGAATACGAAAACTCGTGAGTCATCACGAGTTTTTTCGTTTTTAGAGACAGGAAGGTTTAGGAATTCAAACAACCGCTAGCGAGGCATTTAATAAGCTTGAATACCGAACTGGCGCAGACGTTTTGGTAAGATCTCATCGAGCTTTTCTAACTCACTCAATTCGACTTCAATCAGGTTAAAGTTATGCTGCTCATACACCGCACGAATTTTCTCTCGCTCCGCTGTTAACATCTCACCCGAGTCACTACCCCAAAACTGCAAATAGACTTTACCAGCAGGCAGGTAGAAGTCACTTGTGACGTCTTGGTCGATCGGCAACTGACGCTCGTAAGCGTGTACCACGCCAGCCAAATATAGCCAGTTATCGATCAACAGTTCTCCTTTAGAACGAACATAATGCCCGTCCAAAGTGCGGTGCTTGGCTTCAAACTTCTGCCGGAAACTGGAAAACGACTTATCAGTGGAATGAGAATCGGCATCTTGTCCCAAAAACTCGATGACAGACTGCTTGAGGCGCTTATTACGCAGTACGACGTCATGCCATACAACAAAGGTATTCTGCGACTCTTTATCCGTTCTCTGCTGCCCACCAGCGCGGATTCCAGCTTCAGTTAGACTCCAACCGTCCTCAGATTTAAAGATCCAACCTAATTCGCTCAGCAGTTGGTTCATCCGTTTGGCATTAAGCTCTAGCTTCTCGCCAAGTTGAGTCGCGCTGTAGGTTTTGCCAGAAGTAGCAGCAAGTTCGATGTGTAAATTGGTCGGCCATACGATGAACTTTCCAAATTTTGGGTGATCGACATACTCACCACCGAACTTGGCCCCCTCTTCAGTCAAAACCCATTTCTCGTCTTGGCGAACGATGTAGCCAGCACGTTTCAAGTCGGCAAACAGCAGCTTGGCTTCTATCTGACGCATTTTTGCCAGCGCAGACGTCGATATTTTTTCAGACACGATTCATGCCTCCTACTACTGTTTGAAACGGGGTAAGGGATTGGATATTAACGTATTAAACTGGTTGCTTGAAGTAAGAACAGATCAAATTTGTATGCGGTTGCGTGCAAACTTTGCGTGAAACTCTGATGTAAACGTTAATGGATGCAAACGTTAATGAAAGCCCACTAGCAAAAGCGATTGAGAACATGACGTAAATGGCGCTTTCTATCCAAACCTTATAGTGTTATACATATATATAACACCAACTCAGCCAAGGGAACCAATCATGACGCATTGGCATGATCACCAACCGATTTTCCGTCAGTTGGCTGACCAGATCACCCAGCAAATCTTGCAAGGCATCTGGCAAGAGGGCGAAGCTTTGCCTTCGGTACGCAGTGTCTCTGCAGATATGAAGATCAACCACCTGACAGTCATGAAGGGCTATCAGTTATTGGTTGATGAAGGATTGGTTGAAAAGAAACGTGGGCAAGGCATGTTTGTCGCCCAAGGTGCAAAAAAACAGCTGCTTGCTGATGAAAAAGCCCGCTTCCTTGAACAACAAATTCCGCAGATTGCCGACACACTACAACGTCTGGATATGTCTCTTGATGAATTTATCCAACAAATCCAAACACATATTGAAGGTGACCAATGAGCGCATTAGTCAGTGTAAAACACGTCTCCAAGCAATATCGTCAGCAGGGTGAAGCGCTGCATGACGTGAGCTTTGATCTACAAGCGGGTCAAGTGCTTGGCTTGCTAGGTCATAACGGTGCGGGTAAATCGACTCTCATTAACGCCCTACTCGGTGCGCACGAATATCAGGGTACTATACGTATCAACGGCTTTGAGCCAATCATGCAACGCGAAAAAATCATGCAGAGCTTGTCTTACATCTCGGATGTGAACGTTCTGCCCAACTGGATGACGGTGACTCAATTGCTCGATTACACCGAGGGCGTGCACCCAGGTTTTAATCGCAGCAAAGCCGATAGCCTGCTTCGTCAAACCAACATCAAGCCACGTTCACGTATCAAATCCTTATCGAAAGGCATGAAGGTACAGTTGCATTTAGCCGTCGTCATCGCGACCAACACACAGATTCTGATTCTGGACGAGCCGACGCTTGGCTTAGATTTAGTCTATCGCGATACCTTCTACCGTCATTTGCTGGAATGGTTCCACGATGGCGAGCGTGTGCTGATCATAGCGAGCCATGAAGTGTCGGAAATCGAACACCTGCTGACGGACGTGCTGATCCTTAAACACGGTCGTTCTGTCCTGCAAACCTCAATGGACAGCATCAGCGAAGATTACTTCATTCTCGATGCCAGTGATGAATATCGCACGCAAATCGAAGCGCTAAAACCACTGTCATCGCAAAAAGGCTTAGGCACCACTAAATGGTTGCTGTCATCTCAATACGCAAAGCAAGTTAATGGGCTGGGTGATGTGTATGGTGTCAAGCTTGCGGATCTGTTTTTGGCATTGCAGAAGGAAGCAGCACAATGAAATCAATCATCGCAATGTTGCGTAAAGAGTGGCTAGAGAACCCATTGGTTACGCGCGTGCCATTATTTATGTTTGCCTGTGGTGTGCTGCTGTTCGTCAGCTTGATGAGTAGCTCGACACTGCAACACAATATGTTCTTCCAAATGAGCTTGGGCGGCGATGTCAGTGACATCCACAAAGAGCTCGGCGATGACGTCAACATGCTGATCACCGGTGGCATTGGCTTGCTTTCAATCCTGCTTGGCACTCAATACTTCCCGAGGACGCTGCGTAAAGAGCGCTCAGAGGGCAGTATCATGTTTTGGCGCAGCATGCCTGTCAGTGACGTGAAAACCCACCTAGTAAAGCTGACGTTTGGTTTATTAGTGATTCCATTAGTGTGTTCGGTATTGGTTTTCGCTTCCGACTTTATGCTGTGGATGTTGAATGTTTCAACGGACCACCAGCTGGCGTTATTGTATCGCCAAGCATCGTTAGGCTATGTACTGCTGAACTGGATTGAGTTCTTACTTCGAATGGTGGTCGCTGGCGTGTTGTTATTGCCGCTCGCACTAACTGCAATGGCAATCTCACAAAAAGTAAACTCACCGCTGTTGGTGATCTTGATTGGTATTTACGCACTGCGCTGGATGCCGATTGCAATGTTCAACTTCTATGGTCTGGATGAGTTCTTCTCAGCAATTTTCTATCTACCACTGCACGCGGTTCTTGCACCGAATCCGTTCAGCGCGATTCCAGATGCAGGTTGGATGAACGTTGGGGTTTACGCCTTCATCGGTGTGCTTGCTTGGACGGCTAGCATCAAGTTCAGCCGTACTGTGAACTAACAAGCAAAACAAACCCATCAAAAGCGAGGTACTTTCCTCGCTTTTTTATTTCCGACCCCATTTTATTGCCGCACCCAGGCAGCATTTGCGCTAAACCACTTTGACTAAGCTAGGCAGCAGAGCGTCGATGTTTTTCACTTCATCGAACTGAGCCAGCTTTTGCTTTATCTGCTCTGAGGGCAATTTTTGTGCCCTTGCAATATAGCGATTTTTCAACAAACACACCACATGTTCCCATTGCTGCAAATGTGCATGAGCCATAAGCAAGTATTGTAAAATCACATCTTGCTGCGCGTGACTCCCTCCGAGCTTACTGTGCACATCTCTCGCCTGATCGAACAACTCAATGCAATGACGGTAGTTCGAGCTGTGGTACGCCTTGATGGCCTGCATCAACTTGCTGCCGGTCATAAACTCCACTTCCTGAGTTTGTAATGGCGAACTGATAATTTGCGCTATATTGGCATCTAACTGGTCATGATGATCGGTTTTCGCTAACACCATGGCATTATGAATTTCGGTAAACATGATGGTGCTGTCGGCCGAAATCTCTAGTGCTCCGGCACTCAATCGATGCCAACGCTCTCCGACATCAGCCCCCATAAACTCCAAGCGAGCCAGCAACGAAGCTGCGTTTTGAATATCAAGGTATATCGATGACTCTGCAGGATAGATGTGCTGATCAAACAAAGCCAAGGCGCGCTCAATGTTTCCTTGTTCAAGATGAAATAACGCCAGGTGCCACCAAAGATGACCTCGAAAGGCATTGTGATTCGCAAATGTACTCGCATGACCTTGCAAGAACTCGATGCCCTCTTTCGCCTCGCCTTGCATCTCAAAAATATGAGCCATCGTATGCTTGGCGATTAGGTCTTGATGGTTCAACCCTAACGTTTGGCGCGCAAATGCTTCGGCCAATTCATATTCCCCCGCCTCTTCGAGTGCAAAGGCATGAGCGGCGGCAAACATCCAATACCCAGGCACCTGCTCATCCCAGTAGGGTAAAACTTGCAAAGAAACGTGCAGTGCTCGCTGCTTTTGACCAAACCAAAATGCTTGTCCGGTAAATTGGCGATACGCAATAATATCCAAAGGCCAAAGGCTCAAAATATGCTGCCACGTATCCAAAGCTGCCTTTAAATTATTCTGACTCCACTGCTTAAGCGCATGCAGGTGCAGCGCTTCACGTTTGCTGGCCGATGGTACGAACTTATCCAATTGCGTAGCCATTTTAGCCACGATGGGTAAAGTTGAACGACGCCCATCACTCGCATGGCTGTACGCCTTAAAAATCCATCCCATCATAAAGTCCGGATAGAGCTGTAGCAGTTGTTCAAGATCGCTCATTGCACTTGGAAGAAAAGTCAATGTGTCTTCGAGGATCTGTTCGAATTGATCTGCGCCTGCGGCATCGATGCCGTTCATCTCTAGCGATCTTATATCGTCAATCATTAAATACCTACTAATAGATAGTTACTATATCTAAAATACTACCCGCACTTGTCGCGGGCAGTATTATGGAAATATTAGCGCTTAAGTAATGCGAGGCAACTTGCCTTCACGCTGCGAATATAATCCGCATCTTTGAACTGAGAAAGCAGCATACTGCCTTCCAGTGCCACAAAAATCAGCCTCGCAGCTTGTGATGAGTCCATTGGCAAATCAAATTCTCCGCTGTCCACGCCTTGATCGATGATTTTTTGTAACCATTGTTCATTCGTTTGCACAAAGCGCGACAACAACCCTTCTAAACCATCGGCCAGAGAGTAAAAGTCAGAGGCATACATACCACACAAACACAGCTTATCTTGCTCACGTACTCCTATAAATAGGTCAGCCAGTGCTGCGACTTTTTCCTCAGCATTGCTCGATTGACTGTCGATTTGAATGAGTACCAATTCATAGTTGGCAAGATAACGCTCAAACACCGTTTCGGCCAAATCCTGCTTGGTTTTGAAATGGTAGTGAATGCTCGCGGTCTTAATACCCAGCTCATTTTGGATATCACGAAAGCTAAAACCATTAAAGCCTCGGCTTTGGATGTAGCTTTCAGCAAGGTCAGCAATCTTTGCAGCCGTCGGGCTAAGTTCTCTCATGTGGCTTCCACCTTCAACATTTTTGCAGAAGATAACACGCTCTTGGGTAGCTGTCTACCTACTGATAGGTATTGTCTCATCTTCAAAAAAGATTTAATCTACCTACCAGTAGATAATTAAACATTAAAGGCAAATCATGAAATACGATTTTATTATTGTCGGAGGCGGCTTGAGCGGTCTCTACACTGCAGCTTACCTAGAGAAAACAGGACATAACTACTTGCTACTTGAAGCGAGAAGCAGACTCGGCGGGCGAATTCTTTCCTCCGCGAGTTTAGCGGCAAACAGTCAAAGTGACCAATTTGATCTCGGCCCATCTTGGTTTTGGCCTAGCATGAATCAAAGAGTTATGAGACTTGTCGACAACCTGTCACTACCGATAGTGGAACAATACGAAACGGGCGATATGCTTATCGAACAAGCCGGGCATGCCGGTATTCGTCAAGTTTCGAGTCAATTCTTCTCTTCTCCTCAGTCCATGAGGGTATCGGGTGGCATGGCGCAATTAGTGGCGGGAGTGGTGAAGTTGCTCAACTCGGAAAACATCAAATATGAACATCAAGTGAAGGCGGTGACTCATACTGAAGGTCGAGGATATACCGTCGATGTTGTCCACCAGGCAGAGCTCCTGTCCCTGGAGAGTGAAAACATCATCTTTGCACTCCCTCACCGCTTGATTGCTAATAACATCCGCTTTACGCCAGCCCTTCCATCAAAGGCACTACATTCGCTGGAAAAAACGCCGACATGGATGGCCGCTCACGCGAAATTCTTCGCCATTTATGACCAACCTTTTTGGCGTGAAAACGGACTGTCCGGTCATGCAAGCAGTCAAGTTGGTCCATTGGTGGAAATTCATGATGCCAGTACTGAAAATGGCCATGCCGCCCTGTTCGGTTTTATCGGTTACGATGCTCAAGCTCGCACCCAGTTAGGTGCTACCGAATTGAAAACCATGGCAGTTGAGCAACTAGCAAGACTCTTTGGTCCTGAGGCGTATAACGTCACGGAAGTGAAACTGCTGGACTGGTCAAAAGAGACATATACCGCGGTCGAAAAAGATCACACCATGCCTACTCATCATCCTCGTTATGGGCTCTACACCTCACTGGAGCAATTGAGTCACCAAGGCATGTACTTTGCGGGAACAGAGTCGGCAAAGGAGTTTGGCGGGTTTATTGAGGGCGCATTAGAAGCAGCAGAGTGTGTGATAGAACAACTCTCGGCTCGTTAAATTGCTCTAATTATTCAATCTTGGTGAGGTAGCCGCTCCCTCACCTCTACTTCTCTTCTACTCGCATATTGTATTAGAACTTCCGCTGCGTTAAGTCCATAATCACACGTTCAACGAGCATTACGCTCTTATCTTGACAACAATTAAGTAGAACAAAAGTAATGACAGCACAGTCAACGGTCATTCTTGGACTGTATAACCCAAAAGATCCAACCAATGTGGGCGCGGTGATGCGCGCGGCAGGTTGTTATGACGCAACACAAGTTCGCTATAACGGCGCTCGCTATAATCGTGCAGTAAAACTGCGAACCGATACCAAGAACACGCACGAACGTATCGAGTTAGTCGAAATGGACGATCTCACCGCTCAACTTACTCAAGACGTAAAAGTCGTGTGTGTTGAATTGGCCGTCGGTGCGACGGCGTTGCCCCTTTTTACCCACCCAGAAAACGCAGTGTATATCTTTGGCCCAGAAGATGGTTCACTGCCGCAAGAGGTTGTCGATAAAGCGGACCACGTGGTGTATATCCCTACTAATGGTTGCATGAACTTGGCGGCAACGGTCAATGTTGTCTTGTATGATCGCCTAGCGAAAAACCTTGGCACGATTGACGACCATCAACAGGTGATTACCAACCGAGATAACAAGAATCGATTAAAGGTCAAAGACTGTGTGTGAGCACAATGATTTGCACTCGGTAGCGCTCAATAAAAAAGAGCCCATATCGAATTATAGGCTCCAAGCAGTGAAAAAGTGGGCGTGATTTTTGATGAATGTTTCAGTTATGCAACATATTGGAGCCTCCTTTGTGATGTTTTAGTTACGGCCTGCCATTACGCCGCCGTCGACGTCAAGCACGGTACCAGTGACCCAAGATGATTTGTCTGATAGCAAGTACTCAATCGCGTCAGCCACATCTTCTGTTGAACCGATACGACCGATTGGGTGGAAGTCATTGAAGCCTTGTAGTGCTGATTCGATTTCCTCTTCCGCGATAAATGACTTGTAAATCGTCGACATCACAACAGCTGGTGCTACAGCATTTACGCGTACGCCGTGATCACCAAGTTCGATTGCTAGGTTTTTCGTCAGAGCATGAAGACCCGCTTTTTGCATTGAGTACGCTGATGATGGCGTTGCTTTAATTGCTTGGTGAGCCCACATAGAGCCGATATTGACTATCGCACCGCCACCGTGTTCTTTCATGTTTTTCGCCACGGCCTGAGTGATGAAGAAAAACGCGCGGTTCATGTCTAGTTGAAGGTCGTAATCACGCTCTGAATGGTCAAGGAAATCAACTGGCTTAAAGAATCCCGCAGCATTCACTAAGTAACCAATATGACGTTTTTCAGCATTTAACTGTTCGATAAACCCCTTAACTGCGCTTGGGTCATATAAATCCACTTGAGCCGTTTCTACCTGACCTTGGGTCACAGCCTCTAAGTCCAACTTTGCTTGGGCGAGGTTATTTTTATCATGAGAGAGAATCATGACAGGCACACCCGCTTGCAGAAGTCGTTCTGCTGTTGCTTTACCCATACCTGATGAACCGCCTACGATAAGTGCAATTGAAGATGTGTTGAACATAATATGTTTCCTTTAATTAATCTACCTATTGGTTGGTAGGTTATATTTTCATAAAAAAAGGAGGGGGTTGGAACCCAGCTCCTCATCAGTGATTGTTACTCTAAGGTCATATTATTTTTACGTCAACCACCTTATCTACCTACTGGTAGGTAAGGTGGTGTATTTCTTTATTATTCAATGCTTTAATATATAAATATTTTTCAATCCGATCGATTCATCAATAAATACAAAAAAGGCCACAGATAAACTGTGGCCTCCATAAGTCATTTTTACCAATCTATCCAAGGAACGAAATGTAGCCTTGTAGAATGATTAAGTTCACGATGTCGATGAAGAACGCACCAACGATCGGTACAACCATGAATGCTTGTGGCGATGGGCCAAAACGGTTAACGATTGACCCCATGTTCATCACCGCGGTTGGGGTTGCACCCAAACCGAAACCACAATGGCCACCAGAGATAACCGCAGCATCATAGTTACTGCCCATAACCTTGAACGTAACATAATAAGTGAAAATAGCGAGCACCACCGACTGCACGCCTAGAATGACCAAAAATGGGATCGCCAAGTCGAAGATATTCCAAAGTTTCAAACTCATCAATGCCATTGCCAGGAATAGAGAGAGTGATACCGTGCCCAACATATCGACCGTTTCTGTATCCAGCTTACGAACTTTGGTGACTTCCAAGAAGTTAGTAATGATCACACCGATGAATAACGCGTAAACGAAATCAGGAATCATAAGCCATTGGATGTCTAACGTGCTCACCCATTGTTCTACGTACTTAGCTCCTGTCACACAGATCAACAAGAAAAAGAGTTTCTCTACCACTTTTTTTGCGGTCACTTTATCCTCTTCGTACTCGTTGTACGTGACCAACTCTGGGAATTTCTCATGGGTTTTCGCATCTCGTCCGCCAGGACCATACTCAGATTCGATGTTGTTCTTTTCGACCAGACGCTGCGCAACCGGACTACCGATAATACCACCGATGATCAAACCGAATGTCGCTGATGCCATCGCGATTTCCAACACGTTGTTTAAACCGTAAACGTCTTGGAAAGTTTGTGACCACGCTGCGCCTGTACCGTGACCGCCTGACAGAGTAATTGAACCTGCAATAAGCCCCATCAGTGGATCCAATCCCAATGCTGCCGCCATTGAAACACCGATACCATTTTGAATAATAATGTAGAACGACGCGACAGCTAAGAAGATGAAAACCTTCGCCCCACCTTTCATTAACTGTGTATAGTTTGCAGCCAAACCAACGGTAGCGAAAAACATCAGCATGAATGTGTTTTGCAACGGTAAATCGAACTGTAAATCGACGCCGTTAAAATGAAGAGCAGTGATGATGCAGGCGACGATTAGGCCTCCTACAATCGGCTCAGGTATGTTGAATTTCTTTAAGATCGGCAACTTAGCATTTATGAAATGCCCCAGGAAAAGCACACTGATCGCGACCAAAAAAGACTCCAGTGCACCTACAGATATTAAATGATTCATATCGCCTCTTATTATTATACTCTTCATCCTCCGTAATGATGAGTGTTAGTTTAACCTTCGCTCAATAGCAAATTATCTCACTATATTTTTCAAAAATACTCAAAAGGTTGTATAAAATGCGCCCTAGGCTAGTTTGAGGGGCGGTCGTCAAGCGATGTTCTAATTTACGCGCCATTCGCAAGCCCTAAAATGTAAAAAGAGCCGATTAAGCTCCCTCTTATCCTCTACATAAGCAGACATAAATGAATGCCAGCAGGAACTGGATATCGTTTTGTGAGTATTTATCAGATAACACTTTCTGGACCACTGTCGGGCTCCATTACTTACACAGAAAGTGTACATCACTATCGAACAAAGCTCCTTTCCATTATAACGAATAGAACACCGAACTGGCGCTCTCACTCCAATCCTAGCTCAAAAGCTCTGATTCATTATGTTTGCAATGAGCTGAATCCCGGAAGATTCTCAAGCTTGCAACAGGAGTTTTCGTTACAACGAAGCAAGATTATAACATATCGCTGAAAATTCTCCTCATTTCAATGCCATTCGCCACTTTTATACTTACAACAAATGTATACATCACTCAACATAACCACAATAAATAAAAATGCGGAGCACCTCAAGTTTGGCTTGATCCATAATATTTGGCGGCATAACCTGCAAAGTGATGAACTAAAGGAAAAATGATCGCGTAAGAGAGTAAAAAAGCAGACAGCGGAACTAAACATGACCAAACTCACCGTGTTTTACGATGGCACCTGCCCTTTGTGCGCGAAAGAGATGCAAGCACTAAAGTTGCGTGATACGAAACAGCAAATCAAAACCATCGACATCTACAGCGACACATTTTCTGGTTACCCACAGATAGATGCAGAGCAAGCCAATACAATTTTGCATGCCCTAAACGAGAGAGGTGAAGTCCTGCTCGGGCTAGATGTTACTCATCGAGCGTGGCAACTGGTCGGCCGCGGTTGGCTATACGCTCCGCTGCGTTGGCGCATAGTCAAACCTCTTGCCGACTGGCTTTATCTTAAATTCGCCAAGAATCGATATCGCATATCCTATTGGCTAACGGGCATTTCACGTTGCAATAGCCGTTCTTGTTCACGTTAAATGTGATCCTGCTTTGAAATGCTACGACCTTAGTCTAGATTTATAAACTACCTGTATTTCTGATCGCGCATCTCGGTTAATCTCTAAGTACAACAACAAGGACTAACACATTTATCGAGCAAATTTAATGATTTGCTCTGTTTTATAATGCGCCGAGATAAGGACGTCACTATGAACCTGACGATCAGAAAAAGACTATATATCCTATCAATCATTCCCATTTTAACCATGGCAATAGGGATGATGTGGTTCACCTATCTAAAAACCACCGCCTACAATCAGCAAGAAATTGAGCAGACTCGAAGCCAAATGATGTCAATGAAAAAGGCCGAGCTCAAAAACTATGTCCAGTTGGCGCGCTCCGCTATTGAGCCGCTAATCGCACAAAACGCGTCGTTTGAAGAAGCATTACCCATCTTACAGCAGCTTGAGTTTGGTCAGACCGGTTACATTTTTGGCTACGATTCAAAAGGCGTTCGTGTCGTGACTGGGAAAAACACCAAAGGCGTCGGCAAGAACTTCTTTAATTTGCAGGATAAACAAGGCAATTACCTGATTCAGGATTTACTTAAAAATGCCAAGACTGGTGAGTTCACTACGTATTACTTCCCAAAACTCGGCCAAACTAAAGCATTGCCGAAACTGAGCTACTCAGTCTTTATCCCGGAGTGGGATGTAATATTGGGTACAGGTTTTTACACTGATGATATCGACGCTATCGCAGCAAATATGGAAGATGCGGCGCACCAAGCACTGAACACCACCCTGACGGCAATCACTTTGTTCTGTTTTTTAATTACTGCTGTCGTGGCGATCTTCGCCGTATTTGTTAATCGCAGCATCATGAGGCCTATTGAGCAGTTTGATGTATCGATTCACTCTTTCGCACAGGGTGACGCAGACTTAACCGCCCGCATGAACAAATCCAGCGTTCCAGAATTCGCCCAGCTTAGCCGTAATTTCAATACCTTTGTCGAGAGCCTACAAAGCATCATCAAAAACGTCAGCTTCGTCGGTCAAGAAGTTGTATCAGAAACCAACCACATGTCGCAGCGCGCTTCGCAGGTGGATAAGCTCGCTTCTGGTCAACGTGAAGAAACCGAGCAAGTCGCCGCTGCAATGACAGAAATGACCGCCACGGCACACGAAATTTCAAGCAATGCAAATCAAGCCGCGCAATCAGCTAAAGACGCCGACGAAAGTTCGCAACAAGCGAAGCAAATAGTTGATTCTGCAGCGAACTCTGTTGAAGCTCTTGCTCTAGAGGTTTCAGAAGCCAGTACAGTAATTTCTCGTTTAGAGAGTGATGTACAAAACATTTCTTCTTCGCTAGAGGTGATTCAAGACATTGCAGAGCAAACTAACTTACTCGCACTGAACGCGGCTATCGAAGCGGCGCGTGCAGGTGATCAAGGTCGGGGGTTTGCCGTCGTTGCCGACGAGGTTCGCAAGTTGGCCAGCCGCACACAGGACAGCACAGGCGAGATCCATCAGATGATTGAGCAATTGAAGTCCGGTTCAGATGCCGCGGTGAAAGCGATGGGGTCAAGCCAAGCGCGTGGTGAAGCCACGGTGGAAGAAGCTCGCGCCGCCTCCTCTGCGCTGCAGGAGATCCAAGCCGCGATTGCTAACATCATGGACATGAACACACTGATCGCTACGGCAACCGAAGAGCAAAGCCAAGTTGGGCAAGAAATTTCACAACGCATTGAGGTGATCTCTCAACAAAGTAGTGAATCAGCGCATCTGGCAAATCAAAACCGAGCAGGCAGTGGTAACCTCAACCACAAAGCCAACGAACTTTACAACTTGGTTGGTCGCTTTACAGTTTAAAGGCCTCCTAGCAAAATCTTCTTTCAAACAGCGACGCCAAAACGTCGCTGTTTTTGTTTCTGTTAAGCTGAAATAACGCTATCCTGAAGCTAATTAGTCCCTCCAAGAGCAAACAACATGATAATAATGACCACCAATTTCGGTGACATAGAAATTGAGCTGAACTTAGACCGAGCGCCAGTTAGCTCAAAGAACTTCAAAAGATATTGTGAGGATGGCTTCTATAACGGCACCATTTTCCACCGCGTTATCGACGGCTTTATGATCCAAGGTGGTGGTCACACCGAAGACATGGCAGAAAAGCCAACGCGAGCACCGATCGCTAATGAAGCAAACCGTGGTCTAAAGAACACCATTGGCACTATCGCAATGGCGCGTACCGATGCACCGCACTCTGCAACGGCACAGTTCTTCATTAACTTGGCAGACAACGATTTCCTAGACCACACCGCAACCACCAATCTGGGATGGGGTTACGCGGTGTTTGGTAAAGTGACTGCGGGTATGGATGTCGTAAATCGCATCGCGAAAGTGAACACGACCTCTAAGCTTGGTCACGATGACGTGCCATGCGATCCCATCATTATCGAGAAAGTGACAATCCTCGAATAAGCACAGGATACACCCTCTCTGCATTGCGCTGCCTATAAAAACCCCCACTTCAACCCTACAAAAAGTGTGGCGAAAAATCTCAACCTAGTGTATTGATCCATTCCTCGACTTTTCAGGTCGGCTTACCAATAACAGGCAGCGTCGCGCACTCCTCTCTGCACGACTTTGTATAGTGTCTGCTATTTCCAAATTAGCTCCTTAATCGGAATAGTTTGAGCTCGTAGAGCTCTGGTTGTTTTTGCCCCGCATTGGGGCGCTTTTAGGTTGTAGAAGATGAACAAGCATTTCTTCCCTAGGATTGATTTGCCACTGCTGATGGCGATCATTCCTATCATGCTATTGAGCTCGCTCACTCTTTGGAGTGCCAGTGGGTTCAATCAAGCGATGCTCTTTAAGCACCTCGCTCGATGCGGTTTAACATTGATCTGTATTTTGGTCATGTCATCGATCCCTGCGTCCAGTTATCAACGTTCTGCGCCGTATTTATACCTAGTGGCGGTTTCCCTGTTAGCGGCAGTCGCCTTGTTTGGCGATAGTACCAATGGCTCACAACGCTGGCTTGATATCGGCTTCTTTCGCTTTCAGCCCTCAGAGCTGATCAAGCTCTCCATTCCCATAATCATCGCGTGGATGCTGCATATTGAAGGTGGACGGCCAGGTATTCGCAAAATCACCCTCTGCTTACTGGTTACTCTCATTCCTGCAGGCTTAATTGCTTTACAACCGGACTTGGATGGCGCAATTTTCACCGTGATTTACGCGTTGTTTGTACTCTTCTTTGCAGGCATGAGCTGGAAGATAATCAGCGGTTTTCTGGCCAGTATTCTGACATTGATCCCCATCTTGTGGTTCTTTGTGATGGAAACGTATCAAAAAAGCCGTGTAACACAATTCTTGCACCCAGAATCGGACCCACTGGGCTCAGGCTACCAAATCATTCAATCATTGATTGCAATTGGCTCTGGCGGTATGAAAGGAAAAGGTTGGACGAACGCCACTCAAGGCACGTTAGGCTTTATTCCGGAAAGTCATACCGACTTTATTTTCTCAACCTATGCAGAGGAATGGGGCTTTATTGGTTGTGTGGGGCTACTGACACTGTATTTGTTTATTACGGCGCGTGTCATGCTGCTCGCATGCCAATCCGAGCATTTCTTCAGTCGCTTGGTAAGCGGCACGTTAGCAATGAGCTTCTTCCTTTACGCCTTTATCAACACTGGTATGGTAAGTGGCTTGTTGCCCGTAATGGGCAGCCCGCTGCCGTTCTTCAGCTACGGCGGTACGGCAATGCTGACTCAAGGCATCTGTTTTGGTGTGATCATGTCGCTGTGTTACTCCAAGTATCGCCATACTTAAGTATCCAAGGCGACATAATTCAAAATGTTACAAATACGATCAAAAAAGGCTTCCCGAAGGAAGCCTTTTTTACAACTGGAAACCGAATTACAGTTCGCCGTTGTGGTATACCTGCTGAACATCGTCACAGTCATCGAGAAGGTCTAGGAACTTCTGGAATTTCTCTGCGTCTTCACCCGCTACTGACGTGTGAGTTTGCGGAACAAATGTGATTTCTTCAACGTCGATCGTCAAATCTGGAAATGCACCGCTAAGCGCCGTTTTTGTTTATTTCAACAGAAATGGAAAGTTTTGTTACTGGCTACAGACCCAATTTTCCCAGCAACTATTGATTTTAGGTCGACCTATAGTGGAGCCCACTCTGCCATTGGTTTTACTGTAATACTCATCGTTAAAATTCATAAAGACACCTCATTGGCTTTTACCGCCGTTGTAATTACATTGCCATCTAATCTTTTAATCATTCAGTAGGTATCTTAGCTTATGGTTCATCTAATACTGCGATATATGTGTATTCAGTTTCATTTCAGAAAAATTAGTTAAGCAATTAAAAAGAAAGATTTTTTATTATTTTGTGATGCGTATTATTCTGCTGGCAGATTATCCTTTACCATTTTAAAAGGAACGACTACCTTATGCATCTAATTTTATAAAGGATATTATATGAGGTTTTTTGTGAAGAAATTTGCCATCGCTTTAACATCAGTGTTTGCAGGTTCAGTTTTCGCAGGTTCCTATCAATTGGGAACGATCACAGAGTTTGTTGCTGAAAAAGACAGAGTCACTTTTCAACTTAATACTGATTACGGGGAAGATATTCGCGCAGAAGGCTGTGATGGTGAGAAATTAAACTTTTCCATTGATTTAACGAATCTTGGAGCTCAATATATGTTTAATCTTGTTAAATATGCAAGAGAGAATATGCTACATATTGGAGTTAACGGTGATGGTTACTGTTGGGGTAACGGTGAGTTTGAAAATGCTGACTCGATTGCCGTTAGAGAACCACTGACTTAAACTTCCCCCGCTTTTTAGGGTCAGCTACGGCGGTACGGCAATGCTGACTCAAGGCATCTGTTTTGGTGTGATCATGTCGCTGTGTTACTCCAAGTATCGCCATACTTAAGTATCCAAGGCGACATAATTCAAAATGTTACAAATACGATCAAAAAAGGCTTCCCGAAGGAAGCCTTTTTTACAACTGGAAACCGAATTACAGTTCGCCGTTGTGGTATACCTGCTGAACATCGTCACAGTCATCGAGAAGGTCTAGGAACTTCTGGAATTTCTCTGCGTCTTCACCCGCTACTGGCGTGTGAGTTTGCGGAACAAATGTGATTTCTTCAACGTCGATCGTCAGATCTGGAAATGCACCGTTAAGCGCCGTTTTTGTTTTGAAGAACTCAGTGTGAGGTGCGAATACTGTGATAACGCCATCTTCAAGCTCAACGTCTGTCACGTCCACATCTTCCATCATTAGCGTTTCTAGAATGACTTCATCATCATCACCTTTGAACTGGAATACTGCTTGGTGATCGAACATATGAGAAACAGAACCTTCAACACCAATTTTCGCACCTACTTTAACAAAGCATTGGCGAACGTCTTGGAAAGTACGGTTACCGTTATCTGTTAGACAGTCTACGATCACACTTGTACCGCCAGGGCCGAAGCCTTCGTAACGTGCTGGAGTGTAATCTTCACCTCCGCCACCGTTGGCTTTATCGATCGCTTTATCGATAACGTGTGCAGGAACTTGGTCTTTTTTCGCTTTTGCGATCAGGTGCTTCAAAGACAAATTCATGTCAGGATCACCACCACCGTTTTTTGCACACATGTAAATTTCTTTACCGTATTTGGAATAAACTTTAATTTTTGCGCCTGCAGTTTTCGCCATAGAGGCTTTGCGCACTTCAAAACTTCTTCCCATCGGGATGTCTCTCTAAATTCAAATTTAATGCGGAGGATTTTAGCAAAGAGTGACATGTTTTACCTTGCACTCTGCAAAGGAATGGGGAGGAAACCTCATTCGATGCTGTGGTTTACACCAGAGCCACGTTTCGCCTTAAACGACACCCATCACTCGTTTGTACTTATCGACCGCCTGTTGAAAAAATGCTTTCTCGTCAGTGTCGTTAATCTTAGACAGCTGTTCTGCTATCACCTCTGGGCCCGACTTCGCTTCTTTAAGCTTCCAAACCAAAAACGACGCTTGTTTATCAAGTTCGATTTTGTTTTTCTCGTCTGGCGGTAACAAGGATAGATTAAACGACATTCACAGCCTCAAGGTACTTTGATAAATACTAGCCGTGAACTATAGCACATAGATTTGGCTTTTAAGAAGTGAAACACACTTTACTTGATCAATTTCAAGTTGCTTGTTTGGGATTCGATCGTGTGTGCTGGGGCCTTTGTAGATATCGCTCAAAGATTTTCTGCAAACACGCTTTCGTCACTGGTTTAGCCACAAACTCATTCATTCCAACTTCAAAGCAGCGTTGTTGATCTTCTTTAATAACATTTGCACTAAGAGCAATGATGGGAACCTTCCTCCCCCACTCCCCCATCTTGCGGATATTTTCGGTGGCAATGAATCCATCCATAACGGGCATTTGACAGTCCATTAGAATCAAATCGAATTGATCAGTTTGGCATTGTCGGAGTGCGCTTTCGCCGTGCTCCGCAACGTTTACCCGCATTCCAATCTTTTCCAGCATCATGCGTACAACTTTCTGATTCACGGCTGTGTCTTCAACCACCAATATCCAAGGTTTTCCCTCATCTTTAGTTAATGTACTGTGACATGAGGTGGTAGCGTTGCTACTGGCATTAGGAAAATCAAACACATTTGGCTTTTGAGGACTGATTGTCTTATCACTGACAATATTGAGTGGAATTGTGAATTCAAAACAGCTGCCCAACCCCAACTCACTAGTCAGGAGGATCTTGCCGCCCATCACTTCTATCAACCTGCTGCAAATCGCTAAGCCCAAACCCGTACCACCGTATTTACGCATTGTGCTGCCATCGGCTTGCTGAAACTTTTCAAATACCGCTTGTTGGTTTTCTTTGGCGATGCCGATACCAGAGTCAACGACTCGAAAAAGCACGTTTGCTACCCGCCCCCTCCTGCTCACTTGCGAAACGAGCAACTTAACGTATCCGCGCTCAGTGAACTTAACCGCATTAGTGAGAAGATTGTTCAACACTTGTTTGAGTCTGCCAACATCTCCCTCGACTTCTAACGGTAATTGAGGATCGATATCACAAACCAGCTGTAAGCTTTTCTGCTGGGCTTTGACAGTGTGAAGACGTCCGACTTCAGAAAGTAGATCGAATAGATTGTAATGGGTGACTTCCAGTTCAATCTTACCCGCTTCAATTTTAGAAAAATCGAGAATATCATCGATGATAACCATCAGCGAATGAGAGGAGCTATTAATCACATTAACCAAGTCTTTTTGTTGCTTATCAAGTTTGGTATCGTTGAGTAAAGAAGCGATACCAACTATACCATTCATCGGTGTACGAATTTCATGACTCATAGTGGCAAGAAATTCACTCTTTTTACGGTTTGCAACTTCGGCTTTATCGCGTGCTTCTTCTATTTCGACTTGTCGCTCTCTCACACGCTCAACACTTAGATTGTATTTATACTCCAATAAACTCACTTCATCGAAGAACCACCGTTTCGGTAGCTGTACTTTACTTGGAACATAGCCCCCACTGAAATCGCTCACTGCGCCAGAGAGCAACTGTAGTGGTTTCACTATCAGACGAAACGTAACCCACAAAACCGCTAGAATAAGCAAGAAAGTCTTGATCGCTTCGGCAACCATTAAAAAGAAGAACGAGTGCCATAATCCCTGATAAACAGAGGTAAGATCTGACTGCACGGTTACTTCAGCAAGATTATAGCTTTTTCCCCCCACGTTATATTGTAAGGCCCAATTGCGCTCAATCCGCTCTTCAGTTAGTGCGCCTCCTAACTCAACGATCACTTCATCTGACGTCGCGATTCTTAAATAATCCACAGATGGCAAACGCATTGCCCCTTCCGCCTGAGTACGTAACAAATCCCTATCTTCAACCCACAAACTGGCAGAAAAGCTGGAAAGGTAACTGCTCTTCACCTGTTCAAGTTCTTTATTTAAACGAGCGAGATCATCGTTGAAGTCACGATACAAACTGATGGAAGACATAATTACGGTAAAGATTAAACTCAGCACAAAGATTGCGAGGATCAGCTGATTACCAATACTCAATCGACGTTGCGTTCGTTCTTTTGTCGCCATATGAAATCGCTCCCTTAAAACATACGCTACTATAAATATAGTCAGGTAACGACAATAATCGAGGTTAGGATGAAAGGAATCTTAAGAGGATTAGGCTTTGTTTTTATTGCCTTAAGCTCATATCCTATGGCTGAGGAAATTAATTATTACGTAATTGCTGAACAAGCCAGACCATTTCAAATAGAACAGCAAGGTGAACAGCACTCAGGAATTGTAACGGACATTATTAATGCTATCTTTGCGAAATCCGATTATCAGCTGAAATACCATACTTACCCATTTAAGCGCATGATTTCAGTACTTGAGGCTGGCGGTGAGGAAAACTGGGTGACTTATGGCAGTCCAAAATGGGGAAAGGTTCAATCTGAAAACCTATCTAAGCAACCTATTTACACTGTAAAACACGTCTTAGTATCCAGCAGTAAAGTGCCATTTAGATTTAGCAATATTCAGCATATACAGGGGCGCTCTATCGTACTGTTACTCGGCTTTGATTATCCTAACCTCAGCGCCTTATTTGAAAATGGTTCTCTAAAAGAAATGCGCGTAAAAGACTATGCTGCCGCTTATCGCGTGTTACAACGAACCCCTGACGACACCGCGTTTGTCGAAATGGAATCACGAGTGGTATACAACATAAATCGTTTAGGGCTATCAATGGAAGACTTCCAGATTCAATCTTTCAGCTCTGTCATCCCAGACTACGCCATCTATCTCGCTTTCTCTCCAGAGATGGACCCAAGGGTGCAAAGCTTTATTAACAACCAATTAGAGCAACTAAAAAGTTCAGGTCAAATCGACGAAATAATCAGAAAGTACATCCGGTGATTTGCCTCATCTAATAAATTATGCTTAATCAACTAAAGGTGCAAACTTTGTAAGTGTACCCTAGCCCAAATATCGAGTGCCCTTGACCTGCTTTGTTCTCAATTATAAGCGGGATTCAGGTCGCAAATTAATTAGAGAGTTCGGCTTTATTGCGCAAGCATTCGGATTGACCGACCTCAATATGCTTTAGCTCGGCTCGAACATTCATTAAGATCTCACCTAAATGGTTTTCACCAGAACCGTCACCACCATCCCCCCAAAATGCATCTTTATGAGAATGCTCACTCAGGCAAGCGTTCCCTGTCAGTAGTAATAGCTCAGCAAGCGGAGGGTTTTGCAGAAACTTCTCACGCACGATAAATGCCATAACAGAGAGCTTATCGTCATTCCAGTCATCACGAACTAAGTGTTGATACTTCCGACTTAGGGCAAACGCTTCATCAGGACTTTTTGCAGAGAAAATTTTGTCTTGCAGAGTGACATCGCTGAATTTTTGAGCTTGGTAATAATGCTCGCTGGTCGGCCAAGACTGAGTGGCGATCCTGATAGGAACTTGGCAAAAATTGGAGAGGAACCCATGGGGCTCACCGGGTTCATAGAAAAGAATCTGATCAACCATAATCGTGCTCCTAAAAATACAATCTAATAATCAACAAAAGGCATATTTCATTGACATAAAAGCTAGTAACATAGGGTTAGAAAGTCAAACCATGGGTATATACCCAATTAAGCTCGAGATGCGTGATTGAGCGAGAACGACTTGGTTTACAGACGGGGCATCGATATAAAGGTCTAGTGGTTCTTAATCAAGAATCGGCAGACCAAGACCCTCACTATTTGCGAAGAGGCCCCTTAGGGAGCGTGTCATTGCAGTCACTTGTGTATAAAAAAGGGCAGTACTATGACTACCCTAGCGTTGATTTCTGCAGTTCAAAATTAGTGAAATAGGCCTAGTTCTCTTGCTTCTTCGATACTCAAGCCACTCTCACGGATTTCACGCAATGTCTCAATACGACGTCTTGCCTCAGCAGATTTCACCATTTTGTTTGGCCTCAAAACAACTTCTTCTTCTTCTGGGAGTTCCCATTTATGAGCGATATTACTCATCTCTTCATGATCGATAGAATTAATAGACATATTTCCTCCGAACACACCAAGTGTTTGATGACAGATCTATAGCAAAGCACAGTGACAGAGGTAAGAAAAACGGTGAAGAATTGTGAACTCTTTCGACCTTTCATAAACTCATCGACAGAACCATCATTTAGTCTTTGCCAACCAGATTTTTAGCGTTTAGATTCTGAAATTTACCCACCAAAAAGTAAGCCGATCCAGTTCTCATTTTTATTATCTCCAAGAACTTGAGGCACCATTAATCACGGCCCACCATGTCCATAACCGGATGTTCATAAACACAAGCTGGATGATCCGATCCGCTTAAGTTGTACTCAGCTGATGAATTTAATGATCAGGCAGACGTACGTCAGGTTGGTATAAAATAGGAAGCATGATCAAGGGGCATGTTATTAATCCAGAAAGATGATCAAACTTTCCTACCTGCGCAAGATTGATTTGGTGGGAGGCGAAGTCTGGAGTTTTGAATAAAAAAAAGCGAGTTTCTTAGGAAGAAACTCGCGAAATCTATTCAGGATAAATGTAACAGTATGAGCCAATCTATTAATCATCAGAAAGGACAAAAGGTTGTCTATTCGGTTCGAATTTTAGTTTGCACTAACAACGGCAATGTCAGTGGTTTGTAAGAGTTAGGTATGATTTTTATCAAAGTCATTATTTGTAACATTCCAACGCTAACTCACATTTATTGCCTAAAAGCATCCAATTGATTGATATCACATCGCCATTTCATCAAGTGCTCTTAATACAACGTCGTCCATATGCCCCTCATAAATTTGGCGACACACTTTTCGACGAACGGCCAAACCAGCAATCAGGCGCTCTATGGTTAAATGTTTGACCGAATTTTGGCCATTAAACAGTTCTACTATTTTACTCAAGGTTTCATAAGGCAAAGGTTCATCCCCTACTCTTAAGAAATCAAGCTTGTCTATGTAATCAGAACACTCTTCTTTGATGGAGGCATACGTGTGCCCTGTCATCGCCGATAAAGCCGTTATACTGCGTTCTAGGGCCTCTGGAGAGGTATATTTGGATAGAGTAATGGTTATCTCATCCGCGTTGATCTCGACCAAGTGTTTTTTCTGCTTCACTCGGCGGCCCAAATTACCGCGTGGAGACGGAGCTTTACGTTGGATAGGCTCAAATTCGCCGTCTATGATGCCTGACAGCTCGTCTAGTTGCTGACGGGTAACCATCTCATTACGAAGTGGGTTTGGCAGCGTAGGAGCCATATTACGCTTTCCTGCGTTGGTCATACGAGCACGTGAGTAACGCAACACTTCTTCAACATCACATTTGATGTCGACTTGATAATCCATCACCTTGCCATTATCAGTCATGGTCTCAATTGTTAAGTGATAACCCCACAGGTTCACCACAAAAAGATCCTCTTTCCCCTTGCCATTCGATAATCGTTTCAGCTCGCGGATCAAATCCATTGAGAAACGACGCCATTCAATGTTACGTGCTAATTTTTGGTTTAATTCGCTCAGTAACATACAATCCGTGTGTTTGCGGACCATGCGACTTCGGAAAAATGAGTACAACTGGAATACTAAAGTGTGCTGCTTCAAAATTTCAGGTGGAAACAAGAAGAAATAATCGCGGGTAAGAAGCTCTTCATAAAACGATGGTTCCCAAACCAGAATATATAGGTTTGGTTTAATACGAATTTCACCGTCAGCACCTTCTGTTGGCGCCTCCTCTGATGCGGTAATGGTCCGCGCTATAAAACGGAAACGATCACTTTTGAAACCTTCTGGCATGTTTTCACTTAGCCAACGGCCTGTGAGCTCGTGCAGTTGAAAATCAGTGAACTCGATACGATCAATGCTGTCTCGAATGGAATCACGTGCTGGCCCGCTGTCTTTCTTGCCACGCAATGACAAGATGTCCGTAATGTACAGTGGTGTTTTATTTGGAACATGTGCTGCATCCAAATGATACTGATCTTTATGATGATCATGATATTGAACAGTCAATGTGAACAAGGCGAATAAAGTCATCAGATCATCAACTGTCATGATATTTTTTGACGATCGTGTCTCGATCACAGCTTTAGTACCAGAGATCGATACCAAGGATTTCTGATAACTTTTACGTGTACGTGGTGGGGCTAAAGCTTGGTCGATGATCCCTGCCCAATTAGTCGGTGAAACAACAAATTGATCCGCCTCGTCCATCATCATTGGCGGCGTATTCAAACCATGTTCGTTCAACAGACGCTTGTTAACTTGAGTTTGTGCTAGTGCTTTAGAGCGCTTCTGTTTTTCATTCTGACGAACTTTTTCCGTTACTAAGCTGGTGGCGCCTAATACAGAGATAAGCTGATTTGGGTTTACGAACTTGTGCAGCATAGTCTTACCAGCAAGGCCTTCTTCAAAGCGCACTGGTGTTTGAGTAAATAAACCGATGTTAACCGCTGCTCGTAAGCGTTGTTGTAATGCTGCTCTAGTCAGTTGTCCATCAGTTGCTTCCACGATTTCTGTCGTTGATACCAAACCATCTTTGCTACTGAAACCTCGTAAAGAAATTAGATTAAGCAGTTCTAAAATACTTTTGGTAACGCCCTTAAAGTGTTGGTATTGCTCTACCCAATCAGCGGAAGATTCGTGTACCTCAAAAAGGTGCCCATCTTTGTGGCTCCTCGGCGCTTTAATCAGAATTTTTTCATCAGCGGTCATTTTAGATCCAGGTCACACTAGCCGTAGTTTTGCTATAGTTCCGAAGAATAAAGAAAAACAGATCATAAATAAAGAAAAAATCTTGGTTTTTTAAATAACTGATCTTTTGATTAAATTGATCTTAAATGATTATATGATCTAATGATCTGGCTGTTCTTTTGTGTGTAAGTTGTTGTTTTTAAGAATTATATTTAAGTGCCAATACGGAACGATGATCATACCCAACACGAAAAGATGATCAACTAGAGTGAGAAAGCATGATCACAAAGTCACGTAAGCATGATCATTAAGTTTCTGAAAAGGTGATCAAAAAGGTCTTGAATCAATGATCATCATGTTTGTACAGCTTATCCACAGATATTGGGGAGATGATGTAAAAAAACCGCCTTTGTTTGGGTAAAACAACGCTGTTTTCATCCGGAACGATGATCAAGAAACTGGCTTTTCATTATTTATTGTCTGACTGTGCGTATAAATTGTGCGAAGTTGTCGTCCTGCTTCATTTTCAATTGGGTAAGCTACTTTTATGAGCCTCTCAGATATTAACGGAAGCATGATCATGATAGTAGATTCTCCATTCCGTTTTCAGTTTATTTTCATCGTTCCACGATTTTATACCTTATTTAGTCTCTATCCCCCGGTCTGTCTGCACTCGACCGTAACTTGAGCGTTAAAAAGCATGCTTCCGTGACAAAAACACACTTGATCATATTTCCGGTATATTGATCATATTGAAAAATCGCCGTGTTCTGAGCAAAGTCGAGTCATCACCTTGATCATGCTTTCGAATTGCTGCTTTCAACTGTAAGCATGACCATGATTTACCTTGATCATCGTTTCGACGAATTTGCTCGTTTTGTATGCTTAAATCTGCCGGACGCATGATCAAGCTGGTCAAATTAGGCATCTGTAAATAGATTTTTTTGGCGAGCATCAAATATTAAATTCATCTAACACTAACCGTAATTTAAAGGAACGTTATAATCGTTCCGGTGTTTTTTGATTTACATTGTAAATAAGTGATGCTGTAACTTTTTAATTCTTTCGTTTTTTGTAGCTGTAAACTCACGTTAATTTAATTATATTTCTTCGCTTTTTTTAGATGTTTGCCATTTAAATTGATTTTTTGGGTTTTTTTATGTGATTACAATACAAAATGTACGTGCACCTTTTTGTTGTATTTGAGTTTTAATGCTGTACAATTATGGCTAGATATCCTTTCAACGGAATTTGGCATGAAAAGAGAAACAACGATTGAAAATCTTCAAGAGTTAGCTGAACTTACCCAACAAGTTCAAGCTGACCGTATTGAGATTGTTTTGGAAGAACGCAGTGATAACTACTTTCCTCCAATGTCTAAGGCAATGATGGAGACGCGCTCAGGTTTAACTCGTCGTAAACTTGACGATGCTATCAGTAAGATGGAGGCTGAAGGTCATCAATTTACGAAGAACAATGCCAACCATTATTCGATCACACTTGAAGAAGCACACATGCTGATGGATGCGGCTGAGGTGCCAAAGTTTCATGAGCGTAAAAAGAACTCTGAGAATAAACCTTGGATCATTAACGTACAAAACCAAAAGGGTGGTACGGGAAAATCAATGTCTGCGGTTCATTTAGCGGCTTGTTTGGCGCTAAACTTGGATAAACGCTACCGTATTTGTTTGATTGACTTAGATCCCCAAGGCTCGTTGCGCCTTTTCTTGAATCCACAAATTAGCGTAGCAGAGCATGATAACATCTATTCTGCGGTTGATATTATGCTCGGCAATGTTCCGGATGGTATTGAAATTGACCGTGAGTTTCTGCATAAGAGTGTGCTGCTGCCGACACAATACCCGAACTTGAAATCGATCTCTGCTTTTCCAGAAGACGCAATGTTCAACGCAGAAGCGTGGCAAACGCTATCTGAAGATCCATCGCTAGACATTGTTCGCCTGCTGAAAGAGCAGTTAATTGATAAGATTGCGAATGATTTTGATGTCATTATGATTGATACTGGCCCACACGTTGACCCGCTTGTATGGAACGCAATGTATGCGTCGAACGCATTATTGATCCCTTGCGCAGCGAAGCGTCTTGACTGGGCGTCAACAGTAAACTTCTTCCAACATTTGCCAACGGTCTACGAGATGTTCCCTGAAGATTGGAATGGTCTTGAGTTCGTTCGTCTTATGCCTACTATGTTTGAAGATGACAACAAGAAGCAAGTTTCCGTTCTAACTGAAATGAACTATCTTCTCGGTGATCAAGTAATGATGGCCACGATTCCTCGTAGCCGTGCATTTGAAACTTGTGCTGACACCTACAGTACAGTATTTGACTTGA
The DNA here is from genome assembly GCF_000171815.1 of Vibrio sp. AND4. Lineage (GTDB taxonomy): Bacteria > Pseudomonadota > Gammaproteobacteria > Enterobacterales > Vibrionaceae > Vibrio. The sequence goes on along the minus strand of NZ_ABGR01000003.1, from coordinate 341,826 downwards.
CGGTAGGTGATTTTGAAGGTGGTAAGAAAACACTTGCGACAGCACAAGATGCGGTGCAAAAGAGTGCGTTGGAACTAGAGCGCGTGCTGCACTCTAACTGGCCGTCACTGAACCAGGGGTAATGAATATATGGCATTGAAAACGTCTGAATTAAACGCGAAATTATTTGGTAAAACCAATAAGCGTCGTGTTGCGACACCTCAAGAGGCGCAAACGGCGGCAAAAGACAAAGCTCAAACTATTGAACTGGCCGTTGCGGGCGAGAATACGGTTCAATTTGAGCTAGTACGAATACCAGCGGGTAAGGTGGCGACAGACACCTGCGTGTTTGCTGAAAACGCTCGTGAGCAATCATTCCTTAACGAGCACGCTTTGTCTGATGTGTTGGTGACGCTGAAAGAGCGTGGCCAACAGTATCCTGCGGTTGGTCGCCGCACTGAAGATGGCAAGATTGAAGTGCTAGACGGTAGCCGTCGTCGAATGTCTTGTATTTTAGCAGGACAGGATTTCTTGATTTATGTTGGTGATAACATCAACACTGATCATGCTAAGTTCCTATCCGATGTTGCTAATGCGCACAAGCCACTATCTCTCTATGAGAAAGGTAAAGAGATGCAGGCTAAGCTTGAAAATGGTGAAGCGGAAGATCAAAAAGCGCTAGCGAAAATATTTCAATGCAGTGAAGCTCTGGTGAGTGGTGCATTAAAAGCCGCAGCATTGCCGCTTGAACTCCTTCAGGCTTATCCAAATGTTGGTGATCTTGGTCGTCCAACTATTGTTAAGCTGCATAAACAATTCTCGGCGTTAAGTGGTGAACAGCAACAAAACTTGTTGGATAAATGTCGGACGTCAGAAGGCTATTTATGGCAGCGTAGCAATGCTCAGGGCGTGGCTCGTCTTACCAAAGAAGTAACGGAAAGTATCGAGAGTTGGATTATGGAATTAGTGCCAGCTAAACCAACCAAGAAAGCCGAAAAAGTTGATCTTATTAAGGGACGTGCAAGCTATAGCCGCAAAGGAAATAACCTTGCTTTGAATTTAAAGAAGATAGACGACAGTATGGTGGAAGACATTCTTGCTTTTGTGGAAAGTAAATTGAAATAACAATCTTTTATTTTTTAAACCGCCTCAGGGCGGTTTTTTTATGTTTGCAGTTTGGTGAAGTGTCAGTGAGTCGAGATGTGATAACATGGCGTTAGTTCAATATTTGGATAGACGTGATGCCCGAACAATCTGAATTTCTCTCTCTGCTACAACTCCTTTCTTACAAAGCTTTTCAGCGTAATGGTGTGGTTATTTATGGTGATGCCGATTGGCAAAATGCCTTGATTGCCGACTTTTATCAAACCCAACAACACCAGACGTGGTTCTGCGTCGGTGAATGGCAACTCGATAATGCTCACTGCGTTAATGCCAAACAAGGCCATACGTTGCTCGGTCGAGAATGTGATGTGCTGCTGTTTGACGCAAGGAAAACACTAGATGCCAATAGTTTCTCCTCGGCTCTCGGTGCGCTCGTTGGTGGAGGTTTATTGATTGTGGTTGCGAGTAAAGAAAAAAATGGCGGTGAATCCGAGCGGTGGATGCAAACACAATGGCAACAGCTGACCGTGATTGATGAGACCTTACCATTGCCTCAATTACCAGAAGTTGATTCTGCGGAAAAAGAATACCAGTTCAGAGAGCAAACTGAGGCGGTTTCTCTCATCAAAAAAGTGGTGACAGGGCATCGAAAACGCCCTTTAGTATTGACCGCTGATCGTGGGCGTGGCAAAACCAGCGCGCTTGGAATTGCATGCGCACAGCTTCTTGAGAAAAAAACGCTGCGTATCCTTGTTACTGCACCCAGTATCAAAGCTGTTGAACCGATTTATCATCATGCGTCAAGGGTACTCCCAACCGCACTGCGCGTTAAGAGGGATCGATTAGAAGCAGGGCAGGGTTACATTCAGTTTATCGCGCCAGATGAACTGCTTTCAGCGTTGCCTGAGTGCGATCTGTTGTTGGTTGATGAAGCGGCTGCCCTTCCTGTCCCCATGCTCAAGCAGATCACTGAACAATATCATCGCCTCGTATTCTCTACCACCATTCATGGTTATGAAGGTTGTGGCCGTGGTTTTACGCTCAAGTTTATGGATTGGTTACAAAAGCAAAGGGCTGGAATGAGGCAGTGTCATCTGCAACAACCTATTCGATGGGCGACAACCGATAATTTAGAAGCATGGCTTTATCAAGCGTTTCTATTGGACGCTGAACTTACGGCGAGTCAACCTGTTGTGCTTGGTGACATTTCATTTATCAAGCTCAGTAAGTCAGTATTGATTTCTAATCCTTCCATGTTGAAAACCTGCTTCGCGTTACTCGTGAATGCACACTATCAAACCTCACCAAATGATTTACTGCAACTTTTGCAAGATAAACGTTGCCAAATTTATGCTGCGCAAATCCAGAACGAAGTCGTTGGAGTGATGTTAACGGTGGAAGAGGGCGACCTTGATTCTAATTTGGTTAAAGACATACAGCTTGGCAAACGACGTCCAAAAGGACATTTGGCGCCAGTGACCATTATTAATCAACTTGGTTATTCAAATGTTGGTGCTCTGTCTACTTTACGCATTATGCGAATTGCGGTGCATCCCGATTTGCAGGGGCTGGGGCTTGGTCAACAAATGATAGAGCAGTTAGAAGAAATAACACCGGCTCACATTTCTTATTTGTCCTCCAGCTTTGGCGCTACGCCAGAACTGATTACCTTCTGGAAGAAATCTGGTTTCGAACCTATTCGTCTTGGAAGCTCGCGAGATGCAGCTAGTGGTTGTTACTCGTTGTTGATGGTTCGTCAACGGGGGGCAAAAAAACAGGTATGGATAGATGATGCAAAATCGTTATTTCTCGAACTGTTGCCACTGAGTGCTGCGGTTTCTCACCCTAAGTTAGAACCAAGTTTAATGCGCACGCTTTTACCGCTCGAGGCATCAAATGGTCATCTACATTCGACGAAATACACATTAGTTGAGAATTTCGCCCACGGCGGCAACAGCTTTGAATCTGTATCCATTTGGATTCAACAATGGTTGCTACAGCATGGTTTAGCTCAAGCCTCTGACCTGATGATCAGCAAAGTATTCTTAAACAAAAGTTGGAATGATTGTGCTAAGCAGTATGGATTACCGGGGAGAAAGTCAGTAGAAGCGCAGCTTAGAAGTGAACTGCAAGTTTTAATCGGTAAATTTACAGTGTAAACAGGGCGACAATTTACACTAAAATATAAACACGCAAGGAGGGAGTTTACACTGTAAATTCCCTTTTTTACATTTTCAGCTCATATCTATGGTCAGGATAAACGGTGTGCTGAATTTACAATGTAAACCTAAGTATCCATTTACACGTAACCGAAGTGCTGAGTTACTTAAGGAATAGATATCGAGCTCAAATCTCTGTCGCACATGTCATCTCTTTTTCCAAACTGTATTCATCATGTATTCGAGTGGGGCAGACGTTATAGCCAAAAACTAAATTAAAACTGGATTTACAAATTTTATATGTACCTCAAGAAAAACCTTATCCCTTTAGTGACGTGACTCAGACTCTTAGAATTGAGAGGTTTGTTCAGAAAATGATTTTGGTTAGACTTTGTTAGGTGATCAGTAGCATATGGATTTGTTATGTGGAATATGTGTCTTGAATGGTCGAAAGACAAAACGAAGGTTTTGGCCCGCTTACCTAAAGGTGCTGAGCCGGTAAGAGATCTAAATCAAAATGAATTGCCAAAGTCTCTTAAAGCGATAAATGCAAGCCGGACGTTTGTGGATGAAAATGAAGTCATTCGATTCATTGGATGTGCTCGAGAACGCAAAGCTGAAGCTTATGAAGGCATTGCTGTGGCACAAGTCAAGAATGCTCAAGTAGAGGTTGAACTATCAAACACGGATATGCTGGCTAGTATGGTAGTAACCGGAGCGTACGGTGGCCGTGGTTTACGTGGCCCTGAGATCGTTCAAGCGCTTGCTCTTGCGAGAGTATTGAAAGGCATCAACAAGTTGGCTCTTAAAAAAGTCTTGGTTGTCAGTAGTCAACTTAAGCCAGGGGAAATCTTCATACAACCCGTTGCTCTGGGTAAGCAACCAAGCAAAGGCCAAGACGCTATCTTTACGCCATTAGTAAAAGACGTTACCAAACGTATCTTGAAACCGAAAGAGGGCCAAACCACCAGCGATAAGATTGATTTACGCAATCTGGGTGAAACCATTACCGTTGATATTGGTGATGAGGTTATGCGAAGAACGCCAGCCACTAGCGGCATTCCCGGTTTTACTGTACTGGGGCGAGTTATCCCTGCTGCTGCAGGTGAAGACACGCCTATCAATCCAGGTAAAGGAACAGAAATTTGCAAAGTTGATCCTAACCTTTTGATTGCTTCTGTATCTGGTACACCACTTATTAAGGGCAATACTATTGAAGTCGATAATGCTCTGTTTCTAAACAATGTGGGAGTGAATACAGGGCACGTTTCGTTTAAAGGTAATGTCATCATTGGTGGAAATATTGAATCTGGCATGATCGTCAAGGCGACAGGTTCTATTACTGTTGGTGGGTTTATTGAATCTGCCGATGTTCAAGCCGAGGGCGATATCCAAGTGGCAAAAGGCATTATTGGCCATACCGTAAGTGATGGTAAGTCTAAAAGCTGTCTTGTTCTGGCGAAAAAATCGATTCGTGCTAGCTATGCTCAGTACAGTGATCTCAAGGCAGGAGAAGATATCGACCTGACAGTACACAGTATGAACAACGACATTGAATGTGGGAGAAATCTGACTGTACTCGACACTAACGGTAAAAATGGCATTTTAAGCGGTGGTGAAGCCAAAGTTGGGAACAAGGTTCTCTGCTCACAATTGGGGGTAGAAGGTGATACTGCAACAAAAGTCGAGGCTTTCGCCCGTTACTCTGTATATAAAGAGCGTATTGCTCACCTAAAAGAAAAATACAGATCGGCCCAAGAAGACACAATGGATGTGATTCGCAAGGAACTGGAATTCAAAAAGCGCGCGGTACCAGAACGCACTGACGAAGCACAAGCTCAACTAAAAACACTAAAAACACTAAAAACACAAAATAATACCCGTATTGAAGATCTGAGAAATCAGCTAGGTGATGCTGAATACGAACTTGAGGCATCACTAAAAAGTAATGTCGTAGAGGTCAAAAAACGGGTGTTTACTCGTGTTACAGTGCGGTTTGGAGATGAACAAGTGACGACCAAGCGTACTCACGGCGGCTGTGTGTTTAGTTTTAACTTATACGAAATCAAAGTAGCGGCGAACCCTGAAGAATATGTCGTCGCATACTGATCCTCTTATTTAAAATCATCCCCCGTATGCAGAATCATTGGCTTTTAAAGCGGTAATTTTTGAGAGCGTTGTTTTGAGTAAGCAGTTTTTAGTAATGCGTATTTAGGTAAACTCGTTTAGTCTGATTTGTAGATAAACAAGCTTCAAACAGTGAGCTCGCGATTACATGAACTCGCGAATGAAAGTCGTGACTACCCTCGTTTGTCATTTACACTGTAAACTGTTGCCAATCCGATAGTTATATTATTGATTATGGTCGCTGCTTCAAAGACGTGCTAGGAGAACGAAAAACGATATGGACTTTAAAAAGCATTCAACAGCGTTGCTGGTTTCCTCTTTCTTGACCCCATTTTTGTCCGCTTCTGCATTTGCTGACTCCTTGCCCGATGGCGTGCAATTGGCAGCCAAGCAACATTTAGTAAGAGCGAACGACGCTGAAGCGGCGACGTTAGATCCTGCAAAAGCCGAAGGATTGCCAGAGATGCATGTCATCCGTGATTTGTTTGAGGGATTAGTGATTCAAGATCGCGATGGCAATATCGTTCCTGGTGTTGCGGAATCTTGGCAAACGGAAGATAACCAAACCTTTGTGTTCCACTTACGTAAAAACGCGATATGGTCGAACGGCGATCCTGTGACAGCGGATGATTTTGTCTATTCACTGCGTCGAGCGGTAGATCCTAAAACCGCTTCTCCTAATGTTTGGTATCTCAAACTCACCAAAATCAAAAACATCGCCGACGTAGCAGAGGGTAAAAAGCCACTTGATGCTCTCGGTATCACAGCCGTGGATAAACATACTCTGCGCTTCGAACTTGATAGCAAGGTATCGTACTTTGTTGCTATGACTGGCCACACCTCAATGATGCCAGTACACAAAGCGACGGTTGAAAGCAGTGATAAGCCGTGGAGTAACCCGCAACAGTTTGTTGGCAACGGTGCATTTGTTCTGGATAAATGGGTGGTGAATGAGCGCATTGAACTGAAAAAGAACCCTAACTACTGGGACAGCACAGACACTCAACTCACTGAGGTGACATACATTCCGTTTGAGAACCAAAATGCATCGATCAACCGCTATGCCGTCGGCGAAGTGGACATCACCTCGGATGTGCCAACCCATATGGCGCAAAAGTTGAAGAAGGATTATGACCAAGCGTATACCGTCGTGCCATTGCTCTGTACTTACTATTATGCGTTTAACACCACGCGTCCGCCTTTCAATGATGAACGAGTTCGTAAGGCCGTGTCGTATTCGATGATGCGTGATGTGATCACGAATGGTGTTACGAAAGTGGGGAACCTGCCTGCTTATACGTTCGCGCATCAATACACGGCTGGCTTTGATGCGACTCAGCCAGAATACAGCACATGGACGCAAAAACAGCGTGACGAAAAAGCGCGTGAGCTGCTGAAAGAAGCGGGATACGGTGATAGTAAACCTCTGGATTTCAAATTGCTGTACAACACCAGTGAATCGAACAAGGCCATTGCGGTGGCGATTGCTTCTATGTTGAAGAACAACTTGGGCGCGAAAGTTGAATTAGAAAACCAAGAGTGGAAATCGTACCTTGTTGCACGCAAGCAAGGGGATTTCGATGTGATGCGTGCCTCGTGGTGCGGCGATTACAATGAAGCATCCACCTTCTTGAGTCTGCTACGCTCTGGATCCACTGGTAACTTTGCGCGTTACAGCAGCGAAGCTTATGACAACGCATTGAACAGTGCATTGGCCGCAACCGATGAGAAAGCGCGTCAAGGTTTCTACGATCAAGCCGAGCAATTGTTGGCGGCGGATATGCCAATCGCACCGATTTACTACTACATGCAAGCGCGATTGGTTCGCCCTACGGTTGGCGGTTTTGCCAAAAACAACGTAGAAGGTCGTATCTACTCAAAGGACCTCTACATCAAGAAGTAGTGCTTAAAATAAGCGATGAATATGAAGTCCCGGAGGTGTATCTTGTGGGGCTTCTTTCTATTACTAATGAGTGGAGAGCTTGTTCACTAGTATTGCGACTCGTTTGCCAAGATACCCCCGCAATTGCACCTCAGAACAACACATCTGATTAACTATACCGCCTTAGGCTTGCACACTTAGGGAGTCCTGTGTACCTACTTTTGGTTGTACCAAGACTCACTATTAGTACATGTAAATTTTTTGTCGCTGAATTGGGCGTCTTAGTGTAATAAAGGGGTTGTGTAAATGCCACTATTACTTACGGAGAGTATTACTGGGAGTTATTTCGATTAGTTTTCAAACTAACAATTTTAAGGATTGGCGGGAAAGAAAAAAGAGAGCTATTCAGCCCTCTTCCGGTAAAGTTAAATACGGATATGTGCTATTTTTATAAAACCTTCTAAACAGTCACCTGATCTCAGTACCAAAGTCACGGGCTTATCCGCTATTCTTGATGATAGCAGCATAGAAAAGTTTTCTTTTGCGAATTGATGATTTTGAGGAAGAATATATTGGTCGTTTCGTTTACATATGCCGCTTGTCCTTGACATATCTTCTAAAGCAACCAAGAAGCCTGAGTGGCCTTGCCAGTTGTTAATCCACTTTATTTTTCCATGTACTGTAATTTCCGCAGCATAAGTAGAGAATATGGTCAATGAGAGAGATAAAATGATAATTCGTAGCATGCTAAGTACTCCTAGAGTTATTCAGACAGATAACTGACATAGGCGACAGGGACAGTTGATCCCCATGGACTGCGCCCACAGGTAGAAATCCAAAAACCAATAGGCATTTTTGCTGAGAAAGCAGTCAAAGCCATGCTGTACATCTCTTTAAAGCCTGGTAAGTCTTTATCTAGCTTGACCACACCTGATTGTTCGCAGTCCTTTGTGTTTTTGAAACCAGAATTGAATATATAAACATGTCCATGCTCAACCTGTATGAGGTTTATAATTTGTTTTGATGTATTAGCATATGAGCTAAAAGATAATAGTGTGAATAGAATAAGTGTTATTTTTTTCATGATTCTTTATTAATAATTGACATACCGAATAAATACATTTTTCCATGATTCAAACGAACTACAGTTCTTTGGAACATCGTCACCATCAAAATGCACACGGTTTATTGTTTCCCCTGTAGATCGAGCACTTAGGAAAATAGAAAAGACTGCTTTACACGTGTCTGGGCTCATAACACGATTTGGTTCACCCGTTACTCTCCAATCTGAGCCTGGATCACAAAAAAAAACAGCTTTATTCATAGAGCTCAGTTTTATCATTAATTTATTATTTCCATGGTAAGCGACTTGCTCCACTTTTCCCGAACAAATCAATGAACCCGCTGTGACCGTTGTTGGAAAAAGTACCACCAGAAGTAGTAGTGCTGTAAGTTTCATTCCTATTCCTGTATCGACAAGTATCATGTCTTGGTAGTAAGACATGATTTGGTATTATTTATAAACCTCTTTGTTATCAATTAACTAGCGTACATTAATCTTGCTTTTCAGCAAAAGTCACACATGAAAAATGTGAACAACTTATATAAAATCAATATTACATTCATGGTTCTATTCAATTTTGTTCATTTTTTTGTGAATATACAGCGGGGTGAGTGTGTGGGTTTGTTTATGGTTTGAGTGCTTTCTACGAATTGGTTGATAATTTCTATCACATGATCAAAGCCTGAAATCGGATATAAATTTATCTTCTTGTCAAGTCACACGGTCATTAACATTACACATTATTTATATGTGAGTATAAGCGTGCGTCTTAAAATAGTAACCGACCGCTTATTGTGTTGAGTTTCAATAGTCATCTATGACACAGATCCAAAAAATATCGTAATAATCACAGTTTGTGAAATATATTGCGTCTCATATCAATAGTATCGATTAATACACTTTTCTATCTATTAGATTGTCATTCATATTGAAATCTTATGCCCTGAACCACCGCCATCAATGTTTTAGTGTGTCCTTTAGGGGGTATTGCAAGGAGTCAGGAGAAAATACCTTGGAAAATATTGACAAAGTTATGTGTGAAGCTGAACAGAAAAACTTTATTAAAAGAACTTTATTTTTCATTTTGTTATTAGTTATAGCAATTTTAGCTCTGAATTTTTATCTTTGGAAAGACGAAAACAAACAACGGAAATTTGAAGAAAAAAAACGAGCAGATGAGTCTTTATTTGAACCAGTTTATGAAGATGACTTTTCGGTTGATAAGCTTAACTCTCAAGTGAGTGTTAAACAGCTTAGAAAAGCACTTTGGAATGACGAACCACCTCTGGTTTCTTCCGATTCTGAGCGAATCTCTAGTCGGGAATTAGAGGTAACTATCTCCAATCTTTATAACGAAATAGAACAACTAGAAAAATAGTCCAGATTATATAATTAAAAAGGAAAGTAGAATGTCTCGCTTATCGATGCTGTTCTTTAGTGTTTTTGCTTTTTCGATTCAGGCAGCAGAAGTTGGAACTTTACCTGGTGAACTTGTTGTTCAATCGGGTACAGCTCAATATCAACTTCCAATCTCTGTGCCTAAAGGTCGTGGTGGAAATACCCCACAACTTTCTCTCGTGTATTCAAGTGGTGGCACTCCAAGTGGTGTAATTGGTTCCGGCTTTTCACTTACAGGAATGCCAACTATTTCTCGCTGTGGTTCTCAGCAAACCATTGATAGCCAAGTTCGCGCCGTTCAATATGATGTGCTAGATAATTTCTGTTTAGATGGGAGCCGTTTGATTGTTACAGAGGGTACGAACGCCAAAGAAGGTTCAGTTTATCGGCCTTATATGGAAGATTATTCCAAAGTGGTACTGCGCAAAGATGCCTCTTTGGTAGATAGCTCATTTACCGCTTATACAAAGGCTGGAGATATATTGACTTTCGGTAAGAAACTCGATAACGCGACTTGGTTATTGACGAGAGTTGACGATAGAACTGGAAAAAATCCTATCCATTATAACTATAATGCTATTGGGCAAATTCAAAATATTTCTTACGACATTTTTGATGTTGTTTTTGTTTATACCGAAGCTAACAAAGTGCAGTCCAGAGATACTACACAAACGTACTTTAATAAAGTTAATGATGTAGTAAGAAAAGGAAACAAACAGTTAAGTAAGATAGAGATAAAAGCAAATAATCAGTTGAAAAACTATTATGAACTAATACGTCGCGGTGTTTATTCATTCGACCATAGCTCAGTTTTCTCCCAACGCATTATGGGGATTTCGTATTGTGATAGCACTGGAAACTGCCTACCCGAGACTAAGTTTGATTGGTATGAAAATGAAACTGAAGACTACAAGTTCAAACAAAATATCACAGACTGGGGTTCTGAGATTTCAGGGCCTACAAATTGGTTCGGTGATCTGGATGGAGATCTTAAGGTGGACTTTTGTAGTATCGGAGTCATGCTGCAATACAAACCTCAAGATATTGAAGAGGCGCCTAGAAAAGCAGATTGTTATTTCGACTTGGCAAGTGTTAATACACAAAAATCCCACTTTGGAAAGCTAAATAAATTTGTACCTGATACTCCGATATTGCTACCAAATAACACGTGGTGGGGATGGGTTGATATAAACGGAGATGGAAAGACTCAACTGTGCAGCGTTATGCCAGATGCTAATCATATTCGTTGTCTTGAGCTTCAACAAAAAGGGAAATATCAAGTCTCTGAAATCAAATTTAATTATCACGGTAGAGGAAAAGATTGGACTTGGGTGTTCGATTTTTCTGGGAATGGCAGACCTGATTTATGCCAGAGAGGGAAAAGTAATGAGCTGATATGTAACGAGAACAATGGTAGTGATACTCTAGGAAAGGAATATGTTGTCGAAGGTATACGTTGGGGTAGAGCTTCTGAAACTTGGTGGGCTGATATTGACGGTAATGGTTTCCGAGACCTATGTTCTGCTACTAAAGCAGGCCAAAATGCTGAGCTTACTTGTACTCGCTTTAACGCAGGTCATATAGTCGGAGAAAAGAATCAAGCTTTGCCTTTAGCCGATTTGGGTTATTCCGATCGTCGATGGTGGGTAGACGTTAATGGCGATGGTGCTGAGGACTTTTGCCGAGCTACAGGTAAGTCTTCAGGAAATAATAGCAATCTTACTTGTTCTTTAGGGTCGTTGGGGCAAATTAGTCAGTTTAATAATGATATCAACCTAGTGGGTGATATAAACGGGGATTGGAATGGTGATTGGGGGAAAAAACATCGCCAGTGGTGGTTGGACCTAGATAAAGATGGCAGGCTCGATTATTGTCGAATGAGAGTATCAAAAACTATTTACTGTACAAATATTTTTTCTGAAAATGATCTCTCCTCTTTTTCTGGCGCCGATAGTTCTGGAGATAAAGTATGGATTCAGGACTTTAACCAAGACGGTTATGCCGATTATTGTCGTCAGGTTGGAGCCTTATCCGGCAATGGTAGCTTTTTACAATGTGATGACTTACATCTGGCAGAAACCGCTCAACTAACGTTGAAGTCAGTAACGAACGGTTTAGGCTTTAAATCTAGTGTTGAATATGCACGTCATCAGGATGTAGGTACAACGACTTGGCCTGCCAAACTTGTGTATCCATATGCGTCATCAAATCCCAACGCTCTTGTTGTTTCAAAACTGTCAGCTGATGATGGTGTTGGCGGAAAAGTGCACACATTATTTCGTTACGGTCCGGGGCGTTTTCATCTCCAAGGAGAAGGACACCATGGTTTTGCTTGGATAAAACAAGCACAGTTTGGAGATGATGGTCTTCATATCAAGGGGCGTGAAGTAATATATCGTACCGATTTCCCATATACCCAATCGGTCTCTGAAGCTAAAGAGTTTATCTTACCTATTCTCTCTACCAGTGGATTGAATTGGAATTTCTCTCAATCTGGGACTCTGTTGAATTACTCGAAGACCGAATATGCTCATAAAAGCTCGGGCAAGCGTGGGCAAATCGTTCGTGTTGAAACAGCTCAAGGTAGTGCTTACTTACCCAATAATGAGTTTGGCTACTACGAGCAATATAGTTACCAAGGGAAAACTTATTTAAAAGTTCCAGATACATTTGTGCCAATTGCGGGCGAGATATTGGTGCCGATTATTTTACCTTCTAATGAAGTTTATATTTTGGAAGACAAGACATCATCAGAAGTCATCGATGGCTCATACACAATATATGACGCTAAGTTGGTCAAGCTTAGCCAAAGTCAAGTTGCTCATATCTTGCCACACTTAAGCCACTCACCCTCAAAGTGGTATGTAAATGATTCCAATCATGATGGCTCTCTCGATCTCGCCAATCATAAGCAGTTGAGCAAAAAGCGTCTCACGGTTTATCAAACTAAAGAAACGTCAAGCAGTTACGATCTTAATGGCCGTTTACTTTCTACCGTTGAGACTACTCAAGGTCGACTCGATGAGTATGGTAACGTTGGTCTGCTCGAAGTAAAAACGACGGCAACGAACCCTGTAACTCAAAAAGAGGAAACGTTCACTCAGCGAACAGAGAGCATTTACAGTAACAACCCAACCTCTTGGATATTAGGTCGACTTAGCCAATCAACCGTCACCCACATCGCGCCTAATGGTGACCAAGAAAAACGCACTTCAAAGTTTGGTTACGATACATCCAAGGGTTATTTAACCACAGAAATTATTGAACCAGGGGATAAGCTTTCCGTTACTAAGAATTATGTGCTTAACTTGGAAGGTGAAGTTGAGACGACAAGTATTAGTGCATGGGCTGGTGATAAAAAAGGTACAGAAACGCGCTCAGGCAGTTCTGTTATCAACTATAACGGCCTAAATGTAGAAGTTGTTTCTACCAATGCCAAAGGTTTTGCTACTCGCTCCAACACAAACCGTTTAACTGGCTCTACAACAGCGTTCGATATAAATGGTCTTGAGTCTCGGGCGTTTGTTGATGGATTTGGAAGAACAGTTCAAACACGCACTAAGAGCAAGGATGGGTTTAACGATACATACACCAATTACTACCCGATCTCTGATACTCAATGTAGGGCTAGTGGCACAGTACCATCGCAGGCTGTGTATTGTGTTGTTACACAAACTGATGGGCTTGGTACCAGTATCACTTACTTGGATGTGCTTGAGCGAGAAGTCAGAAAAGCTTCTCTGGGTCTTAACAATAAGTGGGTTATTAAAGACTCTTTCTACAATTCAAAAGGGCAACTCTATAAAGTCACAAGACCGTATTTCGCCGGGCAAAGTCCGCAGTATTCAATCACTCATTACGACAAACTAGGCAGAGTTCAATCGATCTCCGAGCCCGGTCCTGCAGGAGAGAAACCTTCATGGATTAAGTTCTCATACGGGCCATTCACTGTAACAGAAACCGACGCTTTAACTCGTTCAAAGACCACTTACAGTAATGCGATGGGATGGGAGATCAAAGTTGCTCAGCCTGAAGGTGCGACGGTTGAAAAAACTTACTCTCCTATTGGTAAATTGTTAACGGCGACGGGAGCGGATGGTGCGACGATCGTCAATCGCTACGATAAACTTGGTAACAAGTACTACACCGACGATCCTGATCTAGGAAATTGGACCTACAAGCATAATGGTTTTGGTGAGTTAATTTCCCAAACGGATGCCAAAGGTCAAACTACCACCATGGATTACGATGTTCTTGGTCGTATGACATCTAGAACGACTCAAACTATTACCGAGGTTAGCGATAAAAAGAAGACTGAAGCAGAAACATCGAGCTGGATCTACGATACGTACGGTAAACATTCATGGAAGGGCGCCCTTTTAAGGGAAACTAAACCGGGATATACCAAAAATCTTACCTATACATCGTTAGGTCAAGTGGACACTGAGCAAATGATTACCACTTCACATACGTTTGCTCGTAGTTTTGAGTACAATAGCTTAGGTCAACTAGAGAAGGAAATACGCCCTAACCAATTTAGTTTACATTACGATTACGATTCTAAGACCGGGATAAATACTGGAGTTTGGGGAGACAAGTCTCAAGTTAAGTTGACATTTAGTGACACTGAATACCGACAAGTGATTCAACCTTTAATCAATGAATCGATGTCGAAATCACGTTCGTACCTGTCGAAAGCGAGCGAGTTGGTTAAACAAGTCAATGTCTATGACGCTAGGGTTGCTGAGTATGAGCTCTTACGTGAAAAAATTCAGCACGTTGCTGGCGGTACCAGCGAGATCTACGACCATGTTTATGGTAAGGCGCTTGATGTATTTGTTGCTGCCAATGGGGCGCAATACCTGCAAGTTCCTGACAACTTTGTCCTTATTGCACAGGATATCGCGATCCCGCTTTACGCGCCGCCTGCTTTCCATCTAAAACTGGAAGGTAACTCAATTTCGAAAGTAAGCCTTGATGAATGGCGAGCGATTGAATCGTCGTTGACGCCAAGTAACACGACGGTTTTCTATGGTGATTTTGATGGCTCTGGTCAAGCGGGTATTACTGAGGTTCCTGTTGGGCGAGATCATCCACTGTATGACAGCGAGATTAGGCAGCAATTTGATCGCCTACACAATTTAGCTGCAGAAATTCAACGTCTTGAATATGTGCGCAATGACTTGCACCAAAAAGCGACCAATTATGTTTCTGCCGCGCAGCAACTTGTTTCTCTGGCCAAGCAGACAGAATTGATAGCGACTCGTTATCAAACCATGTCTGCGGATAGCAAGCTAGAGTCTGAGGCTCTCGAGGGACTAAAGAGCGAGCACCTGAACAAAGGTCGTGTTTACTACTGGACCCTCAACGGCCTAGATGCTGAAGGTCGAGTACGAGCGGAATTGTACGGGAATGGGTTGGCTAACCTTTATGACTACCATGAAGGTACGGGACAACTTCTCAATATAACCACCCAAGATGGCACGAAATCTATACGCGCTCTGCATTATGTGTACGACCGAATGGATAACGTCAAACGTCGTACAGATTTAATCAACAATATCGATGAATACTACGATTACGATAAGCTCGATCGTTTAACATCGAATACCTTGAATGGTTTAAGTGGAAAGCATCGTCAAAATGCTCAGTTCTACAAGACTTATTCTGTTGGCTATAACCGCGCAGGTAACATTGATTTCAAATCAGATGTCGGACATTACAAATATGATGATCTCGACCATGTTCACGCTGTCACTAAAGCAGGAAACAAGCAATATACCTATGATGCCAACGGTAATATGCTCTCGGGAGACAAGCGATCCTTTACTTGGACTGGTTTCAATAAGCCAAGCAAGATAACAAGAGGCAGCCAATGGGTAAGCTTTAGCTACGACAATAATCGTCAGCGATATTTCAAGCAGAATCAAGATGGCGATAAAACGTGGTATCTCGGTAAAGCTTATGAGCGTATCGAAAAAGCGAATGGTGAAGTTGAACATAAACAGTTCATTAGTGGTGGTGGCAAACTGGTTGCCGTCAATATTGATCGTAAGAAAACTAATGCCTCGGGACAAACGGCTTCATTTGATCGCCAAGTTCGCTACCTACACAGTGACGCTTTAGGTTCAAACGATCTGATCACCGATCTATGGGGCTATGTCGTTGATCGCAAGAATTACGATGCTTGGGGTAAAGAGCGTTATTTTGAGTGGGAAAAACAAGCGAACTACCTAGAACAAGATCCAATGGTGAATCGTGGTTATACCGGGCATGAGCAAGTCGATGAAATCGGCCTTATTCATATGAATGCTCGCATGTATGACGCGACGTTGGGGCGTTTTATCAGTGCCGATAGCTTTATTCAAGCCCCTAGTAATAGCCAGTCGTTCAACCGTTATAGTTACGTTCAGAATAATCCGATGAAGTATACGGATCCCTCTGGTCATTTCTTTAAGAAGATTGTAAAAGCTATAAAGAAAGTAGGAAGGGCAATTAAACGCGCGTTTAAGAAAATAGGCAGTTTTTTGAAGGAAAACGCTATGGAAATCGGAATGATGGTGCTTACTGTCGCGTCGCCATGGATAGCTTTCGCTGTTAGGACAGCATACGTCGCGATGACTGGTGGGATAAGAGGCGTACTTTCGACTTTAGCGACGGCAGCTCTTTATAATGTTGTTGGCGGTGTGTTTCCTGGTGGGGGCTTTGGTAGCACTGCATGGGCTATAAAAACGATTGCTCACGGTGTAGTTGGGGGAGCTTCATCTGTTATGCAGGGAGGCAAGTTTGGCGATGGTTTTGCTTCTGCGGCAGTCGCCCAAGCATTTTCCCCATACATAGATGGCATTGATAAAAAGACTGCATTTAGCGGCCAGAGAATTGCAGCAGCCGCTATTCTTGGCGGTGCTACATCAGAACTTACTGGCGGTAAGTTCGCAAATGGTGCTGCGATTGGAGCTTTAGGGAGGATGTTTAATGATGAGTTTCATGGTGAACAAAAGGATATGTCCAGAAAGCAATGTGTTTTGAATGGAGGCGGTTGTAATTTTAGCGTTGCGGAGAACCCCAATGCAGACGGCAGTGCACCATGGTATGAAATTGGAGCCATGTCTCCCGTTAGTGACTACGCGCTAACGATTGAAATGTCGGCTGATGCTTTTGGTGTTGACCCTAAATTAATTAGTTCAATCATGTTTATGGAAACAACGCATGGATATTACGATGTCTTGTTGTCACCGTTTGGTATGAATAAATCTATTTTGCCGATGAATATTAATGTTGACTATTGGGGGGACGCATTTGGTTCTAGAGAGTTTTTAAGTAATACTCATCATAATATTTGGGCCGGAGCTAAAATGCTTTCGTCTATACAGTCAAACATGCCAAATGCCTCGACTGCTCAGATCGCTACGGTTTACAACAATGTAAACGCAACTAGAGTTAGTGATTACGGAGCTAGAGTTTCAGCAATATATTCTGGAAATTGAGTGGATAGTTGATTATGAAAAAATATTTTCGAATAAATCTGTATATATCTTCAGTTTTAGCTTTGTTATCTGGAAGTGTGCTTCTTTATATCGGATTAAAGCAAAATGCCCAAGAAGAGTTTTATAGTATTGAGTCTGGTCAAATTGATTTCGCTTACATTGCAGCGGTATTTTTTTCTTGGGCGGTGCCTGTATTTATTGCTTGCATGATCATTGGGGCTTTAGGGCTTCTTTTGTATCGGTTGGTAGTTAGTTTTTCTCATTAACCAGTGGTTGGGTTGAAACCTTATTAAAAGTCCTAACTTAAATTGCAGTGACCCTGCAAAGCTGGACATTTCTGTGAGGTGACTTTCAAGGCCTGAGTTCGATATTCTATCGGAATCAGGCTTTTTGGCTTCGCTTTTACACGTTCGGTATTAGTAATTGACGTATTTTTTATTTACTCGTTCAGAGCATCTGCATCTTCAAAGTGCTGATTGTGGTACATCTCTGTTGTGAGTAAAGCCAAAAATTTTTTAGTAACACTATTATCCACGTAGTTACTTTTTCTCGACATGCTTTACGGTAACCCACTCTCCGCTACCTCTTTATGATACCGTTAAAGCCTATACTGCAAACCTTGATCGCTATCTATGATTGGATCAATATATCAGTGATGAGTGGCAAGTTGGTATTTTTGACAACCCATTAAACTCCCACTTCTTGAGTAAACAAGTCGACAAAAGGAGGCAAGTAAACTTTCTGCTCTTTGACTTTGAACTCTGCGACATCAGTTACCTACTTTTCATCGAGGTGGGGCGCTCTAAAATGTCTTTCAAGCTTGTTAGGAGCAGTTTTTCCTGACTTACCTCAGTACGTAGTTTTTAATTTCAGACTTAGCTGAATCATCAGCTTCTGAACCGTTTTTAGGTTAAGCGTGAAGCCCCGCTTCTCGGGTTCCAAGTCAATGCGGCGACAACCTTATCGGCCCTTCTGTTCATGATCAATTGACTTCATCAATCGCAATTCGTTTTCATAATTTTTAGGGCATTTGCTATTCGAGTCAGACAGAGAGTATCCAAGAGATGAGAGGTTTAATATTGCATTAGTGTTCTTGAGAGACCCATTATTCGTCTGCATTCAATTTAATGCTATTCGCTTTGTTTAGTTGGTAGAAAATTCCCGTACCATGGATGGCAAATACTTGAGTCTGATAGCGTATCTGCCTCGAAGATATTGAATATTGTTTAGCAATGAGACATTTTAGCTCACGGCTATATTTGGTCATAAAGAGACCCTCAGTAATTGGTGGAAACTATGAGGGGGACTCATGCATCGGCTTTTTAGTGGGTTATTTCTTTCTGCGGGTATAAATGCGTGAGGTGGTTTTTGGTTCCTCAGGCTTGGATTTTTCTTTTGCCAGCTTTAAGACCGCTTTTTGTAGCATCAAGTTGTTCGGGTAAGTGATTAGGTTGCCGTTGTCGTGCTTGATCAGCACATGGAACATGCGGACTTCCTGAATCTCACCACTGATGTCTTCGTCTTTGTCCACGACTTCAATTCGATCACTGATGCGGTACGGGAAGACAAAAAAGATCAGAAAGCTTGCCGTGATGTTACTTAGAATCGACCATTGTGCGATGAAAGCCACACCTAATACCGCAAAGATAGACGATAGGAAGAGTGACACATCGCCATAACCAATGCCGGTTACGATGGCGAAAAGCGAAGCAAACAAAAACAAGAACGCGACGTTGAAGCAGCGCTGAATAAAGCTCAAGCGTGCTTTGTTTACGCCTTTAGTTTCTGCCAAATTCAGGATCGCACGGTTGCGATTTTCTTGAGCAAGCGATAAGCGATCAGAATGATGACGCCCATCAACACTTTATAACCGATAGAGCCAGCCGTGAAATACTGACTGATTTGCTCTAAATGCATCCAATGATTCATTTCTTCAACTCGAGAATATTAAGAAGGCGCGTGTTATAGCCGATTTTTGCTCGCAAGTAATTAACTATTTTAGGTGCAGAGGAATATTCGTGTTGAACAAATTTTGATCGACATCTCAGTTCTGAATTGAGAAGGCACAAAGCCTACCAACTCTGATATCGGTAATGTCGGCAGCTGCTAATCTAGATGAGTAGCTTGTTGATGTTACGTGAATAGAGGGGATGCAGTGGAAGAAGATGAAAGGGCCATCATGGGATTAGTGGTTATTGTCGGCTTTGTGTTGCTTTGGATATTTCTCGAAGAGTTTGGATACTTTGGATTACTGACCCTCAATAAATAAGCCCCGTGAAATACTGAGTTCAACGGGGCTTTGATTTTTTGTGTGCGGTTTTAGCTTACGGCGCGAACCTTACCTTGCTTTAAGTCATTAAGCACTTGTGCCTTCGGACCATCGGCAATCACGCTGCCTTTTTCCATTACAATCACACGATCAACGATGTCGAGCATTGAGGTTTTATGCGTAATCAGAATCAGCGTTTCATTTGGTTTTAACTGCGCTAGTTGATGTTTAATGTGCATTTCTGAACGGTTGTCCATCGCACTGGTTGGTTCATCCATCAACAACACTGGTGGGCGACCTAAGAGTGCCCGCGCAATAGTTACGGCTTGACGCTGCCCGCCTGAGAGCATGGCTCCGCCTTCACCCACTTGACGTTCAAGACCTGCTGGGTCTGACTGAGTAAATGCTGTGACGCCCGCGCGGTTCGCGGCGTCTAACACATCGCGATCATCGGTTAACGGGCGGCCAAGAGTGATGTTGTCGCGAATCGAGCCGAAAAATAGATTTGAATCTTGTGGCACACAGCCGATATTGCGCCTGACGTCCACGTGGTGAAGTTGTTCGATGTCGGTGTCATCAATACGTACGTGACCCTCTGTCGGCTTGTACAGCCCCATTATCAAGCGTTCTAGTGTGGTTTTCCCCGAGCCTATTCTGCCGATGATGGCGACTTTCTCACCGGGATTAATCGTCAGGCTCATATTTCGAATCGATGCCACCGGTGCATCTGGATAGTGGAAGGTTACACGATCTATTTCAATTTTACCTTGCACGATAGGGCGGTGAATGTAGCGTTTCCCTTCTTCTTGCTCGTCTGGCATTTCCATCACTTGATTAATGATGGTCATCGAAGACTTCGCTTGGTTGTATCGGGCTGAGAGCAAAGAGATCTGAACCATAGGACCAATCGCGCGACCACTTAACATGGTTGCAGCAATTAATCCCCCCATGGTTAGGTCACCGTTAGCAATCAAGTACACACCAAGGATGATCATACCGACGTTACTACTTTGCTGAACAAAGCCAGCCGCGTTTTGAACGCTGTCGGTGATACGGCGGCTTTTGATGTTCCAATTTGCCATATGAGCAACGGCTTCTTCCCAACGGTATTGAAATTGGCTTTGCGCACTAAGCATCTTTACGGTCTCTAGGCCTGCTAGACTTTCGATCAAGTTGGCGTACTTTTGTGAGGCAAGGCGAGAACCTTCTTCTATTGAGCGACGCAGTGGAGCTTGGATCAGCAATGAGTGAATGACAAGGAGCACGACACCAATCATAGGCACATAAACCAGATCCCCCGCCATCAGCCAGATGATCACAAGGAAGAGGATCGCGAATGGTAAGTCGATAAGCGCGCTTACCGTCGCAGAGGTGAAGAACTCCCGAATCGATTCAAACTCTTGCAAGTGGCGAGCAAAGGCGCCGACAGAGGGGGGTTTAGACTCCATTCTGATGCCCATTACTTTGCTAAACAGTTTAGAGGAAATCAGGATGTCGGATTTCTTGCCCGCAATATCGATGAAGTAATTACGCAGCGATTTCAGCAAGAAGTCGAACAGGAATACCACGAAGATACCGCTTGCTAACACCCATAGAGTCTCGAACGCGTGGTTCGGTACGACCTTGTCGTATACCAAACGAGTAAACATTGGTGCTGCGATAGCAAAGATGTTGATAAGAAGGGAGGCGATAAGTACATCACGGTAGATGTGTTTAGACTGCCACAAGGTTGACCAGAACCAGTGACCTTGCTGGGTCTTAAGGACTTCCGGTGAGCGTTCGTCATAACGGAATTGCTTTTTAACTAAAAAATAGCGACCTGTATACTGATTAAGCAGGTCTTCTAGCGGGATAGAGATTGGTACCATTCCGCTTTCTAGAGTGATGACTTCTGCCTCTTTTTTTTCAATGTCTATGCTATTGAGAACGCAAGAGTCACCCTCTTTAAGAAGTAAGATAGCCGGCAGAATTAGGCTCGAGATTTGATCTAACTCTGCGTGGTTTTCCTTGGCTACTAACCCAGCTCTTTCCGCCGCTCGTGGTAGCAGAAACGGAGTGAGCTTGCCATCAGAGAGCGGAAGGCCGTTAACCAGCGCCTCCGGCGAGTTGGCTAGCCCAAAATATCGGCTAACGTAAATGAGCGAGTTGAGTAAAGGGTCTTTCATCCTTGATGTACCTTTGTTATTCCTTATCGACGATAAAGCCTTGGAAGACTTCAACAAAATGTTCGGTTAGGAAATCCAACTGAACCTGTGTTTCAACGCGTGAGGCAACGGTGGTAATGCCCAAGTTGTGCGCGGTTCGAGAAATTGACGTCAGCGTGAACTTCTGTTTTTCGTCGTGCAAGTTGTGGGTGAACAGGTAATCCAGTTTTACGTAATTCGGACGGAACTCTTGGATGTACTCAAGTGACTGGAAGTTACGGCCATAGTTGTCCACACCAAACTCAGCCCCCGCTTGTCGAATCGCATTACACAACAATGCTGTGTGGTGTGGGTGATTAATGAAACATGCTTCTGGGATTTCAAAATGAAGCAGAGGTGCAACCTTTGGGTGCTTCTCTAGCATGTTTGTGGTCCAACGAATGAACGAGGGTTGCGATAGACTGCTTTGGGCAATGTTGATTGCCACTGGCTCTTTGATCTCTCCGCTTTTTAACCTCTTGATCATCGATTCAATCACGTATTGATCGAAGATGTTTGTTGCATCCAACTGCTCCAGAGCAAACAGGTATTGATTGGCGCGGTAGGTTTCACCCTCTTTCTCGATGCTCGAGAACACCTCATTGTGAAACACTTTACCCCATGTGTTTTTAGCCGACTGGAAGCGGAAGTGGATCCAATCACTGTGAATCGCTTCTTCAACGAGTGCTTTCCATTGCTGTTTACCCATGAGGTTTGAGGTATTTTCACCACCAACGAAGCCATAATCTTTATCTGGTTGTGCTTTCGCTTTTGATAGGGCGTTATCTACCATGGATAGCACTTCAGTACGTGTTTTCTGATCTTTACTGTGCGCCACACCCAGTGAGGCTTTTGGTTTGGCCATGCCAGTTGGATCAGTGTTAAGGCCGTTCACACAATTGACGATACTATCCGCAAGAGTGCGCAGTTCGCTCTCGTCCATGTGTGGGAATAGTAGGCCGAATTCATCACTGGACAAACGAGCAATGGTCGCCCCTGGTACATCAATGATGTTCTTTAAACGTTGAGAAAGCTCTTTCACATGGGCATCTGCGCGTTGGTAATCTTTTGTCTCGTAGATATCGCCTATGTATTCAGCGTGGAGCAGCGCAATCCCCCCTTGCGTTTGCTCTGCGAGCCACTGGTCAACTTGGTTAATGTAGAACGAGCGGTTACCCAGTTTGGAGACAGGATCCAAGTAAGCTTGAGCACGCAAGCGCCGCGCCTCTTTTGCCTGTTCTTTAAACGACAATTCAATTTGTGCCGACATTGAGTTAATGCCGTCGACAACAGCGATCAGATCATGTGTTTTTGGACGAGCCAGCGGATGGCCAAATTGGTTATTCGCAATCTCGTGCATTTTCCTCACGATGGAAGTCAAAGGCTTGAGCGAGCGGCGTAGGATGTAAGAAATTGCGATTAAACCGATAAGGAAAATAGCGCTGAACGCAATCAGCAGGCGAATAAAGCCCTGCCATAGCTGTTCATATGCCGCCCCTGGATGGCTGATAATTTCGACTTCTGCAAGCTGCATCCAACCACTGGTTAACACGCGTTTGTCGTGAATCGCTTTGAAAAGGTTTAAATCGATAAACCACTGCGGTACATGGCTCGGTTTTATTGGGTAGGAGCGCACGATTTGGTAGTCCGAATCTAACGCGGTAAGACGAACGACAGAGTAAGTACTGCCATCGAACAACGCATTTATGACGGATTCAACGGCGACCTTATCTTTGTCTTTTAGATACGGAGCCAGCGCCAAACCAACGGTGTTAATAGTGTTGTTGACCTCTGAACGTTGCTGCTGCTCCAAGCTGTCTCGAGTCGTGTTGAACTGGATTACGAATACTGATGTCATCAAAAGTAAAAAGACCGTAACCATTCCCACTACAAGCTTTTTATATAGGGTCATGTTTTTTACTCGTCATAGTTAATTTTAGGTTTCTTTAACTGCAACTTACGTTCGCGCGAGCGTAAGTCATTCCAAAGGCTTAAACGTGAGGCTTTCCCTGCTAACTCTCCAGCACTGGCAGAAGATTTCATTAGCCACAAATTGTTACCATTAAAGCTGTAAATTGGTAGTAAGTCTTGACGCTCGGAAGCTCGAACAATCTCTGGGTTTATATTGTCGAGTATGAGCGGCTCAGAGCTAGGTGTGGGGTAATAAGCCAGCACCATGTGAAATTGATTCAGTTTGATCGCTTTTACGTACACCAAGCGCATTTTTGAATCTGGTATTCCAAGCTCGAGCAAAGAGAAATACTTTGCAATCGTAAAGTCTTCACAATCGCCAGCATTACTGCCCAAAAACTCAAGTGGTGTGGCCCAGTAGTCTTTTTTACCCCACAAGTTAATGTCATCGACGAAGTAGAGTTGATTAAAAAAGGTATTCACACCGGAGAGTTTCCTTTTATTGCTCTGGATATTTAAGGAATCCAAATTCTCTCGCCATGTTTTGATGCGCTGTCCCGCACGTTCACCATAAACGGAAGTGACCGTATCGACCCAGCGTTGCTCTTTGGTATTGAGCGCGCCAATTTGGAGAGAGAAACAACTTATACCAGTCAGTAATATGACTTTGTGCTTAAAGTTGGATTTCATATTCAACTTGTATCGCAATTGTACCTCTAAAATGGGTTGGTTGGTGAGAAATGTGGTTTTTATTTAACCATTTATCATCATTTGAGAACACATTTTTGTACTTTGCAGATACCTACTCCCTTAGTGCGTTGGTCTTGGCACTCAAAATTGGTTTGAGTAGATATTCCAAAATCGTTCGTTTTCCGGTAATGATGTCAACAGATGCCGTCATACCAGGAATGATAGGTAAATCTGTCCCTTGTCCAAAACCGGTTTTTTCAGTACGAACACGGACAATGTAGAAGCTGTTACCCTCTTCATCTTGTGTGGTATCAGCACTGATGTGTTCTAACTCTCCCTCTAGACCGCCGTATTTGGTGAAGTCGTATGCGGTAAGTTTTACTATTGCATGGAGGTCTGGACGCAAGAAAGCGATATCTTTAGGCGCAATTTTTACTTCTACTAAAAGGGTATCTTCGGTTGGCACGATTTCAACGATGTCGATCCCTGGCTGAATAACGCCACCAACGGTGTTGAAATTTAAGGTTTTGATGGTGCCAGTAACAGGAGAGACAACAACGGTACGATTGACACGATCTTCCAAGCCTACCGAAGATTCGACCAGCGCAGACAGTTGGTCTTGGGTGTCGTTGAGTTTCTCTTGCTGCTCGGAGCGGAATTTTAGCGCGACATCAATACGATTAAGCATCGATTCACGGATACCAGATTTTATTACCGGAATCTTTAATTCACTCGATGTCATTTCCCGGCGTGTGTCGTTTACCTGGCGCTGGAGTTTCAGAAGTTCAATTCTCGGTACTATGCCTTCATCTGCTAAGGGTTGGGTGATTTCGAGTTCTTTCTTTGCGTAACGGTAGCTTTGTCGAAGGTTATTCACTCGCGCTTGAATTTCCACCAAATCCTGTTGTTTTTGTTTCACTTGTTGGTCAATAACCGAGAGTTGGCTGCGCAGATTATTTAAATTTTCTTTGTATTCTGCTTTTTGGCGTTGTGTTAATCGAGGTTGGTTTTCTTCTAAGATTGGAGGGAAGGTCAGTTTACCGTAGTCAAGAACGATGTTTTTTTCCCAGTTGGTGTTATCGAAATGGCGATTGACTTGGACACTGCTGATCGATGCTGAAAGTTGAAGTACAGAAGCGGTTAAGTTAGCAACTTGTTGTTCACGTTCACGAAAATCTGAGCGGAAACGCGTGTCATCAATCAATAACAGTTGTTGGCCTTTTTCTACTCGTTGGCCTTCTTTCACCAAGATCTCTTTAACTAAGCCACCTTCGAGGTTTTGAACGACTTGAATTTGAGAAGAAGGGATAACTTTACCTTGTCCTACGGTCACTTTGTCGATTTGAGCCCAAGATGCCCATCCAAGTGCTGCAATAAAAAATAGCACCATCACCCATAGCATTATGCGGGCACTATCTGGGGTGTTTAAAAGCAAAGCGGCAGTTTTGTCATCAACAAAATCTAACTCGTCACTGCTTAATTTATTGTAATTGTCTCGATTCATCACATTCCTTGTGTTGTTCAGACGGTTTGTATTTATCATATTATTATTAACACAACATGTCAGCATGCTAAGTTAATTTGTTAATTTGTTAATTTGTTAATTTGTTAATTTGTTAATTTGAACTTTGCTTTGTCCAACTGGTATTTTTTAGTTTTTTGTACAAAGCCTTATCTGACCTCCGTAATTCTAGTTTAATCTCCTTTAGTCTGCCTCTGTGTCGTTGCAAGGCATCAAACAACAAACAGTCTTTAAATTGTTCTGTGCGTTGGGTCATAATTTGGATTTCAATGCTCTTTTCATGTTTCCAATCTCGCTGCTTGTTGCCCTTGTATTTCGATAATATCGGGCGCACAATCGAAAAAAAACGAGTGAAGGAGTGAAGATGGAACTTGCTGATATTCGTCGTGAGTACACAAAGGGTGGCCTGCGTCGTAAAGATTTAAAAGCAGATCCTATTGATCAATTTAACCTTTGGTTGGAGCAAGCGGTACAAGCAGGGCTTACGGATCCTACGGCGATGACAGTCGCGACAGTGGATAAAAACGGCATGCCATTTCAACGTATCGTATTACTGAAAGAAGTCGATCAAGATGGTTTTGTGTTCTATACCAATTTGGGTAGCCGCAAAGCACAGCAGCTTGTGCATAATAGTAACATCAGCCTGCATTTCCCATGGCACCCAATTGAACGCCAGGTTCATATCACAGGCGTGGCAGAAAAACTGACGCCGATGGAGAACATGAAGTACTTCACTTCTCGCCCGAAAGAGAGCCAACTGGCGGCAATTGCGAGCAAGCAAAGTAGTCGCATTTCTGCACGCGGTGTACTAGAAGGTAAGTTTTTAGAATTAAAACAGAAGTTTGCGAAAGGGGAGATTCCAATGCCTACGTTTTGGGGAGGCTTTCGCGTTAGGCCGCAAAGCATCGAGTTCTGGCAGGGCGGCGAACATCGCCTGCATGATCGTTTTCTGTTCTCGAAGCAAGAGGGAGAGTGGGACATAGATCGCCTTGCGCCATAATCTGCTGATAATGAGAAACACCGCCGAATTTGGCGGTGTTTTTGTCTTCTGTTCTGGAGGTTCAACGCTCTCTTTTTTATATGACCGACAACGGATGATTAAGCAGAACTCTTGGCTCGATAGACGCTAGATAACTGGCCTCAAATGGATCGGTAAACCTAATAGCTTCCTTCTATTCGCCGCCGTATCCGTTAGTTGGAGACCATAAAGGGTGCCTCAATAAAATGATTGCCATCTGTATGACTACAGCTCGTTCCCTCACACTGTTTACCTTGATCATGCTTTCGACAATCGCGCCAAATAGAACTGAAAGAGAGAAGAAGGATCAGAATTACTCTGCTTGATAGCTTATGCCTTGGTACAGCGATCGCCCTGACATATACGTTACTTATGCCGTTGTTTTCTCATTGGTGCATTCTTTTTATCTATGCGTTTTTGCAAAAAAATTGGTTGCACATTGACCGTAAGTTACGCTTGCATGATCATCGTTCCGGAACCATGATCATGCAAGCGTACTTGATCGTATTGATTTGATCTTGTGCGATCAGCTTGACTAGGAGTTACAACCCAACCAAGAAGGTATATGATGCCAAGACGTGAGCTGACCGTGTAAAGACGACTGATGACATGAGTAATCCAGATACCCCAAAAGCCCCCTTACATGAGGACTTAATACTGCCTAAGCCAGCTGAGTTGATCACGCTTCCATCTTATATGGAGTGCCATGATCATGCTTACACACAGATCGTGATCGGTTTGAAAGGGCAAGCGGAATTTGAAGTGCGTGGTCAGGGTAATTTGGTCGGGCCTGGACAAGGCTGTATTGTTACGGCGTCTTCTGATCATGCTTTCGGTAGTGTGATTGATCAATCGGACATTTTGGTGCTTAACTTGCCAGAGGCAACAGATGAAGCCCCCGAGGTTTTAAATAAGATCAATAACTTAGAAAACTTTCATCTTTACTTCCAACTGGATGGTCAAATTCAAAAGTTGATTCATATGCTGGTACAAGAGATGCGTAATCATCCTGATGACTTGCTGCTTAGTCGGGCGTGCAATGATACCGTGATCGCGCTTATGCAACGTCATATCTCTGCATTTGAAACCTCACGGAAAGAGTCTCGCTTTGACTTAGAAGTCATTGACCGTTACATCGAGCAGCATCTGAGCCATAAAATCAGTGTGGCGCAATTGGCGGGCAGTGTATTTTTAGGTGAGAGTCAGTTCCACAGTTTATTCAAAGAGCAAATGGGCATTACGCCACATCAGTATGTGCTTGGTAAACGTATCGATATGGCGCGTGACTTGATTGAAAAAGGTCAATTAACACTTGGACAAACTGCAGAATTTACGGGTTTCTCGAGCCAAAGTACCTTCACGCATACCTTCACTCGTTTACAAGGAGTGTCGCCTTCCCAATATAAGAAACAGCTTGGTTAGCTTTACTTGTACAATGGCAACTAGGCGGCCAGCAATTAGGTAACCATCAAACAGGTAACCATCAAACAGGTAACCATGTGTGGGAGTCGTGTCTTTTTGGTTTTTGTTCTGTCAGTAAAGTCAATCTTTTTTGGGTAATTCATTGAAAGCTTGGATTTTTTTGCCCATCACTAACAAAGTAAAATCTAAACCCTTCTCATTCGAACAAAAATCGCTTATAACCTCTCTATCTTTGTTGTAAATGACGTGCAAAGATGAATTTTTACAACACAATATATTATGTAATTACGTGTGACTATGTAGATGTTTTGTTATAAAAGCGAGTTTTTAGCAAAAAACTCGGAGTTTTTGACAAGTATTCTTCTCGGGCTCAAAATACACTGCCACCACTGATGTTCCTCGAAGCGGTTTTTGAGGATAGAGATTGAGGAAAACGCATGTTCACTGCAACACACGTGTTAACACCGGAATTTATCCAGCAGCCGCTTGATAGATTGTGGTCATTGATCTCGCCATTGTACATGGTGGACGAGTCTCAATGGCTAGAGCAGTTATTGCCACTAGCAACGCCGACAGCGGAAGAAAAATCGGCAATCAAGACCCAAACAACTCAGCTTATTGAAGCCATCCGTGCGGATAAGAAGTCAATTCAGATGATTGACGCGCTGTTGCTGGAGTACAGCCTAGATACTCACGAAGGTATCTTACTAATGTGTCTTGCAGAAGCGTTGATGCGAATTCCTGATTCAGCAACGGCTGATGCATTAATTAAAGACAAGTTGAGCGTTGCCGATTGGAAATCTCACCTTAAGAGTTCTGATTCTGTCTTCGTTAATGCTTCAACGTGGGGCTTAATGCTTACCGGAAAAGTGATAGGACTTGGTGAGCAAGAATCTCAGAGCGCAGGCCAGGCTGTAAATCGTCTGGTAAACAAATTCTCAGAACCTGTGATTCGCAAAGCCATGTATCAGGCGATGAAGATCATGGGTCACCAGTTTGTTCGTGGGCGTACGATTGAAGAAGCGCAGAAGAACGGTCGCTCAATGCGTGACAAAGGTTTCACTTACTCATTTGATATGTTGGGTGAAGCGGCGCTGACTACGGCAGACGCAAGCAAGTATTTCAAAGATTATCTAATGGCAATCGAAGCCGTGGGTCGCGAAACGTACGGCAGTGACACTAGCCCTGCGCCTTCTGTTTCTATCAAGCTTTCCGCACTTCACCCACGTTATGAAGTGGCGAATGAAGAACGCGTGATGACAGAGCTCTACGACACCTTAACGCAACTACTGAAGCGCGCTATCGAGGTGGATGTTGCCATTACCATTGACGCAGAGGAAGCGGACCGTCTTGAGCTATCACTAAAACTGTTTGAAAAACTGTACCGCAGTGACCTGATGAAAGGCTGGGGTAAGTTTGGTTTGGTGGTTCAAGCCTACTCAAAACGGGCATTGCCAGTGTTGGTGTGGCTGAACGGCTTAGCGAAAGAGCAGGGCGACCTTATCCCGCTGCGACTCGTGAAGGGCGCGTACTGGGACAGCGAAATCAAGTGGTCACAGCAAGCAGGCTATGATAACTACCCAGTTTACACCCGCAAAGAAGCGACTGACGTTGCTTATCTTGCGTGTGCACGTTTTCTATTGAGTGATGGCGCACGCGGCAATATCTTCCCGCAATTTGCTAGCCACAACGCACACACAGTGACGGCGATTGCGGTAATGGCTGAGCATAAAGATTACGAATTCCAACGTCTGCATGGTATGGGTGATTCGCTTTATAACCATGTAATGGATACTTACGGTCAACCTGTACGTATTTACGCGCCAGTTGGTAGCCACGCCGATCTATTGCCTTATTTGGTTCGTCGCTTGCTTGAAAACGGCGCGAACAGTTCATTTGTGCACCGTTTAGTCGATGCCCGATGCCCGATTTCTGATCTGACGCATCACCCAGTTGATGTACTGAGCTCGTTTGAGACGTTACAAAACGGTCAAATTCCAATGCCTACGGAGGTTTTCCCTGAACGCAAAAATTCATACGGGGTGAACCTTGATATCGACAGCGAAGCGAAACCGTTTGAAGCGCAGGTTAAACGCTTCCTAACCCAGAAGTGGACTGCGGGTCCGATCATCAATGGCGAAACACATGCCGAAAGCATGATCAAGGAAAACTCTGTAGAGATCATTACTGCCCCTTATGATCGCCGTATCGAAGTGGGTCAGGTCGCTTTCGCAAGTATTGATCAGGTTTCGGCCGCGATTGAAGCGGCTGACGCTGCATTCCCAAAATGGAAAGGCATTGCCATTGAACAAAAAGCGGCATGCCTAGATAAGCTTGCGGATCTGATGGAAGAAAACTTGGCTGAGCTGGTGGCTATCTGCCATCAAGAGGCGGGCAAGACGATTCATGACAGCATTGACGAAGTGCGTGAGGCGGTCGATTTCTGTCGTTATTACGCGAAACAAGCGCAAAACCTTCAGCCGTTTGAGTTGGAAGGCTTCGATGGTGTGAAGCGCATTTCTAGCCGCGAAGGGCTTGGCGTATTCGTTTGTATCAGCCCGTGGAACTTCCCTTTAGCGATTTTCCTTGGCCAAGTTACAGCGGCATTGGTTGCAGGCAATACGGTTGTGGCTAAGCCAGCCGAGCAGACCAGCTTAATTGCAGCGCGTGCTATTGAGTTGATGCTAGAAGCAGGCTTCCCGGCGGGTGTGATTCAACTATTGCCTGGCCGTGGTGGCGAAATTGGCCATGCCCTGACGTCTCATGACGCTATTGCAGGTGTGGCATTTACTGGCTCGACAGCAACGGCGCAGCGTATCAACGTGACGCTTGCCGAACGCAGCGCGAAGCCAGTACCGTTTATTGCTGAAACTGGCGGTCAAAACGCTATGATTGTCGATAGTACGGCATTACCAGAGCAAGTCGTGCGTGACGTGATTCGTTCCGCTTTCGCCTCTGCTGGTCAACGTTGTTCTGCTCTACGCGTGTTGTTTGTTCAAGAGGACGTTGCAGATCGCATCATCAACCTTATCCAAGGTGCAATGAATGAGCTGCATGTTGGTATCCCTTACCTGCATAAAACCGATGTGGGTCCGGTTATCGATATCAATGCCAAACATAAACTCATCGCTCACCTTGAGCATATGACGAGCACGCAAACCAAAGTCGCGCAGCTTCGATTAGATGAAGCGTGTCAGTACGGTGATTTTGTGTCACCAAGTGCGTTCGAAATCTCAAGTATTGATGTTCTGAAAGAAGAGCAATTTGGCCCTGTCTTACACATTATTCGCTTTAAAGCATCTGAACTGCCAAACGTGGTTGAGCAAATTAATCAAACCGGTTTTGGTCTCACAATGGGGATTCACAGCCGTAATGAAACCACTTATCGTTGGATTGAAAAACACGCTCGAGTAGGGAACTGTTACATAAACCGCGATCAAGTTGGGGCCGTCGTCGGCGTTCAACCATTTGGTGGTCAAGGTTTGTCGGGGACGGGGCCGAAGGCGGGTGGGCCTCACTACTTATACCGCTTCACTCAACAACATTTTGTTCAAGCAGAAAAGGCATAAGGAGTCGTATTATGGTTCATCAGATCACGTATTTTAAAGATGCATTTTCTGCGTGGGAGCAGTGGAATCTGACCGATTTTGATCATAAATTCGAGCATTTGCTTGCGTTTAAGTCTGCGATTGCAGAGCAGCATAGCTTGGTTGGCAAAGTGGTGTCTTACCACTTGCAGCAAGCGTCAGCTCTGTTGGCAGAAACTCATCTATTAGTGGGGCCTACAGGCGAAACTAACGAGCTGTATGTGGCAGGTCGCGGTGTTGCTTTGGTTATTTGTGAAAGCGGCTTGGAGAACAATGAGAGCGCAATACACAGCGCACTTGCAATGATTACCTGTGCTTTGGTTGCAGGCAACAGTGTGGTGGTTTGTTGTGACAATATGGATCTTACTCAATTGGTTAAGCACGCTGCGGCGTCAGCCAATTTCCCATCAAACTTAGTCCAAGTGGTCGCGTACGATGCGTCTTCTCCATTGTTAGACAGCGATGTACGGAGCGTGGCTTATGTTGGGCATTCACAGGTTGAGCACGCGCTTAACCTTCAACTGGCTAAGCGTGACGGTGCCATCGTCGGTTTAGTATCTGAAACGGATTTAGAGTCACCGAGCTTGACTCATGATCCTCATCTGTCGTTGCGCTTCATTACCGAGCGTACTCGAACGATAAATATTACAGCAGTGGGTGGTAACGCGACTCTACTCGAGTTGGGGGGCGACTCCCACTAACCTGACTTGTGCTACCAACCTGAATTAAAAGGGCCTGAGAGCTTACTCGGGTTGGTATCTCTTACTTTGATGTATTGCTGAGATGACAAAACAGAAAAGAGGGCAAGGCAGGAAATAATTATAACGAGGACTATTAAATGATAGAAAATAGCTTTGCTATCACGACCACTTTCGTGGCGTACTTACTAATTATGGTTGCCATTGGCGTTTATGCGTATAAAAGGACTTCCAATTCGTCTGACTATTTCCTAGGTGGTCGGAGTCTTGGCCCATGGCCAGCGGCACTGTCTGCTGGTGCATCAGATATGAGTGGTTGGTTGCTACTTGGTCTTCCTGGTTACGCGTATGCAGCAGGTGTTGAAGCGTTCTGGCTAGCAGGTGGTCTGCTTTTGGGTACATGGCTAAACTGGTTAATCAGTGCCAAACGCCTTCGTACTTACAGTATCCAAACTGATGCGTTAACGTTACCTGAGTTTTTATCACGTCGCTTTAACGATAAGTCAAAATTGATACAGACAATCTCTGCGTTCTTTATTCTTCTGTTCTTCCTTTTCTACACCAGCTCAGGCTTGGTCGCTGGGGGTAAACTGTTTGAAACCGTATTTGGTTTGGATTACAGCATCGCCGTTATCGTAGGAACTGTATGTGTGGTTTCGTATACATTATTCGGTGGTTTCCTAGCGGTATCCTGGACGGATTTGGTGCAAGGTCTTTTAATGTCGGCAGCACTAATGATTGTGCCTGTCGCTGTGATGGAAGGCGGCTTAGGTCAGCTCGCGACAGACATGCACAACATTAACCCAGAGCTATTAACGCTTTGGAATGACGTGAAAGGTAAACCACTATCGGCAATCGCAATTATCTCGTTGATGGCATGGGGTCTAGGGTACTTCGGTCAGCCGCACATTCTAGCGCGCTTTAAAGCTTCTCGTTCAAACAAAGATCTAACCACTGCGCGTCATATCGCGGTGGGCTGGACGACACTCTCTATGGCTGGAGCAATGCTAGTTGGTCTTGTTGGCCTAGTATGGGTCACGGGGCACCCGGGTACTCAGGTGGATGATGGCGAAAAAATCTTCATGCTACTCGTGAATACTGTATTCCACCCAGTGATTGCTGGTGTCCTTTTAGCCGCAATCTTAGCGGCAGTGATGAGTACCGCGGATTCACAGCTTCTTGTTTCTTCATCAGCGCTCGCGGAAGACTTTTACAAGCAAGTGATTAAACCTGATGCGACGTCTGAAGAAGTGGTGATGATTGGCCGTGTGGGCGTTATCGTTATCTCTCTTATTGCTCTGTTCTTGGCGATGACACCAGACAGCTCGGTTTTAAGTCTGGTGTCTTACGCGTGGGCAGGTTTTGGTGCGGCCTTTGGTCCAGCTGTTGTTCTTAGCCTTTACTGGAGCAATATGAACCGTAATGGCGCACTCGCAGGTATTCTTGTCGGTGGTTTGACTATCGTTATTTGGAAGCAGCTAACGGGTGGTTGGTTTGAGGTGTACGAGATCGTTCCTGGCATTATCTTCTCAACAGTGACGATTGTTATTGTGAGCAAGTTAACGGGCGGTGCAGCGCAAGAAGTCCTTGATCAACACAAAGAATACAAAAAGAAGCTAGTTGAGCTAGACTAATTCCTTCCGAGTGGAAGTAGAGCTCTGCAACAACGAAGCCCGCGAATAATAGCGGGCTTTATTTTTGCGCTTAATTACGGATTTTCGCATAAACCACGGTGTTACTCACTTCTCCTGAGGGAGATAAACGATCAAGCCTAAGTTCACCTTCAAATTCATAACCACATCGCTCTGCGACAGCGCGGCTTTTTAAATTGGTTGAATCTGCGCTAATCGCAACACGTCTTGCACCAAGATCTTCAAACGCGTAGCGCTCTAATCTCATTACGGCCTCAGAGACATACCCATTCCCTACAGCAGTATCATCTTGCCAGTAACCAATTTCAAATGCCGGGACTTCCTGATCTTTAATCATTAATCCAATGGCACCAATCAAGCGATCGCTCTCTTTTTCTATAATGAAGTAACGTAGCTCTTCTTCGAAGTTTTCAAAGTTTGCGATGGCTTTTTTTGTTCCTTCAATCATGGCTTCTAGAGTGAGTACATGGGGCACCCAAGGAAGATACACTTCGAGGGTCTTGTGGCTACGCAATACTGCTTGATGGGCCTCTTCTGCACGCTCTAGACAGGCGGGAATGAGCTTAAGACGCTTCGTTTCCATATCGGTTCTCCTCGGGTGAACAATCATCCGGATAGGTGTGTTTAGAACAATCTCGTTGGCCACACAATATTATTCACTTGGTTTGCTGGGAAGAACCTGAGAGAATCGTATGGTTATTTAAATCACTAGGTTCATTATGAAACTTTTAGTTAGAAACTTGGCTCGTCAAACGACTGAGCAAGACATGCGCAAACTATTCTCTGAGCACGGCAAAGTGGAACTTTGCACATTGGTTCTTGATCAAGAAACCGGTTTATCAAAAGGCTTCGGCTTTGTGATCATGCCAGATGAAGCCGAAGCGGCTGCGGCTCTTAAAGCGCTGAACTTGGCCAGTGTGGCAGAGAGCAAGATTCGCGTGAAAATCGCTCAAGACTAAGTTAGAGCACAATAAAGTTTAGAGAAAAGCCAGCTTTACGGGTTCACTTCACCCCTGCTGGCTTTTTTGTATTCGTTATTATCTCAGTTTGCGTTTAATCAACGGAGGTAAAAGCTCGTTGATAAAGACAAACCTCACGATCTACCCCTTGCATGATAAGGGTCTTGTTTCCAATATATGGTATTTTTAATTTCTTGATGACAGATTCTGAACGCTGGTTTTCCACTAAATGCATCGCTCGAATACCAACAAGTTCGAAAGTATATTGAGCAAAGTCAATCAGAGCTTGAGATGCTTCGAACGCATAGCCCTTTCCCCAGTAGGGCACACCCAGCCAATATCCTAATGTGCCGTAGCCATCTTCTATTCTCGGTAAGCTCACCGCACCAAGCAGCTCTCCCGTGCTACGCAGTGTAATGGCATACACGACCCCCCTGCGCTCGTTGAACATGTTGTCATGCCCACCTATCCATTTGCTTGCTACCGATAACTCGTAAGGGTGCGGGATATTCGCTGTCATATCGGCGATGATTTTTTCGCCAGCAAGTAAAGCAACGCGTTTACTGTCGCTTTGATTGAATGGACGGAGAGAAAGTCGGTCTGTGCAGAGCGTTGGTTGCGTTGGCATGGTGTTATGACCTCATCGATTCACAATACTAAAGTCAGGTTAGGTCGGTAGGAGATATCTAGGTAGCCTAAATGGTTTCATGTTTCGCAGCTGTCGCCATCGCGCTATCGACGAAGTGGCTTTGTACCCAGCGCGACAGAAATCAGCAATTACATAATCGTCTTTATGCCGCCTGTTCGTTTTCTGTTGAGAAGGGTAACCCATCGATCATTACCGGCCAGCCATATGAGGCATATTCTGACGCCAGTGACTTTGCGACTTCGTGGGAAACGGTTGTATACGTCCATGCTCCAACACCAAACGGTTTGTACGCGAGTTGTAGGGTTAACATTGATTTCTCCTTAATTTGTTTACCTATTATCGCCTTACTATTTGGCTCACTTCTTTTCTTAAAAGCTCTTATTTTTCTATTCAAAGTTCACCACTGTATTTTTTTGTTAACAAACTTATCTAACATCCAAAGTTGCGAATATTATTCCTCTTATTTATACATTGAACATGTGAATGTTATGTTTTTTGAACGTTCGGTCTTTTTCCCCGAGGTACTGGACAAAATCGTGCAGGTTTCACACCTTGTAGATGTCAGTATTTGCAAATGGAATCGTAACCATTAATCTGATGATTCCCAGGTTGTTACGAGAATGTGGTTAATGAGTTGTCAACTAGATAGGATCGATTTACAGATATTGAGAGTGTTGCATTTGCGAGGTCGAACTCCAGTAGTGGAGCTAGCTAAGCAGGTGAACTTGACCACATCTCCCTGCTCTGAGCGCGTAAAAAGGCTAGAGAAAGAAGGCTACATAAATGGCTATCATGCAGAGCTTGATGCTGAAAAGCTTGGATTAGATGTGCAGGTGTTTATTCATATTCGTCTTGACCAAACTAGCTTTTCTATTTTTGAGAAATTTGCCCAAGCGGTAGAGTTAATGCCTGAAATTGAAGAATGCTATTCGTTATCAGGTGATTTCGACACCATGATCAAAGTACGCGTAAAGAACATGAAGGCTTACCAGGAATTTATGTCGAGTAAACTCGGGACGCTACCCGGTGTAATACAAACTCGCAGTGAAGTGGTCATAGAAGAGCATAAAACGGGATTTGGGGTAAACCCTGAGTTACTGGGTTGATTCAAGCGGAAATACGTAGACCTAAGATACAGCAAAGGAGCCATCAGGCTCCTTTGCTATTGTGATTTTTAGTCAGCAGTTTATGCGCTTACGAGCGTGGTTAATACACCGATAATGCCGCCAAATACACCACCCCAAACAACGAGCCAGCCAAGATGCTGTTTAATCATCTTCTGCACGATCTCTTTTACCAACGTCGGTGTGAGCTCACTCAGTCGCTGATCAATGATGCTTTCAATGTTTTGTTTTATTTCATCCATCATAGCTGGCGATTCCATTTGCTCTTTCAAGGCTTCTTTGATGTTGTCGCTTTTGCTCAGTTCTATGATGGATTCTTGCATCTTTTCTAAGAATGGTTGACGCATTGGCTGTAGTGCTTCTGCGCCGCCTAACATTGCAAGCATGCCACCGAATTGAGAGCTTTCAATCACTTCTACCAGAGAGTCAAAGGCGGGATTTAAGTCGACTTTCTCGATCACAGGTTCAAGGTTGATGTTCACGCTACCGGCCATCTCTTTGTTTAGAAAACGGTCGATGTTTGCTTCAGTAAAGAATTGCTCCATCATCAAGTTTTTGATGGCCAATTTAAATTCTTCAAAACGTGCTGGAATGACGCCTGAGCCGTATAATCCAGGCACTTTTTCAAACAGCATGTGAATCGCTAACCAGTTGGTGATAGCGCCAGAAAATGCAAATAACCCCGCGTACCAAAGGTAATCATTTTCAATGTGATATCCCACGCCCATCATGGCGATGGCAAGGACATTAGCCAGCAAACTTTTGTTCATAGTGACCGATTGTGTATCAGTTAATAAGTGGGCATGATTTTATACCCAACTGATGGGCAGATGCTAGGTCAAGCTCACCAAGATTTCTTAAGGACGGAATTGGGCCACGGACAAACAAAACCCGACAACTTATTGCCGGGTAAGGAGGCAGTGCGGCCAATGCGCCGTTTACGCTTGCGAATCTGGTGGATTTGAAAACCATTAGTTTTCCAGCTCTTCTCCGAGGAAGCCGCCAGTTTGATGCGCCCAAAGTTGAGCATAAATACCATGGTTGGCGATAAGCTCTTTATGGGTGCCTTGTTCGACGATATTGCCTTTATCAAGCACGACCAGGCGATCCATTTGCGCAATGGTCGACAGGCGATGTGCAATTGCGATCACCGTTTTACCTTGCATCAGCTCGTTCAAACTCTCTTGAATGGCTGCCTCCACCTCCGAATCTAGGGCTGAAGTTGCCTCATCAAGTACCAACAAAGGTGCATCTTTCAATAGCACGCGTGAAATCGCGATACGCTGACGTTGACCGCCAGAGAGTTTTACGCCGCGCTCGCCGACTTGCGCGTCGTAAGAGACGTTGCCGAATGGGTCGGTTAGGGTTTCGATAAACTCATGAGCGTGCGCTTGTTTGGTTGCTTTGAGTAGATCGGCTTCGGTTGCATCTGGATTGCCATACAAGATATTGTCACGGATTGAACGATGCAGCAGAGACGTATCTTGGGTTACCATGCCAATCTTTGATCGCAGAGAGTCTTGTGTGACGCCAGATATCTCTTGCCCATCAATCTTGATGCATCCCTCTTCCACATCGTGGAAACGCAATAGTAAGTTTACTAAGGTAGATTTACCCGCACCAGAGCGCCCAACTAAGCCCACTTTTTCACCCGGTTTAATATTGAGGTTTAGATTGCTGATTACGCCCTTTTTTTCACCATAGTGAAAGCTTACGTTGTCGAAGTGGATGCCCCCTTGAGGAACTTGCAGATTTTTTGCGTTGGCTTTGTCTTTGATATCAATAGGCTTGGATAGTGTTTTCATGCCATCAACGACGGTTCCTAAGTTTTCGAACAAGGCACCGACTTCCCACATGATCCACATCGACATTCCGTTGATACGCAGAGCCAGGCTGACAGCTATCGCAATCGCACCGATACTGATCGCGCTATCCAGCCACAGGTAAATCGACAGCGCAGCGATCGAGAATACCAATAAATAGTTGGAGATCTCCACTGCCACGTCAAAGCCAGTCACCAAGCGCATTTGGCGATAGACCGTATTCAAAAAGCCTTTCATGCCCTCTTCTGCGTACTCGGTTTCTCGCTTGCTGTGAGAAAATAGTTTTACTGTTTGAATGTTGGTATAGCTATCGACAATACGGCCTGTCATGGTTGAACGGGCATCGGCTTGCTCGGTAGCAATATCTTTCAATTTCGGTACAAAGTGGATCTGAATGGCGATGTAAGCCAGTAACCAAACTAACATTGGTATCATCAAGCGCCAGTCTGCGGCGGCCAACATAACAATGATGCTAGTGAAGTAGACCAAGACATAGACGAACACGTCCATTGTCTTCATTACCGTTTCTCGCACAGCTAAAGAGGTTTGCATCACCTTGGTCGCTACGCGACCAGCAAAATCATCCTGATAAAAATTCAGACTTTGATTGAGTAAGTAACGATGAGCAAGCCAACGTACCGACATCGGATAGTTACCCAGTAGAGTTTGGTGAATCAGTAGCGAGTAAATCACCACCAAAATTGGCATGATAACCAACAATATGGTGCTGTAGAAAATAAGGTCTGCTTTGTTGTCTTGCAAAAAGGTTTCAGGGTTGCTGGTGGAAAGCCAATCAACCAACTGGCCCATTGCACCAAACAGAGAAACTTCGACGATTGCCACAATCATCGACATGATCGACATGATCATCAGCGGTTTTTCAAAGCCGCGAGTGTAATGGCGTAAGAACGCAAAAATCCCTGTTGGGGGCTGGTCAGGTTGTGATTTGGGGAATGGCTCGGTAATGCCTTCAAACCGTTTAAACATAACTCATCCTAAAGTTAAAATATTGCCACGTCAGAATAGGAATCCATCAATTCTTCCTGCCATGGACGAGGAAAAATACTGAGCGTGGTGATAAGACATACTGTGCACTGCTCGGTAGAAAAGCAGGCACTTGTGTGTATACATCTAGTATGCACGAGAGCTGAAAAAATAGTCTAACCGATCGCTTTTTAAATGTAACTAGTTGGTTATAAAGAATTCAATGGTGCATTGTTGTCCGGTATATCATTGGTATGTTTTTAAACAGTAAACAGGCAGATAGACAATAAAAAATCGGGTAAAAAATGTTTTTCTCAGTAAATTTTTCTTTGGGACGTCGTAAATTTTACTAAGAACAGCAAAACTGCCGTTAACAATAAATTTACAATTTCATCATTCTAGCAAAAAGGAATATTTAGAATGCTAATACATGGATCAGTGCTTAAGAATGCACATGGAAAAGAAGAGGGTACGCAAAGTACTCTGCGTCATACCGCGAATTGCGTTGTGATGGTGCCGCCGAAAGAGTTTCGTTTTAATGAAGAAACCGCGCAAGACAACGAGTTTCAACGCCAAGTCTCTTTGACCCAAGAAGAAGTGGCACACAATACCATGGTTGAATTTGCTGTAATGGTGGAAACCTTACGCAACGAAGGCGTGCAAGTCGTCGAGTTTAATTACCCCCAATCCGACATCGCAACGCCGGATGCCGTATTCCCAAATAACTGGTTTAGCACTACCCCAGAAGGCACTCTGTACACGTTCCCAATGGCATGTAAAAATCGTCAGCGTGAGGTTCGCCCTGATGAGCTGGTTGCCACACTGACACAAGCGGGCCGTGAAGTGAACCAACAAGACTCACTGACCGAATATCTTGATGAGGAAGCCTATCTAGAAAGTACAGGCGTGATGGTGTTCGACCATTTCAATAAAACAGTATACGCTGCGCTCTCGCAACGTTGTGACCGCTTAGTATTAGAGGATTACGTTAAACGTATTGGTTATGAGCGCGTTATTTCTTTTCAAACCCGTTTGCCTTCCGGCGCACCAATTTATCACACCAACGTTATGATGGCGGTCGGTGAGCAATTTTGCGTGATCTGTGATGAAGTGATTCCCGATTTTGAGCGTCGTTTTGTGCTTAAATCATTAGCGAAAGACAAACAGATTATTTCCATTTCTCTTGCGCAGATGAATCAGTTCTGCGGCAATATTCTCCAATTGGAAACGGTGAGTGGTGACAAGGTGATTGCCATGTCTCAATCGGCTTATCATGCATTCTCTCCAGCACAGAGAAATCAACTAGCGACACACGGTAAATTACTGCCATTCAACGTTTCTACCATCGAATCTATTGGTGGTGGCTCTGTACGTTGCATGTTAGGTGAGGTATTCCTCCCAGAAGCTCTATGAGATAATTGAGTTGAAAGATCAGGCGCTAAAGACAACGCTCGAATCCTGCATCTTGAAGTCACTTGGGTATATCACTATTGGCTCCACCATAACGACAATATCAGCGGAGCTCCCAAATGAAAAATGCCACTCGACTTAAAGTGGCATTTTCTTACATCGTTTTTATGAGGCTTTTAGTCTGAAGTGACCAATTCTCTTTCTTGAATATGTTCTCGGTTATCATAATAGTAGTGACTGTGGTGGTCCTCGTAACCATCATAAACACATTCGCCGATGTTGTTTCTTGGGCAGATAAAATAATTACAGCGATCAATCATCTCGGTTCGACACATTGGACAATATTT
The DNA here is from genome assembly GCF_000171815.1 of Vibrio sp. AND4. Taxonomy (GTDB): domain Bacteria; phylum Pseudomonadota; class Gammaproteobacteria; order Enterobacterales; family Vibrionaceae; genus Vibrio. The sequence continues at coordinate 300,379 of NZ_ABGR01000003.1, read as the reverse complement.
TTCCATGACACCCTCCCACAATAGCGATTGAAAATTTCGTCCTTAGACACGAGTTCAGGGATCATTTTAGACCCTAGAATGTGACTGTGGTGAGAAGGTTTTATGTACAGTTCGATAAGTTTTGCTGGTTTTTGCTTTATTTCCATTTTGAGAAATAGTTTGCATATACTAGACTTGAAGTTAGGCATATGATTTTGAAAGAAAAGCCTTAATACTAAGTTCTTTTTTTTCTTTTGAACTTCGCTTTTTCACCCTTCTAATTTTTCTATAACATTTCGAAGCAATATCACAAATAAAATCTTGGTGGATCCTGTATATTCGTTTTTATCGCTACGAACCATGTGTTTTGGACGAGCTCCGTTAATCTTAATTATTCACGATGGCAGGATGATCGTGTAAGTTAATTGAATGTTAGGGTTGTGTTTTATTTTATAACTATAGGTTTTAGTTTTGTTATAAACCATGAGGCAATCTAAGAGCGTTGCATAAAAATCAAACAATATGAGTTTATTTTTCGAACTGTATTTGTTGGCAAATTCTTGCTGATAACAAATTTTTAACTCACGTGGTAGCCTTGTTTACGATGGTTGGAAAATAGAATGTGCTTTGTTTTTCATTGGTCGAATGATATCAATACTCAAATAAGCGGGCGTAGCGAAAATATGGTTTGGTGAAAATTTAGTTCAGTGGGAAGACTGTGGTAAAGTCCACGTCTGCGTTTCCCGCACTTGTTTTTTTATTACCTCCTCAAACCAAAAGTACAAGGTTAACTGAATGCCATTTTCTACTCTCTCCCTGAGTTCTGAGCTGATTTACGCCCTGCCAAAAGATGTCAAGGAACCAACGGATATTCAAGCGTTGGCCATTCCTGAGTTACTTAATGGCAAAGATGTATTGGCATTAGCGAATACGGGCAGCGGCAAAACCTTTGCTTATGGCTTACCTTTGTTGGAAAAGCTTAGTGTCAATCCAGAGCAAAAAGCGCTAATTCTGGTACCAACGCGCGAACTGGCGACTCAGGTCAGCCAAGCAATCAATCAAGTTGGTCAACTTCTTGGTCTTAACGCGGTTTGTTTGTGTGGCGGCGTTGATAAAGCTCAACAACAGCAAGCGCTTGCTACAAATCCTCATATTATTGTTGCGACAACAGGTCGCCTTGTCGACTTTGCTGATAACGGTTTGGATTTGAGCAGCATCGATTATCTGGTATTAGATGAAGCCGACCGCTTACTTGATATGGGTTTTTGGCCAGACGTGCAAAACGTCGCAGGGCAAACTTCAAACCAGCGTCAAACAGCCATGTTCTCAGCTACGTTTTCTGAACAGTTGAAGTGCAAAGCTAAGCAGCTCATGAACGCACCAAAACAGGTGGCTGTGCACCAAGAAAACAGCACCAATCAAGATATTGCTGAGACGCTGTATCTCGTCAACAAAGGCAGCAAAACAAAGGCGTTGATTGAGCTTATTAAGCAAAATTCATGGACACAGGCATTAGTATTTGTGAGCGCGAAAGAGAACGCAGATGGTTTAGCGAAGAAGCTGAATAAAACGGGTATCACAACCAATGCGCTGCACGGTAATAAGAGCCAAGTAGAGCGTGAAGAAGCGCTGGCGCAGTTTAAATCTGGGCAAACACAGGTGTTAATCGCCACCGATCTATTGGCGCGCGGTATTCATATTGAACAACTGCCAGTGGTGATTAACTTTGAGTTACCGATGCATGCAGAAAACTATATTCACAGAGTAGGGCGCACTGCTCGAGCAGGCCAGCAAGGTACAGCAATGTCACTGGTCTGCCATGGTGAAGCGGAAGCACTTGCGGCAATTCGTAATCTTACTCGACGTGATTTAACTGTGAGAGAACTGGAAGGTTTTCCTGTGACGGACAAACCATCGGTCGGCGATAGTAAACGCACCCCACGTGATAAAAAAGCCAATCGCCGATCCAATGCAAAGAAGAGCCTTAAACAGTTTCAAGGTAAGCTGAAACAGCAAGGCTCAAGATGACCTCTAGGTAAACGAGATGAACTTTGCAATATCTTAATGGCTATATTCTGGTAGGAGATTTTGGAATGAGAGCCATGCAGAGTATAAAACCTTAAATTGCACTTCGATTCGCTTTTTAAAACTCAATTTAATGTATTACTTTTTCTTCTTATTGAGTACTGCCATCAAAAGCATCAGCTCATGTCTGGTCTCTTTTTCAAGCCAAAACTTAGTTGAACTAAGTATCTAAAGATTATTTTTATTGTCTATCAGTCATTTTCGAATTTTGAAAGTGTCATTTTACTTTTAGTTCATAATGATAAGTTATAATGTGATGTGCGTCAGGTTGTTATAATATTAAACGCATAATCTCAAGGATGGGGTCGTTCTTTAAAGAGGCTCTATACATGAAAAAACATTTAAATATCTTAATTGCAGATACACAGCCAGTGTTTCGAGAAGGGCTTGATTTGATCATTCGTCAACGTATGAATGTTGATGGAATATTTCATGCTGATAAACAAACAGAAGTTTTTAATACTTTAAAAGAAAAGTCAATTGATATTATTATCATGGATATCTTTCTTTTAGATTGTAATGCTATTCAAATTACTCGTACTATTATAAATAGAGGTTTTGATGGGGTTATTATATTTTTAACAGCACAAGAAATTAGCAATTACTCAGCGTTGGTGGCTAAAGAAGGCGCTCGTGGCTGTCTTAGTAAGAGGGAAGATAGTCGTGTTATTGTTGATGCTTTGATTACAGCAAGTAAAGGATACTCCGTATTTAAAAAAGACGTAACAAATGATCGACCACTACTTTCAATTAGGGAGAAAATGGTATTTGACTATCTTGTCAAAGGACACTGTAACCAGGAAATTGCGAGTTTACTGTCGCTTAGTGAGAAAACAATTAGCACTTACAAATGTCGGATTCTGAGGAAGTTTAACGTAAAGTCTATTGTTGAAATACTAAATATTACTCAAGTAGAAGATTATTGTAGTTAAAGAGAATAAATAATGCATACTCCATCTTATTTTTCGATACGAAGTGCTACTGTTAAATTATTGGAATCACAGGGTTTTACTTTGCAAGAAGCATTGCATCTCATTGATGCTGAAGCTGGATACTTAACTTATAAAGACAAGAGTATTGTTAATAAACTGAGTTTAGATAGAAATGAAAATGATAGAGAGAAAATAATTTCTTTCTATCAAAAGCAAAAACTAATTGAATACCTGTTGGGTGTAAAATCTGGGAATAGTATTACTTCTGACTAATAGTTATATTTTTACTGCAACAGAATGAGGGCATATCAGCGGTAAGCATTGATATGTCTCTTGTTATTCAACTAGTTGACTTTGGGGTGTTTGTCATTTAGTCTCTGCCGCTAAATAAGATACTTTAAAAACAAAATGGTAATTAAATGAAGTTATTTTACGTCGTCAGTCTTGCTTTTCTTTTATTCGCTAGTTCAGCCAGCACTGCTCAATCGATTTTTAACAATAACACGCTTTCCGCGCCGCTACTGCCTTTGCCAAGTGTCGCCGAGAAAAGTAGTGATGACAGTGATGGTATTGTTTATTACCAATGCTATGTAAATCCAGTGAGCTGTTATTAAATGTAACTAGCAGTTAAAGCTAAGGCCCTATAAATAACTAGCTTTATTGGGCCTTCATATTTTAAAAATGATCTCGTACTGTTTATTTACGAAGATTCATTTTATGTTGGTTCTCAAAGTGGCTCTAACTCGAAATTATCTCATCCATTAAGCGATCGATTTGCACCACTACTCGTTCGCTGGCGTCTTCCATAGCGTTGATGGCTGTCAACATGGCTGCCATATTGCCCACTTTGGCGTGGTTCATCGCTTCACGTCCGCTGTTGTGTACGGTTTTGTGTGGCTCTTCTAGTAGCGTATAGCTTTTTAGGTGGCTGTAAGCCCTACCATCGCCACGGTAGTACCATTGACCTAAACGGCACTCTGAATGACTGTTGACGGTTTCACTAAATGCTTCGCTTTGCAGTAAACGATAGATATTGTTCTTCCAGACGGCATGATCCATTTTTACTGTGTCCAAGAAAGCGCGCGTGGATGTCATATTGATTACCTGCTGCATGTGTTCCGATTTCACTACCACTTCGTTTACAATAGAGCCAATTTGCGCAGAAGACTCGGCGACTTCCTCTGCACTGGTTTGGTTTTCATCAATCGAGGATTTGATCGTATTCACTTGGATCAGCACTTGATTCACCAATGAATCAATTTGTTCGCTCGCCTCACTGGCTTTACCTGCAAGGTTTCTTACCTCGTCAGCCACTACCGCAAATCCACGTCCTGCCTCACCAGCACGTGCGGCTTCAATCGCAGCATTCAATGCCAGCAAGTTAGTTTGGTCAGAAATCTCTTGAATACTAGTGACAAGGTGAGAAATACCAGTAGCAGTTTGATCTAATATTTTTACCGCATCAGAACTTTGGGAGGTTTGAGCGCTGATCTTTATCGTTCGGTTTTCGAGACGTGCGAGTGCTTGATGTGTTTGCTTAAACATCTTTTCAAGTTGTTGCAGTTCCTGGTTTTCATGCGCCATAGACTGTGCACTTTCAACCATCTCTGTTCGAATGCTTTGAAGCATGTCTCCACCTCTCAAGCTGCTTGACATAAGCCCGCTGCTATTATGGTGTTTTTGCTGTGCAGTGCGAATAAGCTGCTGTGCATCTTGGTGTAACTTATCGAGTGCGGCAATATCAGCTTTGTATTTCTGCTTGAGTTCAGCAAGCTCTTGTTTGAGCGCCACATTCTCTGATTTGATTCGTGTTAGTCCAAACATATGTTTTATAGATGTAATGAAATGTTTAAAAACCATGTTAATCGAGTTCAGAATTTAAAACACGCTTGAATATATATATTTGCGTTAGGCTATCACATTTTTCATATGAATTTTTTAGGGGGCTTACTAGCAAAATAACCAGTAATTTCTAATTATTCTTCCACCTTTATTTAAATTGCTATACATCTAGCGCAAAACATAATTACACGTTATATCTTGTTTTTTTATTTAAAATTTTTGCAAATCAATATGATAAGTTGTGTTTGTTTTGATAGTAACTTTCTAAGTTTATCAATCATGAGAATGGAATGTAAAATTTAACCTTACTTATTGTTACACCTCTATTTTTGATTTTTGTGTGTGTTGAAATTAGGATTTACAATTAATCGAACATTGTTTTATTGTGGTGTTTATGAATAAGAAAATATTGCCTCTTTTAATTCTTCCTTTTTTTTCTAATGCTAAAAGTGTTAATTTCATTGCTGGTGCTGGCCTAAGTGCGGATAATAACCATATTATTGGTTCTAGCTCAGAGACTTATGTATTGAGAGCCGGAGTGATGAGTCGTGATACTCACAGATTTCTAGGAACTTACACCTACTCACGCGAGAGTCAGTTAAATAAGTACCTTGGTTCCTACGACTATATGTTTACATTAGATTCAAGAAGAAGATGGAATCCTTTTGCTGGTGTAAGTTTGGGCTATAAAACACAAGATGCCGATATTTCCGGAAATAATGACTTTTATGTTATTGGCGGACAGGCTGGCTTGAACTATCGCTTTTCTAAGAATGTCTCTACAGAGTTGGGGTATAGGCTTTTGAGTGGCAGTACACAGGAAGATGAGGCGATAAAAGATGAGCTATATTGGACTGTAGATTTTAAAATTTGATCCTTGCCCAGCCGTCAACTTTTGGGTGATATTAGAACGAAAATATAAACCCCGATTGTTGGCCATTAACAATTATTGACCATTAACAATCGGAGTTCTTTCTATCTCAAATTATTGAACAAGGGTTACTTAGTGTGAAAAATTTGCTCAGTCTCTAATGATGTCATTGCGCGAGCTTGGCGCCAGATGTAATAGAAAATACCAAACATCATCAACATGCTTGGGATAGCGATCATTGGGTAGCTGTATAGTGTTAGTTTACCGAGCTCTTCATTGAAAGCCGCTGTGCCTGCTGGGCTAGTCACAATCCAAGTCGCTAGGAAGTAGTTCATCGCAGATGAGAAAGCGAAGGTACTTGCAAAAAGGTAGTTAGAAGACATCAAGCAGCGTTCGAACGCTCGAGTTTTGCCATTTTGCTCTAAGCGCTCCTTGATCAGTGCTAGGTTAATAACCGAGTCGTTCAATATTATTTTCTGCATAAGTGGGTAACGGGTAAAAGTGGATCCCAATACCGTGATACCAATCAAACCTGGAATCAACGCTTCTTTTAGCGCCAACCAACGTGTATCTAACTCCAACAATCCGATGCCGCCAGTCAACAGCACGCTAATAAAGCCAAGTGCAGATATAAAGTTGAATTTCTTGTTACGGATAAGGTCCATGCCGCCGTAAACCAAAGGGAACATTAAGGCGACAACCAGCGCCATTACTGTACCTAAATGCTCTTCTCCACTAAATTTCATTAGGATGAACGAAGGGATAATAACGTTAAACAGGATCTCGAATAATGGATTCGACTTTTTAACTGTGGTGTTACTCATAAATCTACTGACTCTACTATGTCGCTTAATTTTACATTGGGTGCAGTGTTCTACTCCTTGCGCAAGATGTAAAGTCTTAAAGTTCCAGTTGTGTAACGACTTATGAAAAAACACAGGGAATGAAAAACAGTGTTGTACGTTTGATTAAGTATATTGGCTCTCCCAACCCGTTGTTTCGTCACATTATCAGCGTTTATCAGTCATGCAATCAACACGCGCCATCTCAAAAAGCTGAAAACACAAAGTAGAAAAATAAATAAATTATTCAGTTTCCGTTCACAGTTACAGCACTAATATTCGCGTCATTGATACAACAGAGACTCAATAATGAAAACAAAACTTTTAATCACTACTTTCGCCCTTGTTGCTTCTAGCAGTGCTTTTGCGCAAGGTTTCACAGGCAATAATGTTCAGGTTCAGTCTGGCTTTTCAGGACCAACCCAAGGCATTTCTTCGGTTAAGCAGGTGCTTGATGCTGGAATGTTCAGTGACGATATGCCTGTTACACTGACTGGTCACATTCAAGCCTCACTGGGTGGTGAAATGTACCTATTTTCAGACTCGACAGGCCAAATCACGGTGGAAATTGATCATGATAAATGGTGGGGGCAATCAGCAACGCCAACCACTAACGTTCAAATCATGGGTGAGATAGATAAAGACATCTCTGGAACCAAAGTAGATGTAGATGCAATTAAGGTTCTTTAATCACTTTTGCATTTCACGAATGCTTCACATCATGCGATTAATAATCTGCTTCAAGTGTGCTGTCATGCTGATGGTCTGAACTGAAATACCAGTAATGACAAAGCAAGTTGTTCTTTGTCTAACTCGATGTGTCGAGACCTTCGAGTTTGGTAAAGAGATAGGTTAAATGGGGTTGGTGTCCACCTCGGCAAAACTAATGTACGTTCCGTTAATATAAATAGAGAATTAATAATGAAAACAAAACTTTTAATCACTACGTTCGCCCTTGTTGCTTCTAGCAGTGTTTTTGCACAAGGTTTCACTGGTAATAGTGCAGCGGCTCAGTCTGGATTTTCTGGACCAACCCAAGGCATAACTTCCGTAAAGCAAGTACTTGATTCTGGAATGTTCAGTGACGATATGCCTGTTACTTTGACAGGTAATATTAAAGCCTCACTTGGCGGTGAAATGTACCTATTTTCAGATTCGACAGGTGAAATTACGGTGGAAATTGATCATGATAAGTGGTTTGGACAATCAGCAACGCCAACCACTAACGTTCAAATCATGGGCGAGATAGATAAGAGCATCTCTGGAACAAAAGTAGATGTAGATGCAGTAAAGGTACTTTGATCACTTTATCGTCCCCAAAAACCAAAAAAGCCAGCAGTTTATACCTGCTGGCAAAGGCTTTGTGTTAAAGAGGGTGGAGATTAACCTTGCTTACGGATTAGGTAGTCAAATGCGCCTAAACTTGCTTTTGCACCTTCACCCATCGCAATGATGATCTGTTTGTAAGGAACGGTTGTGGCGTCACCGGCTGCGAACACTCCTTCTAGGCTAGTATCGCCACGGCTACCGACCTCAATCTCGCCGCGCTCAGATCGGGCGACTTCTGAATCTTTTAGCCATTCTGTGTTTGGTACTAGACCGATTTGAACAAAGATACCTGACAGTTCGATCTCTTTGATTTCATCTGTGTTGCGGTCTTTGTACTTCAAGCTGGTTACGCGAGTACCATCGCCCACGACTTCTGTGGTTTGCGCCATTGTGATGATGTCTACGTTTGGTAGCGAGTTCGCTTTGTCGATAAGCACTTGGTCTGCACGCAGTACGTTTGCGAATTCAAGAACCGTTACGTGTTCCACGATACCAGCAAGGTCGATAGCCGCTTCGATGCCTGAGTTACCACCACCGATAACCGCGGTTTTCTTGCCTTTGAACAGTGGACCGTCACAGTGCGGGCAGTACGCGACGCCTTTGTTTCGGTACTCTTGCTCACCCGGAACGTTCATTTCACGCCAGCGTGCACCAGGGCTTAGGATGACACTCTTACTCTTTAGCGTTGCGCCGCTTTCAAGTTGGATGTGAATCAAACCGTCTTCTGTGTGTGCTGCGCCCATTAGCTTCTCAGCTTGTTGCTCAGTCACAACATCTACGTCGTATTCTTTTAGGTGTTCTGCTAGGTCAGTGGCCAATTTTGGACCCTCAGTGCGTTTTACCGAAATGAAGTTCTCAATTGCCATAGTGTCCATCACCTGACCACCAAAGCGTTTAGCAACAACGCCAGTGCGAATACCTTTACGGGCGGCGTATAGAGCAGCTGCGCTACCACCAGGACCACCACCGACAACCAGTACGTCGTATGGGTCTTTTTCACTCAGTGCTTTCGCCGCTTTTTCGCTCGCACTGTCATCCACTTTGTTTAGGATTTCAGTCAGAGACATACGGCCTTGACCGAATAGCTCACCGTTCACGAATACGCTTGGTACGGCCATGATGTCGCGTTGTTTCACTTCATCTTGGAACAAGCCACCATCGATCATGGTTGCTTTTACTCTCGGGTTGATCGCCGCCATCATGTTGAACGCTTGAACCACGTCCGGACAGTTTTGACACGACAGTGAAATGAAGATTTCTACGTCTAGATCTTTGTCTAGTGCTGCGATTTGCTCAATCACTTCAGCTTCTAGTTTGATTGGGTGACCGCCAGAGTGAAGCAGCGCCAATACTAGAGAGGTAAATTCGTGACCCATTGGCAAGCCTGCAAAGCGCAGTGCTGTGCCTTTTGCTGGGTTAGTTACCGCCATCACTGGTTTACGTGCGCTTGCGTTATCGTCACGTTCAACGGTGATTAGGTCGCTCATCTCTGCGATTTGGTTCGCTAGAGACAAAATGTCATTCGATGCTTTGCTTTCATCTAGACTAACCACTAAACGAACGTCTTCTTTTACATTAGCCAGATATTGTTTGAGTTGTTGTTGGATCGCTTGGTCTAACATAGTTGTTACTACCTTAATTAAATGGTTACTGTAGATAAAACCTGAGGGGGAGAGAGCAAATCAGGCAGAAGGTCGTCAAGGTATCTAACCTGAAGTGCTCTCTCATTCAGTTCTAATCAGAGAAGGAAATCGGGGACTGATTAGAACTAAATTTCAATGACTTAGATTTTGCCAACTAGGTCTAGTGATGGCGCTAGTGTTTCTTCACCTTCTTTCCATTTCGCTGGGCAAACTTCGCCTGGGTGCGCTGCCACGTACTGAGCTGCTTTCACTTTGCGTAGTAGGTCTTCTGCGTCACGACCGATACCTTCAGCAGTGATTTCCATTGTTTGGATAGTACCTTCTGGGTCGATTAGGAAGGTTGCGCGGTCTGCAAGACCTTGGCCCTCACGCATCACACCGAAGTTGTTTGTGATGTTGCCTGTTTGGTCGCCAAGCATGTAGTACTGAATTTTACCGATTGTGTCTGAGCTGTCGTGCCATGCTTTGTGAGTGAAGTGTGTGTCAGTTGATACTGAGTAAACTTCTACGCCACGTTTTTGTAGCTCTTCATAGTGGTCTGCTAGGTCGCCCAGTTCTGTTGGACAGACAAACGTAAAGTCTGCTGGGTAGAAGAAGAATACTGCCCATTTACCTAGAACGTCTTGTTCAGTTACTTCAACAAATTCGCCGTTTTTGTACGCGGTAGCTGCAAATGGTTTGATTTGAGTATTAATCATAATTTACTTTCCTTTGAATGTTTTAAGCTGAGCTGTTGTTGCTTTCGGAAAGTATATTCTCATCGGAGTGTGTTTAAGGAAAATCGCTTGTAACTATCCTATTGATAGCTATTTCCTATTTCACGTGATAGGCATGTCCGATGTAAGTGAATTTGCTTTGATAGGTTTTATTGAAGATGAATGCGAAGTGGCAATAGAGAAATCGGTAATGATCTGAAGGCTGTTTTCTGGCTAAGTACGGCCTTGTGTCAGTGATTCTGAGTGGCAATCAAAACAAAAGACGCATGCGTCATGCTCAAATAATTCGATAAGAGACCGCATCAAAGCGGCCTCTTTGGCTTTCTGGCTTAGTGAATTAACGTGACTCTAGTGGGTAAGAGCGGTAGCTCCACATGCCATAAGTTCGCAGCGCATCGCGGTAAATACCGAGCAGTTCGCCATCGCTGGCTTTGGCTAAGTCTTTCAGCGGTTTGTCTGGGTAGCTTACGGTGTCGAAAGTGATGCCTTGTGGACCAGTTTGCCAGCTTGCGACCTCAAATAGTGTTTGTCCACGGCGTACGTGACTCGCTGAGCTAATAATGGTCGCGTGCTTGATATTATGACGTGCCAATGCGTAGCTACTGAATAGGGCGTTACCTACTGTGCTGGTGGCGTAGTTTTCTTCGATGATGCGATCTTTGCTGATGCCTTTTTCAATCAGCCAATCTGCCATTAATTTGCCTTCAGTTTTGTGGTTTTTTGGCACGCCACCCGTCAATACGATTAACGCATCTGGGTTCGCTTGCGCCATTGCTAGCGTGGTTTCCAAACGCTCAATCAAGATTGGATGCATCGAACCATCTGGGTTAAGTGCGTAACCGAGAGTGATGATCGCGCCTTTGTTATCCAGCTTGCCTTTATCGGCTTTTTCTTTCAGTGGCGTTGCGACAACGCGGTCGACGGTGTCAAAGATGCGCTGGATGTCTGCTGCTTTACCGGCATTAAGCTTAGTGAGCATTGCCATGTGTTTCGCTGATTCCGATTGATTGCCTTCGAAGCGTTGCCATACTGCTAGGTAAGCGTGTAAATCCACATCATCTGGTGCAACGGAAAGTGCTTGTTCAAACAGTTCAATCGCGCGGTGTGCATTTTTGTTGTAGATCTGCGCATTAGCTGCAGAAATCAGTAGGTCAGTACGGTACGGTTCAAGCTGGTATGCTTCAAGCAAGCGGTCGGTAACCATCTCCATGTTACTTGGCATTTTGGCGGTAAAACCAGCATGTGAAATACGCGCTGGCGACTTAAATGCCTTTACAGCGTCATCGAGCAGTTGGTCGACAACCTGGCGTTTGGTGACGATCTGTGAGTAATCGGTGGAAGGTTGGACAGCAGCATCATTAGCTGCGATAGAGTATGGGGCAGCCGTCAGCGCAATCACGCTACCAAGAGTAATAGCAAGTAAGTTCTTCTTCATGGGGTATCCTAGAGGTACGGTATAAATTAGTTTTTATAGTGCTTATTGTTATCGCTCGAACTGTCATAGCTCGAACTAAGTCGATGTATTGGGCCAGTCTAAGTCTGGTTTATGAATAATCTGTGAAATGAATCCCAACTCAGTTGAGTGAATAAATGCGAATGATCAAACACGAAGTAAGATCACGAAAATATTGAAGACTTTATTGGTGTGTGAAGTCATTATATTAAAAGGTAAACGGTGTTGGAAATGCCCGTTGAACTAGAGAATAAATAGCACAATTACAAAAAGGCCGTTAACCCGAGTATTTGGGTTAACGGCCTTGTCCATATTCAGCATGAATGACTACGACTCAGTCAACTTGGTTTTGAAGCTTCTCTTTTGCTTCTTCAACCTTTGAGAAGTCCAGTCCTAACTCATCGACTGCTTCTTTGATTAGCGCAGGGTTTTGCATGACTTGCGCCATCAACATTTGTAGCTTGTCTTGTGGCAAACCTAGTTGGCTGATTGTTGCCATTGCCGCTAGTGGGTTTTGCGTCAGAGTTTGAAATATCTCGTTGATTTGTTCATCGCTGATATTGTTCTCTTTCAGTAGCGCAATAATCGGGTTCATCGCATTTCCTTTTAATCACAGTGTGTAACAAACCGAGTTTACCACTGTCGGGTTTGTTGATGATAGCTATTGAGGGGGTATGAGCCTGTGCTGAGCGTTGGAGGCTTTTGAATTTAACAAGAAAACTGCTTTGAGTGAGTTATAAATAGTCACATTCTGAAAAAATATCACATAAATTTAACAATTGAGTCACAATTAAGTTACACCGCACATTTTTGTTCTCTCTGGTTTGCTCGTTGTTGCATATAGGGCTTAGGTTGAAATTGAAAGTCCACGTATAACAACTAGTAAGGAATATTAATGATGAGAGCATTGACTATCGCCATCTTATTTTGGGTCATGACCTTTCAAGCACTGGCCACTTCCGCTTATTACATAAATCGAACAAATGAAGCAATACGCATCAAATTCGTTGTCGATACAACGGCCCCTGTTGAAAATGGCAACCAATATACTGCGCCCTCTGAGCCAGTCATAATTATGCCGTTTGAGCGTGTTAAAGTTGCGGAATTCAATCGGTACTACGGTATCGAAAATGGTGCCACCTACGACTACTACATACATGTCGAACGTCAGAGTGAAGAAGGAGGAGGTTGGGTAGAAGAACAGGGAACGCCAGCAGCACAGGTTCGTCTTAGAGGGCATGGTGCGGGCACGAAGTTATATTATGGATTTAAAAACTTCATATTGAAACGCGATTACGAACCATATGTGACAGAGATGAAACGCGATAACGGGCGTCATGCAGAGTTTGGTGTTAAGGCGCTTTATGTCGCCGGGCCTGATGATGTTGAGTTTGTCATTGCTGAGCATGATATTGCAGAGGTGGAGAGCCGAGATAATGCTTTGCAAGTTGCGACGTATAACATTTGGATGATTCCTTCCGTATCTTCAAACATTTTTACTCGTGCATCTATGATGGAGCACAGCTTGTCTGGTTACGATGTGCTGGCGTTGCAAGAAGTGTTTTCGAGACATCGAGAGCCAATGTTCGACGCTTTGAGTGCTGAATACCCTTACCGAACTGAGGTGGTGGGGGGAGACAGTCACGCAATTTATGACGGTGGTGTAGTGACCTTAAGCCGCTACCCAATTCTAGAATCGGATGCTTTGGTTTTTGATCATTGCGCAGGAACAGATTGCTATGCTGATAAAGGAATTGTTTACACCAAGATAGATAAAAATGGCGAGATATACCACATCTTTAATACCCACCTTGCATCGTTTGATACCCGAGAGGCGAAAAGGCTTCGTCGCTTACAGCTCGGTCTATTACGAACCTTTATGCTAACCAAGCAGATTCCTGATGACGAAGCTGTGATCTATGCCGGTGACTTCAACATCGATAAAAACAGTGACTTTTCAGAGTATTTGCTGATGTTGGCAACGCTTGAGGTCGACCCTCCGGCTTATATGGGCTATACCGAAGCCACTTTTGAGCCGAAGATCAACCCTTATGCCTTAGCTAAGTATTCTGGAGGTGAAAAGTCTGAGTTCCTTGACTATGTTTTTGTGAGTTTGGAGCACCGCAGGGCTTCAAAGAACACCAACACGGTGAAGTTGAAACAGCGAATCAATAAGGATCAGTGGGGGCAATGGCACCTGTCGGATCATTTTAGTGTGGTCGGTAACTTTACTTTCGATTAGTGTAGGCAAATGACTTGTTCGTGCCTACCGAGTGTATCTGTAGGCACGAATTATTGTCTTCATCTATTTAATAACCTGTGAGCTCCATATAGCCACGACCATGATGCGAGCCTTCAATGTGTACTGGCCCTTCCCAATAAGGTATTGACAGCGGCATTTCGGCGTTTGGGTTGAGTGCAGTAACGGTAATCTCAATTTTTTGATTTGGAATCGAAACTTGCCACTCGGTTGGATAGCTGCGTCCTTGTATTTCTGTTGTTTTGAGTGTGTTTAGGCGGATGTCTTTTTGAGCAATAGCAATGCCAGAACCATCTTGCTGCATCAGTTTTGCGTTGGAATAGCTGGGCTCTCCAGTTTTGGAGTCACGCAATTGAAAAACCACTAAACTGGTTTCATTATTTAGCCTCAAGGCAAACCAATCCCAGCCCTGTTGTGAGTCGAGCAAGAATTGTGAGCTCCACTCTCTGTCTATCCATCCTTTGCCCGATACCTGATGGGCTTTGCCATCGATAGTGACTTCGCCAGTTACCTCTATAAAAGGTTGGCTATAGTAATACGAAGCCACCTGCCCATCGGCACTTTTGGTGCTGTATCCTTGCTTGCCTTGTTTTTGATAAGGTGCGTTACTGGTAAGAGTGAGTGAATAACTAAACTGCTTAGAGCGGGCATTCAGATTGGCAGGGAAGAGCTCATCGGTTGTTGATCGCCATTGCCAATCATCGAGATAAACCCGAAGCGGTGAAGTGTCTACGCCGGCTAGAGAGCCCTGACCACGAGACCATTTTTCGTCGGCGTAGTGTTTATTAACCGTCGTCACCGCGCTGTGTGCCATGTAAATTTGCTTAGTTTGCCATGCGCTTTTCTTCTCTTCACCCTCGCCAGTTGGTGGCGCAGTAGCAAAGCGAAATTGGGTCCATTGAATGCCGAGTGGGTTGCCGTCTTCATTGGTTAAATTGGCGGTTAAATACCACCATTCGTGACGAAAACTCGGGTGCGCTTGATGGTCGGTTGGGAAGGTGAGCTCAACACCCTCAACGACGGGTTTGAATTGATTACTCTCGCTGTTTGTGTCTCCATCGCCAAGCAGCATTCCCATACTTGGTGTGCCCATATTTTTTTGTTGGGGATCTTCACAGCCAAATAGCAATAAACTGCTAATGATTAGAGTATGTTTGCTCGCTAATCGAACCATCACAACACCTCGCTTTGCAAACTGGAAATGGCCGGTTTATTGACCAGTCGCCACAGCGGGGTCAAGGTTGCAACTACCGCCACCAAGATGGTAATTGCCGCAATGTTAAGGGCATCCCCCCAATTCCACAGGTAATTTAAGCTCCAACCAAAAGCGCGCAAGGTGACGATATCCGTGAGTACATAGCCGACCATGGCACCAAGGGGCAGGGCAATAACCAGAGTAAAAGTAACCAGAGCGACAATTTGTCCGATTGCCATGGTCATTAATTTACGGCGATTAACACCAAGGGCATACAGCCTTGCAATGGCGGCTTTGCGCGCGTCGAGTAACATAAAGCAAGCACTGAACAAGCCAATCACGGCGACCATCAAAGTCACGCCGTTGAGTGCGCGAGTAATGGCGAAAGTTTGCGAGAAAATATCCAACGCGATGGATTTGATTTGCGCTTGATCATAGAGCTGACTTGGGTGAAGATTCAGTTGCTCGCGCAGTTGGTTGTAGACGATTTGCGGATCTCCAGAGACTTTAATGCCGAGGCTCGTCGGTAGATCGGTAAACCCGCTTTCTCTCCATAATTTTGGTGCTAGCAAGATCTCTCCATTGGGTGAGCCATAATCATGGAAAACGGCCCCGACTCGCAGCGTCTTATTTGGCATCGCATTAATTTTAAGTTTGCTGCCCTTTGATAAACCTAGCTTGATCGCAGTCGGTTCACTGATGGCGACCAACTCTCCTTGATAAAAGCGTGGCCAGAAGTCATCAATCTGCGACTTAAACACCATGGTTTGCTCTAAGGTGTCCTTGTCTTTGGTGCCGAGTAAAATCGGCAAGCCTTGCAGATTATCGTCGACATAGTATTGCTTATAGACCGTCTCAACTTTATCGAACTGCTCTAAAGCGTGTTCCACCTTGGCGATGTCTCCTTGGGATGGGCTCACGTAGATATCGGCATGTAATTTTTGTTCCAGCCACTGTTTTAACGTCGATTCAAAGCTGCCAACTAAGGTATTCATCCCCATGTTTGCAGTCACGGCGAGTAGCAGTGCCATCATGGCGAGAGAAAGTGGAGAGATCAGTTCACGTAGCTCCGCAAAAAGATACTGTAATAAACCGGAATCGGTGTACTTTTCACACTTATTCGTTAATACGCAAAGTGTTTTTGGTAGATACAGAGGAATCGACACCACGAGTACGCCAAGCCATGCCATGGTGACGCGGTGATGTTCACTCAGCCACAGCCCTACGAGTGAGAGGGCCGTCAATACAATACCAATCAAGAACAATTGATTTTCGCTGGAGGTTTCTGGTGCTTGATAAAGACCACCGTGAGAGGACAGCGGCTGGCGTACTCGCTGTTTAAAGTGTTGCCAACACGCCAGCAATGTTGCAGCTAAAGTGAGTAACAGCGCTTGCGCCCACCATTGCCACTGCCAAGTACCGGGCAACAATGTCGCACCGTAAAGTTGCTCTAGTGTTAGTGCAACGGTTGGATGTAACCAATGGCTAAGCTGCATGCCCAAAACAAAACCGAGTGAAGTGCCGATGGTAACCAGGATGGTCAGTTCGACTAATAAGGCAGAGAGTACAATGCTTGGCGCAACACCCGACTGTTGGATTTGCACTAACAGCCGGTTACGTTTTAGCAAGCTGTACTTTACGCCATTGTAAGCAATAAACAGCCCAACTAAAAACGCGAGTAAGCTCATCGCGGTGAGGTTGAGGTGAAAGCTGTCAGTCAGTGAGCCTAGGTCAGCGCTTTGATTATTGATGATCCATTGCCCCTGCTCACCAATAATAGTCTGCCATTTAACTTGCGAATCTTGGTTTGAGATAATGCTGGTGTCGTTGCCAACATGGAAAACCGCAATGTAACTGATCTGTCCTTGTTTCTTGAGCAATTGCTGGGCAAAACCAATGTCCATCAACATTCGGTTACCTAATTGCCATTCGTCAGGCAATACGACCACTTTGACTGGGGTATCGTCCAGAGTTAAGGTTTCTACTTCGCCTAAGTTTTGATGCTGGGATTGGCTCATCATCACGATCGGCATCCCAGCTAAAAGTTCAGGTAAGGGCAGTACACTGTCGAATAAAGAGACGTTTTGCGGGCTATCTGACGACTTTTGTTGATGATGGGTTGAATAGCGAGTGCGCGAAGAGACAGCAGCAATTAACTCGCTGCCTTGCACTGACCAGCGACGCCCTTGTTCATCCCTCACTCGCCCTTCAATCACAGGCAGTGCAGCACTGAGTCCGCTTTGTCTTAAAGTGAAGTAAAGCGATTCAGGTAAATAGTGTTGTCCTGCAGGTGGAATAATAAGGATTTGAGCTTGAGCGCTGAGTTGCTCCGTGGTTTCTATATAACTGCGCTTGGCATTGAGGTTGATGGCCTGTACCGCGACAAACAAGGTCACCGCCAGCACGATACCGACCAGAATGGCTGCCGCTTGCAAGGGCGCTTGGCGATAATGTGACGCAAACAGACTGAGTGTGAGTCCTGTATGTGCCAATTTGGTGTTTGAAAGCTTAGCTTGCTGCATGATGTGGCTCATTTACATCGCGTTGAATTTGCGTCAGTCCGTTTTGCAAACGACCATCTTTCACACACCAACGAGTCTGCATAAACTCAGCACACTCGGAACTGTGAGTCACTAAGAGCACTGCGGTATTGGTTTGAGTGGTGATTTCACGTAATAACTTCATTACGGCCAAGCCAGTTTTTTGGTCCAGGTTACCGGTGGGTTCATCGGCAAGCAGAAGCCTAGGTTTGTGGGCGAGTGCGCGAGCAATAGCGACGCGTTGTTGTTGGCCGCCAGAGAGCGCTGATACATGTCTATCAAGTAGTGGGTAGATGCCTAACGCTTCGACCAAATGATCGCACCAGTCACTCCATTTTTGTTGATTCAAATGCAAAGGAAAGGCGATGTTTTGCTTGACGTTAAGAGGTGTTAATAGGTTGAACTGCTGGAAGATAACGCCAAGTTCTTGATAACGGAATCGGCTCCATTGCTGGTCTTTCCAAGCTGCGGCGTTATCGCCATTTAACCATAATTCACCGCCGGAGAGAGGCTCAAAACCAGCGATGATGTTAAGTAGTGTACTTTTGCCGCTGCCACTGGCCCCCGTCAATGCCGCGCTTACACCCGTATTCAGGGTGAAGTCGACACCCTCCAACACGAGATGGGTTTCTTTGCCATCGACAAAGCTTTTACTGGCGTGTTTGAGTCTTACAATAGGGCTTTCCATTTTCTCTCCTTACTAACCCGTCGCCATGGCTTCTTTCCGTAACCACTGCTTTGGTCGCTCCACAAAAACTTTAAACAACATTCAGATAAAAACAGAGAGATACATCAGCTTTTAATCAATTGTACTCCATGGCTGGTGGAGTGGATTGATTGGGGAAAAAGTTTCCACTTGGTTAGGGATGCGTGATATCGACATAAGCTCCAATCAGCAGCGGACAACACAAAGGGAGAGAATGGTGTCTAAAGCATTGCGATTGATTACTTTTGAAAGCGATAACAATTCAAGGCTACCCAGATGCAAATGGCCACTGTTGGGCACGGCAGTGGTGGTGAGAACGCAGCACAAGGGCTTGGAATAAAAAAGGGGGCAGTGTTACAAGAAACACAGTTCAGGACATTAAATAAAAAAAAGCCTAAAGCATGTGGGTTTTAGGCTTTTCTCATACTGAAGGTGGTTTAAACGTAATACGCTTCAACTTCACCTTTTAGCTTAACCAACATCGGGTTACCGAAACGGTCTTTTGCTTTAGGAGAAGCAATTTTTACCCAACCTTCGCTGATGCAGTATTCTTCTACGTCAGTACGCTCTTTGCCGTTAATGCGAATACCGATTTGGTGCTCGAAACATTCTTTAATGAAGAATGGGCTACGTGGGTTACCAGCCAGGCGATCTGGTAGTGCAGGTTTAGCTGTCTCTGTCATTTTGTTTGACCTTGAAGTCACTAGAAAAAGTGCGTCATTGTAGTCAGTGCAAGGCGAGTGTTCAAGAAGTGTTGGAATGAGTTTGATGCGTATAGCATTCTGTTACGCTCATTTCTTGTCACCGCCGTCATTGGTAACATCAGAACGACTTTTGATTATTGCCGTCAATGCCTGTTGCACTAAGGGAAGAGTGTTGAGGCCAAGGTCGGCGTTTCACTAAGCGGCTTGCGGTCTCGGCCTTGCCATGTGTGAGCAGCACTCATTAAGCCAGCCGTTACGGTGAGCAGCGTTGTACGCCCCACGGCAGCAGCGCAACCAGTCTTTTTTGGTCGAAAAATATGACGCGCTACCTTTACAGATTTTGAGCGTCCATTTGGCTCGTGCTGATCTCATGTGTTGGCAGCACTGGTTCATCCAATCGTTCCTGTGAGCAGCAAAATAGGCACCGCTGCATCCTTCTTGCCATGCCGTTCTGGTTTTGTATTCATTGGCGCTTCGGACGCAGGCGTCTAGCGTCCATTTTTTTTGCGTTCTTGGTGCACCCATGTGAGCACAGCACTGTTCTAGCCAGCCACGATTTCTTGCTGCTTGGTAAGCGCTTTTACAGGCGCTGATCCACTGCGTTCGTGTGTCAAAGGAACGTGCACTTTTGAGACAGGCGGCTAGGTCCCACTTCAGTTCAACTGACTTCATGTGCGCGCAGCACTCTTCCAGCCATCCGTTACGATTAGCTGCATTGTAAGCTCCGCTGCACCCTCGCTGCCAATTGGACCGAGTATCGTATTGCTTTGCGTTTTCTGCACAAGTCTCAAGCGTCCATTTTTTACCTGTACGGGAAGGGAGCATATGGATGCAACAATCTTCTATCCAACCGTTTTTTCTTGCAGCGTGATAAGCACTTTTGCAACCATGATTCCACTCTGAGCGCGAATTATATCGGGCGGCGCTGCGCTTGCACTTGTCATATGTCCACTTTACGCCAACACGCTGCATGTGGGCACAGCACTGATCCAGCCAGCCATTTCGATAAGCGGCGCTGTAAGCCGCTTTGCATCCATCGCACCAAGCTGTGCGAGTTTTGAAATTCGCCGCGCTTTGTTTGCACAGTTCTAAATTCCATTTTCCCCTTTTTCTGGGTAGGTCCATAAGATTCATACACACCCCTTCAAATGTTCCTGAACAAGGTCGAAAAGCCGCTTCTCTGAAATTACAACCTACCTCACGCTCTGATAATCTTATGGGCGTTGATAGGTCTATCATGCTCTTATGTACGGGTTTTTAAGGCTTTCGGGTCAATTTAGGCCAATTTATCGAGGGGAGAAACAACAAACCCCGCAACGTGCGGGGTTTGGAATTGATGGGGGTGAAATGAGATTTACGTCAGTTTGAACGTCGCCACTTTCGAGTTGAGGTCAGCGGCTTGGGATTTAAGTACCGATGACTGATTCTTGGATTCGTCTGCACCGATTACTAAGTGATCCGTGACATCTTTAATAGAGGTCACGTTTTGGGTGATCTCGTTCGTTACGTGAGTTTGCTCTTCTGCTGCGGTCGCAATTTGGGTCGCCATATCGCTGATCATCGCTACTGCTGAGTTGATTTCATCCAAGGCTTGAGATGCGCGGTCGGCATCTTCTACCGAGCCTAATGCCAATTCAGAACTGCGCTCCATCAAGGTGACTGCGCGTTGTGTAGTGCGTTGTAGTGTCTCGATGGTGGATTTGATTTCCTCTGTCGAAGTATGAGTACGTTGCGACAAAACACGAACTTCATCGGCAACCACAGCAAAGCCACGACCTTGTTCACCTGCACGTGCCGCTTCAATCGCAGCATTCAATGCCAACAGGTTAGTTTGCTCTGCAATATCGCGAATGGTTGATAACACAGTGTTGATGTCTTGAGCGTGTTGGTTTAGCTCGCTGATCACACCGCTGGCTTGGTTTACTTCTGAAGACAAGTTGTTGATCGAGTCTTTGGTGTTCACCACCAAAGAGTGGCCGTTTTGTGTACTTACTGAAGAGTCGTGCGCCACTTTTGCGGTTTGTTCTGCATGAGAGGCAATCTCTTGTGTCGCACAAGCCATTTCTGTCACTGCGGTTGCCACTAGCGTGATTTCTTGTTGCTGATTATTCAATTCTTCAACCGATTGGTTTGCACGTTTGGTGCTCAGCTCTGATTGATCATTTAAGTTTTCTGCTTGATGACGAATATGACCGATAAGCTGTTGAAGGCTAGCAACGAACTGGTTGAAGTTCTCTGCTAATTCACCGACTTCATCGCGGTTTTCCACTTTGATACGCTGAGTTAAATCACCGCTACCATTGGCAATTTGCGATAAGGCATCTGAAACGTTGCAAAGCGGACGGAATAGGATGTTACACAGAAGACTAAATAAAGCGACACAGATGATGACCACAATCGTAGTTGCGATAATTTGCCCCCAAACCGCCTCGTAAATTGGAGCAACTAAAGAGTCGTTATCCAGGACAGTTACTGTCGTTAGTTTGGTGCCTTTAATGGCTTTGGCGTAAACGACGAAGTCTTTTCCATCAATAGAGATGGTGCGTTTCTGACCTGAGCTAGCGGCTGCGACGATGTCACTATTGCTTAAGCCCATCTTACTCACCGGTTTATTGAGTAATTTACTGTCGTTATGGATAAATATATTGCCCTGTTCGTTGGCGATAAACATGTAACCTTCACCCGGCAGAATTACTTGGTTTAGGCTATTGAGAATATCACCGATTTCTACGTCTGCACCCAGCACGCTTGTTTGGCCATGAAGTTGCAACGCCTTACCCAGAGAGACCACGTGTGCGCCAGTTGCCGCAGCAACTGTTGGGTTGTCCATAAAAACTTTAGAAGGGTTTGCAATGGCGTTGGTGTACCAACCCCACTTGCGAGGGTCATTGTTGCCCGGTGGGAGAACAACAGCATTTGCATTATCTTGAGAGCCGTCTGGGTAAGCAAGGAAAACATTGTCAAACGCGGCGGAGTCACGGACCTGTTTTAGGTGCGCCACCATTGCGGATTTCTCAGCTTCTTGGGATAGTGATGTGAGTGCGCGTTCTTTTGATAATAACCAGTCGCTTACGTATTGATTGTATGATGCGCTTGTGCTTTCTAGGCGTTGATCGACATCAATATCAAGTCGTTGCAAAGAATTACGAAAAGACAGACCTTCTACCAGCACTCCTCCGAGGATGATGGCAGCACTGGCGGAGATCGCCAGTTTGTTCTTTAGAGATAGATTTTTAAGCATAAAGGTTTCGTTGACTCTTATATTTATAAAAATGTTTAATCGATAGCGACATTATATTTCGGTTATCAAAATAAATTAAGATCGATGTCGCGTATTTAAGTGTTCTTTAGGTCAGCGCGCAGGTATTTAACAATTTTTCCTTGCCTTTGAGGCGGCTTATTGAGTGGCAAGGCGTTCACTAACGGTTTGTAGATAACAACCGTTTCCTAACTTGTGATGTATACCTTACTAATTGGCGCATATCTCATATTAAACGGTAAGCACTTAAAGGCGCTGATATATTTTTTACGGGCTCAGTTTTGTGAACTAAAGTCTCATATTGATTGGATTTAGGAAACCATGTTGTATCGCCTCGGTCTCACATAACTCCAAATTTAAGTAAAGAGGTTCCCCAATGAAACGCTATCTATTGCCGACAATTCTTATTCTGAGCAGTGCCAATGTTTTCGCAGAGCCTGCACCAGTGCAGCCTGTGGCCCCAAAGCCATTTGGTCTAGAAAGCATCACGACTGAGCAACAAGCAAAGATCGAAGAAATCCAGATTAAACTAAGCAGTGAGCTGTCGAAAGAACAAGACCCCAAAGCGGCCCAAGGTATTGAAAAGCAGTTCGAAATGTTGATTAAAGCATCGTCATTTGATGAAGTGAAAGCGGCGACACTGATCAAACAAGCCCACGCAAAACAGCTTAAAGCACAATTAGCACAGTTAAAAGCACAGCATGATGTCTACAATGTGCTGACAGCAGAACAAAAAACGACGCTAGAAAAGCGACAGCAAGAGCAACTGAAGCAACTTAAAGCACGCCAGCAAGCCAGTCAGTAAACACAGACAGTTGCTTTTCCAGTTGAAACCACGAAGGCTCCTATTCGGAGTCTTTTTTTATGGATAATTTAATACTTGAAGAGAAAATAAAAGCGTTCAACGCCTCTCTTTTAGCGCCAGTTTTATTTCTTTCATGCGACTGGTCTATCGTTTCCTCGATAATATCGTTGATGTTTATACAAAACCTTCCAATAATGTAAAAGTTTATTTTTTTCTTAGGTTTTAATTATAGAGACTACATCCAGTTTTTAGCTCATAAACGGCCTTTGGATTCTTGTTGTTATAATGCTCGCCAGACTCATCCTTTGCACTAAGCGATATAGATAAAGCGTTGACAAAATTTACGGTTTTAGTTTACGACTACTTACTTTTTAATGGGGACTGTATTGATGATAATCCAATATACTTTAGAACAATTGATGTCGTTCTCTACTGTGGCTGAACATGGCTCATTTTCTAAAGCCGCACGTGTTATTCGTAAAGACAGAACAACGATCAGTGAGCATGTTAGCAATCTTGAAATTGCTTTGGATACCGAGTTATTTGCTCGAAGTGGTAATAAATTAACCATGACAAAGGAAGGGGCAATACTGTTACGTTGGGCTCGCTCCTTGGTAAAACAAGCGCATGGGTTTCAGATGGTTTCAGACTCCTTGTCATTACACGAACAGCATCACTTTCGTATCGGTATTGATATGAATATATGTAATGAATTTATTGTTGATGTCAGTGCTGCACTTAAAGAGAAATATCCTAATGCGACAGTTGATTGGATTTATCGTAATAGACCAGAGGCACTGAATGAGGTTAATGAAAAAAGTTTGGATGCAGCCTTAATACTAAAAAATGATCAAGCTAATAATCTTCTCCCTCCGGCTGGGCTGACGGCTTGTTATCTAGGAGAAATAAAAGGGAAAATATTCACAGCTGTTGACTCCCCGCTGCAAGATCTTGGCTCTATAAACTTTGAAGACTTACTTGATAGCACGAGGTACGTACTTCAAAGCTTTTATGAGTCGGGTATTGGGGAACGAGCTTCTTACTCCGGACGTCAAGTTGTTCTAAACGGTATTGATTTGGTGGTTAAGTTTATTGAGAAAGATGGCTGGGCTTACTTGCCTTCAATTAATACTGTTGAGAATCACCCCAATATTAAAATGTTAAATGCAGATTTTCTGAATCAACATTGGTCTACAGGGCTTGTTTTGGTCAGCAGGCGAGATATCTCTGGTGACATCTACCAATGTCTATTAGAGCGCATAAAAGATTTATTTCATGCATCTTTTTCATCTTGATACTGAAGCCACTCTATTTCCACTAGTACGCACGAATCTGACTATAACTTTGCAATTTCTTGCCATTCTTGTTCGTGCGCGAGTACTCTCCATAAATTGTAATTGAAGCTAAAATAGGCTTTATTGCGTAATTAAATTTAGGGATAGAGTAACCCTGTTTCGCATATTTCTTAGTCAATACGACAGGTTTCAGGTGTACCTAACCTAATAAGCTTGTTCAACGCTTTTATCATCGTGTAAGTTTCACCATGAGTGCTATCGTGATAGCTAAATCACTGAACCGACGCGGCCTCCCGCGCTTATTCTGTTTTCTTTGCGGCCACCCGCTTATCGCCTCTTCATCAATCCAAAAGGTTAAAGAGCCACGGTTAATGAGTGATTGGTTGTATTGCTTACAGTTGGTTGTTCTGTAACGTCAAATTGCCAAATACCCTAAACAATCACAGTAAGTCTAAGGCGAATTAAAAAATTCAAAATAGAAACGATTCTTAAGGTCCCCGGTCATATTGGGTTAGAGAGTGTTAACTCATCAGTACTAAACGCAATTGTCAGTTTGGGTAATGACTTGGGCGTTGGTCTGATCGCAGAGGGCGTAGAGATAAAAGTGATCCTCACCAATAACTTTGGACACTGGGTTAACGTGGTAGACAGTATTGCTCGAATGATTATCAAGACCTCATATCTGATTATAATCTAAAACAAAGTATGAGTAGGAAAGGAAATTGCTGGGACAATGCTTGTGTTGAGAGCTTCTTCCATTCTACGAAAGTGGAAGCAATTCAATACGAACCGATAATGATCAAAGATGAGATGCGTCAAACGGTCTTTGGGCTCATAGAGGTTGGTTATAATCGGGTGAGAGGGTATTGATCTAGCCATTTACACAACTAACGCCATTGGATCTCCCAACAGCGTTATTAGAAAAGCGATTAAGAAGCGCAAGCCTTCCCTAGCGGATGAATCCGCTAGGAAGGTGATCTACCTGGCAATCCAAGATGCTTCCAAGAAGTGGACGGTGCCGGTTAGAAACTGGCGACAAGCACTAAACCGCTTTATGATTATGTTCGAAGACCGACTCACTGAATGCATGTAACCCCGACAGTTACACAGAGCTATATAATGGGTTACAAATTAAATCTCCTAATTAATTCCTCATCCCTACGGCTATAACAATATGCATGAACATAGTGGCCAGGCCTTTTATGAGCGTTATTCAAATCTTTCCTTGTATAAGGGTAATTGAATGAACTATGGAGATCGTGCACATATACGTTTCGATTTCCAACATTATGTACAAATCTTAAATCCTCTTTGTAAAGCTCATAATCATTTAAACGTGGACTTCGCATCTCCTTCAACCAGTTTCGGCCACTCTTAAAGCCATGAACACCTGAGAGGATATGAACATCAGAATTTGAATTTCTTCTCGCTATACTTGCTATAGGGTTGTTTTTTACATCGTAAACATCTGTACCTTTGTTAACTACCCATAAGTAACGATCATCACCAATATCAATCTGAGACCAATAATTACGCTTCTTAGGTCTTACTTTATTGGACATCATTCCAGCCTCAGCCCCAGCCCTAGCCCCAGCCCTAGCCCCAGCCCCAGCCCTAGCCCCAGCCCTAGCCCCAGCACCAGCACTTGCCAGACCGATAACCGCACCTAATGCGGCGTTGATTCCTGCCTCTTTCACTGGTGTGCCTGTCGCGACACTTAGACCAAAGTCAGCCGTTCCGGAGGTCAGTGCATCACCCACTGCCAATAAACCTTTGGTGGTCGCTTTGGCCCCTTGCGCTGCGGCACCAAAAGCACCGCCTATCGCACCCAAAGCGATGCCTATACCTACTTGCGCCCAATTAAAGTCATGAGTAGGATCAATCGCCGTCTGAATTCCCTCGCTCGTAACAGCAATGGCCCCTCCCACTGCTGCTCCTATTGCCGCACCTGTTGCAATACTCTGTGCGCTCGCGATGGCTGAAGCCACTGCTGCGCTTATAGCACTCGCTATAATAGCAAAATGACCACTGGGATCGGACTGATTTACAGGGTCCCCTAAACAATAGGCATAGCTGTTAATTCCTCCTTTACCAAACGGGCTCATGCTGTCACATGCATGAAAACGCATCAAGCGAGGGTTATACATACGATAGCCGTTACCCAAATGGTAACATCCAGTCACAGGGTCGCGACGTTCACCGTTAAACCCCAATGGGTTGGCAGATAATTTACTGTTCTTTAGTGAGGGCGCTGTCATACCTCCAATGGCTTTACCCGCTGGTGTCAAAGAAGAAAGCACAACAGGCGCAGAGGCAGCTTGCTTTAAAAAAGTGCGCCTACTCGACATTGATAATTTATTCATGAATACCTCATTTTTTAGCATTTGGTTTACCCTTCACCGTAGGGCGTGTATTGGCGGTCTTCACGCTCACGCTCTTTTTGATCTTGAGACTTGGTTAAACTTGTCACTATACTGCCTTGACTGTTTGCCAATAAGATCTGCTCGCACGATTCAGAGCTTGAAGTGACACTGCGCTGAGTAAATCCTGGGGATGCACGGTGATAACAAGTATCTATATTCTCCGATGATTCATTGGCCAGCTTATCTCCCTGGTAATAGAGATACACTGGCGAACCACCTGCGGTTTGGGAAACTAACTGATTTTGCGCGTTATAGGCATACTTAGAAATTTGGCGACCTTGGTCTACAACAGCAGACACTTGCCCTAGAGCATTGTATTGATATTCCAGATCATTCTCGTCAAACAGCAAATTACCCGCTTCATCATATTGGAAACTAATTTTCGAGGGATATGAAGTATGTGTATTTTCCATAACGACCATCCTGACAGGGTTACTCTCATCATAAGTGAATGTTGCTATGTTCTCCCTGCTATCATCAAATGTACTGATCACTTCAGTAATATTGCCAAAGATGTCATGACTAAATTCCTGACTGGAAATTATATTTCCATATCCATCATCAGGCTGTTTAGGTCCATTACAGACATAGGTTGATAGTCTATATAAATCATCATAAGTATACTCTTCCGTGGTTGTCCCTGAGTTGTCGGTATATATTCGACGTTCAACTTGTTGAGACAAGGTGTATTCCTGACTAGAACGAAATATTTCGACGCCCCCAACAGTGATAAGGCGGCTCTCTTCTAATCCAATATCGCTAATACCTAGCTCAACTACTGTCTCTTCTCCATCCTGAGTGCTGGTATAGCGCCAAGGACGACTGTGCTCATCATACTCAATTTCTGTTATCGTTTTCTTACCTGAATGTAGTGTATGAGTGATAAATTGAGGGCGAAAATAATCGTCGTAACTCCACTCAGTACGGTTACCAAATAAATCAACTACCTTTGTGGGGCTACCTAATAATGTGTAATCATAACTTGCAACCCTCTCACTACCATCATTTAAATGGACAGTTTCAGTGGTAACTTGTCCCAAATTATCTCTTTGCAGTACTCTTTCACTATTAGCATTAAACTCTCGTAAAGGCAGCCCTGTATACGAGTCATATTCATATAGGCTAGTTAAGGCGTTATCACCTAGAATAGAGGTATTTTCTGGTACTTGAAGAAATGGGTTGTAAACCATATTCAAGCGATCTCCCCTTGGGGTAATCATATTATCAGCGAAAGGTGATGAACCAGTGTAATTAAAACTGCGAGTTGCGCCAGCTGCATGCTCTTCTTGAAGGCGCAGCAAACCATCGTACTCTCTTCGGCCCATTTCTACTTCATTAACGCTAACCCTTGATGCTTGCTCAGTATCTGAAAAAATAGGGTATTCCATACCTTCAATGATGGCTTGTCCATCGATACGTCGCGTTGTTTTTACCACTCTGTCAAAGACATCATATTGATAAGTAGTAACATGTCCGTCTGTATCAATTGTATTAATGAGGTTACCATAGCCATCATAACGGTACTCTGTTTTAGCCAGTAAATCGTCTAAACTGTTTCTTGTCTCTTTTCTAATCGTTTGCCCTGCAATGTCAAAAAAAGTGGTCTCTGACATTAATCCAACTAGCCTAGTGGTCGAGGTTAAGTTAACCGGATCGTTATCCACTTGCTCAATGCGACCATCGGCATGGCGTACTTCTTTAACGTTACCATTTTCATCATAAGAGTATTCTGCAGTCACACTAACCCTTTGACCATCAACCCAATCACTATCGGTTTGAAAAACTAACATGCCAAAGGCATCGTATTGACAATCCTGAATACGCTTGGGTGTTGTATAATTCAAGGCCACCTCTTTGGCTATTATATTACCCGCATTGTTCAAACGAGTAATGAGCACATTACCAAGGCTGTCCGTTTCTGTTATCGCATTGATGCCATCTCCAACATGATACTGCCAGTATTTTTGCGCCTGATAGTCGCTGCCTGCCGCTACTACAGCGCGAATAGTGCGACCCGATGAGTCGTATTCAGTAAGGTTACAGATACCCGTAGGGCTTACCGATTCAGTCATTTGACCATAGATGTAATCTACACTCTCTGATGAAGAAGTCACCAACCCATCAAACGTGTTTATTGTTAAAGTCGTCTTAAGATTTTTATCCAGAAATTCATAATCGTAAGTGGTGAGCGTGTCGACACCATTAATGGTCATGATCTCTGTTTTAACACGTCCGTGTTCTAAGGGAGAACTAATGTCTGATATATAATCAAACGTTTGTTTGTGTGTTTCAGTCTCTTGAGTGTGTAGTAGTGCAAATGATCTAGATGAATCATCCAGTCTAGTCCAAGCTACATAAGTCATGATTGTAGAACGGGGTGAAGAGCGAGTAATGGGGTTAGGAATAAAGGTTTCTTGTTTCAATAAATACACCATACCATTCGGATCTGCGGGGCAATTATTCCCATCACCAGAAGCAGGGTAATAGATACTTTCAGTACGCGAGCCGTCAGGCGTAACCTCTAAAGTTTGGTTGCCATAGTCATCATAATCATAAACCGTCGATGCGCTATTTGACTCCCCGTTGCGATGAGAAATAACTTTCTGCTCCTGTATTAAGCTATATTTACTTGGTTGATGCTCAATACTAACGTCCAAATCAGCAAAATAGACATTGTCTTCAACGCGGTATAGATAATCACCGTCATAATACTCGGCTAATTCCATTAAATGATATTTGTTATATTGACGTCGCACTGATTTAGTACCGTTGATGATTTCTTTAACCTCATAACGATAGTCAGATTCTTGCTTGAATAGCGTATCTTCGCCTGATTTCCACCCAATACCACTGCTATACCCCAAATAGCTTCTTGCCGAACCGTCGGGCTGGGTATAGTCATAAGTGATATACTGCTTGTCTTGACCGTCACCAGGTGAGCGAGTAAAGTCTTTAACTCGCGGTAGGTACTCAAAGGGAGCGCCACCGGGAAGACGGTGCCCTTCAGAGGTATAAGTGACTTCCTCCATTAACCCTGATGGATATACCACTTGTCTTATGACCTGATAGCCACACGCTTCTATGTGTCTATATTTGATTTCGAGTGATGAATCTTGTTCAGGAAAAGTGACACTCGTTAAACCTTCAACGAGATCCCAGTCACAGATGACTTCTCGAAATAGTTCGCCATCGACCTTGTGTTTAACAGAAGTTTTATTTTCGTTCGAATCCCACCAATCAATAATAAACTCGGTACCCTTACCCTCATTTTCCTCCGCATGACCAGAATCTGAAATTCTCCACAAAGACATGACATTGAGATTATGTGAGGAATAATCAAAAAATATTTCTAATCCCTGAGAAGAAACCGAACGCATCAGCAAACCTGAATTCCAATCTAGATAGTCTTCTCTTCCATCTTTATAAACTACCTTAATCTCATCTGTTTTATCAATGTAAAAGACCCGAATATCTTTGAGCTTTAGGTAGGGAATATCATATTCTTTTAATGCATCGTTCCACTCAATCCTAAAAGATTGCCCTGTTGATAGATTAAGTGTCCCGGAATTATTGTCTTCAGAAAAATAGCGACTAACAGAAACGCTCCATCCAGGACCGAAGCCTGAGTTAACTTTACTGGCATCACTATGTGCTAATTGCAAATCAAATGCCGAACTACTTGCTTTATGGAAATTAGTTCGGCCAAGCGTAATACCAAGAGAATAACTTCCTGTTCGAACATCAACTCCAGATGATATATAGTCACCGGTATTATATGCGTTACTTGTTATTGTTTGATCTGTCATATTTCATCAACCTCATAATTAAATTAATAGATGACATGCAATATTTAAATTTTGAAGATGTCCCCGGGTATTCCGGGGAACTTACTAAAGCATTGACCAAAATTAAAAATAGCTTACGATTTAATTTTTTGATTGGCATCCATCCACAGGTAAACCCGTTGCTTTCTGTATTCAAAGATTAAATTTAAAGCAATTAAATGCTCCATGCATGTATTACAATCATGATTAAAATCCTGGAACAGACAATGTCGCACTATCAGGGTTCATGGTTATTTGCAATGGGAACTCGTTTCCATATCGGTCTTCAACAGTAATTATCGTACTTGTTCTTCCTCCTGCTGGCGCATAATCTTCACAATTAGCTGAACTCTGGCCAAGAACCTCCTTTTCGTTATACCATCTTTTATGTTCCATAACGCCCTCACAGTTCAGAATGGATCTATAATATGTATTATCAATTTTTTCTACACCCAATCTTAATTGGTCATCATAACTTAGCACGAGAAAATAAAGCCCATTAGTAGGTGCCTGCACAGACTGAGATAAGATTACTTCGGGATTAACTCTTGGAAAATTGATACTTTTCACTTCTGAAGAGGCAATGTAAGCATAGTTCGCAGTATGTTCTTTGTTGTTTTTATCTCTTATATTGTATAAGATCCCATCGCCCCATTGAGCCAAATAATCGCCAGACAAATAAACAGGTGTGCGGTCATAACCCATTACGTCACCATTAGGCAAAGATTTCAATTTCACCCCATCTCTGCTGTTCAAAGTATAAGCTGTTACTTCTATTCCTTTTGACTTTTGACCCCCTCCATTATCATAAATTTTGACGGAATCAAATGAAGTAATAGGAAGGTTAATAGGTGGCTCTACAGTATCTATATAAACCTGTTCTCCAGAATCAACATTCTTACTACAGTTATCGCTTGTAGATGTTACTGACTTATCATCAGTCTTTCTAACCGTCACCGCCACGCAGACAGTCGCGCTGATAGCGTTATTTGTGGAAAGGTATCGTGTTGTAGTACTTGGTATAAAATCAGAAGATTTAACTGCGTCAATTTCGTGAGGATAGCCATTATCTGATTCGCTTACACTCCAGCCAGATAATTCGGTTCCTGTATCAGCATTTTTAAATTCAACACTGTCAAATTCCCAACCATCATTCAATTCAAAACCGACATTAATACCAGCTTGCATATTGCCATTGGCATAAATTTGAACACTTTGTTGACCTTGTATTGTGTTTAAGTAAAGACCTTGAACCCCCGATGGTTCTGGCCCCTTATTATCCAAGGCGAATGCGTTAGTGGAAAAAAATCCCATACATACAAATGCAATGGATAGTTTCTTCAAATTGTTTTTCAAAATATTATCTCCGTTTAGTTTAATTGCCGATTTCAAGCTCAGTTTCGCGAGGAATCGTGTAACTTTTAAATAACTCTTTCATTTTTTAGGCTATGCCATAATCGTTCGATAAATCATAGTTGCCCCAGACCTTTTTCATCAATGCTAATCCGTACACCATTGTCGACTAATATCTGTATCAACTCATTTACTGGTAAACTGTCTACCTTGTGTTGCAACCGAAGCTAGATAATAATTTTGTTGTAGCTACTCTTTCCCTTGAGTAGTAAGACTATTAAACATCTGACATAGAGCTTCTGTATCTATTGGGCTAGCAACACATGCACCACTTTCACAGTTCACACTGCAACGGATAAATAATAATTTTTAATGATGTAATAATCACGGCGCAGAGCGAGGGTTTTTCCCTCAGCTTAAAGTTATTGTAAAAATGAGTTTATGAAATTAACTCATTTACACTAGAAGTACATATTTCACGAAACGAACAACTGGAAGCAATACAACCAATCAATCATTAACCGTGGCTCTTTGACTTTTTGGATTGTTGAAGAAGCGATGTAACTATTCAGTGGCGAGCTATTGAAAGCCTTTATGCTAAAAACGAGGGCGTTTGTAGTCGCTCATGATGTGAATTTCGCACGCTTAATCTTTATGTTATAAATTGATTTGTTATGCTTTATTTGAGTTAGGTGCTGCAGCATTGAGTGATGAGAGGAGGACATAATAAAATCTATTAAAACTCAAAAACATATATATTGAACAACCACAAGTGCGGATTTCTACTTACTCTAAATGCTTTATACCTAAGTCACTTCAAGATGCTTGGGTATAAAAGATAAACACCAAAAAGGCGACACGAGGTCGCCTTTTACTTAAGAAGTCGTGCTGCAAAATTAAAGCCAGTGAAACACGCATTTTACTGCTGCGCTAACGTCGCTTGAGGCTTGGTTGAATTAACATAATCGAAGTCGAATGCGATACCGTCTTTAGTCACGTCCAAAGACATGCTGCCGATGAGCTCACCTTGCAGACCCATTATCACATCTTCAGGAACCGGTTCACCAGAAACTTCAGAGACAGTATCAAGCACTTCAAGCAAACGATCTGGGTCCAGAGTAAAGCTCATTAAACCATTTGCCGTCAAAGATTGGGCCATGACTTTCTCACTTGCCGCAGCAGATGCGTCACCGCTGTAGAGCGTCAAGTGACTGTCATTCAGACGAGCAAACACATCCATAGGTTTACCGATATATGGTTCAAGTAAGCCACCTATGTTCACTGGCTGGTTGTCAGGCTGAATTTCAAGCTTAGCGAGCTCAGGCATGAACATTTGGGCCGTTTGCAACAGCATATTTGGATTGTCCGCAGAGATAGAAAAGATCGCATCCAGCTGAGCAAGATCTGGGCCGTCTTGGCCATTCATGTCCATATCTAGGCCAAACATTTCCACACTCCAACCCTTAAGGCCATTTGCCATGCCAGCACCCATACTGATAGCAGGAGCTGGGTTTTGATCACGCATTTCATTTTGCGCCTGAGCTAGAATTGAGCACTGGTACTCAGGGGTGGTTAGATTTGTCCAGATCTTACCAATCGCTGGCGCGAGTGTCGCAGCATCGAGACCTAACGCCAAGCTAAACATGCTCTTATCACCGTTAGATTCTGCCAATACGCCACGTACAGATTGCAACGCCTCAAGAATCACTTGGTTTTTCGATTCAACAACAAAACTACCATTGAAGCGGGCTTTATCACCATTTGCGCTGTATTCTGCAAACGCGACCATTTGCGGCCAATTTTCTGCAATTTGAGTAAACTCAGTGTGACACGCTGAAGAACGCAGTAGCTCTAAAGTTGGATCTGAATCGGCCATCTTAAGCTGACGTGCCATTCTGTTGCCATCAACAGTCGTTAGGCCCTTAATCACCTCACGAACATCAATAATCCCAAATGAGTTATTGTTCGTGCCATACTGAGCTTGCACCGCCTCTAGACGACCAGAATCAAGGATGCTGCTCTCTGGAGCTTCTAAGCCGAATGCCAGTTTAAGTGGGTTCTCAACACCCAGTTCAGGAATGTCAAACGTCACGGTTAGAACGTTATTAACAACCGCAACTGCCAAGCCAATGCCCAATTGCGGGTCTTGAGAATCCGTAAGCTCATAACGGCGGAACTCCACGATACCTAGCTTCACAAGTTCATGTTCAATGCCTGCCAGTTGCTCCTGCTCATCCAGCGTCTTCCACAACGCGTTAGGGTTCTCCAACTGCAGTTTATAAACTGGCACAAGGCCTAGGGTATA
Organism: Vibrio sp. AND4; assembly: GCF_000171815.1. Classification (GTDB taxonomy): domain Bacteria; phylum Pseudomonadota; class Gammaproteobacteria; order Enterobacterales; family Vibrionaceae; genus Vibrio. The sequence goes on along the minus strand of NZ_ABGR01000003.1, from coordinate 266,018 downwards.
CATAACTGGGCTCACCATGTCGCCAGTCCCCAAAAAGGTTTTTAAACTCTCTGGAGAAGATGCGGCGGCGATGTACGAATCTAAGAAATCGACAGCAAACTCAATACCAGGCGTCAGGTCTTCTTCAGCAAATAGCTCAGCCATTGGTGGCTGTTGTAATGTGCCGAACGCGTTCATGTACTCATAATGGTTGAAAGGTTCCGTTTGATAAGAAACCAACAAGGTATCAGCAGGTACTTGAGCAAGCAGCGAGCTTGACGATTCACCTTGGGCAAGGTTGTCTTGGTACAAAAAAGCGGCACCACCGACTGCTGCAACCACTGCAGTAGCTAATAATAATTTTTTCACGACCAACTCCGTTGTTTTGGTTTTATTTTCTCAAACCAACCTGCTGGTTTGAGTAAGCATTCACCTAAAATAAACACACTGAGAGAACGAGACACCTCTCTCGGATATTCAGGTATTTATTTTTATGCAATGCCATCATAAACACACGAACAAAGTTATCAATTTTCTGAAGGTTATTTTCTTTAAAAAAACACATTTATAAGACGAACCGTGAACTAATTGGCATTGATCACCCGTAATATTGACAGGCAACCCAATAAAGAATTCCAGCAGGTTCCGTTTGCAACCTGCTGGAATCCTTGGCTGGTGGGGCTTAAGAAATCCCAAGATCTAGGCTCAATTGGTATTTATGTAGTGCATCTTGACTATCAATTGCTGTTATAACACTGGGTTCAACGCTGAAATGTTCCAGTATCAGAGAGAGTATTATTTCCTTCACTTCAACATTTTCCAAAGCTTAAGCAAAAGTAAAGACACCTTTTTTAGTATTTTGTAGTTATATAGCATATTTTTCAGACTCAATTAGTTTCAGTACAATCTCAGTTTTTTTATGAGTTATGAGGGGAGATTCGTTAAACCCTTGGAAAACGCATTCTGCAAAGTGGATGAATTCATATTGAAACCCACCTCCCTGACTCTTGGAGTCATCGATACTGAATACATTATTGTAATGATGTACATCGATTTTTTTAGGGTTCCACCATTTACCATGTATTTTAATCGTAGAACGATCCGTTGTTATTAATGCATCGCGCGGATAATTATCAATAATGGAGCTTTGTAGCGTTGCTTGCGCAGGTTTTTTGAATATGAAGTCGGTCCTTTCATCCACATCAGAGTTCTCATTAATTGTCGCTTCAATACGATTAACATCTATGTCTGACGTTATGTATGAATACAATAAATCGACATACAACCACACGAGATAACAGCCCACATCGTACTTTGCACCGCCGTATAACGTTTTATCAAAAAGGTGCCAGTTTCTATCAAACACATGATGATTACCAAAACAGGCATTAATTTTATTTACTCGATGATTCCCTTCTAGTAAATACTGCTTCATCTTCACATACGCAGGGAACAAAGGAAATTTCATGGCTTCCATAAGAAAACAGCTATTTCTTTTTGCCGTTTCCACCAAATCTAGCCACTGGCTAACCGAAACAACAGCTGGCTTCTCAACCATTACATGCTTGCCTTGTGATAAAAACAACTTAGCCAGCGGGTAGTGAAGAGGGTGGATCGTTGAAACGTATACAGCGTCAACACTACTGCAATTCGCCATGTCCTCGTAGCTTCCAAATGCATGATCAACCGAAAATTCAGCAGCAAATTTTTTTGATTTTTCCTTGCAACGCGAAGCAACAGCTATTAATCGGCCATTTGAAATGTAGTCAAAGTCTTTTGCGACCCGATATGCTATATTTCCCAGACCTGCAATGCCCCAATTAAGCATACTCTTCTCCAATACGACACCATGACTCAGATTGAAGAGGATACACTTTCATCGTTTTGAGACTGTTGCTAATCATCTCCTTGAGTTTCATCGGATATATATCTAAGTCCAACTGCTCAACCAGTTGCGTGTTTAAATGGTAAGCATGCCAAGTCGGCCTGTGCTGCATGGGATGGTAACCCATATGTACAATACGTCTTGGTTCTTTAATCTGCTCACAGTAACCACGGTGTACAATGTTGTTGTAAATAGCCGCCTGCCCAGGCTTCAATTTCACACACAATTGCCCATCCAATACTGCATTGTTGGACGCATAGTGCTTAGAGTTTCCGAACACCTTTGTTTCTTCTTCAGCGGTAAGAACATCAACTACAACAAATCCATTCTTTCGATACTTCTCTACCGGATCACTCATACTCACCCACCATCATGTAATTTAGGCTTTTTTTAATGTTTCAAACATAAGGCCCACACCTTTATTTTTCAGCATGATACCGATTTCGTCATATCTCTGGATTTCAAAAAAAAGGAACTCATCCACCCGACCAAAACGCATCCCCCAGATTCAGAATTAGGAAACGCGACATAACTTGGGCGACTAAAAGCAGGTTTAACGTTAAATACTATTTATATAAATCTTTTGAACGCTCGAGATTTGATACATAAAACTAATGTAGGCTTGCTAATAATGATATTTTTATTTATTACTTCATGGTTTGATACCCGTCAGTTAATATTTTAAGTACCATAACATATTTGTTTAACACATCAAGAGAAAATAGAACATTATTATACAGAATGAATTACAATTAACTAAATCATTTAAAGTAATTGTTTTATAAAATATCTCAATAATTTTTGTTTTATGTAATTATTAAAATTAGATTTTAATTTCACTTATAAATTAATAAAAGGAGCATAAGATAGTGGAAGCAAAGCGGTTTTGTCGTAAAATCTGGATACTTTGGTACAATTAATGAAAAATCAACACTAAAATCGGCTCTCATGTCTAGAGACTGCCTTTGTGCGATTTTGTACGCTCGCAGAATAATTGTATCTGGAGGAATGCTCTGTCACGTCACAACAACTATTTGCCACAGCACCCGATAAAATTATCAGATAGTGACATGTCATCGCCCACCGTCCAAATTCAATGCAATATTAAATCCATTGTCATACTTTTATTTATTATCTGAAAACAACTCACAGCCTGACATTTACCTCTATCTCATCCCTAGAAGACAAGGGTACTCTCAATTAAAGTTAGAACTATCAATAAAAGATTACATCACTATATCTAAGTAGTTGTCATGACAAACCGGCTGACTATTTCTTTTTCCACCATCAATGGCTCTAGACATTGGTATTTCAGCAAAAACAAGCAACGTAACATTAAAATTTTCCTACTGACGCTCTCTTTGGGATTAGCCGCCACTGCAATACTGGTCAGTCATCTTTGCTATCAATTAAATGAAGCCGCATCAGAGCAAGCAAAGTTATCCGAGTATTCACGAAATATCGCTCAAGAGTTGAATGAGCTGAAAAAACTAAAATCAGACCTTGAGAACGATTTATCAGAACGAGAAGATCGTGTCCAACTTGTATCTGAACGTTTGGCTAAACTAGAGAAAGTGCTTGGCGTCGCCAAAGGATCGACCAGCGACAGTTTGGATGCGCGTTTTAATGTTGCCGCCCTTACCTCCAATGTGCGTTTGCTAATGCTCAATCAAATTCCAAACGGCTCCCCTGTTGGCAAAGCTCGCCTGTCTTCGGGGTTCGGAAAGCGTATTCACCCTGTCACCAAGCAGAAAAAAATGCACCGAGGACTCGACTTTGCCATTAACACGGGAACGAAGGTTTATGCCACGGCTGACGGCGTCGTGGAAGCTGCTCTTCGAAGTAACAAAGGCTACGGTAACTTTTTGCGCTTGCAGCATTCATTTGGTTTTTCAAGCTCCTACGCGCATTTGAAAACATTCAAAGTTAAAACCGGTGAGTTTGTTAAAAAAGGGCAACTCATCGCTATTTCCGGCAATACCGGGCTCTCTTCCGGTCCTCATCTTCATTACGAGGTGAGATTTATCGGGCGAGCCTTAAACCCAAGTCCATTCGTGGGGTGGGATCTTAATAATTTTGAGAATATTTTTACTAAGGAGCGAAGAATACGATGGGAATCTTTAATCGAAACCGTAGAACAGCGAGTGGCTCATCAGCTTCAACTCTCATCGCCAAGGGGGGTTCTGTTAGCGGAGAACTCAAAGTAGAAAGTAACATTCAGGTAGATGGCATCATCGATGGCCAGTTGCATGTCGAAGGCACCTTGATCATCGCTGAAAGCGGTCGTGTGAAAGGTGACATCTACGCCAAACAGCTCATCGTCAATGGCTTGCTTGACGGCAACAGCCATGCGGAACATATTCAAATCCTGCCAAAAGGCCGAGTCAGCGGCAAAATTTGGAGCAACAACCTGAGCATTGAGCCAGGTGGTCGATTTTTTGGAGAGGCGGCAGAGCTTGCAGAGAAAGAGGGCGTGACGCTGAAAGATAAGTCCGTCGAAACGAGAGAAGCAGCAGCGAACACAGAAAAGTCATCAGCTCGCAAAAGCGCCTAACTATCCTCAAGAATAAAAACCAACTTTATCCCTATCGAATACAAAAAGTCCCTCGCCGATTGGTGAGGGATTTTATTGTGGTTAGAGTGCTCTTGGTGTCATCATTGCGACGCAACCAATTCGATTCATTTCCACTTCTTAATAGTACGAATGTAATATTTCTATTTCAACTCGTTGTAATTTTTCTTATTTTCAAAAGGTTCTGATTTTTGATGACTGAAAGTTTATTGCGTTCTAGATTATTATTTTCTCCTTATTTTCTCCTTATTTTCTCCTTATATTATCTGATTATGACTTTATCTCGTGATTTATTTCGAAAATATAGCTGATACTATTAACTAGAATCTTAGGTTGAATATTGTTTCATTCGACACTGTCCACCCACATCTACGACGGAAAATTGCTGGTCTTTTTGGCTTGTTATGACCTCGCTATCGTTGTTCAGATTTTTATAGAATAGCTACTTATAGAAAATATTCGCTTTATTCTGACGAACTTTTCTGCACTAATTTATATCACTGATTGGAATGAACCAGTACAATATGCAATTAAGCGCTTATCAACAAAGCACAAATCCTATGTGTGAATAGTAAAATGAAAAAATCATAACTTCACAGCGCTGAGTGAGGGCTTTCCCCCCTCTCTTTGGTGTGAAAAATAATTTTTAAAATCAGTGGTTTATAATCCATCATTAGCTATGTTGTTTAAATAGACAGTACTCAACCAAAACTAACGATGATCTTACACACTCGATTAATTGACATCGATTGATAAACATTCTCTTAGAGGAATAAGACAAAGGCTTAATTAATCTTTATTACGTCACGACAATATGCGGTGCCATAGACAAATTTAGATAAAAATCTAGAGTATTCGACGTGCTTTCAATAAGTTTGGAGTAGTTAAGTCAGTTACGTTGTTTGAGTCGGCTGATAATGCAAAATGGCCATTGAAGTCGGAGAAAGAAGTACTTCCCCCTCTGCATGACCCGGGTTTAGGTTGCGTACATTGGTATCGCAAACCGTTACCCATTCTTGGCCACGTTCACTTGGTAGTCTGAAACGGGCTGGTGCCTTGGTTTGGTTGATCAGGTACACCAACTCTTGCCCTTCTTTGCCGATTCCTAAATGCAGGGCCACTGAGCTTAAACGGTTCCAATCTTCGTGTTCCATTAAGCTACCATCAATGCGACGCCAGAAAATACGGTTATTATTACGATTCTTACCGCTGAATGCCCGAATGAATGGCACCATGTATTGATTGCGGTTGGCGACCATTTGTGACATCCAGGTTTTGAAATCTTGCTTGCTTTCAGACATTGCCCAGTTCAACCAGCTGGTTTCGTTATCCTGACAGTAAGCGTTGTTGTTACCACCTTGAGTATGTGAGAGTAAATCTGCGGTCAGAATATGGGGGATTCCGAATGCGAACAGTAAGCTGGCAATTAAGTTGCGTTTTTGCTTCTCACGTTTCTCGATGATCATTAGGTTTTCTGTTGTACCCTCGACGCCGTAGTTGTCCGAGCGGTTATCACCGTGGCCATCGCGGTTCTGTTCGCCGTTCGCCTCGTTGTGCTTTTGTCTATAAGACACCAAATCTTGCAAGGTGAAGCCATCGTGATAAGTGATGTAGTTAACCGTCAGTTTGTAAGGCCAGTGTGCAGCGCTGTAAATATCACGCGAGCCCATCAATCGAGTCGCAAACTCTTTCAGGTAACCTTGATCACCGCGCCAGAAGCTCCGTGATATGTCACGCAGTTTGTCGTTACATTCGTTCCAACCCAATGGAAAATTGCCTACTTGGTAGCCATTTGGTCCTATATCCCACGGTTCGGCAATCAATTTGGTTTCACGAAGAATCGGATCTTGCGCGACGGCTTTAAAGAATGCCGCTTCAGGATTGTAATCATTATCTTGACGGCCTAATGTTGCTGCTAAGTCAAAACGGAAGCCGTCGACTTTAAATTCGCTCACCCAGTAACGCAGTGTATCCATGACAAGGTTGAGCGCAGGTTGATAAGTCATATCAAGGGTGTTGCCGCAGCCAGTAAAGTTAGCAAATCGCTGGTCATGCTTAATGTAGAAGTGCGGATCGAGTGCTTTTAAATTAAAGATGGTTGGGCCTTCTCCACCTTCTGCTGTGTGGTTGTACACCACATCAAGAATCACTTCGATGCCGTTTTTATGCAGTTCTCGTATGGTGGTTTTCAGTTCAATTACGGCGTCTATTTCTGCATAACGTGGGTCGGGAACCATGAATAAATAGGGGTTGTATCCCCAATAGTTCACTTTATCCATGTTAAGCAAGTGAGGCTCATGCATACACGCGGCCACAGGCAGCAATTGCAGCGTATTGATGTTCTGTTGTTTGTAGAACGCTAACATTTCTGGCGACGATAAGCCTAAGTAGCGGCCTCGAGTATCACTTGCGATGGTAGGGTGTTGTTGGGTCAACCCTTTCACATGGGTTTCAAATAACACCATTTCTTCTCGTGGTATGCGTGGATGATCGCTGTTTTGCCAATCGAAGTTATCCTCAATCACGACACATTTGGGCATATCAAAACTTTTTATTGGGGAGAAGGGCGGTTGGTAGTAAAGGCGCTTATCAATTGCCTTTGCATAAGGATCGGAGATCAACAGAGGTTGGTCTTGATGCGTCACTACATAGCCATACTTTTGCCCCGATTTTATATGCGGGATGAAAGTATGACGAATACCCGCACACTCGTCTGATAGATCGTGCAGCTCATAGCTACCGTCTTCTGCAAAGAGCGCAAGTTGAATGTCTTTACAAATCGGCGCGTGAATAGAAAAGTTGCAACCTTCCTTGCTAACGGTTGCGCCGAGTGGATATGGGCGAGAGTGGAGTTGTATCATCAGCGAGTCTTTCTTAATTTTTATTACGACCTTCGAGAACGATGAGTAAAAAACTTTCCATCACCTAGGTCAACCACCTTATATCCTAAATTATCACTGTAATTAAATTACTTTCTAAGACCTATTTTTTACGAAAATATGAAATGGCTATCACTTTGTAGCGGTGATAGCCTACCCAAACTTACTAATTCCTCCCCAGATTGGTGATCTGGCCCCTTAAAGCGGCGTACTGTCCATTTTCTCATCCCTTCTCATCCCCCCTAAAATAATTAGGGGCGGAGGACGTCATCCTTATACACCTTGGGTAATCTTGCTGCTGTTGAAGCAAGTGGGGACATGTTCCCATCTTACCTTTCTTTATCTCGCGCGTTTTTTACTGTCTATATTTGCCAAAAGATTAGGAAGGGAAGACAGAATTAGAAATACCCTTAATGGAGTTAAGAATGAAAAAAGTAAGTGTAATTGCGGCGGCGGTTGTGACAACTTTAGCTGCGGGTTCTGCTTTCGCAGTGGACTTTCATGGTTACATGCGTGCTGGTGTTGGCGCAAGCGCTGACGGTGGTCAACAAGTAACATTTGAGAAGAAAAAAATTGGTCGTCTAGGTAACGAAGGCGACATCTACGGGGAAATCCAATTAGGTCAAGAAGTTTACAACAACAACGGTAAAACGTTCTACGTAGATTCGATGATCGCAGTAACTTCTAACGGCTCTAACGATTGGGAAGGTACAGCATCTAACTGTGGTCTAAACGATGAAGGTGATGCAGTCAGCTGTACCGACGACGCCGAATTCGCTCTACGCCAGTTCAACGTTCAAGCTAAAGGTGTTCTAGGTTTCGCTCCAGAAGCAACACTATGGGCAGGTAAGCGTTACTACCAACGTCACGACATCCATATCTCTGACTTCTATTACTGGAATATCTCCGGCGCGGGCGCTGGTATTGAAAACATCGAAGCTGGTCCAGGCAAACTATCTCTAGCTTGGGTACGTAACGACCGCAATGACACTCCACCTTGGAATCCTGTTGGTGATACACCTGATGCAGGCAACGATGGCGGTGCAGCGAACGTTAATACTCTTGATGTACGTTACGCGGGTCTTCCAGTATGGGAAAACGGCTCTCTAGAACTTGGCTTAAACTATGCCCTAGTTAACGAAACTGATGACGCGTCTGATGCAGCAAAAGACGCTAAAGATGGCGTAATGTTCACAGCTGAATTGACTCAAGGTCTAGATTCAGGCTTCAACAAAACAGTATTCCAGTACGGTACAGAAGGCTACTCTAAAACAATGGCATACTACGGTGACGGTAGCTGGTACGGTGCAGAAGCTGACAGTGGCGCATCTGGTTACCGCCTAATCAACTGGGGTGTAATCGGCATGGGCGAAAACTGGGAAATGGGTCACCAGTTAGTATATGGCGTTGGTGAAGATATGTCGGCTGGCCAAGACAAGTTGGAAACCATGTCTGTAGTTGTGCGTCCAATGTACAAATGGGATGACAACCACAAAACTATCTTCGAAGCAGGTTACTCTATCGATGATAACGACGGTGCAGAGAACAAGTTCGGTAAACTAACGGTTGCTCAAGCATGGTCTGCTGGCTCTAGCTTCTGGGCTCGTCCTGAAATCCGTGTTTACGCGTCATACCTAACTGCTGATAAAGAAGACAACTCAAACGTATTTGACGGCGGTCGTTCAGACGATACATTCCAATTCGGTGTACAAGCTGAAGCTTGGTGGTAATCATCTAGCCACTAAGTCTTAAATTGTCCTAGGATGATACAGCCAGAAACTTATCTGGCTGTATTTATTTCAAAAAAAGCAATAATGAGTTGAGGTAGACGGTAATGAAAAAATGGCTTGCTCCCGTGCTGTTGGGAATGTTGGCTACAGGATGTACTTCTGTAGAACAAGTCGAGATGAGCCCGAAAGGTCAACAACAAGTGATCACACAATCGGGTGATATTCATTGGGTAACAGTTGATGTGCCTACGGTTACTGAGTTCGCTTTGACTGATAAAAGCCAAATGCTACTGGATGGTAATAGCGCAGGTGCAATTGCAGCATTCGCATTACCAGGCAATCGTGGCAGTCTCGATATTAAACTAGAGACATTCGTAAACAAAAATCTAGAGCTTTACGCACCTAACGTCGTGGTGATGAACACGGCAGGTGAAACCATTTATCAAGCAGATTTCTCAACCTTTAAGTATGAGCCAGCAAAGCTGTTGGACAACGACAAATTCGTACTCGAAATGAACGTGATTCCAGACATGACAGGTAATGACTTGCATGTATTGGTTTACACAACTTCTGCTGATTTAAGAGGAAGCTCTGAAGTTCTTCACCCTGCAAAAGCCTTCGCACTGGCAAATCATACTCAGCCGCCAGATATTGCAGACCCTCAAGCGAAACACAGCTTACTTGGTCAGTTCCGCTTTTCAGTATCTGCGAACGACATCGTGAATACTAAGATTGTTGCGAAAAGCGACAACATCCCGCAAGGTACGGATTTAACCAGCTACTACCACAGCTCTATCAAGGCATCGGTAGCAGCGGACGATATTCCTAAAGCGCTAACACTGCTTGATGAAGCAAAATCGTTAGGAATTGAAGGCGCACAAGAGGTCTTTGTTAAAGCGATAAATACCAAATAATTCCGTACTAACGTCGGCGCTGTGTTTGAGCAGGCCGGCGTTTTTAGATCGTTATCGAATACCGCTCTATTGGCAATTGAACGCGAAATTTTGTTTGCACACGCTTGCCTTGCCTTTGTCCCTCTCTTGTTTGATATCGCACAGTCATTGTGTTATCCGTGATAGAAACGGTGCACAATTGTGAGACGTGCCGCACGATAATGAAAATATTTCCCCATATGCAACCTAAAATGTGATTTAAAAATTATCCATATGTAACTGTTATGTTTATATTTTCTGGGGTTATACAACGAATGGCAAATGATAATGAACTCCATAACGAAATCCCTCAGTCTCTTTGCTCTCATTGGTTCTCCAATTTCCTATGCTGGGGTCGTCAATGGAGACTTTGAACAATGGAATGGAAATGCGCCAGTGCAGTGGTCCGTGATTGACTCTGGCATTGCTGTTTCACCCACCAGTAATCCACACCAATCAGGTGGCCTTGCTGCTCAGGTTATCGTCAATACTGGTGCTCAAAGTGATACTGACTTTTTACAAACCATTCATGTCGAGCAAGGGAAAACCTACCCATTTTCTGTCGCGGTTTATCACACCGAAGGTCATGTCAAAGCACGTTTGGTGGTTGACGGGTATCATGGGTACTCCAACCCGCAACAAATTAATCAATGGCAGCAACTAACGCACAGCTACACTGCATCATCAAACAAAACGATCAAGGTTGGTTTGCGCTTTTATGATGAATCAGGTTTTGATGGTTCAGAAATCGTTTATGTCGATCACTTTCAGCCAAATCAAAGTGGCGACACTCATCCCCCGATAGAAACGTGTAATGACAATGAAGTTTCACTGACGTTGAATACAGATAGATATGGCTCAGAAACGAGCTGGGAATTGAAGGATAAGCAATCGCAAGTGCTGTTTTCCGGACAGGGTTTTGAATCCTCGAAGGCCTATAGAAAAACCATGTGTCTGGTCAACGGAGATTACCAGTTTACGATCAGTGATAGTTATGGCGATGGTATTTGTTGTGGTAATGGTAATGGTTCATACACGCTAATGGTAGGGGAGACGATACTCGCATCCGGTGGTGACTTCACGAATTCGCAAACCACACCCTTTACCCTTGGCAATTCAACGACGCCACCGCCAGTGGTTGGGGAGTACTATAAAGCAGCACAGGGGAAAACCGGTTTTGAGCTGAAAACCGCGTTGTTCAACATCATCAAGAACCATACTAGACGTGGCTACTCTGCCATTTGGACTCTGATAAAAGAGGCGGATTTGGATAACTACTATGAGCAAGATGGGTCCATTCTCGATATGTATTCTGAAAAGCCAACCAGTGACGATACAATCAACTTTACTAAGGTTACGGATCAATGTGGTCAATATAAAACCGAGGGTGATTGCTACAACCGTGAGCATTCGTTCCCAAAAAGTTGGTTTGGTGGCAAGGTAGAGCCGATGAACTCTGATGGTCATCACTTGTTTGCCACCGATGGTTACGTGAATGCTAAGCGCAGCAATTGGCCATTCGGTGAAGTAGGTAGCAGCGCCTATGTTTCTAGTAATGGTTCGAAGCTAGGACTAGCTGCGACGTCGTTGGACTATGTAGGTACAGTGTTTGAGCCTATTGATGAGTTCAAAGGCGACTTCGCTCGAGCATATTTTTACATGGCGACACGTTATGAAGATGTCATCGGTCACTGGGAGAACAATTCAAGCAGTTCTGATGCGGTATTGAATGGTACCAGCACAACAGTGTTTGAGCCCTGGATGTTAAACATGCTGAAGCGTTGGCATAAAAACGATCCAGTGAGCGTGAAGGAAATCAGCCGCAACCAAAGAGTGTTTGATTTTCAGGGCAACCGGAACCCATTTATTGATCACCCTGAGTTTGTTGAGATGATTTGGGCTATACCCAAGTAACCTCAAGATGCTTGGATTGGCGTGAATAACAGGGGTTTTGTGAATCACTTGGATTAGCGCGAATATTTTGACTCAGTGAGTGTGACGTGGTTTGCAGGCGTGGCGTTAATGTAAAGGATCGAGTGATCCTTTGCCAAGAATCGGTAATAAGGTATTCAAGCCAAGGCGATTCGCTTTGCGGGGGCTCTGAATCCTGCATCTTGATGTCATTTGGGTATATAATAGTGCGCTGCATGCCGTGATAAGTGCGGCCGCACAATCCCAAAATTTGAAGGCTTCTCCAAGATGGGAAGCCACGATGAGTTCTGACTTAAAGAGGCGGTTTATGAGTAGTATGGGCATTGCTATTGTGGCAACTGGCCTTTCACTTATCCTGATATTTGTTTGGATGATCTCGCTGTCGATGCGTAAACGACGTCTTGAAGCAGAGAAGAAAGCACGTGAGACGGCGTATCGCAAGGCGATGCAAAAAGCGCGAGAGCAAGAGCTTAGAGAACGTGTATTTAAGGCTGAAACGGGTCACGTGCCGACCATTCTTTATTTAGCCAAAGAGGCGGAACGAGACAATATTAAGCAAGCGTTATATTGGTACGACAAAGCCGCTAAACTGGATAATGTCCCCGGTATGTATGGCATCGTACGCCTAGCTGAGCGGGTATGTGAGGATGTGATCTTAAAAGAACAAGCGAATTTCTGGCGTACCGCGATAGCTGGCATAGAAGGGGATGTTGAGGCAAAGTTTGCCCATGGGAAAGCGCTCGTATTTGGTCGCGGTACCGAAAAAAATATCCCCAAGGGCCATCAATTGATCGAAGAGGCGGCTGATGAAGGATGCATTCCTGCCATGCTTTATATGGGGGAATGGCAACGGTCACCGGAGAACACTTCTGGTCAGCGTTCAGATGCTCTGTTTTGGTTTATGAAAGCCGCAGAACAAGACAATGTCGACGGTAAAATTCAAGTGGCTTTGTGCTATCTCAATGGCGTGGGAACAGAAAAGAGCTTAATAAAAGGTTGTTATTGGCTAGAAAGGGCCGCAGAAGGTGGCAGTGCAGAGGCCATGTATCATGCTGGTGAGGCATGGAAAGACACTGACAAAACAGGTAATGCAATTGCGTACATTTGGTTGTTCTTATCTGCCAACATGGGTTACGAACCAGCACGCGTTGTGCGTGATGAGGTCGCCAGTAATATTGGTGTGGATGTTGTGGTGGGTTTGCAATCTATCGCTAAGCCCTTACAAAGAAAACTTGCCTCAGGTACGGTAAAGAAACACGCCATTATTCGTGCCTTGAACAAGGTCTATAAGCGAGAGTCTTATTTTCCTGATGAGGATGAACTGAATGAACGGTTGAGTGACGAGCATCACGATGACCTCAAACCCATTGAGGGTACTTCAGCGTTGAACCATGAAACTGAAATGCCAGTTCAACAAGAGGTTGTCACTGCACCAAAACCGCCACCGAAAGAAGCACTCGATTTTACGCAAGACTTTTTACAACCTCAGAATCTCAATAAGTCTTCCCACGGTCGTACAGCGTAAAAATAGGCTCGTATATACCAAGGAACCTCAGATCTTCGCTTACCAAGCATCTTTAGGTTCCTTGAGTATCATTTCTCGTGTTTAACTTTGAATCTCGCAATTATCTGTTCCTAATGGCTATTTGTTCCTTGTGACTGTTTGTTCCTAAAATCTGTCTGTTCCTAAAAACAATTTGTCCCTAAAAATAATCTGTCCTTAAAAACAATTGGTGAGTAGCGCTACCTCCCACTAAATGCAAATTCCTTTAGGTTCGACATTTCCCACCCGACTTGTCCATTAAAGTTTCAAGTTGATAAAAAACGACCAAACTTGGCACGTTTTTTCGTCTCTGTTGGGCGGGATATCTGTATCGTCGAAGGTAATTAGACAACCTAATTATCTTTATACGATGGGGCTTAATTTCATATTTTAGGCCTGTGTTTATTTATTTTTAAATCAATTTTTACTTTTTTTATCAATGATATACACCTTATCCAAAACGTTATTTTTCCAAAGAACGAGGTAAGTTTAATGCATAAAAACAAAATAATGTTCTTCCTATCTGTACTCTATTCAACCAGTTCACTGGCCGTGATTGATATCACCCCTAGTCATGTAGAAGTTCAAGGTGAGCAGTGCGAAAGTGGCTATCGCGCTCTCAAACCAGCAGAAGCCCAAAAGTTATCTGCTGTGCTCTATGATCAAAGAAAAATTAACATCTGGGAGAGATATTTTTTAGATAACGGAAAGACACTGTCTATTGACGCTGGCAACAGTATTGATGAGGTTCATGATGCTTCTGGGTACAAGGTTAGCATTGAAGATAATGATCCAAGTACTCGAACAGTACAAAGTCTTTGTACCAAACAAGACGGAAACTTTTATGCAGTTGACACCAGTAGTGAAACTAAATACCAAAAGATTATTTATAATGAGTTAGCGATTGATCAGGCGTTGAGTGGTGGTGTTCTCCATACAGCAACGACAGATAAAGTATCGCAGGCTAAGTATGGTGACAACTTAGTCAGTCGAATTAGAGTCCTTGTAAAAGTGAATGCGGACAATAGCACAAGTTTCATGATTAGAGCTGTGGGTGAAGATTCGATAGCGGATTCACAAGTCTCGGTAGACCAATATGGAAATTTGGGTTACGTAGGCTTAGTAGGGGCTATCAACGGAAGCCACCTTCGCATGAGGTATAACGGCACAGGAGATCGAGCATTAGGTCCTAGTCCCCTAATGTCGGATTCTAAGCTCTATACGCCTGGTTCTGGTAACCCTCTCATGAAGTATTGGGAATTTGAGCTTAATCTTGAGGAAAGTATTGAAGAAGGGTATGCCCTAGTAACATTGAATATTTTTTCTGATAAAGCACAAAAACGACTAAACGAAAAAACAAACATTTCTTTCGAGCTGAATGATGCGGAATATTTCCCAGAAACTGGTGTTACGGTCGTGGGTGACTCACTGCTCGCTAGCCCTATCCACTTCCGAACCGATGATTATTCACAAAACCAGTGGTCTTCTTATCATCTTCTTTACAGCACAAGTTCTGAAGCCATCAATGATCGCTATTTTAGCGCGAAACATATCAGTGTATTTTCTAATCGCACTCCAGACAATAGGTACGCTGGCGACGTAGATAACCTCATTTTAGCTCAACAAACTGTAATCCCTTTGGAGCTGCCAAATGCACACAGCCGACAAAGAAGGTGTCTTGAAGATTTTATTCAGTCGCTGCAAAGCCTTGGTGCTTGGGGATTTGCAAGGTGGTTCGGAGAGCCAAGCGTCTGTGGTGTTCAAAACCATCAACCAATAGCCAACGTCCCCCCTCTTATTATTGATGAGTCTCAGACAATGGGGAACATCGATAATGTGGTTTATGAAGTGATAGAAGCTCGGCCACATAGTGATAACCCCGATGCGTTTAACACTGCAATGAATGTACTGGTTTGTAATGACAATGTGAATACCGATGAGAATGAGGGAACATGTACCACGGAACAAAATGACGCAATTAACCTGATGGGCGACCTCACCCACGATCAGCTTGCAGCTGTCATTTATGATGTCCAAGAACATCTGAATCTCGCTGAGCAAGGAGCGAGCCCTGCACTTTCGGTTAATACTGGCAATGATCATCTCAATGACTTTATTAACCGTAACCCTGAGGTTGCAATCGACCTATTAAATAGTGCCATGCAAATTGCCAATGCATCGAACGTAAAACCGAAACAACTTGTTTCACAACGAGCTAATAAAGGCCAAAAGCGTAATGACAACGTCCTGACGGGAGCTTGCGCTAATGGCAATACAGAGGTTAAAGCTGATGATAGCTTCCAGTGTGTGACAAAATTACGGAGGAGAGCAAGTAAGGGAACAACAGAAGCTGTGGTGAGCTTACCTCCGCTCTTGCAAACTGGGAGGCAATATTTCACCAGACTTTCAGGCTCTCAAAACTTTCACAATATGATTCGAGCATTTAATCACAGTGGCGTAAGTTCACGCATGAGCATAGATGAATTGGCGGCACATTCATGGGCAATTGCCTATGATGGCGCGGCAGCGGGAAATAATCGCAGGTTTGTGGTTCTATCCGATGCCGATAATGGACGTCGCGGTGAGCGGGCAGGATTCGGTCTGGCGCATATATGGACAAAGAAAGCAGGTGGTCACCAAGTAGACTTTGCGCAGCATGGTTTTCATAACCGAGTGATGTTGGCCCGAATGATTATGGCGGCTTTAACCAGTACTGATGGTAATCCTCATATTACAATGAGGACAGGTGAGGGCGGACAACGAAGAGATTATGCCGCAGTGACATTTGTATATGGTCGCTTCCACTATTTGTTCACGAATGTCACCATTGTGGTCGGCAGTGACGGTTTCGTTATCACCGCGTTTCCAACGAAAAACTCAAAACTTAGAATATTAGAAGATGAGTTATAGTTGTTAAGAGTCTTATTACAAGAAACCTCACATCAAGTGCGAGGTTTCTATGTAAAAGACCGCTTAATTAAGAGAGGGTTTGGCAACAAGCCGACACGATGTGAAAACTCATTTTTGACAATTGGAGGACGAAAAGTCGTGAGTCAAGCTGTTAAACTTGGCGGTGAGACCTTGCAGTCTGTCATTCCAAGTGTCATCTGGATTGAATTGAGACTAAGAGTACCTCAAGAAATGGTGCTTAATTAGATAATATGGAAATTAAGAAATGGTATTGCAAGCCAGGTCTCCAGCCAATTCAGCGAAGGAGGCTAAAATTAAGTGAGTTCATCTAGGCTTGTCGTATACACTACTGGTTGAGAAAATTTCGCGCTCGCCGCTGTCTTTAAACTATTTATAACAACAAGAAGAGGTCTGGTACTATGCAAGGTATCCTCTCTATACAATCTCATGTTTCTTTTGGTCATGCTGGTAACAGCAGCGCTGTTTTCCCGATGCAACGTATGGGCTTCGAAGTATGGCCGATTCATACTGTTCAATTCTCTAACCACACTCAATACCAAGAAGGCTGGACAGGACGTGCGTTCTCGGCTGATGACATCAGCGAACTGGTTCGTGGTCTTGGTAATATCGGCGCGTTAAATAAGTGTCAAGCGGTTCTGACGGGCTACCAAGGCAGCGCAGAGCAGTGTCTAGCAGTTGAAGATACCGTCACCAAAGTAAAACAAGCAAACCCAGACGCGCTCTACGTGTGCGATCCTGTAATGGGGGCGCCGGACAAAGGCTGTATTGTGGCTCCGGGGATTGCAGAAAACTTATTAAACCGCCTCATGCCAATGGCAGACGTGATTGTGCCTAACCAGTTCGAGTTAAGTCAATTTGCAGAGATGGAAATTCACACGCTCAATGATGTAATTACAGCTTGTCAGCGTGCGCTAGCGAAAGGTCCGAAAGTGGTGTTAGTAAAACATTTGTACTGTTTGTCAGACGACAGTTTCAATATGTTGCTTGCAACGCAAGATGGCTGCTATCTGGCAAAGCGGCCTCATTTCGAATTCGCCAAAGCGCCTGTTGGTGTAGGCGATTTGATCTCGGCTATCTTCACCGCTGGCTTGCTGAAAGGTTGGCCAGCAAGGCAAGCTTTTCAGCATTGTCATGATGCATGTTACGGCGTGCTTAATGCGACTTATCAGGCGGGGGAATGGGAACTGCAAACCATTGCCGCACAACAAGAGTTTGTAGAGCCTAGCAAGCACTTCCCGTTGGAAGCTGTGATGTTAAGCTAAGTCATAACATTTTCAGCAGTGTTAATTTAGGGAGCCCAGCGCTCCCTTTTGTACATGATTAGCAGCCTGTTGTGTCGATGTTAAAGCTATGCCCATCAACACCTTTACTGTCCATTCGATAGTAGGCGTAACACTGACTTTCCATCAATGACTCAGGTGATTCATCATCGCCATAACCAACAATGGAATAGAGGTCGTTCTCTATAAAGACTAAATCCGTTTGCTTCATCTCGTCGTCGATAGTTAGATTGTCAAAAAAACCAATAAGCTCACCACATTCACTTTGGGTCTTTGGATAGCCATTGTAAAACTCTTGATAACCTACGGGCGTTAGTACGCACTGACTTGTCTTTTCACCTTGTTTAAAGGCTTTAGCATTTTGATTGAGAATGGAGACTTGGTATTGCATGTCTGCGTAGAGTACTTGAACCGCTGCGCTGCGGGCTTTTGAGGTACGTTGATGAGAATGCTTAATGACAAATACAGTGAATCCACCGAGCAAGACAGCGGTTAGCAGCCATTCCTTAAGCGAGAATCCAGACAACAACACAATCGGTGCATCCTTACTTTAATTTCAATCATGTGCATATGGGCGAAAGTTTACGCATCGAATTTTTAAAGTCTAAGAGAAAATCGCGTATTTAAGAAGGTTCTGATGTAAAGTGTGAGAATGGTCAATGTATTATGTTGGTTTATATTGACCACTTGGATTTTTGCTTAGTTTGGTGTTCCTGCATTAAGTGACGTGTAAACAAAAAAAAGGGGCCGTGTTGGCCCCCGTTCATTAATTCTGGATGTCTCGCGGACTATATTGCGGTCTTACTGTGCTTTTCGTTGTTCTGACTTACAAACAGCGGCAGTGAAGATCACGTCTGTTGAGCTGTTTAGAGCGGTTTCAGCAGAGTCTTGAATCACACCAATGATAAAGCCAACCGCGACAACCTGCATTGCCACATCATTTGAAATACCAAACAGGCCACACGCTAGTGGGATAAGCAGTAGAGAGCCACCTGCAACGCCAGATGCGCCACATGCTGACACTGCTGCAACAATACTAAGCAGGACAGCTGTCAATAGGTCAACTTCGATACCCACAGTGTGCACGGCAGCAAGTGTTAGCGTAGTGATGGTGATTGCCGCGCCCGCCATATTAATTGTCGCACCCAGTGGGATAGATACAGAGTAAGTGTCTTCGTCTAGATCTAACTTCTTACATAGGTTCATGTTGACAGGAATGTTCGCGGCACTTGAACGCGTGAAGAATGCCGTTACGCCACTTTCACGCAGACATTGCAGCACCAATGGGTACGGGTTTTCTTTGGTTTTGAAGTACACAATTGCTGGGTTAACAACCAGTGCGATGATCATCATTGACCCCAGTAGTACCGCTAGAAGGCGAGCGTAGCTTGCTAGTGCGTCAAAACCTGTTGTTGCGAACGTTGATGCAACCAGACCAAAGATACCGAAAGGTGCAAGACGAATAATGAAGCGAACAATGTGAGAAACACTGTGGCTTAAGTCTTCGAATACCGCTTTTGTTGTGGCTGATGCGTGGTGAAGCGCAAGACCAAGGCCGACACCCCAAGCAAGAATACCGACGTAGTTCGCTTCTACTAGTGCGTTTACTGGGTTATCAACCAGTTTGAACAGCAAGGTTTGTAGTACTTCTGCAATACCCTGTGGTGGTGTCGCACCTTCCGCACCCGTTACTAGTGTTAAAGTGGTCGGGAAAAGGAAACTAAGTAACACTGCGGTTAATGCTGCAAAAAAGGTACCGGCCAAGTAAAGAACGACGATTGGACGCATGTAAGTGTGTTGGTTTTTCTTTTGGTTTGCGATTGATGCAGCAACCAAGATGAATACCAATACTGGTGCAATCGCTTTCAAAGCACCAACGAACAGGCTACCCAGCATACCAACGCTTTGAGCGTGGCTTGGCGAAATTACTGCGAGCAGGGCACCGAATACGATACCGACTAAGATTTGGAGAACGAGGTTACCACGAGCGTATCGGGCAACGAGACTGTTGTGTTGCATACATCATTCCTGCAATTTTTACCTCAGCAACTGTGCAATTTCAGTCATCACACGGCGTAATGTGCCCGATTAGATAAGGCTAAACTCTGTTTTTGCGTTGCTAAGGCGTCCTGATTAATAGTTATCTTTAATTTATAAATTCAGCCATATCTTGCTGAATATCACATATCTTAACTTGGTAATATTTTGTGTCTAGTTTTAGTTTGTTCTTGGTCTAAATGTTTGCTTGGTGTTATTTTTATTGGTCTTTTGTGTTGATTTATTTGGTGTATTATGATTGATAACTTTCTCGTTAGTTACTAAAAAAGTGAGGGATTGGCTCTCTTTGTTCAATTGTTTACGGATTAGTAACAAAACAGTGTTTTTAGGATATTCAGAGAAAGGAGCGTATTCATTGCTTATTATGTTCAGTTGAATTGCAGTGTTCAGCATTGAAGGGGCGTTGGGTCATCCGTCGGTGGCTGCGGTTAACAGGCATTAGCGGCATTTTCGATGTGGGTATCCTTTATGGGGGGTTATGATTCTCTCGCAAAGTAGACCGTAAACCTGATAAAATCACAGTCTTCCAGTAATCACGTTGATCGCACTGGATTTACCTAAGACTAGGAACTAATTTGACCAATAATGATATTTTACGCGATGTACGTCATACGTTTGATTTGAAAGACAGTGTAATGACTGCAATTTTTTCTTTAGCAGACTTAACTGTAACGGATGAACAAGTCACCTGCTGGCTGAAAAAAGAGGACGATGAATCGTTTGTCGAACTTAGTGATACAGAGTTCGCGGTGTTTCTAAACGGCTTCATCAATTTCAAGCGCGGCAAACGTGAAGGTGAGCAGCCTAAACCAGAAGAGAAATTGAGTAATAATATTGTGTTCCAAAAGTTACGCATTGCTTTGGACTTGAAAGCCGAGGATATTCTCGAAATTCTGCAACTTGCTGATTTTCGTTTGAGCAAGCATGAACTAAGTGCCTTTTTCCGTAAGCCGGAGAATAAGCATTACAGAGAATGTAAAGACCAAGTTCTTCAAAGTTTCCTGCTGGGGTTGAAGAGTCAGCTGCACCCAATTGGTGACGAGACGTTATCATAGTATACCCAAGTAACCTCGCCCTTTGGGAGCGTGTCATTGATCCGATTGCTGCGTCAAACAACTTGGAAAGAGCTGGCTATTACACTGCGTTGTTTTCCTTGCTCTCGAATCAATGAAAACGCTCTGAATCCTGCATCTTGAAGTCACTTGGGTATAACCTTTTATAAAATAGATTCGCAACGCTTGGCACTTTTGCTATGCGTTGCGTTTAGTCGTTAAGGTGTTATATCGCGGCAGCGCATTGCTTACCATTTAAGTCGGCGTTATGTGCTTCGAGGGGGATCGAAATATGAACTACTTTGAATCTGCTTTTGCAGGCGTTCCTTTAATTGAACAAGTAACAAATCCGAACATCATCGTTGGTAAACATAGCTATTATTCAGGCTATTATCACAACCATAGCTTCGATGACTGTGCTCGATATCTGAATCCAGATCGCGATGATGTCGACAAACTCATCATTGGTAGTTACTGCTCTATTGGTTCAGGCGCAGTGTTCATGATGGCAGGAAACCAAGGGCATCGAAATGATTGGATTAGTACTTTTCCGTTTTTTTATCAGGACAATGACGACTTTGCTTTCGCTGAGGATGGGTTTAAACGTGCAGGAGACACTATCATCGGAAACGATGTATGGATTGGCTCTGAAGCGATGATAATGGCTGGTGTTAAAGTCGGTCACGGTGCGGTCATAGCAAGCCGTGCTGTTGTCACCAAAGATGTCGCACCGTACGAGGTTGTTGGTTCTAACCCTGCTAAGCACATTAAGTATCGATTTTCTGAGTCACAGATAGCCATGTTGCTTGAAATGAAGTGGTGGGACTGGCCAGAGTCAAAGCTAAAAGGTTGCATGAAACAACTATGTTCGTCTGACATCAAGTGCCTTTATGACTATTGGAAATCGGAAGTACAAACATAACTCTTTGTTAAGATTCGAAACTCGTGGCATTTTACTGTGCGTAGCTCATGCCTCAAAAGAATGAGCGTTTTGGTGGTCTGTTATGCATTAGGGTTTATGCGCTAGTAAAAGACAAAGCGGGCTGGGAAGTGCAATAAAGCTGACTTTAGCTGTTAACTATCCTCTCTCAGTTTCAATAGAGCTTAATACAATGTCTCTGCTTAACCAGTTGTCCAAAGTATGACGCAAAGCGTTTAACGAAGTTGGTTTTTCCAACCTACCGTCCATCAACTCGTTGACCATATCTAATTCGTGCTCTCCAGACTCCCCTGATAAAGCGATGATTGGTATTAGAGGAGAAATCTCTTTGATTAACTTACTTGCTTCAAATCCATTCATTTTTGGCATTTGTATGTCCATCAATACCAAGTCGACGTCATTTGAGTGGAAAATACTCACAGCAGTTTCGCCATTATCGGCTTGAATCACATTGATATCCAATTGCTCTAGGTACATTTTTACCAATACCCGTTGGACCTCTTTATCATCAACGACAAGTACTGTCTTTTTTGTGGTGCCTACAGGCGTTTTGATATTGACTGGAGTTAACCCTGAGAAGCCAGTGTCTATTGTGTCCCTATCGGTTGAGTCATTTGATGTGATAGGCAAAGAAATAGTGGGGTGAACCGATACAACTGGGAAATATAGTTGGAATTCGGTGAATTCATCAAGCTCTGAAAAGCATTCAATCCTGCCACCAAATGTTTTCATCACACGTTGGCAATAGCCTAAACCTAGGCCAGTGCCACCATTCTTGTTGTGTGTAAAAAAATCATCGAAAATCTTGTGTCTAAGAGTTGGTTTGATGCCTGGGCCTGAATCACGGAAAAGTATACAGTTCTCGTGCTCTCCTCCCTTTAGTGTGATTTCAATTTGGCTGTCAGGATAAGAGTCGAAATAATAAATCGCATTTCTAAGCAAATTGAATACGACAAAGCTAAAAAGAGTGTCGTTAATATTAGCGATAAAATCATTAGCGCCAGTAAAGTGAATACGCTGGCGAAACGATTCGTTTTCGAATCCGTAACGTCCTAAAGCAGTTGAAAGAGCTTGGGAAATTGAACTAGGTGAAGTGGGTTCTTGCTGCAAAGAAGTGTGGCGAGCCTCCCGTAGGATGATATCAATTAACTGTTGTCCTCTCAGGACCGCTGAGGTGCCCTTATCTATCGATCCTAGAATACTTTGGACTGGTTCCTCATTAGAGACCTGTAGTTTCAAATGCTCGAATTGTAATTGTACTTGGGCGAGTGGGTTACGCATTTCATGTGCGATAGAATTAGCGAGGGCTTGGGATTTTGAGACTTTTCTATTCGCATTGATATAAGTTTGCACTTTCGAGAAGACCTTTTGAAGTGCACTTATCTCTTCGTTAGAAAATAGTGAACCATCCTTTTTGTGCGAGGAGATAAGTAGATGAGAGACTTTTGCGTCATGATCGTAAAGCGGTAAAACTAGTGCTGTGTTACTCAAGTGCATTTTCGTGTGCAGCTCGCTCAGCGTATCATCTAAATTGGATTGTGAATCACTAAGTTCGTTAGCGATTTCGTCGACAATGAGAATAGATTTTTTTGAGGATAAATACTTCGCATAGGGTATGTCTTGATAGTTATTTGTGACTAGCTGTAATTTTTCGTGAGGAATATTCAATAGCTCTGCAAGTCTTTCAATTGGGTTACGAGTTGAATATTGAAAGTCGCGCTCTAGGGCAATAACTTGTTCCACAGGTGTATATGGTGAACCATACAGAACTCTGGCGACAGCGCGTTTTACTATGTAGTAAATCTTTGTCCAAGTTAGGCCAACTAAGAAGCAAAGTGTGCCCGCTACAACTGTTTCGTTATATGTACTAAACATAGTACTGAGAGACGAGATAGACAATGCGAACACGGCACTGGTGCCTATGACAGACAGTGTGATAAAGGCGATGTGCTTTGTACTGTAAAAGCGTGATGTAAGCAAAGCGTAGCCAACAAAGAACATTTCGCTAATTGATAGTGCAGGTGGCAGCCAAGTTAATGAAAAGTCATGTAATATATAAGTAAATCCCAATTGGAA
Source organism: Vibrio sp. AND4 (assembly GCF_000171815.1). Lineage (GTDB taxonomy): Bacteria > Pseudomonadota > Gammaproteobacteria > Enterobacterales > Vibrionaceae > Vibrio. Next base: position 242,229 of record NZ_ABGR01000003.1, on the reverse strand, counting down.
GATTGCTGTTGAAGTCATGAAAATTGCGATACCAGCAATCATGTAATTGGACTTTGTTTGGCCTAGTCGCCCAGATGCGTTTCTAAGATATAGCAAATTCATGAAAGTTAAAGCGATCAGAAACGTAAGCACATAGAAAAAAAACTTCGTGTAAGGGCCAAACACTATACTAAACTGGCTCGGGGCTAAGATAACAACATCGACGACAGCAAGTCCTTTGTAGGTATTGATTATGGCAGTGAATACTGTAAAGCATATTAACAATGCATATTGCAATTTAGGGGTGGGCTTTCTCGATATACTTTCTCTGAGTCTGCATGAGAATAAATATGCCGCAGCGAATGCAATATATGCAGAAATATTAGCGAGGATCGCCATTTTGATAGCAGCTTGCTTAGAGTAAAGTAACAAAAAACCGCTATGGAAGTACGCATTGCTTAGGATCCAAAAAAATAACCCGATTGTATAGATGATGTAAAACGTATAATTGCCGATGCTTCTTGGTCCCCGATTGAGATAAAGCGAGCGACAAAAAAAAGATACCCATGTCAGAACTAAAAAAGATGCTAGTGTTAACACGATAGCTTTGCTGTACAGCATGTGTGTAATAAAGGTTTCAGTCATCTAATCTATTTCCCCCCTTTCTTTTCCGATAATAATTCTCGGTTTATATTTACGAAAGCACAAGCTATCTAATTCTTTTCTTAAGTTAGGTACAACCCACGCGCCTTTGAATGTGAATCTCCTCGTATCGTTGAAGTCTTTTCGACTTGTGTGAGAGTACCAATTAAGTTGTAAGGTATTGTAGAAGCGAATCATCCAAGGCTGTTCGATTATCGTGAGCGTCAATTTGTAACCTAGTTCGTCTAGGTGTTTCATTAGGCGCTTCTGAGTTAGGTATAGGTAAAACGCGCACTGCTGCATGCTTCCGTTCACTGTGAGGCGTAAAACTTCACAAATCTTGTCCGTTATATGAAGACTATTCCAAGGGTGGTTTTCAAGGTTCTTGGCCGATTCCTGTCTTGGCTTGAAAAAGGGCGTGAAATAGAGCCATTGTGAAGAGTCATTCCAACTTTGAATTTTAGCAGAAGAGACAATGACAGGAAGCTCTGTCATTTCAGTTTCACACTTAAGTATAAAATGACATCCTGTTCGAGAGGGAGCTATTGTTTCCAACATTTCATACCATTTAAGCTTTGCTATAAAAGTACAAATATTAATCAGCAATGTGAGATCTTTAAGCACTAAAAGGGCACTGTAGTGGCGGGTGTAGTATTTACTTTGTGGCATTTTAATATCATTGATAACCGTTGAAGCGTAGTTTTCTTCCTTGATTGGATGCTCCATATCGAGACCCTGATATTCTTTTGCTGGATATTTAGGTTTAATTATATATATTTCATATTCGCACCAAAATATTGCCAGAGTGCTCTCTCTGCACTTAATAGGTGGAATTTTGTGTTGATAGTAGCATAATAAGTTGTTAATTTGCATTAAATAATTCAGGTTTTATGTAATTTCTCGAATAAGATAAAGGACTTTGATATTATGGACGTGCCTCCCCTCTAACATTGTTGTACTACACGACAGGCAAAGCCATCAAGGTTAGAAGTAACAGCCATATCTATTAAAACTGTCGGTATCGATTTAGCTAAAAATTGCTTTCAAGTATGTGTATTGAATATTGACGGTATTATCTCGTTAAATCGTAAGGTTGCTCGAGTTAAACTGCCCCATACAATCCCTTAGCTTCTAGATAACACTCTACTGGCTACGGGGTCATGCGCTTCATCATGCTATTGAAGCAAGCCTTAGAAAGACTTGGCTTTAAGGTATCATTCATTTCAGCACAGCATGTTAAGCTTCTTGTGGGTAGACAAAAGAGCGATGCAAATGATGCAAGAGCCATTTGTGAAGCTTATTCGAGACCTATGGAAACGACTCATTCATGGAGCAGTACGTTGCAGAGCTTCGAGCTCGCATCCTATGGGAGCTTGGTTACGAGGGACAGTGGCCGTAACTGGTCAGAGCGTAGGCTTTGGATTTAGTTCCGCTGAATTACGCCACAAAGCCTCTCAGACAATACGATAGCAGCAATTATCTATGGTTGGCCGAATCACCCAAGCTTTTCGGCCCCCGACTAAAATAGAGCGATCGACAAAAAAAGACGCTCATGCTAGTACTAATATGATAGCTCTGCTATTCAGAATGTTTGTGATGAGGGTTTCCGTCACTAATCTGTCTCGAGTCTTTCTTTTCCGATAACAACTCTTTGTTTATATTTACGAAAGCACAAGCTATCTAATTCTTTTCTTAAGTTAGGTACAACCCACGCGCCTTTGTATGTGAATCTTCCCGTATCGTTGAGGTCTTTTCGACTTGTGTGAAAGTACCCATTAAGTTGTAAGGTATTGTAGAAACGAATCATCCAAGGCTGTTCAATTATCGTGAACGTCAATCTGTAACCTAGTTCGTCTAAGTGTCGCATTAGATGCTTCTGAGCTAGGTATAAGTAAAATGCGCACTGTTGCATGCTTCCGCTCACTGTGAGGCGTAAAACTTCACAAATCTTATCTGTTCTTTGAAGACTATTCCACAGGTGGTTTTCAAAGTTCTTGGCTGATTCCAGTCTTGGCTTAAAGTCAGGTTGTAACACTTCTAAATCGATATATTTCTCTTCAAAAGATTTAGGTAGGCATAAGTTCCAATTATCAGGCTTGAAAAAGGGCGTGAAATAGAGCCATTGTGAAGAGTCATTCCAACCTTGAATTTTAGCAGAAGAAACAATGACAGGAAGCTCTTTCGTTTCAGTTTCGCACTTAAGTATAAAATGACACCCTGTTTGAGAGAGAGCTAATGTTTCTAACATTTCATACCATTTAAGTTTTGCTATAAAAGTACAAAGATTAATCAGCAATATGGCATCTTTAAGCACTAATGGGGCACTGTGGTGGTGGGTATAGTATTTACTTTGTGACATTTCAATATCATTGATAACCGTTGAAGCGTAGTTTTCTTCCTTGATTGGAAGCTCCATACCGAGACCATGATATTCTTTTGCAGGGTATTTAGATTTAATTATATATATTTCATATTCGCACCAAAATATTGCCCAGTTTCCAAAGTACTTCGTTGCAATTTGCTCGAGTAAGAAGTATTCGATTGGCCAATGATCAATTTTACAAAGTAGCGATTTTTGGAAAGCTTCTGTTTCTAAGATACCTGCAATATTATAGTTCTTGGCATTTTCATCTATTTGATTTGTTATTTCAATTCGAGTTCTAAGAATTGTGGAGAAAATATTATTAGGAAGTCTATCTATAATTGGTTCTATTGAAGAGAGCACTCTCCCTGCACTTAATAAGTGGGATTCATTTAGAATCCTATTAAGTGTCGTCTCAAAATTCATATTATTTACTTAATTATTAATGTTCACAGGATGTGAATTTAAATGGGACAATGTGTGTATAGTAGCATAATGATTTATTGATTTGCATTAAGTGATTCAGAATTTATCTAATTTTTTGTCCAGCAATGAGTCAGGTTGGGCTTGATAGTATTGAATTTTACCCGAGGAACTTTGTAACTCGAAATTGCTCCTTTCCTTTTTAGTGTGATTACTCCGCTGCAGATTACTTTGCTGAGTTTGCGATACAGGAAGTTATAGCAGACACCGAAACGGTATTACACGGACCCTCCCAAAAGTTATCAGAACACTACGCTAAACCTTTTTTTGTAATGAACATAGCAGAGAGTTACTTTGTTAGTCCTATAACTCTACAAAGGTGATTTACAAAAGCTGTCGTCTTAACCATATTCCAGTACTTGAAAAAATTGCGATTGCACAATGCATGTCAACTGATCGAACTAACTAAAAAAGGAATCTATGAAATCTCTTATGAAGTGGGGCATCATGATGTTAGCGCTTTTAGGAAGGTCTTTCTGAGGGAGTAGGCCTTACCCCAACAGAGTTTAGAAAACGGTTTAGTGCTGATTCAATAACCGAATAACTTTTCATTAAATTAGCATTTAACATGTGCGGTAGTTCAAAGTCTCTCTTGATTTGCATGGGTAGGATAACGTTGCGCCTTTGTCTTTACACTACGACGTTAAAGCGCATAGGCCGATACTAGATAATTTAATGATAAAGTATTAATTAGTATTATAAACACTGATCTCAATAATCTCTTAACAACAGTTAAATATTAGAATTAACAATATAAACTCACAATCATAGTCACAATAAAATTATCTGCTGTTTTATTTATAAAGATGGTCAGTTCAAATTTTATTAAATTGTTTTTTGCTCTAGTGAGATCAAATTAACATTTGTTTAACATTTTGTTCGCAAGGTCGTTTTTAATATTTAGGATTTTCTCAACGTAACATCGATCCCACAATGAAAGGTTGTAATTACCATGAAGAAAACGCTGAGACTTTCTTTTACAAATATAGCTATTTTAGCTTCCTCTAATGCTCTTGCTGTGCAAGCTGTGGAAGATACTGATTCACCTCATGCTCTAAATTCCCCTTACATAACAAACGTCAAAGGTACTATTGTTGAAGATTATTCAATCAATAAGCAACCTAAACCGATGCATTCTGTTTTGCATTTTTTAACACCACCAGAAGAAAGTCAGCAAGATTGGTTTAATCTTTCAGCTACATCATCCAACGTGCAAGGTGTCGGTTCTAATTTTGTTTATGAAGCATTATTGCCTCCGGCAATACCAAAAACGATCATCGTCGCCGTTTTAGATTCAGGTGTCGACATCGAGCATGAGGACCTGAAGAATAAGCTTTGGACCAATCAAGATGAAATTCCTGATAATGGGATCGATGATGATAACAACGGTTACATTGATGATGTGCACGGTTGGAATTTCCTTGGCAACCAACATGGAAAAAACGTTAATCAAGACACACTAGAGGTGACACGCGAATACAAAAAGTACCTCGATATTTTAGCAGAACAACAACCTTTGGACGCAGACCAACAAGCGTACTTCAAAAAAATTGAGCAGGATTTTCTCCAAGCCATTGAAGGCAAGCGTACTGCTTTAGAGCGCGTTGAAGAGGCAATAGAGCTTGCTCAAACGTACCAACAACAGATTTTAGATGTCATCTTACACGACGACTTTAGCATCAGTGGATTAACACCTCTGATTGAACATGAATCTCCACTTGTTTCTGAAGCTGCAGGTAATTTGGTTAAACTTTTTGAGAATTGGTATTCCTTTGATTATTTAGATTCTCGCCGTAATCGTTATCTAGAATCATTGCAATATCATTACAATGTCAACTTCAATAGTCGTCAAATGATAGTTCAAGATGATATCAGTAATCCATGGGAGAAAGGCTATGGAAATAACCTCGTTAAAGGTCCGTCAGGCAGGCATGGTACTCATGTAGCTGGAATCATTGCGGCAGAGCGCGGTAACGGGATTGGTATTGATGGTATTGCTCAAAATGTTGAAATTATGTCAGTTCGAGTCGTCCCCAATGGTGATGAGCGTGACAAAGATATTGCCAACGCAGTTCGATATGCTGTTGATAATGGCGCTAAAATCATCAACATGAGCTTTGGTAAAAGTTATTCCCCACGCAAGTTTATCGTTGATCATGCTTTTCGCTATGCGGCTAAAAAAGGGGTACTCATTATTCACTCAGCCGGTAACAGTAAAAATGACAACGACTTAAAACCAAGTTTCCCGAATCGATTTGCTCAACATGCTTGGTCGCAGCCAATTGAAACTTGGATGGATGTTGGAGCTTCAGCACAATACGCTGACGAAAAACTGGTCGCCCGCTTCAGTAACTTTGGTCAAAACAGCGTCGATATTTTCGCTCCAGGTTATCGTATTCTATCTACAACACCTGATAATACCTACGCGTCTCTCAGTGGCACAAGTATGGCTGCGCCAGTTGTCTCGGGTGTTGCTGCCTTAGTCTGGTCAAACTATCCAGATCTAACGGCCACAGAGTTGAAGTCTTTGTTAATGGAAGAGTCCAGACTTTATTCAGGTTTGTTGGTAAAAAAACCTTCTTCGCCATCGGACCTCGTTCCATTTGAAACGGTGTCAATTTCTGGCGGTATTGTTGATGCCGAAGCCATTTTTTCAAGTTTATCTGAACAGCCATAGAGCTTATAGATGTTAAATCAATGGGCATCGTTAGCTTCCTAGTACAAAAAGGGGCATTAACAAATGCCCCTAGTTTTTATTTTTTCTGAGGTCATTGATTTCATTCTGTTAATGTTGATCCCCGTGCTGTATCACGGGGAACAGCTAAAATTCCAAACTGAGTTACAAGATGGCGAAGGCGCATTTTATAGACCGAAGGTCGAGAACTCTCTAACTGACTCAATGGGAAGAAAACGGAAACTTCAACTATTAATATAGGGAGTTGAGGTAACGCAGTTAAGAGAATGTATGAAACCTAAAGATAAGAAAGAGCAAGCAAATCCTATCGCATCTCGGTGCGAAGAGAGGGCTGTTATACATGGTTCAGCAAACATAACACCTGCTGTTATTTATGGTAAGCGTCATATTAACAGAGAAAAACTTGTCGAATTTAAAAGTGCGTACCAAGTTTTTTCCAAGTTAACTTACAAAGAGAACCCTGACATAAAGGCAATATTTGCCTTCCCAGACACAGAAGATCCGTTTGCATACTGGCATATCGTATGGGTGCGAAATGCTAGTGCCCTCAACGATTACTTATCTCGCCCTACTAAAGGAGAACCCTTGTGGGATATGTATGACTGCTCACCTGAAAGCCCAGATATTTTAACTGTGTACGGCGGGTGGGATGAGGAGTGTAAAAAGAGAGTCCAAGCTGTTTCTGGCGTACACTACGAGTTTAAGAAATGTATCGCTGGCTTCATTAAACCTGATGGCGGTAGAGAAGAGGGTCCTCCGTTGTTTGGTTTTACCATGCGTTACGTGAAACCAGGACGAATACAGGATCTAGGCACTTCATTCCAGACTGTATGTGATATGTGGTACCAAAAGATCCCAGGCATCTTGATGGCCGCCGTCTTTCCTGATGAAAACATACCGAATTTGGTTCATGATTTGAGAATATTTGCTAACCATGGCTCTTATTTGGCACATGTAGATAAGTCTGATGCTTTGCTAACAAAAGCAATGGCGGTATGGTTTGAAAATTACGACACTAGTATCCCATTTTCGGGGCAGCTTTATGCTGCGAGTACAAATGATGAGGCCCTGCATACAAGCTCGATAAAATCGAGCACCACGCCTAGAGCTCAGCTTGAAACATTCCATTTTGGTGAAGATGGCATGTTGGGGCAAATGCCAAATATGACCAGGAATGACTGATGAGTAACTCGATATCAGTGTGATCACCAAGCGTGACTTTTTGGAGCGAGCGGAGACTCGATACAAAGCATGGGGAGCTTTGATGGCGATATTCTGAACGCTTACAGGTTGGTATGATTGCATAACAGAATGATAAATAAAAAAGCTCTTCACTACGGAAGAGCTTTGTAAATTTCGTTTGCGCTAAAGGACTGAGCAGTAGGGTTGAGTGTGCCAACGTTCTGATGGCAGTTGTGCTTTATGAGTTGTTCGCCGTCAGTTTGGTTATTGCCTCGACAATTGGCGCAGGTGTTAACGTATGTGGCACCTTGGTGATGAGTGTGCCGTCAGGCTTCAAGAAATAGAAATAAGAACTGTGGTCGAGTGTGTATTTCAGCTCCGAGCCTTCCATCTCTGTTTTGCGGAAGATTACGCCGTACTTGTGAGCAAGTGGGGTGGTCACGTTGAGTGGTGCTGACAAGCCTTCAATCATAGGATGGAAATAATGAGCGTACTTGGCTGATGCATCTGCTCCGTCGCGTTCTGGATCAAGTGAGATGAACATAGGACGCAATTGCGCTTTTTGTGCGTCGTTGATTTGATTGAGTGCGCCAGCGAGCATAGCGAGTGAGGTTGGGCATACGTCTGGACAACGAGTAAAGCCAAAGTAAACAATACGAATGCGTTCATCGTTGGTATCGAAGATATCGACAGCGTTATCGCCTTCGCCATACAGCACGCTTTGTTCGGTGGGCTCTTGCGGCTTTTCCTCTGCTTTTTTTTGGCTGTCTAGATACGTTTTAGCACCAAAGCCAAAGGCGAAAGCAACCACGAGAATAAGAGACCAATTACGGTTCATAATCATTCCTTATTTTTGCATTTTGAGGGCAGGGTAGACGGTGTTTTCTCCGTCAGAAAGCTCACCAACCCATGTCATTGAACTTTGTCTGCAAACCGGTAATGTTACGTCGCCGACAAATTTACCCGGTGCTACTTTTTTTAGTATGAATTTGGGCTCGCCCATGTCCATTTCTCGTCCAACCAAGCTTAATACGAGCTGTTTGGCTTCGCTGTCTTGCCATTCGACTTGAAACTGAGCTGGGATCAAAGGTTGCGCATTATCGACGCCAAGTGTCATCACAACATTATGTTGGACACAGGGTTGCGTAGAGAGGAAACAGTATTCGTCGTCTGATTTTGCAGCGGGTGTTGAAGAGAAGCTTTTAAGTAAAGTGGGTGCGTAAAAGCCAGCAACCAGTGCGATAGTTATCCCTGTAATTTGTAACACTTTCATTAAGAGTCAGTACTTATCACGTAACATGACCAGCATCATAGCACAGGTGGCAGTTACTAAAGCTCGTGACTTCAATAAATTGTGCACTGTACCCATCCATTTAACATTCCTCAATGGAATCGGGTCGTAACAAAAAGCGGAACCAATGGCTCCGCTCTTAAAGTGTAAACAGGGGACATGAGTTTATTTGTTTGAATCAGCAAACTTCTCTAAACCAAGTACCAAAAAGATTGCAGCTAGCATCATGATGATGGCCAATACCAGTTGCGATGGCTGAGATGTGATGTGCTCAAACTCAAACGGCGATAAGTTATGTTGTAGAAGTGGTACTTGCTCACCCTTCGAATTCGTGCGCCATGTTAGCGTTTCTTTCCAAGGCCAGACCTTTGGTAATGTTCCGATCATCAAGCCTGTCAGGAACATTAGGGTTAAATCGCGGAATTTACTTAGTAACCAAGACAATAGGTGAGAGAAGGTCAGCAGGCCAGTGACACAGCCAACAAGGAACAGAGCAAGGATATCAATATGGAAGCCTTTTACTGCCCCTAGCACTGGAGCGTACATGCCAATTAGCAGCAAAATAAAGCTGCCAGAAATACCCGGTAGAATCATTGCACAAATCGCAATCGCCCCCGCAAGGATGGTGTTGATCGCGGTTGGTTCCATGTGAAGTGGTTTTAGTACCGTGATGCTGTAGGCAAAGCCAATACCTATCAATAGTGCAACGAAGCGTATCGCATCACGCTTTTCTACTTGGCGGATGATGTGGTAGACCGATACCAAAATTAGGCCAAAGAAGAATGACCAAATTGGGATCGGATGTGTCTCTAGTAGCCAACTGATCAGCTTAGCCAGAGTTGCAATGCTGGTTAAGATACCTGCAAACAATGAAATCAGGAAGAAACCGTTAATATGATTAAACGTGGCTTTGAAACCATCTCTTTTCCAAATTGAGAAAAGTGAAGGATTGATGCGTCGAATGCTTTCTAGCAGTGTATCGTAAATCCCAGTAATGAATGCAATGGTGCCGCCTGATACGCCAGGGACGACATCTGCGGCTCCCATGGCCATTCCTTTAAAGTAGGTGATTAGATAGTTCATTTCTCAAGTACTTAGTCATGTTGATGGCAGTGAGTATACAAACATTGATGTCAAAAAAGTATTAAATAGTGCTCCGGTCGATATCGAAGTGACGGCTTATAGGGACGTATTCTAAAGATACTCTGAATTTTGCTGTTGAAGTCACTTGAGTATGCGATGTCAGTCAATACAACCATACTGGTAGGCGAGGTTTTATGGACAAATGCAACAAAATATTAAAGTTTGCTCATAATGCAAATTGTGCCGAATAAAGGATTATTCTCACTTATTTGATGTGTTGATTATTCATTTATCATTTATATTAGTCTTTTGCATTTTGGAATTGCATATTGCGTTCGGCCTTTGCATTATGCACAAATGAAAAATATAACAAGATCTGATATGAGATCTTGTGCCCAAAAATAGCCCTTTCAAAATTGGCATGATTAATGCATAATTCTTTTCGACCCTTCTTAAGCCGAGGGTCACCTAGCCAACTGACGTTGTTAGTGAATACACATTGTTCACAATATATATAAGCCAATTGCCCTTTTTGCGATTGGCTTTTTTTTTGTTTTCTGTATATGTGTAACGTTTCTTACTGGCTTTGCAATTTGCACTTTTAAAGGATAATGGGCCAAAACCGTTGTCGACAGCAGTTCGTGCTGCGTGTAAGAACGCTCATTTTTAGTATTTTCGTGGTGTAATTGATATAAAAGGGCCGATGCATTGCACCGGCCTTAGAGTTTACTACTGACTTATTCGATTGAGCTTCTGTCTCATTGGACTGTTTGCTCACTGACCCATGAGCTGCAATAAGTTTTCTGCTGTGGAGATTGCTTCCTTACGATTGGCAATGTTCAGCTTTTGGTACAAGTTACGAATATGAGTCTTAATGGTTGTTCCTGCCACATCTAACTCTTGTGCGATTTGTTCGTTGCTAAAGCCAGAGTATATGAGGCCAAGCACTTGCCACTCCCTTTGAGTCAATGGACTAGTACGAACTAATTCCGGCACGTTCGGGTTATTCACCAACTTTTCGATAAAGTCTTCATCGAAGTGAATAGAACGGCTGCGCTGGTTTGAAGAGATGTCTTTCATCAACTTTTGTGCACGATGGCGTTCCAGATCGCTTAATTCATTACGCAAGCTCAGCTTCTCTAGCAGGCTACCAATGGTGGCACCGTCTGTTAAGAAATTACCTATCATGCCGGTCTGGTTTGTCATGATCAGCGCTTGCTTCAATAGCGCTTTCGCTTGGTCTTCATTTTTCTGGCGAGCTGCTAAAGTTGCTTCAACAACCAAGTTGCGATTCGTATCGGTAACCAAATTCGTGCGGTGAGCTTCGCTGTGCAAAAAATCCAAAGCCTCTCGTGCTTCGGCATACTGACCGAGGTTGATATGAGCACGCGCAATATTGCGCCATTGTAACTGTAGGAAGTGATTGCATGCGGATTCAGGACGAACGGTGGTGTTCAACCACTCCTGAATTGCTCCTGTGTTACCACGTGCTTGCCAGAATATGATCAGAGAAAGTGAGGCGTTTGCCGTCCAGTCTACGTGGTAAGTAGACTGCCTCATCAAATGTTGGATGTGTTCGATGAACTTACCTGCTTTATCCAGCTCACCGCGTCCAACCGCAATACGAGCCAACATAGAGTAGCTGTGTAAGTGCTTGCTTGGTGAGTGGTTCTCCAAAATTTGAAGACCCTTGTATGTACATTCTTCCGCTTCATCTAAACGGTTCCAGCACCAAAGTACTTGTGCGCGAATACGCAATAGAAACTCATGAAGAGGAATGTGCTGCAGTTGTTGATCTTCAATCAAGCGGAAACCAGAATCTTGTAGCTCAAACGCTGCCTGCACATAACCCTGTGCGATCAAAATTTCACTTTGTTGCAAGATTGCCCATAAGGCTTGATGGTAAACCTGATATTGGCGTGCCAGTTTTTCGGTTTGTTGCATCATTGGCAATGCTCGGTCTAGGTTACCCAGTACGTGGTTAACTTCACCGACCACTGACGTTGCGACAATGCGGCTTCGGTACACGGTAGAATCAAGTTGGCTAAGTGCTAGCTCCGCGAGCTGTAATGCACGCTCAGGTTGGTTACTGTTGATCGCAACTTGGGCAAGCAAGGCATTGGCTTGGCCCTGATAGCGCGTATCGAGCTCAATATTGCGTTTTTTGTATTCTTCTTCTGCTTCCGCAAGCAGTTTACCTACCTGGTTGTAGCGATGTTGACTCTGCGCTAGCCAAGCTCTCAACATAGACAGTTTTGGGTGGCTGAACAGTTGGTTTTTATCCAGTTTATCGATAGCGGATTCTAGTGTTGTTAGCTCACCTTGGTTGAACATTTTCCAACCGAATTCAATTAAGATGTCTACAATCAGACTGGTGTCGTCGGACTTCTGGGCGTGGTGAATGGCTTGATGGGGGGCTTTGTGTTTAAGCCAAGCCGTAGCAGCATTGTGATGTAAGTCTTTTTCTTGTTGAGGAATGCGCGCGAGTCGCTCATGAGACAAGAACTCACTAAATAGGTTATGGAAGCGGAACCAGTTTTGTTCCCCCTCTAGTGGATAGATAAACAATCCGAAACGATTCAGAGATTCAATCATACCGAGCGCATCTTCACGCTGGGTAAGAGCAAACACGAGTTCATCGTTGAAATGGTCGAGTATCGACACTTGCATTAGGAAATGGCGAGTTTCTGGATCGAGAAGATCAAAGACCTCCTCGACGAGATAGTCCCATAAGTGTGCGTGGTTGAAATGAGACATCGATTCTGCGGCTTGTGCCAGCGAGCGGTTTTGATGCTGTGCTTGTAGCGCGATAAGTTGTAGTGCCGATGGCCAACCTTCGACATAGGTGCGCAGATTGTTGGCCATGTTTTCATCAATATTGTCAGCAACGCGTTGGTTGAAGAAGCGAGTCGTTTCTTCAGTATCAAACGCTAACATTTCATTACCAATTTCGATCATCAAATCACGAACGCGAAGGTTCGCAGTACCCAGTGGAGGCGCGGCTCGGCTCGTGACCACCACGGTCAGGTTATCTGGCATATGCTTTAAGAAGAAACGCATTGCTTCATGTATTTCGTCATTCGTTATCAGGTGGTAGTCGTCTAACACAAGGTAGCACTCGCGCAGAGAGTCTGCCATCTGAGCAAAAACTTCGCTGAATAAAGAGCGTAAAGAAGAGAACTGGTTTTTCTCAGCCAATTTTTGTGCATTGGTGCAGTCGTAGTTGGTCGCTTTGTTTAAAGCTTGCAGCAGGTAGTTGACGAAGCGAAAAGCATCGTTGTCACTGTCGTCGATACTGTACCAACCAACATTCTGTTTGTCTGATAACCACTGCGCTGCCATGGTGGTTTTCCCGTAACCAGCTGGTGAGCGGAACAATACCAGTTTGTAGTTAGGCGCTTGCTGTAGTAAGTCCAATACTCGAGGGCGGACGATCGTATTATGCAAGCGACCCGGACGAGTAAGTTTAGATGGAATCCACATTATTAGTTCTGTCCTTAAATTCTTAAGCGAGCGAAACGAGAAATTGAACACACCACGAAATATCGATTTGTACAAAAATTGTGCAGTGTTGTGAGTTGGTGTGGATGTTACGACATCAGAAATGCCTCTTACTTTGATCCACTTCCTAATTCTTGAGAGTCGATGTTATTGCCATCGACTACGCCCTGTATTTGTGATTTTTATCACTAAAAGTTTCTTGGTATTGATTTCATATAGAGAGATGCGCACATCTATTCAAGAAGGATATCGGTATTAAGAGGAGTAATGTGATCAATTAGACAGTTTTTGTATTGGAATGATGTGGGTGAATAAAAAATAATATGAACAAACTTTAACCTTTCCGTCTGTTGGTTGTGACCCGAATCACCAAGAGCAAGATGATCGGCTGCTGTGTTGCGATTTAGATCACTAAGTTTGCAGGTATCTGCCCTCTACGCCCTGCCCCCTCCTCCTTTTAAAGGCACTAAATAGGAGGATGTTTATTCACGGAGGGAAATGCACGATGTATGACAGATAAATGACTCAAAACGGAGAACTTCTTGATGAAGCCTACTCAACAGCAAAAATTTGACAAACAGTCGTTTCAAACAAGCGTAAAGAAACATCTCTCCACAACTTACGCTCACACAACTGAAAATGCAGATAGTCGCGCATGGTATCTGGCAATGGGACGCGCACTGGCTGAATTTACCACGTGTGATTTACTTGATACTGAAGCGGACGCTCGAATTCAAGAAGCAAAAAGCGTTAATTATTTATCACTAGAATTCCTTGTCGGTCGTTTGACGGGTAACAATCTGATTAGCATGGGTCTTTACGAACAGATCACTGAGGCAATGGCTGAACTCGGCCACAACCTTACTGATCTTTTAGAAGAAGAACGTGATCCATCATTGGGTAACGGTGGTCTGGGGCGTCTTGCGGCCTGTTTTATGGATTCATGTGCGGCTCAAGAATTTCCGACCGTTGGTTATGGTCTTCACTACGAATATGGTTTGTTTAAGCAGTCGTTTAAAGATGGTCGTCAACAAGAAGCACCCGATGCATGGCGCGGTGTAGAGGGTTACCCATGGGAATTGGCTCGCCCAGAGCTCGCGCAAGAAATTGGCTTCTACGGCCACGTCGAAGTGGTGAACGAGAACGGCAAAGAAGCTCGTAAATGGGTACCTGGAATGTCTGTAAAAGCCATGCCTTGGGATCTTCCGATTGTCGGCTATGAATCTAGTACGGTTTATCCTCTGCGTCTTTGGGAATGTCAGGCAATTGCTCCTTTCTCATTAGCGAGCTTTAATAACGGTGATTATTTCGAGGCTCAGCATGCGCTGATCGACGCTGGTAACATTACAAAAGTGCTTTACCCAAATGACAACCATGAGAAAGGTAAAACACTGCGTCTAATGCAGCAGTACTTCCACTCCGCTGCGTCTGTACGTGACATCCTTCGCCGCCACGAAGCTGCGGGCTATTCGCTTGAGGATCTGCCGAAGCAAGAGACGATTCAGCTCAACGATACGCACCCAACTATCGCCATCCCTGAGTTAATGCGTATCTTGATAGATGAGAGAGGTCTTTGTTGGGAGGCTGCATGGCAAATCAGTTCTCAGACGTTTGCGTACACTAACCACACGCTACTTCCAGAAGCACTGGAGACATGGCCAGAGTCGCTTGTCCAGCGCCTGCTTCCACGCCACATGGAAATCATTTTTGAAATCAACCACCGTTTCTTACAAGAAGTCCGATCGATGTGGCCCGGCGATGGTGAGAAGCAAGCGAAGCTTTCTATCATTCAAGAAGGTTTCAACCGCATGGTTCGTATGGCGAACCTTTGTGTCATCGGCTCTTACGCAGTCAATGGCGTAGCAGCGCTGCACTCTGAGTTGGTTAAAAAAGACCTATTCCCAGAGTTCCACGAGATGTATCCAACGCGTCTACACAACGTAACGAACGGTATCACGCCACGTCGTTGGTTGAAGTTCTGCAACCCGGGCCTCTCTGAGTTAATCACTAAGAAAATTGGTCCAGAATGGCCAGCGAAACTAGAGCAACTAGAAGGTATTGCTCAGTATGCAACAGACGCGAAATTCCAAAAAGAATTCATGGCTGTTAAGAAAGAGAACAAAGAGCGTCTAGCGAACTGGGTGATAGAGAATATGGGCATCGAACTGGATACTAATGCCATCTTCGATGTTCAAATCAAGCGCCTGCACGAGTACAAACGTCAGCATCTTGATCTACTGCATATTTTGTCTCTGTATCATCGCATCCTAAACGAGCCTGGCTTTGAATGTGAGCCACGCGTATGTTTCTTCGCTGCGAAAGCTGCACCGGGTTACCACCTAGCGAAAGAGATCATGTTCGCGGTGAACAAGGTGGCAGAGAAAATCAACAACGACCCTCGCATCGGCAACAAACTGAAAGTGGTATTCATTCCTGATTACCGCGTGAGTATGGCTGAAATCATCATCCCAGCGGCAGACGTTTCACAGCAAATCTCGCTGGCGGGTAAAGAAGCGTCGGGCACGGGTAACATGAAGATGGCGCTCAACGGTGCTTTAACCATAGGTACGATGGATGGTGCGAATGTTGAGATACGCGAGGAAGTGGGTGATGAAAATATCTACATTTTCGGGCTGGATGTTGAGGGCGTGAAAGCGGTAAGAGCTGCTGGCTACAACCCATATGACTATTACAATGCGGATCACCTACTAAAAGCGTCTCTAGACCTACTAACGGGTGACGAGTTTACCCCAGGTCAACCAGGTTTACTGCGCGCGACATTCGATAGTCTACTCGATGGTGGTGACCCATACCTATGTCTTGCTGACTTCGCATCTTATGTGAAAGCACATGAAGAAATGGGCAAACAATATAAAGACCAAGCGGGTTGGGCTAAGAAAGCCATTCTTAATACTGCGCTAGTTGGCAAGTTTACATCAGACCGTTCAATCCGCGATTACGTGAACAATATCTGGAAACTTAAATCGGTGAAACGCTAATAGAACCCAGTTAAGGTCAAGGTAGCCGAGCGCTGCCTTTGGTCATTTTCAAGAATGAGTTATTGATAACAATGAAACCCTAGAGGGTAGGTGTGTTGGTATTACCTTCGGAGATAGCGATGAAAGGACAAACAGCATTAAACAAAGTCGCAGACATGGCACGATTAGCGGATAGCTACGTCAGCGCATGGGGAGACAAGACAAATGTTTCTGAAGAAACACTGCGTTGCTTACTTTCCTCACTTGGCTACGATACGAGCAGCGAGGAGAAGCTCTTGGCTTCTGCTGAGAAAAAGCATAAGAAAGGCGTGCTCGCCCCAGTTCTTGTTTTACGCGACGGCGATCCAGTTGAAGTGGGATTAAACCTAGGTACGAGTGCTCGCGAAAGTGAATTTAGTTGGCGTTTAGAAACCGAACAAGGAGAGGTACTTGAAGGTTATCTTCAGTCGCAAATTGTTCGTGATGAACGTGCTGAGGGTGGTCCTCTAGTGTTTGCATTGCCCAAGAACTTGGCTTGGGGTTACCACAAACTGATCATCAGCCGTAAACGCCGTAAAACACCTTACGAAATGTCGCTGATCATCACACCGAAAGTGTGTTTCAAACAAGAAGGCTTGCAAAAAAACAAAAAGCTATGGGGGCCAAGCATCCAGCTTTACACACTGCGAACTCAGCACAACTGGGGCATCGGCGACTTTGGTGATCTCAAGCAGTTGGTCAGCGACATTGCCTCTCGTGGTGGTGACTTTATTGGTTTGAACCCTATTCACTCACTGTTCCCTGCGAATCCAGAAGGGGCGAGCCCATACAGCCCGTCTTCGCGTTGTTGGCTAAACATTATGTACATCGATGTAAGCTCAGTGCCGGAATTCGCGCTAAGTGCAGAAGCACAGCAACGTGTTGGCAGTGCTGAGTTCCAACAGCGTCTCCAAAAAGCGCGTGAATCACACTGGGTCAACTACACCGAAGTGTCTGAGCTTAAGATGAGTATTCTGCCGTTGCTATTTAGTGAGTTTAAGGCGCGACATTTGGACAAGAACACAGACCGTGCTCGAGCGTTCCTTGAGTTCGTAGAATTCGGTGGCGACAGTTTACTGCATCAAGCGACATTCGATGCGCTGCATGGTGAGTTGCACGCCGAAGATTCGAGTGTTTGGGGCTGGCCAGTATTCCCCGAGAAATTCCGTACTTTTGACGCGGCGGCGACTCAGAAATATATAAAAGATAACGCTGACCGCGTTCATCTATACATGTATCTACAGTGGCTTGCAGATGAGCAAATCAGAGAAGCGCAAGCGCTAGCGGCAGAGAAAGGCATGACAGTTGGTTTGTATCGTGACCTTGCCGTTGGCGTTGCGGATTCAGGCAGCGAGACTTGGGCAGACAATGGTGCCTTAGTGTTGGATGCGAGCATCGGTGCACCGCCAGATATTCTTGGACCTCTGGGTCAAAACTGGGGCTTACCTCCGCTTAACCCACAAGTGCTGCAAGCGACTGGCTACGAAGCCTACATCAAGCTACTACGCGCAAACATGAAGCACTGCGGCGCGCTGCGTATTGACCATGTACTCGGCTTACTTCGCCTTTGGTGGATTCCAAAAGGTGAGAAGGCGACAGAGGGCGCTTATCTTTACTACCCAGTCGAAGACATGCTATCCATCCTAGCGCTTGAATCACATCGTCATCAGTGTTCTGTTATCGGTGAAGATTTGGGGACTGTGCCAGATGAAATCGTAGACATTCTACGTGATGCGGGTGTTCATTCTTACAAAGTGTTCTTCTTCGAAACATCAAAAGACGACGGCGGCTTCATTTCTCCGAAGCATTACGCACAGCAGTCGATGGCGGCACTGTGTACACACGATATGCCAACCCTCCGCGGTTTCTGGCATTGTGATGATTTGAAGATGGGACGTGAGATAGGCCTCTATCCAGACGAGGAGCAGTTAGAGGGGCTATTTGAGGATCGTTTGAAGTGCAAGCAAGGCATCCTAGACAGTGTTCGTTGGCACGGTTACCTGCCAGAAGGTATCGGTCATGATGCGCAATACGTACCAATGGATTCTTACCTAAGCGAAGCATTGCAGTTGCATGTGGCTGCGGGTGCCTCAGCATTATTGAGTGTTCAGCTTGAAGATTGGCTTGAGATGGATCAACCAGTCAACATTCCCGGTACCGTGGATGAGTATCCAAACTGGCGACGTAAACTGTCGGTTAACCTTGATGAACTCTTCAGCCGCGAAGATGTTAACCGCATCTCGAAGCGTCTGACGGAAGTGCGTGCGAAATCAACCAAATAAGGTGAAATGAGTGGTGTCGGAATCGGCAAGTTCAATAGCGTCGAGGTGCGAAAGTACACTCTGGTTCACTCATTAGATTATTATGATTGGTTCGTATGAATTGATTATGCCCGTGAAAATAGCGGGCACTTTTGGTGCTATTTTATTTGTTGCATGGATAAAGTAAGCGGTTTTATATTTTTGTGAATTTATACTAAGCGTAGTAAATGACGCGTCATGTTAATTTGTTATAACGCTCGACAATGTTGTTTAAAAATTTGATTGGTATTATTGGCTGGGACACTCGATGTTCAGAAACCATTTGGAGAATATCGGTGCTAGGGAGAAGGATTTGAACACCAAGGTAAAGAAAAAGTACCAACGTGCTTACCAATTATTAGCTGAGGCGGCTTACTCAGACCCATTTGCGTCACTTGGTCCATTCATTGATGATTCCGAGGGATCGTTACGCGTGTGGATGCCGGGTGCAGACACAGTAGAACTGTTGATCAGCGGTGAACCTCGTATCGAGCTCGATCGTGAAGGTGAAAGTGGCTTTATTTTAAAACAGAAGCGCGATTTGCACTCGATTCACTATCAACTTGTGGTGAATTGGGGGGGGATCGAACAGCTCATCGACGATCCTTATCAGTATCACAACATTTACCAAGAATACGAGCACTTACATACCCCCAAAGACATGTACCGTTATATGGGCGCGCAGTTTGTGACCATAGAGCGTGGTGGTGAAAATATCTCAGGTGTGCGTTTCCTGGTTTACGCGCCTCATGCTACCGCAATCAGCTTGGTGGGAAGCTTCAACCAGTGGGACGGTCGTCGTCATCCAATGCAGCGTCTCGATTATGGTATCTGGGGCTTGTTCATTCCTGGTTTGGAAGAGGGCGTACAATATAAATTCGAGCTTAAAGGACCAAATGGGGAGGGGCTTCCTCATAAACAAGATCCTTGGGGCTTCTATTCAGAACAGTACCCGTCGTTTGCATCGATTACTTACGACCACAACCGTTACCAATGGCAAGATGCAAAATGGCAAAAACGTCCAGTGACGCAGAAACGTGATGAAGCTTTGTCTTTCTACGAACTGCACGCAGGCTCTTGGAAACGTAACGAAGACGGCGATTTCCTAAACTACCGTGAACTGGCTGCTGAGTTAGTTCCTTACCTTGTAGACATGGGCTACACCCACGTTGAGCTGATGCCCGTTTCAGAACACCCATTCTTTGGCTCTTGGGGTTACCAACCAGTAGGCTTGTTTGCGCCGACGAGTCGTTACGGCTCACCAGATGATTTCAAATTCTTTGTCGATGCGTGTCACCAAGCTGGCTTAGGCGTGGTATTGGATTGGGTACCTGCACACTTCCCATCCGATGATCATGGCTTAGCGAATTTTGATGGCACACCACTGTTCCACGATCCCGATCCTCGTCGTGGTTGGCATCAAGATTGGAACTCGTACATCTATGACTTAGGGCGTGAACATGTGCGTCGTTTCCTTGTGTCAAACGCGTTGTACTGGTTCGAGCAATTCCATATTGATGGAATCCGTGTCGATGCGGTTGCTTCAATGCTCTACCTAGACTATTCGCGTAGCCACGATCAGTGGATCCCAAACATGGATGGCGGCAACGAGAACTACGACGCGATCGCAACGTTAAAGTGGATGAACGAGGAAGTATACAAGCACTTCCCGAACGCTATGACCATTGCAGAAGAGTCGACCGCCTTTCCCGGCGTATCTGCTCCTACCTTTATGGGGGGCTTAGGTTTTGGCTTTAAATGGAACATGGGTTGGATGCACGACAGTCTTTCATACATCAAAGAAGACTCTATTCACCGCAAATATCACCACAATACTGTTACTTTCCCGCTTGTTTACGCACACAGTGAGAACTACGTACTGTCACTATCTCACGATGAAGTGGTGTACGGCAAAGGCTCTATTCACAATAAGATGCCGGGTGATGAGTGGCAACAAACCGCGAACTTACGTGCCTACTTTGGCTACATGTACGGTCAGCCGGGTAAGAAACTCAACTTCATGGGTGCTGAGCTTGGCCAAACTGCGGAATGGAACCATGATGACCAGTTACAGTGGTTCTTGCTGGAGTTCAGTCGACATCAAGGCGTACAAGCACTGATTCGAGATTTGAACCACTTGTACCGCAACGAATTGGCGATGCACGATCAAGATTGTGTGCCTGCCGGCTTTGAATGGCGTTTACAAGATGAAGCCGAAGCAAGCATTCTAGCCCATGAGCGCATCGGTAAGGGGGGCGAGCGTGTATTAGTGATCAGCAACTTCACACCAGTGCCTCATGAGCATTTCCGATTGGGTGTACCGATGAATGGTACATATGAACTTCTGCTTAACACCGATGATGCCAAGTACGACGGCAGCAGTTTTGAGATGTTAAACCGCGTCGAAACGCAACAAGTTGAGAGTGAGTCATTACCTCAGTCTCTTGAGCTACGTTTGCCACCGCTGTCAACCATCTTCTACAAATTGGTAAAGTCAGCTGGATTGGCGAAACACTCTTAACTCGTCTCCATGCTTAATCAAGACTAAGCCCGCTTTACAATGTAAATCGGGCTTTTTTGACCTACTTTTCACTAACGATAGACAGACTTCATACTTTATAATCACATCATATTGTTTTAGGAAATCAAGCTAGGTCAGACTTTGAAAACATTAAAAGTCATTATTTTCAGGTTCTTATTGGTGCTTTTGCTTTTGCCAGTCATGCTTGTTGGTGCAGTGAAATATGTCGATCCGCCAATTTGGGGATGGAAGTTAAGCCGTATGATTTCTTCTCCTGATGGCTTTCCTAAAGACAGCCAGAGTGAATGGGTACCTCTGAGCGAAATGTCCAAGCACATTCAGTTAGCGGTAATAGCCACGGAAGATCAAAAGTTTCCCACTCATTATGGTGTGGACTTTGCCTCTTTGTTCAAAGTGATTTCAGAATCTGGCGAGGACGGCCCGTCTCGTGGTGCGAGCACCATCACTCAACAAACCGCAAAGAACGTGTTTCTGTTTCCTTCCCACTCTTATTTACGCAAGGGGTACGAACTTTACTTCGCCCTCCTGATGGAAGCGATGTGGAGCAAACAACGCATTTTGGAAGTGTATTTGAATGTGGTTGAGTTTGGCCCAGGTATTTATGGCGCGGAGGCTGCAGCGCAAAACTACTTTGGTATTCCAGCAAAGCGACTTTCAACGCGTCAAGCAGCGAGACTTGCGGTGGTGCTGCCAAATCCTTATCGCATTAAAGTCTATCCGCAGACCTCTTATACCGTCAGTCGAGTGAATTGGGCGATAAGGCAAATGCGCAATCTTGGCAGCGTGCAGCTTTAGTTCCGTAAAATCATACATCTATGAATGGAATACAGCATCAATAAAGGCATAATGTGTGTTGCAAAGAAGGCCCTGTTTGATGGGCTAGGTGTTATTCGGCTTTACGGCGGTGATGAAGTCGGCATCAGCATAGATTGATAGATTGATAGATTGATAGATTGATAGATTGATAGGCAGATGACGGTTTTAGGTCCTAGCCCCTTCCCACTGGAGTGTGAGAAGGGGAAGGGTTAATGCTGGTTGGCTTTTACACCATCATGATGCTCAAAAATCGATATCAGAGGTTTTGAAAGTCGCCAGCTCAACAAGATTTTTCAACAGTGAAATAGTACAAGCAATGCCAGCACAGCCTATCAATGTTATCGCTAAATCACCAAATTCAGCAGCTCTATGAAGGCCAAAGCCGATGACCAGATAATAGAACAAGCCTAATAGTGCTCCTGCACTCCCCAGGTGGTCACGATAGTGAGTTAATGCGCCACTTAACAGGTTTGGAATGGCCAGCCCAAATGACAACGACACTAATACCACAGGGATGAAAAACCAGACTGACGCTTGCATGATGAACACGCCAAACCCGCCAACCAGCAGTAGACACGATGCAAACATCACAATTTTTTCGTGACTTAAATGCATGCGAATTAACTTCATATTGATAATAGAACCCAATACGGAACCCAGTGCGAGTACAAATCCGGTATTGCCGAAAAAGTTAACACTTGCGCCCAGCTTTTCGAACATAAACGGTGCGATACTGTAATAAGAAAATAACGCAATATTAAACAGACCTACCATGAGTGTGATATACCAGATATGTGCATCGCTGAGCATCTTTATACCCACTGACAGCAGGCTATCGCTCTGGGTGTGTTCTGGTTTTGTCTCTGGCAATTTGAACAACGACCAAATCAATAGCGCAACGATGAACACCACCATGGCGAAGAAAACCCACTGGTAACCGCCAAGTGACGTTAGCCAACTGCCAGCCAGCATTCCGATCACAGGACTGATACCGATTGAAGTACCAACAATCGAAAATACGTGGCTGAGTTCTTTGCCATGATAGCCATCACGAATAATGGTTTGCGTACAAACGGAGCCAACAGCCGCGCCAAAAGCGCAACAACCAAAACCGGTAAGCAACAAATTGAACGTAGGTGCAAGCATGGTAAAAATGGCCGCAACAATAAAGACAACAAGCCCTAATATGGTTGACACTCTTCGGCCTATCACGTCACACATTCTGCCCCAAAAAACCACGCCGAAGGCGAAAGCGACAAAGAAAATTGACATCGCTTGTGCTGCTTCATTACTGCTAACACCAAATGTATTCTTCACAGAGGTCAGGGCAGGGCTGTACATTGTCTCTATAATTTGTGGAAACATTAAGAGCACCACGGCCAATGGAATAGACACTTTTTCTATTAATTTATTCATGGTTAAGTTCTCAAAAATACCTCTATTACTGAACGCCTTTCAACTGCTTAGCGTGATGTTGAATGGCATTCGATTACGTGTTTCACGTTTGGTCATCTACGTGATATTGAAAAGTATAGCGGTACCTTGATTTGGGACTATAATGAGAATGAAACATAAAACATCAAAATAAGGACAGGTGGTATTAATGGCGTTGCTTTCTAAAGGGGAACATTTTTGTGCTGAAGAGCATAATGGCTTGGTCATTGGTGTCGCAGCTGAGATATCGGATCATGATTCAGGTGTGCATTTCCATGCGAAAGATCAATTAATTTCCTCCCAACATGGCTGCATGACGATAACACTTGAAGACGTAAAGTACGTCCTGCCCCCGATGAGAGCGGCATGGATTCCCAGAGGGACATCGCACAATGCTCAGTCAACCAATGTGGCGCAATATCGCTCCCTCTATTTTGATCCTTCG
Organism: Vibrio sp. AND4; assembly: GCF_000171815.1. GTDB lineage: Bacteria > Pseudomonadota > Gammaproteobacteria > Enterobacterales > Vibrionaceae > Vibrio. The sequence continues at coordinate 218,457 of NZ_ABGR01000003.1, read as the reverse complement.
CTAGCCTCACGTTTACCGCGAAAAATTCGGATTTTCGATGTCACACCTCTGATGAGAATCCTTATTGATAGGATGTCATTTTGGCCCTTTGATAAACCAGAGAGTGAACAGATCAATACGTTGAATTTGTTTATAGAAGAACTCAACGACTCTGAAGATGTTTACTTGCAACTGCCGTTACCCAAAGATTATCGATTGCAGTCGTGGATCTCGAAGATAGACGATGAAGCGTTTAGCGCCCCTTCTTTGGCAAAGTTAAGCCAATTAGTCGGAGCGAGTGAAAAGACGATAACAAGAATCTTTAACCGTGAGACAGGCATGCCCTACCAGAGTTGGCGTCAACAATGGCGTTTACTGGGAGCAATTGAGCTATTGTCGAGTGGTATGAGGTTATCGGATATTGCGCATCGGCTGGAGTTCTCAAGTGATAGCGCATTCATCTACTTTTTTCGTCAAAAGACGGGGACCACACCGATGAGTTACCTAAACAGTGAGCCAAGTTTTGGGGGGAGCACCCATAAGTAACCCATCTTGGAGTTATTTGGGTAGATATGCAGCTAATAGACAACATTTGCCGCTCACTAGATAAATATTCCTTATCTAGGTCATAAATGTTTATTATTTTTCAAATGTGACTCAAATCATAAAATAAAACTTCATCATTGAGCAGTGCTAATGTTCGGTCGATGGCTTGATTTTGATCATCTCTCTGACACACCTTTCAAGACATCATCTATGTGTTCTGTTCCACATATATAGGTGAATTTATGACAAGCCCTGTTCATGCTGAGCGCAAGGTAACGATCGGGTGTTATATTGCACTCGCGTTTGCGGTTGTGTTTTTTTCTGGTCTGATGCAATCCAACGAATGGTTCGGTGTATTCGACTTTACAACGCTTAATGGCTCTTTCGGTAAAGTCGCTTATGGCGTGACGGAAGGTGCGGATGGTGCGATACAGGCCGCGACGACCTCTTTCCGCGGTACTGGTGGTAGCGGTGCACGTGACGGTTTCATTTTTGCGCTTACGTTGATCCCAACCGTCATGTTCGCACTAGGTATGATTAACGTCCTTGAGCACTACGGTGCCCTTGAAGCAGCTCGTAAACTACTTACTCCCCTTCTACGTCCTCTAATGGGCATTCCAGGCAACTCAGGCTTAGCTCTGATTGCTTCTCTACAAAGCACTGATGCAGGTGCGGCGATGACGCGTCAACTCAAAGATGAAGGCCACTTAACCAAGCGCGAAACGGACGTGTTCACCATGTTTCAGTTCACTGCAGGTGCAACCATAGTGAACTTCTTCTCGTCGGGTGCGGTGTTATTCACGCTGACAATGGCGGACGGTTCTCTAGCGGTAACGTCTTCAATCGGTTTGGCCGTTGTGGTGATGTTCGTATTTAAGATCATTGGTGCGAACCTATTCCGTATCTATCTAAATATCACGGAAGGCAAAGAAGACAAGCAAGACAAAAATCAAAATCAAGCGGATAACCTAAAAGAGGAGACGGCATAATGGGTGACGTTAATGCAAAAAAACCGATGGTGACGGATATCTTCGTCGAGGGTGCTAAGAAAGGTTGGGTCATTGCCACTACGTCGACCGTTCCTAACGTACTGATGGCGTTTGTGATCATCAAAGCGCTGCAAATCACAGGTGCATTGGATTTGATGGGAACGGTGTTTTCTCCAGTCATGGCCGTGTTTGGTCTTCCGGGTGAAGCCGCAGCAGTATTGATCGGTGCTTGGATGTCGATGGGGGGAGCGGTTGGCGTCGTCATTACATTGTTTGACCAAGGCATCCTGAACGGCACGCATATTGCGATTCTTGCGCCAGCTATCTATTTAATGGGTTCTCAAGTTCAATATATGGGGCGAATCATGGGGCCTATTGGTACTGAGGGACGTTACATTCCAATCATGATTGCAATTTCAGTGTTGAACGCGTTTGGTGCAATGCTAGTTATGAACCTTTTTGTCTAGGAGTAAGTCATGCAATTTTCTCTAAATGAGTATCTTGAAGAGCTACGCCCGCTGATAAATGTGGATTGCGGAACTTACATGACCGATGGTATTAAATTTATCGCCTCTCAATTTGAAGAGAAGTACCGAGCGATGCCGGGTTGGAGCGTAAAACACATCGACTGTGGTAAAGCTGGTGTGGGGCTAGAAGTCCGAAATAAGCCGGAAACCGAGCACATTGACGTGATGCTAATCGGTCATATGGATACCGTTTTCCCTGTAGGTACCGCTGAGCTTCGTCCAATGTCTCAAGATGCCGAGAAAGCTTACGGACCAGGTGTCTCTGACATGAAATCCGGTTTGTTAAATATCGTGTACACGATGCGCAATCTAGACCGAGCTGTATTGGATAAGTTGTCTATTGCCATTTGTATGAACCCAGACGAGGAGACAGGTTCTCTAGATTCGGTTGACTGGATTCAGTCGGTAGCGAAAAACGCTAAGCATGTACTGGTTGCGGAAGCAGCACGTGCAGATGGCGGCTTAGTCAAAGCGCGTAAGGGAATGGCTCGTTACAAAATGGTCTTCAACGGCATTGCTGCTCATGCGGGAAATGAGCCAGAACGTGGCCGTAGTGCCATCACTGAGATGGCGAATTGGGTTTTGGCAATCAATGCGATGACGAATTTTGAATCTGGCACCACATTGAACGTGGGTATCGTCGCTGGTGGTCAGGGTGCAAATATCGTCCCCGAACATGCTGAAGCGGTCGTGGATGTGCGTTTCTGGAGCAACGCAGAATACGATGATGTTGATAGCAAGCTAAACGGCATGCTGGAAACGCCATTTGTTAACGGTGTGAGTATCAAATTGGTTCGAGAGGCCTACAAGCCGTCTATGGTGCCAAATGTGCAAACCGAAAAACTGATGACATTAGTTGAGGAGGCGGCAAGTGAACTGGCGGTCGATATCAATTGGAAAGAAGTCGGTGGCGGTTCTGATGCAAACAATACGGCAATTCTTGGCGTTCCAACGTTGGATGGCCTGGGACCTGTTGGTGCAGGTTTCCACAGTGACCAAGAGTACTTGTTGCTCGAGTCTATTGAACCACGTATCAAAATGCTAATGCGCATAGTGGAGAAAATTGCTCAATAGGACTTTTGGCTTTAAAGCGTGATTCCCAAAGCGACTGTTCTTGAAGTGACTATTCTTGAAGCGACTGTCTCTAAAGTTATCACTCCTAAAACCATGCTCCCCTGACCTAGGTTGGGGGATTTTTCTTTCTTCATTTTTGTCTCTTATTGTTAATCCTACGTTCAGGTTTCTTCCTTTATACTCGTGCCACAGTCATAAATGTAGGAGGCACGATGACCACAAACATGCCTGTAAATTCGTTGTCCGATGACGCCTCAGATTTAACGTTGCAAGCGCCAGATGAGAAAACTTTCTGGTGCAAAATGAAGCGCTCCGTTAAGAAAGTGAGCGAAGAGCTTGCCGTCATGGGCATCAAATCATGGCTTGCGATGACAGACTCCAATACCTCTGTTCGCCATAAAGCTATTTTAGGCGGCGCACTGACTTATTTCGTTTTACCCACGGATATGGTGCCAGATATGTTAGCGGGTATCGGTTTTACCGATGATATGGCAGCGCTGACATTGGCTGCTAACTCGGTAGGCAGTGCAATCACCGCAGAGCATGAAAGCCAAGCGAGAAACAAGCTGAGCTCAATGACAGAGTAGTGATTTAATCTCCAAATAAAACGAAAGCCCCGATGTTTCCATCGAGGCTCCCATTTAGACCTCTGCAAAATAGTAATCGAAGGGCGCTCTAGGCATCTTCGTGCTTAAGGTGTACTTTTTCTTCTGCCACGCCAGCTGCTGGGTCGTTGAAGCGGCCTTCATCCAATGCCCCTTCTGATTTAGCAACAATGATAGTCACTGCGCTGTCACCAGTGATGTTGACAGCGGTGCGAATCATGTCAAGCAGACGGTCAACACCCATGATGAGAGCGATGCCCTCGAGTGGTAGACCCACTTGGTTCAACACCATAGCCAACATAACGAGACCTACACCTGGGACACCTGCGGTACCGATAGAGGCCAGTGTTGCCGTCATGATGACCATTAGGTAGTCACCCATAGTAAGGTCGATATTGAATGCCTGTGCGATAAACGCCGTCGCCACGCCTTGCATGATCGCCGTGCCGTCCATGTTCACAGTCGCACCTAGTGGTACTGTGAACGATGATACGCGGTTCTCAACACCCATGCGGTGTTTAGCCGTTTCCATAGTTACTGGAATGGTTGCATTTGATGATGCGGTAGAGAAAGCAAACATGATCGCATCTTCCATCTTACGTAGGAACGTAATTGGGTTGAGACCCGTGAAACCTTTTAGCATCAAGCTGTATGTCACAAGACCGTGTAGCAATAATGTCCCTGCTAGAACAGCGAAATACTCTGCTAAGTTGAAGATTGCGTTTAAACCAAGTCCTGTAAACAGTTTCGCCATCAGGAAGAAAACACCATAAGGTGCTAAGTTCATCAGGATTGCAACCAGTTTCATTATGACTTCATTGAGATCAGAGAAGAATGTGGCGATACGCTCACCTGGCTTACCTGCTGCGCTGATCGCAATACCGAACAGTACCGCAAATACGATCACCTGTAGAGTTTTTCCCTCTGCCATGGCGTTGATTGGGTTTGTCGGGAACATATCAATTAGCACCTGTCCCAAAGAGGGGGCTTCGGCTGATTTGAATGAACTTGCTGCGGTTAAGTCTGCACCAGCTCCCGGCTGGAATAAAGTACCCATCGTCAGCGCAAGTGTGATTGCGATGGCAGTCGTTGCTACGTAGAAAGCAAGGGTTTTACCACCCATGCGACCTAATGTTGATAGATCTTTTAGAGAGCTTGTACCACAAACTAACGAAACGAACACCAGTGGTACCACAAGCATTTTTAAGCTGGCCACGAAGATCTGGCCGCCAACTTCGAATAATCCATTTACAATGTAAGCGTCGACAAATCCGCTGTCGGTGAAAAGTGTGCGAATTGCAAATCCTGTCAAGATACCCGCTACCATACCTAAAATTACACGGCTGGTAAGCGACATCGGTTTCTTGGTATTCATAAGAACATTCCTTATAGTTATGCACCTTGGGTTTAATTCAAGCTGGCCAGCAGGTTAGCAGTGGAGTGGGAAAATACGAAAGAATAGTCTTATGATTGTTTTGTGAATGTGATCTTTATCACCACAGGAAACCAACTGATAACAAAGTTGCAGCAAATTCGTGGTGGTGAAGGTATAGGTTAACGATTTTATCAAACTTACATCCTTTGGTGATGGTTTGATACATTTATAAATCGTTAGAGAATAGTATTTAGAATTGAGGAAAAAAGGACGCAAAGTGCATAACTAGGCATCTAGTGTTTATGTTCTGATTGGGCGTTTTCTTTAGTGTTGAATGAGTCTGTTGTTGGTCATAAGAGCGATGTTTACAAATCGTCCTAGGCTTTAAACAAAAAGCTCAAGTACCCTAATTTAGAAGCAAGCCTCGCGGCAATGGCGAGGCTTTGCGTTTATATTTAACAGGCCGCTAAATTACTCACTTTTGTAGGCGTAGTTGTAATAACCATAACCGTATGAGCTTGCTGCTTTTTTCTCGATTGCATTGAGAATAATACCTTTCACTTCGACACCAGATTGTTCAAATCGACTGCGAGCGACTTCAAGCTCTTTGGATGTCGTTTGTTCAAATCTTGCCACCATCAAAGTGGTACCAGCAATTGTACCAACGATACTTGGATCGGTAACTGCCAGTATTGGCGGTGTATCTATGATGACGAGGTCGTACTCATGTGATACCTTCTCCACAAACTCAGCAAATCGTGGATGCATCAAAAGTTCAGAAGGGTTTGGCGGTGTTTGACCACGAGTAATAATGTTTAAATTTTCAACTTTGGTTGGTTTAATCACAGTGTCTAGATCAATCTTACCGCTCAAGAAATCAGAGAGACCGTTGTCAGCTGTCAGACCGAAGCACTGTTGTAGATAACCTTTACGCATATCTGCGTCGATCAATAGTACCTTCTGACCTGTCTTTGCTGCTACTGCTGCGAAGTTGGTCGATACGAATGTTTTACCGATTGAAGGCGCAGGGCCAGAAATCATCAGAACGTTGTTTTTCGCTTCCATCATCGCAAAGTGAAGGCTGGTACGTAAGCCACGCAGTGATTCAATGGCGAGGTCGGCAGGGTTTTCTTCTGCGAGTAGACGTAAGCTCTTATTGTCCTTGCGTTTCAGTTTGTTTGCTATGTCCAACTGTTGTACAGACTTGGGAACACTGGCGTAAACAGAAATACCAATCTGTTCAATCTCATCTGGAGACGTGACGCCGCGATGAAAAGCGGTTTTAACTAAAACGAAAGCAACGGCCACCATACCGCCTAATAGTGTTGCTAGAACCACGATGAGAGGTTTTCTAGGCTTTATAGGAACGGCGTAAGACTGCGCGCTATCAATGATGCGAACATTACCAACGGTACCAGCTTTAATAATGTTTAATTCTTGGACTTTATTAAGAAGTTGGATGTAAATCTGTTGGTTTACTTCCACATCACGAGTCATACGCAGAACTTCTCGCTGTGTTTTCGGTAACTTCTGAACTTGTCTGTTTAAGCGAGCTTTTTCTTGAAGTAGTGTTTTTCGTTTGTCTAACAGTGATTTATAAGCAGGGTGGTCGTGTGTGAATTTTTGACTGATTTCACTCTCTTTAAATGTCAGCTCATTGAGTTGTGCTTCAAGAGCGACCATGACCTTAAGCGTTGATTGTGCTTCAAGGTTTAAGTCGATAGATTCGTTTTCTTGCCTAAAAACATTCAACACATCTTCTGAGCCGTTTAGTTTTACTTTAATCTCTGGCAGATGTTTTTCTAGGAAGTTTAGACTTTGCTCTGCTTCCGCTGAGTTTCTTCGCACATTTTGCAAGAAATAGCTTTGCACGACTTCATTCAAGACTTGTTGGTTACGTTCAGGGAATTCGCCTTCAATGCTCAATGAAATAATGCCAGTTTTAGTGCCTCGCTCTGAGATAGTCAGTTTTGAAGCTAACTGATTAACAGCGTCTAGCCTGCTGATTTTAACAATTGAAAACTCATCTTTGTTTTGTGCAACCAGCTCACTGACTTTTAAACGATAACCATCTTTTTCAATGGTTTGTCCAACGACGCCAGAAAGTACAGTTTGATCTTTAATCATCAGATCAAAAGCACCTTTATCAGCATCGGTTACAACTAAGTGATGTTCTAAACCTTGCGCTGTACGAGGTACCTCAAAAGTCGGCACTGAAATGTAATCTTGAGTGCTATTGATACGAGCCAGTCCCTTACCAACGTAAGGTAGGTAAGTTGGGGTGGCTATGGTCGTCAAGTTAAATTTATCGACGGTATCACCAAGGATCATGCGAGATTTGATGATTTCAATTTCTGTTGTCGCTGAAGATTCTGCGGCGAAAAGGTCGCCCATATCACCAACCATCGCCGAAACACCGCCAGAGCTTTTTTGTTCAATCTGAATGAGCGCATCCGCTTTGTAAATTGGGGTCGACAGTAATGCAACCGCAATTCCGATTGTGGCAAAGAAGAGTGTAATACCAATGATGAACCATTTTGCATCAATCAATACGCCAAATAGTTTGCCTAGATCGATTTCATCATCAGTGGATGCAGGTGAACTTATAGTGTGGTTAGCCATTATCTTTGTATTTCGCCAAGTAGTCTGAGTTATATTCTTTTTGCCCATGCATGAGCGGATTTTTCAATCAGAGAAAATGCATGGTCGAATGCCTCTCTGCTTTGCCTGTAAGGGTCTGGAATGTCGATAGAGTTGATCCAATGTCCAAATAGCATGGTTTTCCCTCTTGCTTCGGGAACCATTTCTGTTAGTGCATCTATATGACCATGCTCCATTACCAAGATAAGATCTTGTTTCGCGCACAGCTGTGCGGTCAGCTGTTGCGCTTGATGATCCGCAAGAGAGACACCTTTGTTTGAGGCTATCTGTGTTGCAGTTTCATCTGCTGGTTTCCCCGTAAGGCGACTTTTTTCAACCGCAATGCCAGCTGAAGAGATGGTTTTATCTGGCAGCAGTCGTTGAAGGATTCGTTCCCCTGTCGGAGAGCGACAAATGTTACCTACGCAGACGACAAGAATGTTAGAAAACATAGATTGTTCCTTATTAATCACTATTGAAAGAGCTTTATTGTTTTATTCAGCCCTCTCCAGGTAACTCGAACTACGGCCATTTCCGGACGCGTAGGACACCTTCTGTAAGCTCATTAAACCCAGAAATTGTTGGTACTAGTTGTGCGATTACGCGATTCCAGCGACTGATCGGTGCTGCGGTCACATACACAATGTCATAAGGCTGTAAGTCAAACTCGGTGCCAATGACTAATGCTGCAGCGTCGGAGACGTCAAGTTGATAGATGTTGCCTAATACTTGAGCGTTTTTTGACTTTCTTACGACAAACACACCGGTTGCATCTGCAGAGAGTTGATTGATGCCTCCAACATTGCTTAGTGCTTCTGTCAGACTCATACCCGCGCGATCGATTTTCAATAGCTTAGGATCGTTTACTTCCCCCATTACAAACACTTTTTGCGTGTCATTTCTCGGGACATGTACGATGTCACCTGACTGAAGCAATCGATTTTCAGTGAGATCACCTTCTTGCATCAGGGCATAGAGGGAAAGGTGTTCGACTTTACCTTGTCGTGTCAGAGTGACATTCCGCCAATCCGCATTTTTTGCTAAGCCGCCAGCAAGGTTAACGGCATCGAGCAGCGTTAGTGGGATATTGGTGATAGGTTGTTGCCCTGGCTTGTTAACTTCACCAGTGATGTAAGACTTTTTGGAACGAAATGCCGCAACACTAACATCGACTTGGGGAGTCTCGATGTATTTCGCTAATTTTTTCGCCAGAACGGTACGAATCTGACGGACATTTTTACCCGCAACCTCAACAATGCCGATGTATGGGTAGAAGATGGTGCCGTCAGCATGTACCCAGTTGCCAGCTTCTTCTGAGCTACGATACGAACCTGCAGGAATAGTCAGTTCTGGATGATCCCAAATCGTGATATTTAGAATATCACCAGGCCCTACTTCATATTCATAAGCGGCGAGATCCCGTTCAAGTGTTGGGTTGGCTCTAGTCTCAAAACTTGGGTCTTTCAGCTGAGAGACTTTTTCAAGCGTTAATGGAAATACATTGAAGTCGACTTCAGCACCGACATTGTTTTCTTGAACAATGTGCTTATTACCCGTGGACAAGTGACTGCCTGGAATTGTGCATCCAGTGATCAGTACAGAAGATAGGAGTAAGCCACCTAGCTTTATATAATTAAAATTCATGTTTTTATTCATCTGACGAAGAGGGCGAGTTGCCAAGAGCGATATTATTTTTACCCAAACAACACGTCATCTCTTTATCGGGCAGTGTTACTGCCTTTTTATAGAACGCTTGGTAGTAAACGGGTTGCATCTGGAGATCGAACTCTAAAGAATTTTTTGTAGTGGGGCAATAGACGATAAATAAATAAAAATCCATAAATGTATAAATTTTTTATATTTTATGAGAGCTGTGATGTGTTTTTTCTGTGAATGGCTTTGTTATAAGCTCTTATTTTTCTTTGTAGCTCATAATTTGCATGTGTATGTAAACTTAAGGTTGATATTTATGTGGTGAATCTATGAAATAAAATCACTAAATTTATCTTAATTTGTGATTTGGATCTCATTTTTATTTGTTGGTCAATGTTCATCTGTCATAATGCTGACAGCATTCTGTTTGGTCTGTGTCAAAAGTTGATTGGAGTTGGAAAGTAGGTGAAAAAACGTTCAAGGCCTCATGAAGGGCCTTATTTGAGTTGATTGTTTTGTGACTAAAATATTCAGGTTCTCAGCGTTTCGCCAGCCCTTTGCTGTTCAAGTAAGGTAGGATATGAGGTCGAGACTCACCTGCTAACTTTCCGGCAGTTTCCTGTGACCATGAACTTTGCTTTTGGTTACTTGTACGGTTCGCGTAGTAGGCTTGCATGGTTTGATCATAGCTTTGGATATCGTCCAAGTTCAGTTTTTGGTATTGATTTTCATGAACAATGACATGCGTAGGAAGGCGTGGCTTTGTTTCTGGATTCTGATCTGGGTGACCTAGGCACATGCCAAACAGAACGGCAGTGTTTTCAGGTAAACCTAAAAGCTCATCCACTTGCACCGCGCTATTTCTCAATCCTCCAATGTACACTCCCCCTAATCCTAAAGACTCGGCGGCAAGTAAACAGTTTTGTGCCATGATGCCTGAGTCTACAGCTCCAATCAGAGTCAATTCGGTAAAGTCAGCTTGTACGTGTTGATTGATGATCTTATGACGCTGGTAGTCGATACAGAACACTAAAAATTCCGCAGCGTTCTCGACGTACGTTTGGTTACCTGAATATTGTGTCAACAGTTTGCGCTTTTCTTCGTCTGTTACGCGAATGACCGACACGACTTGTAGCATGCTCGAAGAAGAGGCGGCTAACCCAGATTGGAGAATCAGTTGTAATTGCTCACTTTCAATTGGTTCCGAGGTGAACTTACGGATCGAGCGATGACTGTGAATGGTTTCAATCGTGCTGTTCATGATGAATCAAATTCCTTAGTTTGTTCTGAGTCTTGATTGGCTTTCACCATAGCGCTAATTATTTTGGACGTAAACCAACATTGAACCTCTGGGAATTACAAAAGCTTGTCCATATCCACTTCAAGCGCTCCCCAAGAGGACGGTTCACCCTCTCGTGTCAGTGGAAAGAGGCCTGAGTTTGGCTTAGCATAACTCAGTCGGTGCAGGCGCTGCGTGACGTGATAGCTGTCGAGTCCTGAAATCGTAACCAGGTCAAGAATCTCCAAATCCAGATAACCGTCAGGCATGATGGCTTTCTCGGAGACCTGTACCATCTCCACTTCACCGACTAACATCTCTGTTTGATTACTTTCAATCTTAATATGTTCTTTCAACACCAGGCCCATTTTGAGATTACTCTCTAGGACAAATGGCGCAGGAAACGCATCATCGCAATAAGGTGTGAGTCCTACCTCCTCAAACTCTGATGTCTGTTTAGGGTAGCGGGCTGAGGTTTGATGTGCTTTTTGCACGAAATCGACGCCTATGGCATTTATCGTGAAATGTTTGGTGTCGAGAATATTTTCTAACGTGTGCCTTCTGCTGTTGTGGGGCCGAACGATAAATCCGAACAGCGGCGGGTTAGAACCTAGATGAATCACAGAACTGACGATGGCAAGATTAACTTGCCCATGCCGATCTACAGTGCCGATTAAGTTCGCGCTTTTGTAGCCAGAAAGGGAGTTGACCAATCGGGTCCTTTGGCGCAGCTCCATAGACTGAATGTCGTACTTAGATAATTTTACATGTTCCATGTATTTAAATGGGCGGGGTTTCCGCCCTCTCATGTTGTTGGTTGTTATTTCGGCATCAGCACGCTGTCGATGACGTGTATCACGCCATTTTTAGCTTGTACGTCAGTAGCGACAATCGTTGCGTTGTCTATGGTGACGTTATCACCGGAAACCTGGAACTTGACGTCCTGCCCTTGAACCGTAGTGGCTTGTTCTGTTTTTACCACATCCGCCGCCATTAATTTTCCGGGCAGAACGTGGTAGGTCAGTACGGAGACCAACTTATCTTTATTCTCAGGCTTCAGGAGCATCTCGACGGTGCCTTCAGGTAGCTTAGCAAAGGCTTCATCGGTGGGGGCAAACACAGTGAACGGACCTTTACCTTTCAAAGTCTCTACCAGTCCAGCGGCTTTGACTGCAGCCACTAAAGTATTAAAAGAACCGTTTGCTACGGCTACGTCAACGATGTCATTTTTCGCCATACCATGTTCGTGAGCGGTTGTCGGCAGTGTAAATAATAAGCTAGCGAACAAAACGGTTATTGTTGCCAAAGTACGTTTCAACATAATGCATTCCTTGTGTTGTTTGGGTACTGCTCACTCCCTGATAAAAGTCCTTGTTTGTACGCGAGCGCTTTTCTGGTCGATCAACCAGCATTCTTTTTGAGCGAGGGACGGACGTGAAGGGCCAAAATTCTGCTCCCTTCGGCTTTAACATCTTCGCGTTTTCGCCAAGCCCACAATCTCTCTCTGGCCGCTTTTGCACTGTTATCCAAGTCGATGATAGGGGCAAGGTAGCAGGAGTCTGGATCAATCTGATACATCACGGTTTCCATTGCGGTCATTTTCCACGGTTCGAATAACAAGGGCGTTGGAACCATCGCAAGTTCTGGAATCCATTTGTGAATGAACTTGCCGTCAGCATCGTGCTCTTGTGCTTGTTTCGTCGGATTGTAGATGCGAATTGTGTTGGTACCTGTTACTCCAGCTTGCATTTGAAATTGTGGGTAATGGATACCCGGCTCGAAGTCGAGGAACAATTGGGCCAAGTGAGCCACGCCATCCCGCCAGTCCATGTTCATGTGATGCGTTAAGAAGCTCACTAACATCGCGCGCATGCGAAAATTGATGTAGCCAGTGTGATGAAGGCAGCGCATGCAAGCATCGATAAGAGGTATCCCAGTACTGCCTACTTTCCAAGCCTCTAATGCTGTTTGATCTTGAGAACATGCTTGTCGTAGCAAAGCCTCATAGGCTTGGTTTACACAGCGAAACTCCATTTTACACTCAGATTCAAATTTCTGAATAAAATGACAATGCCAATGAAGCCTCGAAGACAGTGCTATCAAACTGCGACGAAACCCAGCCAACTGCCAATGCTCTAGTAAATACTGATATACCTCTCTAAGCGAGATATTCCCCCAAGCTAAATAAGGGGAAAGGCGAGTGCAAGCGGTGCGGGACGCCGATGGGCTAGAAATGCGACGATAGTAATCTCGTCCTCGTCGTTGAAAAAAATCGTCCAGTGTTTGCCAAGCTACCGAGCTACCGCCAGTTTGCATGCCTTTTGTTCGCACTGTCCATGACGGGGGCGGCGTGAAGGAGCAGTTTAGTGTGTCATTGCTGAGAGAAATAAGGGATGCATTTTTAAGTTCTGGATTTCGGATTGCAGCTCGCATGACCGCGTTCCAATGCTTATCCCACCCGAGTCGGTCTTTTGCCCCCCGAACGACTGCTCCATATTCAAACTCGTGCCACGGGATACCTTGCGCTTGAAGCCAGTTTGCAACCTGCTTGTCTCGCTTGAATGTGCAATTCAATCCTATTTCTTGATGTGAGAATACAGCACTGATGTCAAATTGGGTTTGGATCGCGCTTAAGCAATCCACGACGTTGCCAGATAAGACTAAGATATGCTGACCATAGTCGGCAAGCTGTGCGTTCATATCCTGTAGTGATTGCCAAACAAAGCGCCAATGGCGTTCGGAGTAATGTGGATCTTCCAGTAACATTGGCTCAAAAACATAAAGGAGCAATGTAGGGTGTCCTGAGGATAAGGCGTGTTGTAGAGCGAGATGATCGGTAAGACGTAAGTCTCGTTTAAGCCATAATAAGTTGATTGTTTGCATCGGAGCCCTCGCGTTTTTTTGTTCTACGCACGGGAGAGGTAAATTTCTCACTCAGTGATCGTTTTTATTGCTGCAAACGTAAAGACCCGGTGCAAGGAGGTACTTTATGCCGATACCACTCAGTAAATTGGAAAAATTCTTCTACATTGAAGAGCTTGTCATTCACTCTCTCGATCTTGCTTTGTACCAAGCATCAGTGATTGTTGATGGAGAGGAGCACTATGTAACGGATGAAAAAGGAAAATTTTTGAGGGCGCACTCGATATTGGAATTACAAAAGCAGTGTCGTAACTTGAAAGCGTTGAAACAGGTGCTTCGTCAGCAAAGTGCTTATGACGAAATGGTCGGACAACCTTGTAGAAGCGGTTCCAACGAACTTGAGGTGTTACTAAAAGACAACAACCTGTACTAGTGCCAAAGCGTGAGGGAGGAAACGTAACTGAGCGAGCCGATTAAGCAGCTCGCACCTTCATTGTTATGCTTTTTTGCGCTGCGCCTCTTTCTTAGCCAGCTTGTCTGATCGACGCAGTTCACGTTGTTTAGCACTCTCACCGCCCACATGCTGTTCACCGCGCAGTTCAGCTAATGCGACCTGTTTTTCACGTTCGCGGAAGCGCGCAACTTGCTCTTCACTATGCTGACCAAAACACTTCGGGCAGCTTACGCCTCGTTCAAATTGTTGCGATTGCTTGTCTTCTTCGGTAATTGGAAGTCGACATGCGTTACACAAATCGTAACCTGCTTTTTCTAGTTGATGATTAACCGCAACGCGACCATCAAATACGTAGCAATCGCCTTCCCACAAACTTTGTTCTTGTGGCACTTCCTCAAGGTATTTCAGAATGCCGCCTTCGAGGTGGTACACCTCATCAAAGCCCTGTTCTTTCATGTATGCTGTCGACTTTTCACAGCGAATACCACCAGTACAAAACATCGCGACCTTTTTGTGTTTCTCAGGATCCATGCTTTGTTTAACGTACTCAGGAAATTCGCGGAATGTTTGAGTGCTTGGGTTAACTGCACCTTTAAAAGTGCCGATTTCGATTTCATAGTCATTGCGGGTATCGACCACAAACACTTCTGGATCGGCGATCAAATCGTTCCAATCTCTCGGCTTCACGTAAGTACCTACTACGTGACGGGGGTCAATACCTTCAACGCCCAATGTCACGATCTCTTTCTTCAGTTTCACTTTAGTGCGATTAAACGGTTGAGTGTCTGAGTACGACTCCTTATACACAATGTTACTAAGTCGAGGCTCTGCCTCCAGCCAAGCAAGTAAGGCATCAATATCTTCGCGTTTCGCTGCGACCGTACCATTAATACCTTCATTTGCTAACAACAACGTGCCGTGAACTTGGTGTTTTTCCATAAGAGCAAGCAATGGCTCGCGCAGCTCTTGGTAATTTTCCAACTCTACAAATTTATATAGGGCGCAGACAACATACTGACTCATGATAATTCCTTACTTTATGGTTCGATACTCTAGCGACACAAGAGAATCGGTACCTAATAATTTTAGCGGCTAGGAGTATACCTGAGTAATTTAGTCGGAAATACGGACAAGCTATGTGGATATGTTGTCGCTTGGTTCTGTCTACAGTTGATTTGGGTTCGAAGTGTGGAAAATGACAGGACAAAAAAACTTGAACTTGATCACGTTTATTGTTCATTTTTGAAAGTGTAATAAGTGAATGAAAATTAAAGCTTTGTGGAAAAAACCACCACGCTGTCGCGTCGCTGTGGTTTGTTTCTGATTGCAGTTCCTATCGAGGTTGGTCTGGGTGTCAATATGATTTCTTCACTTCTCTGGCACCAGTGTTAGCTTTCTAAAATAATCATTGTAATGATAACCATTATCAATTAGATCTGTAAGGCACATATGGTATTCAATGCTAAGATAACACACAAGATATAGGTTATGGACGTAATAAAGCGTGATGGACGGAAAGAAAAAGCCAGTTTAGATAAGGTTACTCGAAGAGCCGAAATGTTGGCTGATGGGTTAAAAGTCGAACCGATTGCGGTCGCACAACGCGTCGTGAGCGGTTTGTATGATGGTATTAAGGCGACGGAAATTGATGTATTTCTCGCTGAAACAGCAGCAAGCCTAGCAACAGAGCATCCAGATTACGCCAAACTTGCCGCCCGCGTTATGGTGAGCTCTCTGCAAAAAGAAACGAATGGATATGCAGCAGCAACAAGTGAGCTTTCTGAAATCGGTATTCTATCCGATGCTTACGTCAATTTCGTTGCCAGGAATCAGCTCGCACTCGAAGACATGATTGACTACAAACGCGATTATCAGTTTGATTACTTCGGCTACAAAACTCTCGAACGCTCTTACCTATTGAAAGTAAAAGGTGCAGTGGTTGAACGCCCGCAAGATATGTTCATGCGTGTCGCGGTCGTGGTCGCAGGTGACGATCTTGAGGAAATTAGAGAGCTATATGATTTGCTCAGCCTCGGTTACTACACCCATGCCACTCCAACTCTGTTTAATGCCGGGTGTAAAATGCAGCAGCTTTCTTCCTGTTTCTTACTGGCGATGCAAGAAGATTCGATAGATGGCATTTACGATACGCTCAAAGACTGCGCGCTGATTTCTAAATCGGCTGGTGGTATTGGGCTACACATTCACAATATCCGAGCGACGGGCGCGCCCATTATTGGCACCAACGGTGTATCGAATGGCATCATACCAATGCTGAAGGTGTTCAACGAAACTGCTCGCTATGTCGACCAAGGTGGCGGTAAGCGCAAGGGCTCGTTTGCGGTGTACTTGGAACCTTGGCATGCGGATATCGAATCCTTCCTCGATTTGCGCAAAAACCACGGTAAAGAAGAATTCCGCGCACGTGATCTGTTTCTTGCACTGTGGGTGCCTGATTTGTTTATGCAGCGTGTCGAAAATGACGCGGAATGGACTCTGTTTAGCCCACACAACACTAAAGATCTGTCCGAGCTGTACGGTTCTGAATTTAATAGAAAATACCAAGAATACGAGCGTATCGGGCTGGGCGTGAAAACGATCAAAGCGCGTCAATTGATGACGAAAATTATTGAGTCACAGACAGAGACAGGTACGCCGTACATGCTCTACAAAGACGCGTGTAATGAAAAATCGAACCAGAAAAACCTAGGCACCATTAAGTCGAGTAACTTGTGTGCGGAGATCATGGAAGTTTCGACGCCAGATGAAACTGCGGCATGTAACTTAGCATCTGTGGCATTGCCTAAATTTGTTACAGACACAGGTTTTGATTTTGAAAAGCTTCACCAAGTGACTAAAGTTGCGATCAAGAACCTGGATCGTGTTATCGACGTGAACTATCACCCAACCAACAAAATCGAGAAATCAAACCACGCACATCGTCCTGTTGGGTTGGGTATTCAAGGTTTGGCGGATGTGTTCTTCAAAATGCACCTTCCGTTTGATAGCAAAGAAGCACTGCACCTTAACCGCGATATCGCAGAAACTATGTACCATGCCTCCCTTGAAGCGTCTTGTGAGATCGCAAAGCAAAAAGGTACCTACTCCAGTTATGACGGTTCACCAATCAGCCAAGGTTTGTTCCAGTTTGATCTTTGGGGCAAACAACCCAGCAGCCGATGGGATTGGTCACAGCTCAAACTCAAAATCGCAGAGCATGGTGTTCGGAACTCACTATTGATTGCTCAAATGCCAACGGCCTCGACAGCGCAAATCTTAGGGAATAACGAGGCGTTTGAAGCGCAAACCAGCAACCTTTACAAGCGACAGACCTTATCGGGTGAGTTCATTATTCTTAACAAGCATTTGGTGAGAGATTTGGAAAAAAATGGTCTTTGGACGAGTAAAATTCGTGATGCCATTCTACTCAATAATGGGTCGGTACAAGGCATTGATGCTATTCCAGACGATTTGCAATCGGTATATCGCACAGTATGGGAAATCTCCCAAAAAGTGATCATTGATATGTCGGCAGAGCGTGCCCCGTTTGTATGCCAGTCGCAAAGCCTCAATTTATGGCTCGCATCACCGACTTTTGCCCAAATCAACGCAATGCATTTCTACGCGTGGAAACGTGGTCTGAAAACCGGGATGTATTACCTACGCTCTAAGCCATCAGCGAATGCCGTCAAAGTGACTGTCGGTCAGCAAAGCGAAGATGAAGACTGCCTCAACTGCGGCGCGTAAATTTATCTCATTGATCTAAAAGGTCACATCGGCCGAAACTAAGGAAAGGGTATGATTGTTAAAAACAAATTTAGTTTGTTCCCCATTCAATACGAAGAGATTTGGCAAGCGTACAAAACTCACGAAGCGGCATTCTGGACCACAGAAGAACTGGACTTTGCTCAAGATCTGCCCGATCTTGTCAAGTTAACTGAGGGCGAAAAACACTTTATTCGACATGTTTTGGCGTTCTTTGCTCAGAGTGAAGGGATGATCAATGAGAACTTGCTGACTCGATTCTACGGTGAAATCGAAATCGCAGAAGCACGCTGCTTCCTCGCCTTACAGGCATTCAATGAGGTCATTCATGCAGAGACTTACGCATTGCAACTCGAAACCTACATCCCTGACGTGGAAGAACGCGAGCGTCTGTTTAATGCGATCGAAAACGTCCCAACCGTTCAGCGTAAAGCTCAGTGGGTGATGAAGTGGATCTCTTCCGATAAACCATTGGCCATGCGTTTGATCGCCTTCGGGCTGGTTGAAGGCTTGTTCTTTGCTGGCAGCTTCTGCGCAATCTACTACTTCCGAAAGCGTGGTCTTTTGGCTGGTTTAGCGGCAAGTAATGACTTGATTGCTCGTGACGAAGGCTTGCACTTTAGTTTCTCTGCACTGTTGTTTAAAACACTAGGGCAGGGAAAGGTAACGCAACAGGAGTTTGAAGAGATCTGCCGTGAAGCGGTTTCGATTGAGAAAGAGTTTGTTACAGAAGCGCTCCCTGTGGACTTGATTGGCATGAACGCCGAGTTGATGTGTCAATACATTGAACATACTGCTGATGTTATCGCAGACTTGTTTGGTTTTAATCCTGCCTTTGGTTCTGAAAATCCATTTGACTACATGCGTTTGTTAGACATGGAAGGTAAAACCAACTTCTTCGAAAAACGTGTTACCGAGTACAAAAGACCTCAAGATCGTCAATTGAGTTTTGATGCGGATTTCTAATATTAAGAGAAGATCGATGAAAATAGAAATGTACAGCAAGGAGCGGTGCTCTCAGTGTGAAACCGCAGCGATATGGCTGCAAAATCAGGGTTTTAATGTGGCAACGCTTAAGTTGGATGTGGAATTTGACCGAGAAACGCTGTTTGAGTTATTCCCAATGGCAAGAAGCTACCCTCAATTCATGCTCGATGGCGAACCGATTGGTGATTTCAGTCGCTTGAAATCGGTGCTCGCTTTTGAGCCAAACGCTGTTTTCTAAATTGTGCCTCCAATCCCCTTTTATTGAGAAAAGGGGAATTTTATACCCACTTAATTTTTGTGGATGCTCAAGTTATCAGCAAAAACTTGTTAACCTTTTGAAAACTCACTCGACATAAGTGGTCGGAATTCGTACTGTTGTTTGGCTTCACTCCCCTAATACTTCTAATTCGATAATCTGTGGAAGCGTTGATCTGTGCTTGATACAGGTCGGTTGGTAAAGGAATTCAACATGCAACAATTTCATATCAGAAGGCTAAGAGAAGAAGACGTCCCTTTGTTGAAAACACTCTTGGTCGAACTTGACACCTATCATTATGAGGCAGAGCCTGACTTTTACCGCTCACCAGACGAAATGGCAAAGCTGAGAGAGAATCGTAATATCTTTGACAAATACTTCGATAACAGTATTACGGCATTTATTGCTTGCTCGCACCGACAGGTGGTGGGTTTTATCTCTGGCACCGTTCGAGAGGTCAACTCGATGCTTTCTCCACAAAGGCGCGTCGGCTATATCAACGACTTGGTGGTGTCTGAAAGCCACTGTAATCTGGGGATTGGCTTGTCTTTGATGGATAAAATCGAGAGTGATTTATGTGGTCGAGATGTTGAAGAGATTACGTTAACCGTGGCGGCATTTAACCAAGAAGGTGAAAATTTCTATCATGAGATGGGCTATCGCGTACTCACCAAAATGATGAATAAGCGAGTCAAAGACTCTGAGATATAAGCATAAAAACCTAGATAACAAAGAGGCGTTTTTTATCTAGGTTTTTCGCGGATACCTGAACGTCAGCCGTTTACTTCAGCGTCGCTGCGGTTTGTTTACCCATTGCAATGAGCTTGTCGAGAATACGCTCGCCGTCGGCACGAAGACCGTTATGTTCATACTCGTTGGTGATCCATGCTCTTGAATTTGGTATTGCTGCCAGTGTTTCGCGGCTAATGTCCATTTCGACAAACATGTCATCGGCATAGACAGCGCAGCTTATCGGTACCTTGTTGTTTGCCAGCTGATGCACATTGTATAGTGGCGCCCAATCGGACTTCTTAGCCAGTAGTTCTGCCGCCAGTTTCAGTGGTTTTAGGTTCAGGTATTGGTCGAACATCCAAGGGAAGACCATCTCTCCGGTGAAGTAGAATGGTTTACCTTGCTCGTAGTTAAAGGCATCGTGTTCCTGACGCACTCGGTGCGCGCTCCATTGAGAAGCAGACCCTTGGCAGTAAATCGATTCATGCAAAATCGCGTAAATTGGATTGGTTTGGAAGTTTTGCTGCGCCAGCATGTCGTTGAGGAATTCATAACGAAGGCGAGGTTTGCCATTCACCTCAATCAAAGCACTTTCCAGCCAATAGTAGGTTGGCAAGAAGGTATCACTGACACCAAAGTTAATGCCGATTTGTTGGAATTGTTCAACGGTAAAGCGCTGTCCATTCGGCAGAAATTCTTCGTTTTTCAATAGGTGGCTAGCAATGTTTTGGCACAACTTCTGTGCTTGTGGGAATTGCAGGAAGAAGGCTTGATTTTTCTCCATCGTGCGCTTAAAGGTCGCTTGATACACGTCATCGGCATGACGAGAAATCGAAGGTACGCCACCTGTGATGTAGCTTTGCAGCAAACTGCTGGGGAAGAGTGATAAGTATGTTAAACAGCAAAAGCCACCGAAGCTCTGGCCTAGAATTGCCCATTTCTCGACGCCAAACTGTTCACGGATAAGCTCTGCATCGCGAACAATGTTGTCTGCACGGAAGTGGCTTAAGTAGTCCGCTTGTTTCTCTGGTGTGAGATGCGCTAGTGTTTGGTGATTAATGACGCAACTGTTGCCCGTGCCGCGCTGGTCAAGCAGTAGTACGTGATACTCAGTCAGTGCTCGTTTTATCCAACCGCCATTGCCGTTTGGGCGAGGGGAGGGAAAGCCCGGCCCGCCCTGAAAATACACCAACCAAGGTTTGTGTGAGTCTTCATCGCCAACTAAACAAACGGAGCGAGCGAAGATATTGATCGTGCCTTTACTTTGATCTTGGTAATCCAGTGGAACGGTGAATGAGTGCGGCGTGTAATGCAGCCCTGCGTCGACAAATGATTGAGTGTTCATTGTTATGCTCTGTCCTTGATTATCATCGCTTTACGATATCGAATTCCTTATTAGAAACAACCCATTTTTTTAAGAACCCTATTTTTGAAGCCTTAGAAGCATGGAATGTTTCTCACAGCAGAAACTCATCGATCTTTCCGTGTTGGTATGCATGGAGTGAACTATGATCTGTTAGGGGAAGATGAGGAATCATGGTCTTAAGAACTATTTTAGCCTTAGGAACTATTTTAGTCTTAAGAGCTATTTTAGCCTTAGGAACTATTTTAGTCTTAAGAGCTATCATAGCCTTAATTACCATCACGATCTTGATCACCACCCCAATCCATTTTATGAAACGAGACATTTGGCGGTCACTGACCACGGAGGATGCTTGATGAACACGTTACGAACCCGATTCACATTTGTCTGTTTATTGCTTGCTAGCAGTTGTCTACCCGCGCTGGCGGTTGTGACGCCAAACCCTCCACAGTTGCAGGCGAAAGGCTACGTGCTGATGGACTTTCAGTCCGGCGCCATTATTGCAGAGCAAAATGCGCGTGCTGGATTAGCCCCCGCCAGTTTAACTAAGCTGATGACCGCTTACGTGGTGGGGCAGGAAATAAAATCTGGGCGACTGCAATGGGATGACAAAGTGACAGTGAGTGAAAATGCTTGGTCGGCGAAGTTTCCGGATTCTTCAAAAATGTTTATTCAGCCCAATGACGAAATAACGATCGCGAACCTAATGCGTGGTGTGATCATTCAATCTGGTAATGATGCTTGTGTGGCACTTGCTGAACATGTCGCCGGTAGTGAGGGCGCGTTTGTCTCGTTAATGAATGGTTGGGCGGATAAGCTCAGCCTGAACGATACCTACTTCGTTAACTCACATGGGCTGGACAGTGAGGGCATTCAAACTTCTCCCAATGATATGGCAACACTGATGCAAGCCATCATCAATGATGTGCCCGAAGTCTATGCACTTTACAGCGAGAAGGTGTTCAAGTGGAATAAGATCACTCAATACAACCGCAACAAATTACTGTGGGATAAGTCGATGGATGTCGATGGTGGTAAAACAGGTTATACCAGCAATGCGGGGTACAGTTTGGTGAGCTCTGCTAAACAAGGCAAGATGCGGTTGATTTCGGTCGTGATGGGGACGCCGAGCAAACAGTCGCGAATAACTCAGTCTAAGAACTTGCTCAGTTACGGTTTTCGTTTTTATGGCACCAAACAAGTGGCAAAACAGGGCGAAGTGCAGGCGAGTGCCAAAGTGTGGAAAGGTGACGTCAGTAAAATTGATTTAGGTTTTGCGCAAGATGCGTATCTTACCTTACCCCGCTCCCTAACCGCTGGCCTAGATAAAAGCGCAGTGGTGAACGAGCCGTTGATTGCACCAATCGCAAAAGGTGATGTGGTTGGAAAAGTTGTATGGAAGAATGATGGCCAAACGGTTGCGAGCTATCCCTTGGTGAGTTATCAAGCCGTTGAAGAGGGCTCTTGGATTGGTCAGTTATGGGACAGTTTAGTGTTATGGGTGAAGTCGCTGTTTGATTAGTCTTGGATGTATTTTCAAATTTATTTTGAAAAAGTTAGTTACTGAGGTTGATTTTTCTTTTGGCTAGAAAGGAGTAGCTTGTAGGAATACAGAAACATACTCAGAGATAGGATTTATGATACATCTAGTCGCAGAAATTAAAGCTTTTCCTGACCATATTGAACAGGTGAGACAGTTACTGACAGAACTGCTGGCACCCACACGTGAAGAAGAGGGGTGCTGTCAATATGAGCTGTATTTGGATGAGAAGATTGAAGGCTTGTTTATGTTCCAAGAAATTTGGGCATCACAACAAACCTTAGACAAACATTTGCAAAGCCATCATATTACACAATGCTTTTCTGAATTAGAAAAGAACGACTTGCTTGAGTATACTCACATTCGGCCGATGGCGTTCGTTGGCTAATGTTCTGAACAGAATGTTGTCAGTACCGCCTTCCTTTGCTGGCAACATTTTTCTTGGATAAAATCTCGGAAAGTACGAATCGTTGGTGTGAGTAATCGGCGGTCAGCGCACACCATGTAAAGTGGTACTGGACCACAACCCCATTCTGGTAACACGCGTACCAATCTTCCTTCGAGCAGATCTTGGCTGATATCCATCAGTGACTTATTGGCGATACCTTTGCCTTTCAGTGCTAAGCGATGGGATAACTCACTGTCGTTACTAATAAGTTGACCACTTACGACGACCTGTTCTGTTTTGCCTTCACGCGTCAGTGTCCATTTGTTGTATATCGAATCCGCCACCATGTAACACAAGCAGTTATGCTGGTTGAGATCATCCGGCTTTGTCAGTTCTGGGTTATCAGCGACGTATTCTGGGGAGGCACATAAGATGCGCTCGTTCGCACTACACAGCGCCAGTGTGACAAGATTCGAATCGGCAGGTTCACCATAACGAATGGCGATATCAACAGGTTTGGTGTACATATCCGTCAAGCTGTCAGACAGTTCTAACTTGATAGAGACGTTGGGGTAAATATCAATAAACTCATCAAGCCAATTAAGCAGCATATTGCGACCAAAGTCAGATGGTGCTGTGATGTGTAATGGACCCGATAGCTCGCCACGAGCGCTAGATATCTGATCTAAACCCTCTTGTAATGTTGCTAATGCTTGGATGGTTTTATCTAAGAATAATGCGCCCTCGGAGGTTAAACGAAGGCTGCGAGTTGAGCGAACAAAAAGTGGGAAGCCAATTTGCCCTTCAAGACGCTTGATCGATGCGCTGATGGCTGCTGGGGTCATGTCCATGCTGTTGGCGGCTTTTGAAAAACTGCCTTGGCGTGCGGTTTCGACAAAGATATTCAGATCATTGAGGGCTTTCATAATGAACAGGCTTTTTAATGCATTTGAACTACTATAGGGGAGATACCTTGGGCAATTCAAGGTGAAAACATTAGATTGCACAGCGAGTTTGAGTTAGATTGACGCGCAACTTTACTTGATCGGATCAATAGCATGAACCAACAGCAGCCTAACAACCCTCTTCATGGGTTGAGTTTAGAGAAAATCCTGACCCGTTTAGTCGAGCATTTTGGATGGAGAGGGATGCACGAACGTGTGCGAGTGAACTGTTTTGAGAAAGATCCTTCGATTAAATCGTCACTGAAGTTTCTTCGCAGAACGCAATGGGCAAGAGATAAAGTTGAAGCGTTGTACATCGAGACGTTCTGTTAACCGGTTTGCTCAACGTTCAAAAGAGATTCCCGATAGCGATGGAATCTCGAATCTTATCTCTCGTCTCTTTGTTACCCCAAATGATGCGTGCTGCTCACCGTTCCTTCCAACTGTAAAATCGACTGACGAACGTCGTTTGGAATCGCAGTTTTCACATTGTTCTTGAAATCAAACATGACACCAGTGGCCGTTGCGATGGTCACTATCTTCCCCCACTTTTTGCTCACAGCTTGATACTCCATTGTCATGCGATCTTCTTGCAACTCGATCACGCGTGAACCAATCAACAGTGTATCTGGAAAGGTAACGGGGAGTTTATAACGGCACTGGGTCTCACTCAAAACTGGACCGATGTGAGATGTTTGTAAATCAACCAACAGATTAATTTTGTTGAAGTAGTCCAAACGTGCGGTCTCGAAGTAACGAAAATACACCGCATTATTAATGTGTTGCAGCGCATCCATCTCCCCCCAAGCAACCTTGATCTCAGTAATCACCGGGAATTCTTTTAATAACGTATCCATTGTTTATGTTCCTTTTTCATTGAGGTGGCTGCAATTGGCTAAGAGGCTTGTCACTTTGACTGGTTATTTTAGATGGAATCCATTAATTTGTAACGGGAATGTATGTAAAATGTGAAATCGAATGACTGATCGCTTTTGTAAACCAAAAGCTTTACATAGTCGTTTTTGCAGCGTAGGTTAAAGTATGTATCACCAAAAGGAGATGGCCAATGACAGAACTGAAAGGTTTCAATCTCGCCAGAGTTGAACAACGTATTGACTGGACAGGTGAGCTGTTCAGTCTGAGGGTTTCCGGTGCACCTCTCTCCTTCAAAGCCGGACAATTTACCAAACTCGCCTTGTTCGACGAACAGGGCAATTCAATCACCCGAGCTTACTCGATAGTCAATGCACCTAGTGAGCAGTTTAAATGGCTTGAGTTCTTAATCGTCGCTAACTCAGAAGGCCAATTGACACCGAGGCTACAGCAGCTCCAAGTGGGCGATATTATCTACGTAGGAGAAAGTGCTCACGGCGATCTAATCCACGATATCATTCCAAAACAGGCCAATGATCTTTGGCTACTTTCTACAGGTACAGGAGTTGGCCCTTTTCTCTCATTGCTGGACGACATTAACATGCTGCCGCACTGTGATCATATTGTGTTGGTGCACGGTGTTCGCCATGAAAGAGACCTGGTTTACCAATACCTGATTGATCAACTTCAACAGCGATACGAGGGTCGGTTGCGTTATGTACCGATAGTCAGCCGAGATAAGATTGCTGGTAAGTTACAAGGTCGTATTCCGGAGTTGATTGCTTCTGGTGAGTTGGTCAGTCGTGCTGATTTGTCTTTTTCTAAAGAAAAAAGCTTCGTGATGATGTGTGGTAATCCTGAGATGATCAAAGACACGTCTTTGGTATTGCAAGAGCTGGGCTTAGAAAAGTATCGAGTTCGTACCGGCGGTAACATCATTTACGAGAGATATTGGTAGGTGCTAGAGGTGCTAAGTCGATAAATAAACCACACTGAGTGTGGTCTATTTAAACTGGCTATATCAGCGCACTCATTGCTGGCTGATGTAGTTTTTAAAGCGCGCTTGTGTTTCAGCGTCTGCTTTTTGGTACCAGAAATGCAGCATCTCTTCAGCTGTTGAGTCTGCTTTCATCATTGCAGGCTTTGTTTGCTTCATGCTTGCTGGAAGAGTGACGGGCTGAACTGCTGTTGCAGCCATGCTGACTACCGCCGCGCCGCCTGTCTTGTTGTAAGCTTCCACTTCGCGCACGTAATCACGACCGATTTGCATACCAGGCTTGATGAGCTTGTCTTGATCGACGGGAATTGCCTTGCCAGACGCATCCACCAACTTCCAATCGAGATCTTTGATTTTGTCTTCTGCTTGGCGAAGATCGCGGTATTCTGGAACGTTTAGGGTGAGTTCCGCATCTGCTGCGCCGAAACGAGCAACGATAACGTCACTTTCCACGCTCAGGCGATCATTGCCTTGGCTAAAGTATGGCGAGTAACGGAACACAACTTGGTTTACGCCATCGGGTAGAGTCAGTGATCGTTCAGAAGCAAAGAAGCCGCCGGATAGTTTCACTTTTTCACCATTAGCCGCCAAAATAGAAACGTCATCAGGAACGGTTACTGTCACGTCCGCAAACGCCATGCCACTCGTTGCTAGAGCAAGCGCGCAAGTTAAAGGCTTGATCAATTTCATTGTTTTTACCCTAAACACTGTATTAATAGTCATTGAGAGTGCATCGTTCATTATCTGATTGCAACTCTCGAATGTAAGAAGATTGAAAATTTAACAAGAACGTCATTGGAATCGGAGACCGAACAATAAAACTGTGAGCTTAGTTGCGTAAACCGCTGCAAAAGCAGCGGTTTTCAATTTTTTGGTTTGTTGGTGAGGATTAAATTCCGGCATTGTGGCAAGGTTTGGTTTGCACTTCTTGACTCTCGTCCCGTAACTCCTCGCCTTGTAACCCTTTTTCTTGCTGTTGTGCCTTTTCAATGTTTATCCACCAAACGAATAGCTCGTACCAGATCGCAAGAATAACCGCACCTAAGAACAGTCCGACGATGCCATAGAACAACATACCACCGATTGCACCAAGTAAAATGACTGGCATTGGTACACTAACACCACGGCCCATTAACATCGGTTTGAACAAGTTTTCAGACAGTGCTGCGACCACAACCCAGACAGTAAACATGGTTGCTGTACTTGTGTCTTTAGTCATGTACATGTAGCCAATGACTGGAAGCACGGCAAGCAATGCTGGGAGCTGGGCAATACACAGAATCATCAGTACCAGAGTCAGTAGTCCTGCCGCAGGCACACCAAAGATGAAGAAGCCAGCACCAATTAATAGCGCTTGTATCGCAGCGACACCAACGACACCAAGTAATACACTCTTAATGGTTGCAGCAATCAATGTTGTCCAGCTCTTAGCGTTATCGCCAGCAGTGCGAACCGCAATGGTGCTTAGGCCTGATGCTAGAGACTCTGAATAAGTCATAAAGCCTGCAGCAATCGCAAGTGAGAGGATAGAAAGTAGTAAACTACCCAGAGCACCACCAACCATACCAAGTAGAGAGGTGAGACCTGACTTGATTTGTGGCATGAAGGTTTGAATTGCTTTTTCTAAGTTAGTTGAAAACAGCGTCCATACTTCGTAAAGCTTGTCACCAACAACAGGCCATTCAGCCACAGAAGGTTTTGGTCCTGGAATTTTGATGTCCCCGTTTTGCAGAACTTCTAGTGCATGGGTTGCACCATCAACAATAGACCCCGAAACCATGACAAGCGGGGTTACTAAAAGTGCGATGCCCAGAATGGCAATCGTTGTTGCGGCTAGACCACGTTTGCCTCCGTACACTTTCTCTAACTTTTTACAGATTGGCATCAATGCAACGGCGATGATGGCACCCCAAATCACAGGAAGAATGAAAGGTTTGATGATGTCGTACGTAAACATTAGCAAGATTATCACCAAGCCGATTCGTATAGCGGATTCCACCATATTACTGATGAAAACCTTACTCTCATTTTTTTCCGATTGTTTATCCATTTTTGTTTACCTGATGTTCAATGTTGGAACTGACGAGACTTGAAACAACAATCGCCATATAAAACACACCTACGATGGCCTCTAAGTACACAATGACTTGTGCTAATGGTGTTAGAGGGCTGATGTCGCCGTAACCGAGTGTGGTTAAGGTGACGAAACTAAAATACGCTGCATTTGAGAAGTTCTGACCCCAAGAGATGGCCTCCATTCCTGTGAATGCATGTGGAGAGAATTCAAGAAGAATGAGATAAGCTATCGCCCACATCAGACCCAGCAGCAAAAAGAGGGCAACAGAGCCAATCACTTTGTTGGTGTTGACATGCCCGGTAAAGAGAATTTGTCTTGCGATTGATTTGAAGGTGCCAAAGAAGAACGCGAAGGTAAGCGCAAGCATCGCGACATCCATTTCTCTAATACCCAATGCGGTCTTGATAACGATCACCAATACCCAGGTAACAAGTAACGTGTAGAGAAAGCGCGACCAGTTTTTGTCAAATCTAAGGCTCGCCATGCAGACAATGAAGGTGACAATAGTGAAACCCTGCAGTAGGTGCTCCACAGCACCCTCTTCAACGACTTGCACAAACGCACCACCGATCAATAATCCGATGAGCGCTAAGGTGAGATAGAAGAAGTTATTTTCTTCATTGATGTTTTTGAGTTTTTTCCCAATAGTCATGGTTCTATTTTTTAACTCCTATTTTTGTTCTTGTGATGAGTCTTTCATCACCATGATCGAAGCGGAAAGGCCAAATCGCAGGTCAACACCCTCTGGTAAGTCATGCAATGACACTCGAACAGGAATGCGTTGTGCTAATCGAATCCATTGGAAAACAGGGTTTACGTTAGGCAGAAGGTTATAGCCGACCGTACCGTCTTTAGGAGCAATCCCCCAACCAATTGAGTCAACCGTCGCATAAATGGGGGTGTCTGGATGAGACATTAAAGTCACGCGAGCATCACTTCCAGGAGTGATGTGTGCCAATTGACTTTCACGGAAGAAACCAAAAACCCAGAAGCTGTTTTTGTCGATAAGTGCCACCAAGGGCTGATTTGCTACAGCTTGAGTACCGTTACGGATGTCAAGGTTTGAAACGAATCCATCGACCGAGGCATAAACTTTGGTGTAGCTTAGATTTAGGCGTGCAGACTTAAGCTGTTCCTTCGCTGATTTAATTTGCAGTAGTGACTCTTGGTAAGTGATCTCACGGCGAATGAGATCTTTGTGAGAAACCGCGCCCCGGTCCTTAGCTCGAATATCTTTCAAACGATCATATTC
The DNA here is from genome assembly GCF_000171815.1 of Vibrio sp. AND4. Taxonomy (GTDB): domain Bacteria; phylum Pseudomonadota; class Gammaproteobacteria; order Enterobacterales; family Vibrionaceae; genus Vibrio. The sequence continues at coordinate 189,300 of NZ_ABGR01000003.1, read as the reverse complement.
AATCTTTTTGCCGCGAGAGCTTACGATGGCTTTTTCTAGTGCAACTTCAGCTTGTGAGAGGGCAATGTTGTAAGTGGTCGGATCGATCTCAAATAACAGGTCGCCTTGCTTCACCTCTTGGTTGTCCGCGATTGCGACATTGACGATAGGTCCTGAGACGCGAGGGGCGACTTTGATTACGTTTGCACGTACTTGGCCATCGCGGGTCCACGGGTTGTTAAAATACTCTTCAAACTTCTGATAGCCCAGCCACGCCGCGCCACCAAGAATGACAAGATTGAGTGCAATAACGAATAGTTTTTTCATCTTGTTGGGCACCTAAAACTGTAGATAAAAACTGTCGATAACCACCACGTAAAGTACCATGATGGCAATGAATGTTAGAGACGGAAATACGATGAAACGAGACAAGCGCGTCTTGTTCATAATGATGACCGTTATCCATGTCGCTGTGATTGCTATAAACAGAACCAGCAGAAACGGTGAAAAGTAAACATCACCCCAAGATAGCTCGTGTGGCATTACTGCAACTCCTTATCTTGCTGGACATCGTCTCCTAGGCTTTGAGTTGAAGGTTTGCTAAGGCGAAGTGGTGGCAGTACACGTTGTTCTTCATCCAATAAACCATCCCAATCGCTGCGGTCTTGCATCTGTTTAGCGGTGGCTTCGGATAGGAAAGGTTTGCCTGTTTGTGCTTCCCAGCCGCCTCCGAGTGATTTGTAGAGTGCGACAACTTGGTTCGCGACGTTGCCTTTGATGGTGGCGTAGCTGTCTTCGGCGCGGGTCATTTTCTCCACTGAGTTCAGTAGACGCTCAAATGAAATCTGACCGTTTTCGTATTGTGTCATAGAGATATTGAATGCACGAATCGAGGAATTTACCGATTGTAGGCGCAATGACTTCTGTTCGAGATACAAGTTGTAAGCTTCCAGTGCGCTGGTCACTTCATTGACCGCTTGCAGTACCTTCTTGTTGTAATTGGTGAGAGTTTCTTGGAAACGCGCGTCTTCAAACCGAATGTTGTTTTTCACTCGTCCGTATTGGAAGATGTTCCAACTGAACGCTGGACCAGCCACCATAGTCAGTGAATCACTGAAACTGAAGCTGCTTCCTTCGGGGACTGTGCTGTCGATACCGATAGATCCAAACAGTGAAAAACTTGGATAAAGTGCAGTTTCGGCGATGCCAATTTTGGCGCTTTGTGCGCGAGCCTGCATTTCTGATACTTGAAGATCCGGGCGGCGCATCACTAAGTTTGCATCGATTTTTTTATCGAGTTGAGGTGGACGAGGTACGATAGAGCGTTCATCACCGCCAGATAAAGCGGGTTTCCTGCCGGACGATTTAAAGTGGCTTTCATAATTCGCCATACGTTGAGCGAAGCCCTCGGATTGCAATAGCCTCTCCATCTCTTCCGGTAACGTACCTAAGAGCAATGCCAATGCTGTACGCGATTGCTTCATCGCGATTTCAAGAGAGGGTAGCGTTGCTTTGGTATTGAAGAGTTGGTTTTTCGCTTGCTGTACGTCGAGTTCGGTTACGTTACCGGAGTCAAATTGTACTTGGGTGATGTTCACCACACGCTGTTGGATCTCGATGTTTCGGCGAGAGAGCAAAATACGTTCTTGGAAAGTTCGGTAATTGATGTAGTTACGCGCTACCTCGGCTGCAATGGTCACCATGATGTCATGGTAAGACGCAATCGACGCATAATATCCAGCTTCCGCAGATTCAATGTTACGTGCGTATTTGCCCCAAATGTCCATTTCCCAGCCTGCATCAAACGACAGTGCGGCGTTATTTACACCCTGGTCATTGACGTAAGCTCTGGCGACGTTACCTGAGACGGTTTGAGCTTGCGGGTACTGCAATCCTGTTGAAATACCCAAGAGCGAACGTGCTTGAACAATACGTAAACCAGCCGCCTCAAGGTCGAGGTTTTGTTGGCTTGCCATCTTAACCAGTTGGTTTAGCGTGGGATCGTTAAATTGCTGCCACCACTGCTGTAATTTTTGATCGGATTGCTGCGTATCTTGCGCCGAGTTTTCTACCGACCAATTGCTTGGCAAGGTGGATTGCTTTGGATGGATGTAATCTGGACCCAAAGTCGTGCACGCACTCAATCCGAGTACAGAGAGTGTAGCGAGGCTTGATTTAGTTAGTTTTAGAAGCATCATATCCTCACCTTTAAAACCGTTTCTGTCGTAAGTTCACCCAATCGATATCCTCGTAGGTTTGCTTGCATTGATTGATTGCTTCAAACACGTTTCTTCTTAAATTCAGTAAGATATAAAAACCAGCTATTTCAGAATCCGCGTAGTTAGATAAATCTAACTGACCAAAGAAGCCTTCCAGTTGATTTTCAAAAGATTGATAATCCCGGCTGAGTTGTCCGAACACGGCGTCGAGTGTCTCGCTCGCCTCATGGCTGGCTAAAGCACTCGCCATTTGAGGTAATATTTTATCGGTATGTGTGCTTTGTAACTGCTTGATAAGGGGGTTACTTAACAGCTTTTGCTCGGCCGCAATCAAAATATTGACGTGATTGCTCAAAGTGTCACAAGACTGGCTGAAGGCGCGAACCGCTTCGGGGGGTGTTTTATCGAACAGTTTGTGGTTGATCTTTGAACCCCAGACGGTGAGCTTTTTAGAGGAAACATTCAGTGTCGCCAAATGTAGTGAGCGTCTCAGCTTATTAAATCCTGATTCTGACTCATGACAGCTCGAAAATAGGTCGCCAATGTGCCTAAAGTAGCGCTCTTTCAGTGTTAGGAATAAGTGCTCTGGACGAGAGCTGAATGGGAAATAATGTGCAAAAATGATCATGAAAACCACCATATAAAACAAGGTCATGATCGTCATCAGAATACCAAAGTGATAGGTCATGTTGTTAGCGAGGCCAAGGACAAACAAGCCAACCATATAGAACATAGTTACAGGCCCATTAAACAAGTAAAAGCCGATAAAGGTATAGATGAAAATGAACAAGCCCAGTTCACCACCGAATTCCAGCCCTGGCAGGATGAACATGTACGAAGGCAGCGCAAACAGAAAGCCAAACGTAAACAAGAACAGCAACATCAATGGATGAACCGGGACAAACGACAGTAGTGACATAAACAGGGTTGAGAATGTGACAAACGAGTAGCCACCAGGTGGATTAAAGTAAATCCAGATTAAACCGGCCACCCAATAGGTGGTGAAGGTTTTCACTGCAGTTTTGAAGTTTTCAGCATCCCACCATAGGAAATGACTTTTCTGCTTCGGCAGTTCTTGTTTGAACGATAAATGATTGGATACAGAGTCAATACAGCTAATGCACTCTGTGAGTCGAGATAAGCTCTTGTGCATCAATTTGAGCAAGTGACCCAGTGTTAGTGCGGAGCCTTTAACAAGATGCGATGCGTCTGACAATGCTTTATGATTGTAATCAACCTTAAATTCTTGGGCGCGGTAAGCAGGGCCTTCGTTGTCCCACATTTCTTGGCAAGATTTGAACAGCGCTTGAATTTCCTCAACGGCTTGGTCGAAGTTGTTGATGCAGCTTCGGTCTTGCTGGTGGCTAAAGTGGCTGTGTGCTGCCACGCTGAGCTCTTGAGTTATTTGTTTGTTGAAATGAACAGCGAGTTGCCATTCTTTTATATACGCTGAGACGTCACTGCACTCAGCACTGACGGTTATGAACCGTTGATCCAACGCATTTTGTGCGGCAAATACTTTGGTCAGCAAGTCTTCGATAATAGATTTTGGTGTTTTGTCTTGTTCACCATCTTTCGCGTCAGAAGCGGCAACGACACCCTGTTGTCGAGCGTGTTTTTCTTCGAAGTTGTTTAAAATCGCGATAAACAGCGCTTGTTGCGCTTGATTTAACTGCTCAATGAGCTGACGTAGGTTTTGTTCTGTTTTTGAAGGCCACAAAAAAGTGCCGACTAAGGTGTATAACAACACGCCAAAGGTGGTCATGTAGGCACGATCAACGCCATACATGAAGGCGCCCTCTGCATCACCACCGTTCGACATCATCAATGTCATCACACCAGTTAGCGCCAATAGCGTTGGGTCTTTTTGATAGGCATTACGGAAATAGAAAATAAAAGACACAACCACAGAGACACTGAGCATGTACATGATGCGGTCTTGAGCAAACATACCCACTAGCAATAAACCAATCACAGCACCAACCAGAGTACCAAGCACTCGCAAAGTACCTTTTGCCAACGATTCACGTCGGCTGCCCGTCGAAGCGATCAGCATGACGGTAGTCGCAGCCGTAGACGCTTGCGGCCAGCCCATTGCAAACGGGATCAGGTAAGCTAAAGTCATGCTAAGCGCGACTTTTATGGCGAATTTGCTTTTGTCGTTCATAATGTCAGGTTAGCTCGGGCGTATGGTTGTGTGCTGATGAATTCATTCAGTCAATAATCAAGATTTCGTTCTGAATAAATCGTGGAGGCGGAATATAGCGATTGAAAAGGAATAGTTTGTGAATATTTTGTCAAAATCAAATTAAGCTAAAGGGCTAAAATTGCTGTTTAGTCCTCGTCACATATGGCGTGAGGTAGAAATGAGCAAAAAGCCTTTTACTAGCAATCTCATTTTTGAGACGTGAATTTAGGGATTATCGAACTCAAATTAGTGCCCGAGTTCATTAAACTACGACACCTAGAGCTGAATTAGGTGTTGCGGTTATTAGAAAATAGAGATCTAAATTGAATTATTGGTTGGCGTGAGTAGCAGTGAAAGTTCACCCGCTAATCTCTTTCTCTTTTCTTTTAACCTATGAGTATTTTCTTTGTCGGGGTTGGCTAGTTGATTGTCAATGATCAATATTTTTGTATTGATTTGCTGGATACGTTGCTGACGTTGGTAGATCTGGCTGCCTAATCGGTAATTGTCGAGAAATAACTTGTTGCAGCATACGCCATAATATTCTTTGCCCTTACTTCCGACGGTATAACCATTTTCCGGAGAGCAGTAAAGGCCGATGCCTTTATCGAAGCCTTCATTCCACAGCGCCCGATTGAGTGCCTCCTCAGCTTCGTTACAATCTTGGGTATAGCCATCTATAATGCTAGGCGCGCTGCCGTTTAAGCCATTTTCGTAGCCGATCTTGTACCAATCCGCAATTTTACATTCTTCGTGAAACATGCTGGCGCAGCCAGAGCACATAGTGATTAACATTAGGGGGATGAGTTTTCTTTGCATTTGCTATTGTGCCCTTTCAATCTCTGTCACGTTTGTAAACTAAGTCATTGCTGTTAAACCAAACGTCTTTGTCTTCCTTGGATATATCTAAAAACCTAAATAAAATAACAATATTGTTGCATATAAAAAGTTAAAGGATTTATTAAAGATAAAAGATTAACAATCAGAAAGGGGCAAAATAAACAAAAATTATATCAAACAGGTAAGACCAGTTTGCCTGTGAGAACCTAATTCACAAAAAATGACAAGAGCTATAGATAGGGTGAATGCTTTTTTGATTGACACATTTACCATGGCGCGTTTTGATTAAATTTATAATATTAGAAAATAATCCGATCTTATATGTGGGTTTTATAAGTGTTATATTCGCTTATGTTCAGGATTAATTTAGGATTAATTCAGGATTATAAGCAATAAAAATCAAACAACATTAATTTTATTGGATTGAGTTATGAGTGCTAAGCTAAAAATCATTCTTTCTATTATGGGATTGACCGTCATGCTCATCATGACGACAAGTTTCTTTAGTTGGAAGAATTTCGAAAATTCGTCAACCGTAAGTTATAAAAAACAGTTGGGTTACAAGTCTCAACTTATTGCAGACACGATTGAACAGAAAATCAATCGCTACTTCGATGTTCTTGAGCTGGTGAGTAATGAGCTGCCATTCAAGGAGAATGGTGAGGTTGACGCGTCGAGTGCTATCAAAATACTCCAACATGCGTTAAAGGTAACAAACTCTATCAACGTTTACTTCGCTGTAGAAGATGGGACCTCTTACTCAGCAACAACCAATGGCATGATTAAGAACTTCAATGCCAAAACCAAGCAACGCGAATGGTTTTTGGAAGGCATGAGTGGTAAGGACAAGACCATTACTCGTCCTTACACATCAACAACAGGCGGTCAGGTAATGTCGTTGGCAAAGCCTATCTATAAACATGGTAAAATTGTTGGTGTTGTTTCGCTTAATGTCTCGGTTGAGGAGCTCAGCAAGTTTACTAAGCAGCTAACTAAGAACAACAAGATATTTGTTGCCCGTGAAGATGGTTTTATTTTAGGAGCACAGAACTCATCTCTGATCGGAAAAAATATTTTTAACGAAATTCCCGCTTTTAGAAATAGCGATACTTCTAAAGAAGAAAGTTTTGAATATGTTTATCAAAATACTGAATTCTTAGCGTCAGGTGCGAAGATCAGTGACCTTGGCTGGAGTGTATGGGCATGGGACAAAGAATCCAATGTAAACCAAGACTCAAATGATAACCTCACTGAAACTTTGATTACCTCTTTCATACTATTGCTTATTTGCGCAGGCTGCGTGTACTACGTTGTCGAAGTTTTGGTTTATCGCCCAATTGGTGGAGAGCCAAGCGAGATAGAAGCAACCGTAGCAAAAGTGGCCTCTGGTGACTTTACCGCGATTAAGCAAAAACAGGGTAACGTAGTTGGTATCAATGCGGCAGTGACCGATATGGTCACAGAGCTAAGTGCTACGATAGAGACAATCCGCAACTCATCAAATGAATTGTTTACGTTTGCTGAAGGTATTACCAACACGGCAGATAGTGTGAGTGCAAGTTCTTCCTCGCAAATGGAGCAGCTCGAACAAACATCAACAGCGATGAATGAAATGTCCGTTGCGGTTGATGAAGTGGCGCAAAATGCCCACCGAGCTTCAGAAGCCGCTATGCAAGCTGCTCAGGAGACGCAATCAGGTAATCAAACTTTCGACACTGTTAATCATAGTATTGTGAACCTTTCTCAAGGTATTCAGGAAGTCTCTGATGTCATCAATACTGTTGGTGAGAAAACCTCGAGCATTGGTACCGTGCTAGATGTAATCAAAGATATCGCAGACCAAACCAACCTGTTGGCACTTAATGCTGCAATCGAAGCTGCGCGTGCTGGTGAACAAGGTCGAGGCTTTGCGGTGGTGGCTGATGAAGTTCGTAACCTTGCTAATCGTACTCAACAGAGTACCAACGAGATTCAAGATGTTATTACTTCACTTCAACAAGAAGCCAACAGTTCTATGGAGATGATGCAGACCAACCGTGAGGCTTCTGACATCACAATGGAAAATGCGAAAAGAGCGCAGGCCTCTCTCAATGAAATATCGAATTCAATTACCATTATTGAAGACATGAACACGCAGATAGCAACGGCGACTGAAGAGCAAACCCTTGTCGCGGGCGAAATCAATCAGAGTATCGTTGATGTCAATGATAAGGCTCGAGAAACACACAGCTTGTCATCTTCGAACCAAGAGAAGGCTGCGGAACTTATCGCACTTTCCGAAAAATTAACAAAAGCAGTTAGTACGTTTAAGCTTAACAGTTAACTACAATACTAGCGTTTGGAGGGGGCTACCCCCTCCAAACATTGCCCTCTCAGTATATTATTTCTTAAACATATCCTCTTTAACACTCTCTAAACTATTTCCGTTATTACGAGATTAGTTCAATAACCTATTGGTTTGACTCCATTTGATCGTGTAACCCTCTAAAGTTAAACACCTCATCTCTTCTTTTTATCTTGATAATCACTTTGCTTATCAGCTTAATTCTCAAAATGAGAATAATATAAAAACCAAGATAAGCTCATGTTTTCCAAAGGAGTAAAGTCGGCACCATATTTGCGTCATCTCTTCACTAGAGCGATTCAATTGACTGGGGAGACAACATGAAGGCAGGGAAACTTATTGCGATGGTGAACTGTTGTGTATCGATGTCCGCATACGCGCTCACTACCAGCGATTTATCATTCGAGTCAGGTAGTGATAGCTCAAATTATACCATAAAGGGCAAACCATTAGAGGCAACGTCTATTGCGAGCACTTTGCCTCAAGACACCCTGTCAAATGTATATTCAATGCTTCCTGAGGCCACCTATGTCAACAGTGCATTCATAGCGCCGGAACGCTATTCGAATATAGATATCGATGACGAGCTCGATGGTGCTGAGTACGCAACTGCATCGGTAACTTTTCTCAATGAAGGGGCGGGATATCGGAATACACTTGGATATTTTGTCTATGACACCAACAACCCACCCGCAACGAAAGATGATATAGCCGCTCATGTGGTGATTTTCCCGAATGCATCCAAAGCCCCTGATGGTGATATGGAAGAGGGGGATAGTATTGATTTGGATATTCAGTTAACAGCAGGCCAAACTCTCGGGTTCTTCTTGATCCCGAATGGTTGGTATGTGAGTACTTACAACACGATTCCTCACCTTGGTCCTTGGAATACACCTTTCTACAGCCTATCGAGTCTAAACCCAGAAACGACTGCGGACTACCGTAGGCACAATGTCGCGTTTCTAGACACTGAGAATGAGTTCTTGGTGCTGGGTTTTGAGGATATACAACGTCCTAGCGGTGACAATGATTTCAATGATTTGATTTTTACAGTAGAGGTGACGCCATTTATCGCTGTTGATGGTGTAAATCCAGATGGCACCACAGACTCGAAATACGAAGTACTGGTTCAAGAAAATGACCCAGACGTAACGGTGACATCGGTATACCCAAGCTCTGACACCTACGCCACCATGGCGTTTGAAGATCGCTGGCCGCTGATGGGTGACTATGACTTTAATGATGTGGTGTGGCGTTATCGGGTGACTGAGTTGCTGAACGGTCAACGTGAATTGAAAACGATCACCGTTGACTATACGCTTCAGGCAATGGGGGCAGGGTTCTCGAATGGCTTCGCAGTCAAGCTCCCCAATGTTGATCCAGCCAACATTGCGTCTGTCACGCTGACTCGAAACGATGTTGCGGTGGATCATACGGTGCTTCAGACTGGTAGTGAAACAATATTAATGGTCTCCGATAATTTACGGGACGATTTGAACGATGTCGGTGTTCTTTCTCAGACCTGTACTTTTTACCGAACGCAGACAAGCTGTTTGGCGCAACAAAACACAGGTGTTTTAAGGTTTCAATTGGTGGTTGAAATGACCACGCCCGTGTCTCGAGACAGTATCGGATACCCACCATATGACTCTTTTATTTTCGCGGCTGACGATACTTATCATGGGGATTTTACCGCAACGCCCCCGGGGATGGCTTGGCAAACACATTTCAAGCAATTTGGTGGTACGAGTACAATGAACAGTAGCTTTTTCAGAATGCATGACGATGATACTGGGGGGACGGAATACTTCCTGACGAGTAACAATATGCCCTGGGCGTTAAACATTCGTGACGAATGGGATCATCCTGTTGAACAGACCGATATTAGTCATGCTTACACGAGCTTTTCTACGTGGGTGAGCAATAACGGTGATACTGATACGGATTGGTATAACGTGCCAGTAAACGGCAAAGTTATCTCTGCAACAGAGTAACAAGGAGCATGGTATGAATATTTTCTTAAGATCGCTGACCGTCATTTTTGCCATACCACTCGTCGTTGCCTGTGGAGGAGGGGAAGGCAGTGGATCTCCTTCTCCTGCCCCAGAGGCATCGGTCGCGCCAATTCAAACAACAAAAGACATCGTCGCGCAAAGAGACTTTTCTTTTGACGTCGGTGAAACAATTACGCTGTCTATGGACTATCAAGGTTCCTCCGATGGCGCACTGCATTTATACACTAGAGCTGCATTTACTACTGAGAACGGCGTTGAGATTGGTGATCCCTTGTCGCGAATCACAACGGTATACCCAACCCGAACTAATCAGATCGAATTGAAGGTGAATAGCAATTGGACCAAGCTTTACGCGCAATGGGTGCCGATGAGCGCAAATGAGCGTGAGCAAAACTTGGTGATTTCGTTGGATCAATCTAACCACAATTACCACCTCGATTTTTAACCCAATTTTTTCGACTATTTAAAGCATGGGTTAATACCATGCTTTTTTTTTGGTAAAAATTCTTCGTAACATTTGCGTGATCTATATCACCTAATGAGCGAATCAGATAGAATGGTGGCCACTTTCAATATGCCCTTATCTTGACGTATCTCGAGAGTGAATTAAGAGCTTGTTATTAAAAAACTTCCTTCGAGGACGCCTTTATCATTAGTACAAACAATATCACCATGCAATTTGGTGCCGAGCCACTGTTCGAAAATATCTCTGCTAAATTTGGCAACGGTAACCGTTATGGTCTGATTGGCGCGAACGGCTGTGGCAAGTCGACATTTATGAAAATCCTGAGTGGCGCACTTACACCAAGCTCGGGTAACGTCTCATTGACACCGGGATTAAAACTGGGCGTATTGAGCCAAGACCAGTTTGCTTTCGAGCAATACAGCGTGATTGATGCCGTGATCATGGGCGACCGCAAATTGTGGGAAGTGAAGCGCGAACGCGACCGTATCTACTCTCTACCAGAAATGAGCGAAGAAGACGGCATGAAAGTCGCTGAACTTGAGAGTGAGTTTGCTGAAATGGACGGCTATACAGCGGAAAGCCGTGCTGGTGATATTTTACTGCAAGCGGGTATTGAAGAAGCGTTTCATTTTGGTTTAATGCAACAAGTTGCGCCGGGCTGGAAACTGCGTGTGCTTTTGGCCCAAGCGCTGTTTGCTAACCCAGATATTTTGTTGCTAGACGAGCCAACCAACAACTTGGATATTCACACCATTAACTGGCTGGCGGAAGAATTAAATCAACGTAAGTGTACGATGATCATTATCTCGCACGATCGTCACTTCCTAAATTCCGTCTGTACCCACATGGCAGACATTGATTATGGCGAACTGCGTATTTACCCAGGTAACTATGAGTACTTCCAGGAAGCATCTGGTCTTCGTCGTGAGCAGTTACTGGCTTCTAACGCAAAGAAAACCGCTGAAATCAACGAACTTCAAGATTTCGTAAACCGTTTTGGTGCGAATGCATCGAAGGCGAAACAAGCGAGCTCTCGTGCCAAAAAGATGGACAAAATTAAACTAGACGAAGTGAAAGCAAGCAGCCGTGTTAGCCCATCGATTGATTTTGGTGAAGGTAAGAAGCTGCATCGTTTAGCGTTAGAACTGCAAGATCTTGGCCACGCTTTTGATGATGAATTATTGTTTACTAAAGGTAACTTACTTTTAGAGGCGGGGACTCGCCTTGCAATCATCGGTGAAAATGGTGTGGGCAAAACCACCTTGCTGCGTTGCCTCGTTAATGAACTAGAGCAAACTCAGGGTGTGGTTAAGTGGTCTGAAAATGCGTCTATTGGTTATTGCCCACAAGATAGCAGTGCAGACTTTGATAATGATTTGACCATCTTTGAGTGGATCTCGCAGTGGCGGACAGTGAAGCATAATGACCTAATGGTGCGTGGCATTCTAGGTCGATTGCTATTTACTGCTGACGACGCCAACAAAAAAGCGAAAAACTGCTCGGGTGGTGAGAAGAACCGCCTTATGTTTGGCAAGCTAATGATGCAAGACATCAACGTACTGATAATGGACGAGCCAACTAACCACATGGATATGGAAGCGATTGAAGCGTTAAATAGTGCATTAAAAGATTACACTGGTACCTTGATTTTTGTCAGTCATGACCGTGAGTTTGTCTCATCACTTGCGACTTCAATTATTGATGTAAAAGACCAACAGTTGGTGAGTTTCCAAGGTACATTTGAAGAGTACATGGCACACCAGCAAAAAGTATTGAGTGCAGCGTAACAAATGTAGCTAAAGCATTCGGTCGCGAACCAGCAAAGAAGACATACCCGTTACACAAAACAGTGATGGCGTATTCGCTAGGACGAATTAATATACAAAGATAATGTGGCGAGCACAAAGTCAGCCACTTTTAAATTAAGGAGCCGTTCATGAGCCATGAATTTATGACCGACGAAGAGCGCATTGAATTGCAAAAGAACAACCCATTGCACGGTCTTAAATTAGAAGACATGTTGCAACAACTGGTTGATCATTACGGTTGGGAAATCCTCGACACGGCGATGCGTATGAACTGTTTTAACACCAAGCCAAGTATTGCAAGTAGTGTTAAGTACCTGAAGAAAACAGAATGGGCTCGTGAGCGTGTAGAGAACTTTTATCTATACCGCTACAAGCGCATGCCAAAGGCATCCGAATACGAATTCAATCTGCCACCACGTGCGCGTACTTTCCGCCATGGATTGGAGCCGCGTGAGCCAATGGAACTAACGGTTGAATCGATTCTGGCTTCACAAGCGAAGGCTGCCTCTGCGCACAAAGAACGCTCGTCTAAGCAGCGTACTGATCGCGCTCGTTTTAACAACCGCCGCCGATAAGCGTTTTCGCCACAGGTGCTTTAATCACTTTGAAAAGCCTAGGTATTAGTACTGTATATTGAAAGCCAAACCACTCGGTTTGGCTTTTTTGTTGTGTCTCTGACACGCTTTCATCACTTCTGATTGCTCGCCCGTCATCACGAAGTGCAACGCATCACCCGGTTTGAATTCAGCTAGGGGTGCAGCTTAAATTTTAAGCTTTCACGAGAGTTGCTGCGTTACGCATCGCTTCTTTGGTTGAACACTCCACAACGTTTGCTTTTGCGAAGCGATGAGCATCTTTTACTTGGATATCGTGAGCCAAAATAACCAACTTCGCTTGTGCTATATCTAGGTCAGTGATGCGGTTCTGGATACCGTTTTGCCCCTGTGTTTCTACTTTGATTTTTAGGCCTGCTGCTGCACCTGCTTTCTCTAGTGCTTTCGCTGCCATGAATGTGTGTGCTACGCCAGATGGGCAACATGTTACTGCTACGATGTCGTACTCGCCTTCGCCTGCTGCTGGGGCCGCTTGTGCAGGTGCTGCTTCTGCGATTTCGTCTTCTGCTTCTTCTTCAGCAATTGGTTTCCAGAAGCCAACGATAACCGCTGTTGTTAGTGAGCCTAGTGCGATACCCACAACATACATTGGGATATTGCTTGATACCGGTGCTGTAATTAGACCGCCCCATGGTGCGTGTAGTAGTACGTTTGTTAGGAAGCCGAACACACAGCCAACAATACCACCAGCAACGATTGAAGGAAGAACGCGCACAGGGTCGTTTGCTGCAAATGGAATAGCACCTTCTGAGATACCAATAGAGCCCATGATTGCTGCTGCTTTACCTGCTTCTTGCTCTTGTTTAGTGAACTTATTCTTAAATAGGAATGTTGCTAGTGCCATGCCTAGAGGAGGCGTACAGATTGCGATACCAACACCACCCATCAGCCATGGTTGAGTATCCACTTGAGTTTGAGCGAATAGTGTTGCTACTTTGTTGATTGGACCGCCCATATCGAACGCAGTCATACCGCCAAGAATCGTACCTAGAACGACTTTGGAAGCGCCAGCCATAGAAGCTAGGAATTCATTCATAGAAGCCATAAAGATTTTGATTGGCTCACCGATACCCCATAGAACGATACCGGCAGAGATAAGCGTACCAAGTAGAGGGTAGATAAAGTAAGCGCCCAACGCCGTCATGTTAGCAGAAAGAGGGATCTTCTTAAGTTGGAACACCACACCACCTGCGATGAAGCCCGCTACGATACAACCAAGGAAGCCGCCGCCCATATCAGCCATGATGCCTGATGCGATCATTGCTGGCGCTAGTGCTGGTTTGTCTGCAATTGAGTAACCGATGAAGCCACCAAGAATAATTGGGAATAGCACGAGACCTTTAATACCGATATTAGAAATATCAGCCAATAAACCGTCGGCAGGAACCGCACCTTTACCTGATGCCATTACCGCTAGCGCCAGCAGTACACCACCCGCAACGATAAATGGAAGCATGTGAGAAGTACCGAATAAAAGATGACCTTTCATAGTACTTAGGATTTTTTTGAAATCGCTATTATTATTAGTTTGAGCTGTGATTGTACTCATAATTTCACGCCTTATGAATTAATTAAAATATTTAGTATTTGGTTTTCGTCTTGTGCGTTATGAATTCCTTCAATAAACGCTTCGCTAAATTTTCCGAATAATTCTTGAAGAACATAAATATGGTGGTCAGCACCGTTATCTGGTGAAGCAATCATGAAGAATACGGTTGGCTTGACTCCCTCTTCATCGCCATACTCGATGCCTGTGTACTTGACGCCAACAGCGATTGCAGGCTCTGTAACCGCTTTACTTTTTGCGTGTGGGTAAGCGATGCCGTCCATTGACGTTACGCTTAATACTTCACGTGCCTCTATGTCGGTTAAAAAGTTATTTTTGCTGCTGATTCGATTATTTTCGAATAGCATTTGCGCTAGCTCTTCAAAGACTTCTTTTTTATTGTTTGCTTGAAGGTTGCCTTTTATTAAATTGACATTAGTGAGTTGCGTAATCATCTTTGACTCATTGGTGCTGAAGTGGTGAGACAAATTTAATTAATGTTACGGTTTTCTGAAATAGTAAAAAAAAACCAATAACTATATTTTTGTATCACCGAGAGCTAAGTGTGATAGAGGTCATTAATATCAAGAACCTATTCGGGAATTTGAGTTGTGAGCTATGTCTTGTTTATCTTTAAAGTTAATAGTGAAGATAAAAAACGGCCCAGTTTTGCTGGGCCGTTTTTGTTCCTCAAGAGGAGATTAAGCAGGATATTCCACGATAATGTCATCCGCACTGTCGACAAAAACGGCGCCTTTCTCTTCCATCTCCGCAATCACTGCATCGATAGTATCTGGTAATACCGCACGAGTAGAGGCTAGGTTTACAATCACTTTGAAACCCAAGTCTAGAGCTTGAGTCACGGATTTTTTTACACAAAAATCGAGCGCCAAGCCACCAACCACAAGGGTGTCGATTTGGTTGAATTTTAAGAACTCATTCGCGCCAGTGGTTTTAGTATCTCCAATATCATGGAAAAAAATGCCGTAAGGGTGTGCGTCCGGGTCCATGCCTTTGTTTACTTGGAAATCGTACTCCAAAACAGGTGGTAAACCATCAATCAGATCAACACCGGTGGTGCCGAGTACACAGTGGCGGTTCCACTTAATGTCCACATTGGGTAGGCCTACGGGTTCAAGCATATTTGCTGGTGATTCTGCGTCCCATGCTGCTTTTGGTGGGTGCAAATCACGACTTACAAGCTTCAGACGGCCTTTGGTGTGGTTCTTTAGCAGTTGTGGAACGATGTCTAATGCGCCACTGACTGGCAGCTCGTCAGGGCAAAGTTCAGTAAAACCTTTCTCTGGGTCCACGTCGATTGCAGCAGTGGTTTGATAATTGACTCGAACAGTCATGGCTGACTCCTTGTCTGTTTTAAACTTGCGCTAGCCACGCAAGCAGTTTTGAAAAAAGGTCACTTCGTCGCTTGCTAGGGTATATACCATGGCTGGCTTACCGCCTTTGCCTCTATTGGTAGAGGCGACTTTGTTGGTTGGCTTGAGTACACAGGAATCGATCAAACGTCGCTTAATCGTCATGCGGCTGATGTCGATACCAAATTCTTGGTAGGCGGCTATGATGTCTGCAACCAAAAACTCTTTATCAAGTGCAAACAGCAATACTGAGGTGTATTCGATAGAAGCGCGTAGCTTTTTCCATGCCTTTTTAATCATCTTCTGATGGTCAAAAGCGAGGGTTTCTTGACCATCGAGGATAGTTTGCAGCGGGAACCACTTTAGATGGCACTCTGGAATGCCCGCATTATCAATTTGCTCCTTGTTGTTGCGGTCAACTAAGGCGTAGTGCGTGACGTTCAGACTCCAATCTTCAGGGTCGCGTTTTGGGTCGCCGTCGACAAAGGCTTCACTGAAGTGACGCGGGTAGGTGTGAATTTTTTCGCGGCAGATACGGCGTCGTGCCGCTTCGAAATTCTCATCAGCTGGACGTCCACCTTCACGGGTCATGTCTTTATCAAACACAAATCCACCAGGCAGGGCCCAGACACCATGGTAAGGGCGCTCTGGATTAGAACGTTTGATCAGCAACACCTCCAACCCTTTATCAGCGCAGCCGGATAGCCTGAATGGAATGATGTCGACAGTTACGATCATGATTTTGCCCTGAGAATAATTTGTCAATAATCTAGCGCAGAACAAGTAACCAATCAATGGGTAAGTAACTAATTGTTAGAAACGTGTTTATGGTAAATACGTAATTTTAAGCATGTGTTGGCTTTCTTTTTTGGATGTCGCCAAAACGTATCCCGCGATATCGCGTTTAATAACCTTGCTGTAATTAATAGTTAGTAACAAAAGTTGACAAACCCCTAGTGGGTGTTTATTGTTTACGCAATCTAGTTAGTAACAAAAAGTTATATACCCCTATTTTGCTTTGTTGCAAACTTTCCAGCAACTCTGGCCGAAAACAATAGGACAAGGTTTGTACCACGTAGAGGGAATTTAGGTATAAACGAAAAAAGGGTGTATAGAAGGGCGACGAATGACCACCAATTTATTTTTGTCTCGTATCATCCAAAGTGCGTTAGATTTTGACGTCTACAAAGTCAATATGATGAGTGCCGTTGCTGCGCTCTATCCTGACGCAATGGCTTGCTACAAATTCATCGTTCGCAGTGAGGAAGACTTGTCTGAATTATTGCCAGAGGTGAAAGCAGAAGTTCTTAAACTGCAAGATATCACGTTTTCTAAAGAAGAAATTGAATACATAAAGAGAGCAGCGCCATATCTGAGCCATGAATTTGTTGATTCTTTAAACTCATTTCGCTTTAACCCTCAACGTGACGTTTCTTTCAATGTTAAAACGATGGCCGCTGGTAACAGCCAACTACGCATTACCATTCGTGGTCTTTGGAAAGAAACCATTCTTTACGAAACCATCATCATGAGCATTGTGTCTGAAGTACGCAGCCGCTCACGTTGGGCGGAGATTCCAGTTGAGCAATTTCAATCTGTCCTAGAAGAGAAAGTTCAGTATCTCAAAGCAGAGCTGGAACGTCGTCAAATCTACAATTTTAAGTTTGCGGATATGTCGACTCGTCGTCGTTTCTCCTTTCAAGCACAGCGCTCAATGTTACAGTATTTGAGCAAAGCGCTACCCGATTGCTTAACAGGAACCAGCAACTATCATTTGGCTAGAGAACTTGATCTTGCACCGATTGGTACCGTAGCACATGAATGGTTTATGGGACACCAAGCGTTGGTGAATGTTCGTGATTCACAAAGAGTGGCGCTGCAGCGTTGGCAGCAGGTGTTTAATGGTGCGTTAGGTATCGCGTTGACTGACACTATTGGTATTGATGCATTCTTAAAAGATTTTGATGAACAGTTGAGTAATGCGTACGCAGGTGTGCGTCATGATAGCGGTTGTCCGTTCGTATGGGGCGAAAAGATGATCGAGCATTACCAAAAGCTCGGCATCGATCCAATGACCAAAACCTTGGTATTTACCGATGGGTTGAACTTCGAGCAAGCACTGGATATTTGTGAGCACTTTCAAGGCCGCGTTCAGGTGAGTTTTGGTATTGGTACGGCATTATCGAATGATATGGGCGATTATGTGAACACGAAGGGGGGCTCTTACAAGCCGCTGTCTATCGTGATTAAAATGGTTTCATGCAATGGCTCACCGGTAGCGAAGATTAGTGATGAGCCAGAGAAAGCGATGTGTGAAGACATATTCTTCTTGATGAATCTGAAACGTCGTTTTGAGTTGCCACTCGATCTTGATGAGTGTCGTGCGCTGATCGACCGCCTTGAGAATGAAGGTGACAACTTCCTCATCGATGCTTAACAAAAGCAAGAAACCATTGATAAAGAGAGTGGTGTTACTTCATCACTCCTTTTGTATCTCACATACTTCGTTATATTTGATTTCACATAGTGTTCCGCATTTCGTGCGGTAAGGGAGGCGCTTACTGCCCGTATTAGCGCGTACCTTCTTTACAATAAGCCCTTCTAGGTTTGCACTCTTTAGATTCTTTTCTCGAACCTTTTTCCAATAGTCATCAAAAGCCATACGTCACCATGTAGTCATGTCTATTTTTATAAATCTATCATTATTTTATGCAGCGTATTCCAGATTTTTGCGTAAGAAAAATCCTAAAAATCATTCAAGAAAAAGAGATTTACCTTCTGCTCTTATTTTTTGTTTGTAACTTTTATGGTTTCGATAAATTTATGTCGTCAAACTGATAGGGTGATTTGGTTATAGTACAAGCAAAGAACAGATCAGGAATGAGCGATGAATTTGGTTGTACATTTGCGTAAAGCAGCGATCAATAAGTTCGGCTATGAATGGGCTACGCGCCAAGTTTGGAAATGTGGTATTAAAGCGAACCTTGTTAAGCGTGTGATTGGCATTTACAAAGGGCAGATTGTTTGTGTCGTTGAAGGTTGTCGTGCAGAGCTAACAACACCAATTAACAACCCTTTGCATAGTGATGAAAAGCAAGGTCGTTATGTATTTGTTGGAGGCATTTTCTGGGAGCCAAACAGTATCATTGCGCCAGGTTTTCCTGACTTTATGTTTATGCACTTGCGTAGCCATAGCCACCGTTTTAAATACCTAACGGACGATGAACTTTTTCTTAATTTAGCTTGAGCGCTTTTAACTGTCTTATGACCAGAGCATCAATTTATCCTGATGTGGATTTGAGCCCATGACTTACTATACCGCCAAGCAAAGATAACGGTATTGGGAAATTGTTCATGAATATAAAATCAATTGCGCTCGCAGCAGCTGTTGTTGCTGTACTAGCAGGTTGTAAAGATAAGACGCCACCAGCGCCAAAAGAAGCGAGTATTACGTTTGTTGAGGCCGTTACAGAAACAGTGAAGAAGCCGCATCAAGTATGTAGGGATGTCGTTGTGAATCACAAAGTCGCACCAAAGGATAATAACAAGATTCTTGGTACTGTGGGCGGTGCAGCTGCAGGTGCTGCGTTGGGTAACCAAATCGGTGGTGGTTCCGGTAAAGTGATTGCAACGGCCGCAGGTACGATTGCTGGTGCAATGGCAGGTCGTGGAATCCAAGACAATGTTCAAAAAGGTGATGTGGTAACCTCAACAGAGAAGCAATGTCACACAGAATATACGACTTCAGAGCAAGTGGCTGGTTACGATGTTACTTACGAGATTGCTGGCGTACCAACAACGGTTCGTATGAAGAACAAACCAACGGGTAAGGTATTCCCAATTCAAGATGGCAAAGTCGTCCTACCTCAGTAGTTACCAGTATTAAAGTCCTTTTCTTAAACGAGAAAAGGACTTTTTCAATTAAGCCATGTTTATTTTTTGACGAAATAGTCCCCCAAGGTTTTGCGCCACTCTTTCGATTCTCTAATTTGTAACAATGCGCGATTAATAGCCTCTTCATATTGATTACTTTCGGTCATGATAAAGCCGTAGTTTTGCTTTTCTAATTGGTAAGGCAACACCTCTAGGTTTTCAAATTGTCCGGCTTGTCTACCGATGCCAATCATGTACTTCAGCACCACATCATCAGCGACGATCGCTTCTACCTCTCCTTTTTCTAATGCTTTTAGCAACATTGTCATATCATCGTAGTGCTTGTAGCGAATGCCAAAACTGGTCAGCATGAGCGAGGACGTTGTCGCTTCTTTGGCGCCAACCTGTACCCTGGCTAAATCATTGACGCTTTTGATTTGAGAGTGCCCTTGGCTGAGAGTAAGTTTACTGGCTAAGACGGCCGTAATACTTGCTATGAATAACATGCTAAGTACACCGATGAGTACAGTGACAATACGCCCAGTCAGGCTCTTAAACTCAAAATAATTAAATGGGCCGCGAGTAATAAAGAGTAAGCCAAGTATGAAGGTTTCAACCCAACGACCGATGCGACTTTTCATAGAATACAGCTTTTCATTTTTTCCTTTTTCTATTACGTAGAAGAAGGCACCGACTATACCCGCTGTAAGAATAATAGCCCCAATGATCAACCATAACGCAGGATTTAAGAAAATGGACCTCAAGGTATGCAAGTAGCCTTGACGTTTAACCGCAATAGCGAGGTGCGTTTCATAAAAAGAGTGAGAAAAGTCGGCGAATATCTCTCGTTCGGGCGTGATAGATATGCATGAAACCCCAATGTCGATCTGTCCACTTTCAATCCCATCGAGGAGTTCATCAAGTTGATGGTTTTCATAATTAAATTCCACGCCCATTTTTTGGGCTATCCTTTCCCACAGTTCGATACTCAGGCCATTGAGTTCTTGGCTGGTCGAATTAATAACAAAAGGAGGACAAGGATAAGTGCCGACTTTGAGAGGGGAAGCAGAAGATACAGGACTAAAAAAAAATAGAGCCAAAACGGCGGAAGTGACAAAGAATCGAAGTGTTGATTTGAATAAATTTTGCATGCACTAGACCTCAATCAAGAGGCAGTTGTGAATTGTATCGAGAGCAAGGATCCACTCAAAGAGTCGTAAGAATATTGAGGCGCAGGTGTGATAACGAATTCAATACTGCCCTAATTTTATTTACCCTTTTAACTATAGCAGTTGTTATCAAACAGAAAGGGGCGATGGATTGCCCCTTGTTTCTATTGTCACTTGTTTTTTGTCACCACACGGCATTGGTGCTAGATCGTGCAGTGGAAGTATTAGACGTTGTTCTTTTGCGTACGGTTGTATTCGCGGTGTGGGATCAAGGCATTTTGCTTAGGTTGTAGAATGACGCTAGCTCGCCAGTTGCTTTCTCGCCGTTTATGTCTAGTTTCATTAGTATGTTTTCGCCAACGAAGTACTGATTTGAATCTGACTCATCAACCAATGTGATGATGTTGCCTGACTCATTCCATGTGAACTTACCCTCAGACCTGACTGGGTCACCTTTCTTGCCCTCATATAGTTTCACCAATGAGTAAGTGCCACTTTCATTAAGAGTGAGGGTGGTGTCGATGTCTGCGCAATCGGCGCAAGGAAGCTTGCCTTTATAAATGCCGCTCCAATCCAACGCATTTTGCGCATTGTGGCCAGAATCAACGAAAGTGTCAGTGGTGATCACTTGCTCTTCTTCAACCATTGTCATGTCAACGGAGGTATCAGCTTCGGTTGCTTGAGGAACCTCAACCACAGTTGTCTGCGCTGGTTTCTCATCCTGACATCCTGCTAAGATAACGACTGCACCAGTGAGTGCCAATAGTGTCTTTTTCATCATATTCCTCTCTAAATCAACAAGCTAATATGCGAACATAATCTTGTTTCTGGTATGCAAAGGTCACTTGGGTATACCGGAATAATCATAGACCTGTTTCCGAGACATGCGTCAGAATAAAGCAAACCATTGAACTGCTTTTGTAAGACAAACTCTTTAACGTCAGTGGTTTGAAAATAAAGAGAGATAAAAGAAGAAAATGCAGCGGCCTGCAATGACGACTTGCATCACCAGCGTAAAGAACAATAAAGTGAGCAAAAGGCTCATCTGATGATGAGCCTGTGTTGTGTTAGGATGCTTTATCCATGACCGGGGGCGTTTTAACCTCCTTTAGCGGTGACCCCTCTTCAGAATGATCAGTGAAGATGTCAGCGACTGCGCTGCGTTCCAGTTCACCTTGCAGATTACCTTCTTCATCCACAACAGGCAGTGAGTAATCACAAGACATGGTGTCGGGTAGTACTTCCTCAATTACGGAATCAGGGGAGACTATCGGCACTTCTTCGTAGATCTCTTCTGCTAGCGCTTGCGCAGCATCCGTCTTCGCGGCGTCTAATAAGCTCTCTTTGGTGACCACTCCTTGGTAGCCTTCGTCGGTTACATGGTATGCATAGTCTTGTTTCACACGTTTCATTTCGATAAGAGCTTCTTCAATTGTCGTCGCGGTAATACGATACGCTGGTGGTTGCATTACAGTCTCGACGGTAAGGGCGCGTGCTCGGTTTACGTCTTTAACGAAGGCCTCTACATAGTCGTCAGCAGGATGGAGTAGAATCTCGTCTGGAGAACCTTGTTGTACCAACTCACCATCTTTCAAGATAGCGATACGGTCACCCAAACGAAGAGCCTCGTCTAGGTCGTGTGTAATAAAGATAATGGTCTTGTGTAGCTTTTCTTGTAGCTCGATAAGCTGATCTTGCATCTCGCTGCGGATCAATGGGTCGAGTGCAGAGAAAGCCTCATCCATCAGTAAGATCTCGGCGTCAGTGGCTAGAGCACGAGCCAAGCCGACACGCTGTTGTTGACCACCAGAAAGTTGTGCTGGGTATTGATTCTCGTAACCTTTAAGGCCAACGGTTTCCAGCCACTCTGTGGCTTTCTTAAGACGCGCTACTTTCGTGACGCCTTGAATTTCAAGGCCGTAAGCCACATTGTCAACCACAGTGCGATGAGGCAAGAGGCCAAAGCGTTGGAATACCATCGACATTTTGTGACGACGGAATGCTTCTAACTCTTTTGATGACAATTGCATTACGTCGATGCCCTCAACCAAGATTTGCCCCATGGTAGGATCAATCAAGCGGTTGAAGTGACGGATCATGGTCGACTTACCAGAGCCAGATAGGCCCATGATAACGAAGATTTCGCCTTTGTTAATTTGTAGATTGATGTCTTTTAAACCAAGGGTATGGCCGGTATCAGCGAGAATTTGGTCTTTGCTCTGACCTTGTTTTACTCGCTCGATGACCGTTTTTGGCTTTGGTCCGAAGATCTTGTACAGCCCGCTGATCTCAATAAGTGTCTCAGTCATGTTTCAGATCTCCTAAGTGTGCTTGAGTTCGCTTCGCGTAAGCTTGCGATGCACGGTCAAACAATATTGCCAGTGCCACAATCGCTAGGCCATTAAGCAGACCAAGAGTGAAGTACTGGTTGGTGATTGATTTCAATACTGGCTGACCTAGGCCTTTAACGCCAATCATAGAAGCGATAACGACCATAGAAAGTGCCATCATTATGGTTTGGTTGATACCAGCCATTATGGTTGGCATTGCCAAAGGTAATTGCACGCCGACTAAGCGCTGCTTCGCACTCGCGCCAAAGGCGGTTGCCGCTTCAAGTACTTCTTTATCAACGAGTCGGATGCCTAAGTTGGTCAACCGAATTACGGGTGGGATCGCGTAGATAACAACGGCTATTAGGCCGGGTATTTTTCCGATACCGAGAAGCATCACGACTGGGATTAGATAGACGAATGCTGGCATGGTTTGCATCACGTCGAGTAGTGGTGTCACGACGGACTGGACACGATTTGAGCGCGCCATGGCAATACCAATCGGAATGCCGAGCACAATGGCGAGCATGGTACATACCGTGATGATGCTGAGCGTCCGCATGGTGTCTTCCCACATGCCAAAGTACCCAATCAGGATCAATGACAGGAAACACGCGACAGCCAGTTTCCATGAGCGACTAGCGGCATAAACCAATGCAGTACACACACCAAGAATGATCATCCATGGTGTAGAAATAAGGAGTTTTTCGAACCAAACGAGAAATGAGAGAAGAGGGTCGAAGAATGATTCAATAAGGTCGCCGTATTCGCGAGAGAAATCGCGATAGGCGCCATCTAAGGTTTTGCGGATGGCTCTGAGATCTGAGCGATCCATTTCTGGGAATTCGCTAAGCCAATTCGAGTCAGACATGTTTACTTCCTTTTCTTGCCGAGACTCAAGCGAGCCTCGGCATACAACAATTTCGGTATTCCTATACCATTTACGAAACGTCTAAATCTTACAGTGCACCTTGCACTTTTTTAGCTACGTCTTGAGGAACCCATTTGGTCCAGATTTGTGGATAGCTTTCTAGGAAATGGAACATGGTTTCTTCACCGTCTGCTTGGTTGTCTTCCATCCAAGCTAATAATTGGTTCATGTCAGCGTTGGTGAAGCCACGTTTTGTGAAGTAATCGTATGCTGCAGGGGAGCGTGAAGCGAACTCTTCGGTGGTAATCGTATGAACAGGTGAAGGAGGATACATGGTTGCTTTTGGATCAGCACAATCTGCTTGTGTTGTACAGCTGACAAATTCTTTCTCGTCAACACCGCTACCGAAGTCGACTTTTACCATGTCGTATTTACCAAGTACTGCTGTGGGGGCCCAGTAGTAGCCGAACCAGGCTTCTTTTCGCTCATAGGCTTTTGCAATCGAACCAGATAAACCTGCACTAGAACCAGGATCAATGATGTCAAAGCCAGAGTCAGAAAGCGCCATTGCTTTGAAAAGATTACCAGCACTAATTTGACAGTTCCAACCAGCTGGACAGCTGTAAAATGCCGATTTAGCTTTGTCTTCGGGGTGAGAGAATAACTTCGCGTGCTTTTTTACCCCTTCGATGGTCTTCATTTCAGGGTATTGCTCTACCAGATAAGCTGGTATCCAGAAACCCTCTTCTCCCCCCTCGATAAGTGCTTTACCTGCGTAGCGCAGACGTTTTTCTTTGACACCTTTATCTAGCGCGTCTTTGAGGCTGTTACTCCAAAGTTCAGGCGCGACATCGGGTTGTCCTTTTTCGATCATTGAGGTGCCAGTTGGCATGGTATCGCCGGGGATGAGTTCGGCGTCACAGCCGTAGCCATGCTCAAGAATAAAACGGTCCACATTGGCAATCAGCGTTGCGGAGTTCCAATTCATATCTGCAATGGTAACCGTCCCACACTCACTTGCGTTTACGTTGGTTGCTGCTATTGCTCCAATCGCGAGTAGTAAGGGAGTTTTGTACGTCATATTGAGTTTCCTTTCTCTTAATCGTTTTTCAGAATAACCAATTAATCATTAGTGTTCAAACTAATGTGCTCTATCAACTATAGTTATAATTGTTAACAAATATGAAGGAAATGGTAGTTTTGTGATAAATAAAACCTCTGTAATGAGAAGTTTTTATCGATTTATATCAGTTGATCAATCGATATTTTGTGTCTTGTTAGTTGGGGAATGTTAGATGTCTAATTAATATTTCGCTGAGGAAGCGGGTTGGATCTGTTCCGCTCATTCCTGAGTGAGAAAAGGCGACCTTTAAGGAAAACGGTTGGTAGAGGCTTTTCGCTCTCAGGAGGTAGAGGACAAAACTCTATGGCAAACGTATGTGTGAGTTATTAAGGACAGGACTGTCTAGAGTGAAAAGGTTGTCAGGTAGGAAATTAAACTCAAGATGGGACAATGCCCACATAGGTGAAATAAGCGGTAATACCAATCGTAGATAGTGCTATTCATTCTGGCTTGTTATTATGCCCAATACTTGGTTTGGAACATTAAAACGAATGTTAACCCAACATTTTAGCCTTGTTTTGAAGCCTTCTTCTCGCGTTAGTTCTTGTCAATTACTGTGATTGGTATGAAGTTTCTGCACTTTTACGTGATAGTCGCCTTTTTTGGCAAAATAAAGGCCTCAAAACGAAAGAGTTTGAGGCCTTACTTTTAACTGTTATAGATTCCGATACAACTGACCGGGTTTAAGTAGCATTGGTGATAAATCACATCACCTTGGTCACTGTTATCATCCTCTTGCTCGGTCGCACTCAATGAGAGCATCACTGTAGGGGAGGGTTTGGCTTGTGACGATGGTGGTTGAGCTAGGCTTATTGAACTAAAGAGTATAAGAAAAGCCAGACTGATGATGTTGAATTGTTTCACTTTGGTTGTCCTTGTGTTTTTATTTTGTTGCATTTTAATTGATTGCCGACTTGTGTCAAATTGTAAATACCTGATAAAGGTATGAATATCAGATGGTGAAAGAGACAGACAAAAGTACGTGACAGAATTGATGCGCTGGCTTTTTTGCAGGGTCAAGGCTAACGGATCTTGGTTGCGTTAAACGGTGGGACTCTGTCAATACTGAGACTGAGTGTTAGAAAAGTTGTGTTAACTAGGTGCAGTGGTCGGTGGTTAGCAGTGCAATATTTTTGACTGTTAATTGAGCCCTCTTCGACTTGGAGGGCTCTTTATTATTCTTCCGACTAAAACGAAGTTAAGTATTGCCAGTTATGGTTGCTCCAGTCATCCATATTTGGTTTATCTGGCCATGGAAAGTAACCGTTCTCATCATTTTTTAATTGGTAGTAATGACGCTTGCCATCATGGAAGTCATACAAATAGATGTCGCCCACTTCACCTGTTTCACCATGAGCACGGAGTTTTTCTTGTCGGTACCAGTTCGCAACATCTTGCTCAAACTCATCACGTTCTAACCAACGGGTCAGCGTTTCATCGAGCGAGTGGTCACTAGCGATAAAGTGCCACTCCGAATTAGAGAACTCATCGGTAGGCATCTCAGAAGCATCGCCTGCTGACTTTTGTAAGAAGTACCCTTGCTGACCACCTTTTAGTGACGATTTAAACAGTTGGAATGGAACGTTTGTTGTCGCCGCTTGCTCAGCAGAGAGAATTTCTTCCACACGATAGTAGGCTTTAAGGCGAGCATCATGATCCAAACCCTTACGTTCAACACGGATCGGGTTTAGATCAAAATTTACATAAGTTTCTGCATCACCAAGATATTTCCAATCTTGATTCGAAACCTTGTCTATTGGCATTGCTCCTGCATTTGTTCGTTTCATCATAAAGTAGTCGAGAGTACCGCTATCAGGGTTTCTGTGAGAAAAAAGTGCGCCAATAAAGCCAGCTTTAATTTGCTTAGCGGAAAGAATGGAGCTGTGTTGGCCAAACCGTTGATACTCATTTTGCGTTAACACGGCGCGTTCGAACTCCGCCACACTCGAATAATCAGCATTGGTCAGTTGTTTAATTTGAGCAAACGTTGGCGAATCTTCAACACCTAGAGCATAGCCATCGTGATCTTTACCAAAAGTTACGGTACGCTGTGGATATTCATCTGTAACTTCAAACTGGCGCGTCGTTAGTTTTACCTTGCCCAACTCTTCGAAGCTTGGCTGTTGCTCAGCGACATATTGATCTATTAACTCATCAAGGTAGCCGATAAACTTCCATTGGTGATTGGATTGACCGCTGTCCGGGAAATACCAGTAACGATGAGTTTGCAGCTCAAACAGTTCAATACGACCGTTGCGGTGGTAACGGAACATATCGCCTGGGTTACCTTTTTGTTTGTTGTCATCCCAATCGAAGAAATGTTCTTGACCGACATCCGCCAAGATTGCTTCACGAACGATGTCCTCAAGTAGTCGCTCTGGACAAAAAACCGCCAAGCTTTCAGGTTCAGCAGAACGCTCTAAATTGATGTGAAATTTATTGCTCATTCTTCTGTCTAAACGATGGCCATCAAGCGCTACTTGCTCAAATTTCCCATTTGCATAAGTTATTTCAGCCCAGCATTGACCCACTTGTGGCTCTGGTAAATCGAAGACATTACCTGAAGCACCATACATGGGTGGATAAATATGGCTTAAGTGCTGTTTTGTTGGGTCGTAGTAACCGACCGTAGTAACGACATCAACACCAGTAATACGCGGTTTCCGCTTCGACGTTTCTTTAACCTCAAGCATGGTCTGCGCACTTTCATCCCAATGAGTAAATCCAGACTCGGTAGACATATCCAGTAAATCGTAAGTCGCTAGATAGTCTTGAGCTACTTTCGATGTATAACCAGTAAATAGTGGATAGTTGTTCGAGTTTGAATCAAAGTTACCGCCTGCCATTGGGTCCTTTTGATAACCGACGAGACCTTTAAAATCACGGCCATCATACCCCCGATTATACCAAACGACGTTATCTGCCATGCGCCCTCGGTAAGCATCATATCCCCAACCACTTGTTGTACTGTGGTAGTACACGTCCGGTCCACCAGGATAATGCCATAGGCTGAACGCATGGCCGATTTCGTGAGTGACTTCGTTGCCAGTAGAATCAACCAATAGCACCATACCATTACCACCAGATGCACCATGGGTTACGTCAACAACCTCACCTTTTTTGTTGAGGTAACGACCAATTGAGTGACCAATGACGACAGTTGGGAAGTGAGCGGGTTGCCATTGATGGGTGCCCGCAGTACTTGGGACACCAAAGTTCGCATTGTTGATGCCCGTCTGAATAAGTGATTTGGTGATGTTTTCGCGCAGATCTCCAGAGTGAATATCTGGCTTTTCAAATTGACTGTATTCCTGTTCTACTTCACCGTAAGCGGTAACCACCTTGTCTAGTTTTACTGGTAAATATGGACTAATACTCATTGATGCCAGTGGAAGACGTTGGAAAAGCTCTGAACCATAGTTAGCCATACGAGTTTCTAAAGGCTTAGCGGCTGGTGGCTCCGTCAACATACCTACGCGCACCATCGGCATCTCTAAGTGTGTTGGCGGACCAAACTCGATGCTGTCTGCCGCGAGTTCACCTTCACGCATGTCATAAGTTTCAAAGCGTAAGCTCAAACCGTTTTCAACATAATTCCAAGGCAGTACCGTTGAATAAGAGCGCTTTGAGTACAAAATATCAGGCCGTTCATCTTCTACCGTGCGGTCAGCACTGAGTAACTGAGAGGGATTACTTAGCACGCGCTTTTCTAAAAGTTGACCATCTTTGTAGATATAAGCGAGAATATTTTTCTCATCAATGCTCTCTTTTTCTGGAGTGATTACTAACAAAGCTTCACGATGTGTTATAAGTTTTTGTTGGGACTTTTCTGTATTGCCGTAAGGCTCTGATATTTGGTTCTGTACAAAGCGAACTTGTGCCTTAAAGGTCCCTGCTAAATGGTTAGTGACATCTTGATCGTCAATGAAACCAATCGCTTCGGTTTGTTTTTCGTCGAAAGGTTTGCAGTCTTGGTTAGTTGTATTTACACCACCGTCTGCGAGGTAACGGACACTGCATCGTTTGTTGTTCTCAATCCATTCTAAGTAGTTTTGTCCGAACTGGTCATGATAAACATATACACCGTTAAATTCATTGGTTAAACGCCAAGGTGCTTTTACAAAATCGAACATAGCTTCCGCTGAACGGTCAGCATAAGCGGCGTTTTCTTCGTGCGATGACCCCAATACAAACGGCATAAATATGGGTTTGTGATCCGGTGTCATTGCGTAAAGGTATTCACCAAGTCGGAAAAAATTTTTCCCATTGTGCTCTTCCCAATTATCTGGGTTTTGCGCCAATTGGTTCACCTGCTCAACACGTGCTTCGATTTGTTTTGCCATTTCTTGCATCATAGTGTTGCGAATATCTTCATCAGCGGTAGCGCTATAAGCTGGAAGAAGTGCGCCAATCGCACTGGCTAACAGAGCTTTTTTTATCATTGTATTACTACTCATCATTAGTGTTATGACCTCACGACTAAATCGACATCAGCTGTGTCTAGTCGAACGAAAAGGACAAAATTACGCCCACCATAAAAAGATACAGTACAGCATGTTGCCTTACAGTCTATCGTACTGTTTGAGGGCAAGCTAATCGAGATAATAAGAAAACTAAAAGTAATTCAATGGAGCAATCTCACATTAATTGGTATGGAGTGCGGATTGTTTGGTATAGAAGAATTATGTTGCTAAATGACGCAAACAGAGAACGCCGGAATGTACTATGGGTGAGGGGCCTTAACATAAAAACCGGCGTGCAGTGGCCATCAAGGACTTGTCAGTGAAGAGCATGAGCTGGCGTTGAAAGTTTACAACCAAGCAGAGATTATATTATGTAGATATGATGTTACTGAGTTAAGCTCATGCTTTAAATAATTGTATGTGCTACTCGCTTAGGACCTTGTAATTTGTTTTGTAAATAAGGTAACGTATCTCAGTTAGCAAAGAGCCCTCCAGAGAAGGGTTCTTTGATTATAAAAAGTTATTGTTTACGAGGATTTCAGGGGTGTGTGAGCTGAACTAGAGACTCCATGGCACGAAAAAAATCGGCTTCACTCAGATTGTACCACAAACCTTGTTTTTGCCCTTGAGATGCAAGCTGGATATCATTGGTATCTTGCCAATTGAATCCGTGGCAACGTTTAATTTCTATCGCGTTAAACCTTAATAAGTCTAATTGTATTTCTTCGGTCATACTTTCAAATAAGATGCTATCAACATTGGTAACTTCCTTATTGATGACTTCGGTGTTGTGATAGAATTTTAAGGACGGCTCTGCCGCAGTGAGTGCTTGGGCATTGGGTAAATAAAACAGAAAAGTAGTAAAGAGTAATGATCTCATAGCTAGTAAACCCCTTTCATTGACTTGATAATCCGTAGCTGAATATGGCACAAAATTTAACCTTTCGGAATAGGAAGAGTGTAAGGTATATTACACTTTTTAACGATTACTACTTTTTGATTATAAAGAGGTAAACTCGTGCCTAACGTACAATTATTAAAGTGTTATGTACTCAGTGGTTGCAAGTTGTAGGACTCAATAATACGTTCCGACGGTACCTCTCTGAAAAATAAATTATTCTTGCCGAGCCTAACATCTCAAGATTAGTCATTTTTATAATTAATGATATCAATATAAATTCAGTACCAGACCAAAAGTTGATACTATGACACCTTTTTTATTTCTACACTTCAACCTACTCTAAAATTGTCAAAAGTGTATTTGGGTTATAGTACTCTTGCCGTTAATGGTTCGATATAAATATAAGATGAATGGTTTAACATTACTCATCTATCTGATATGTTGGTTTTTTAAAATTAATTAGGTGTGCATTATGAAGTTAATACCTTTTATTACAATCAATCTTGCTTTGTTTTCGGCTTCAGTTTTTTCGAATACCATCGTCTCCTCTTGCCCAAATCCAAATACGATAGAAAATATAAACTATACTTTTTCAGCTACCAACACTAGCGGAAGCTGGATCGGTGTTGCGACACAAGGAAACAGCGGAAGTATTACATCGTTTAGAGAAGCTGTAATCTATCACGCACAACCTCTGAAACTAAATAAATGTGCTTACAATCTTGAGAATGGTGTTGTTGATCTGTATTTAGGTGAGAATCGAGACCGAGAGATTTCAATTTCAAATTATCGAGATAGCTGGCTGAGTTTTAGTAGTGGATGGTTTACTTATTTTGAATGTAGAGGAGCGGCTGAAGATTGTAAGTTTGAGTTTGAAAATTAGGCTAAATCTCAGAAAGGCTTGTGATCAATACTGTTTTTTCTAAGACGGCCATTTGGCCGTCTCTTTTAAAGATAACTAATCTTGTTTGGGCCAGGCATTCTTACCTTCAGTTCGTCCAACAGATGGATTCTGAAATGCTAGCAAGATTGGTTTATTTGTTATTTTGGGAATCTCTAATTTTTTTTGCAATCCACTGATGCAAATGAAGCCCTGTTTTACGTTTTAGGTACATATCTATCCCTGCTAAAATCAATAGTCCAATTATTGTTCCCATCATTCATCTCCAAGATTAGTTATAAGTTCGTCACAAGCTACATAGCTGTTACTTCATTGATTTCATAATGTTATCTATATCAAGTCCACCAAGTTCCTCTAGGTTGCTTTTAATCTCTTCATCTATGGATAGATGGTGCTCGACTTCCTTTACTTCCTTCTCAAGGAACTTTTCAACTTCTTGAGAGACATTGAACATCAGTCCCTGTTCGCGAGCTGCTCTTCTAGCGCGCTTAAGACGAAAATCTAAGTCTGATGAAATTTTAATGTTTAATGATACTTTAGATTGTTTTTTCTGTAATGACATGTCAATTCTCAACAATGGCCTATTAAAACTATAATCTTTTCTACCTTTTTTGCAAGAAAAAAAGAACGTTGGCTATGATTTTATTTGACCTGGAAAAATAAGTGACTGTATATAAATAAATTTTTAAAGATACTTTGTGGTACTTTCGAGCGAGAAAGGGCTACCAATGTAGCCTTGCAACGAAGGCTTGCCCATCTCTTAGCATCAATTTGTCCGTAAAATAATTCAAAATCATCTTTGACAACAAATCAGCGACTCCTGTTTGTACAGATATAGGAGTAAAAATCCGTTAATAGTACAGTCGAATAGACCGCCTTAGGCCGAAAGGTTCTTGCTATTTAAAATCTATTTTTGGTTGAAGAGTGGATCTTATTATTCTTATTTTAGTCAGGATG
Source organism: Vibrio sp. AND4 (assembly GCF_000171815.1). Lineage (GTDB taxonomy): Bacteria > Pseudomonadota > Gammaproteobacteria > Enterobacterales > Vibrionaceae > Vibrio. Next base: position 157,320 of record NZ_ABGR01000003.1, on the reverse strand, counting down.
TCGTGTGGTAAATATAAATTTATAATTAATTTTCTTAGTTATTTGTGATTAATTAATCAAATATAAAGTTATATATCATTTTAAATATCAATATGGCTTATTTGCCATTGACGATTTGTGTTGTTGTCGTGTTAAGGTTGTTAACAGTTTGGTTTGTATGTTGTCGCTAAATGTGTATTTTTAACATGACAATTCATTGAATCGAATGAGTGCTTAATAAAGCAAAATCAATCAACTTTATATGGAATAAAGATAAATGGACGAACATAAAATAATGGACGAAGAGAGAATGGAAGACTATCAGACTAAAGGAAAAACAGCTCACGGTGCTAAAGGGAGCCTGCATAGCCATCACGATGCTAGTGCAAGTAAAAAATTGATTGAACGATATGGTCGATCTGAGATGCATCGTGCTTCAAGCGTAAAAACGGCGACATTAGTTGCGAGTACGCTTGGTTCCCTGGGAAGCGTATTAGGAATTATGCCCTCTGAAAAGGAACAAGAAGAATTCAAAGTAACTTTGAAAAATACAACTGACCATATATATGTTCCAAGAGAGGTGAGAATAAACGGTAATCTATACGCGCAGTCTAATTTCACGACCTTGGGGCCGGGCGAGTCTGGTGACCTGAAATGTACAGTAAACAATGACACAGCCTTAGACGGTGGAAACGTGGAGTTTAATATTAAAGGTCTAGTTGTGGGTGGAGATTCTGAGTCGAGTGGTTCGGTTGAACTTGATATGCACATTGACGGTCCTGACGAGAACGATTCATCATGGACACTTCATAGTATTAAAACAGACACTTATGGAAATATACACTGTAATGACACTGGCTCAAGTCCGAATAAACAAAGATTAACTGTAGTTGAGTTTGAGCCAAAAGAGACTACATACCCTAGCTTTAGTATCGCATCATACGGAGCTTCTCCAACAGCGCGTTCTTTTAGCGTCGAAATTTGCTTATAATTTAAAAGGAATTAAATATGTCTAATGTTATTGTTCACACAGACAAAAATACAGCCCATCAGGTTGGCTTGGCGACAGCAAAACATTACAGATCATTAAACGTAGAGCATGAACGTGGAGCGTTTGCTGTTCTCACTATGGTCAATGCTATCGTCGGGGCAGGAATAAGTTTATATAGGGGTGGAAGGAACGTATGGAGCAATGAAAAGCTCGTAAAGGATGTTACATTAAAAATTAACAATCAAACGAGTCAATACTTTTCAGTTTATGCTTTGGACCAATGTGACAATGGTGCTTGCGATGCAGCCGTAATAAAGCCGGGACAAACTGCGGAGCTTGATCTTGGAGAAGGAATGGGGCCTATTGGTACTCAATCTTCAGTGAGGGTATGGTTTTCTTATGGAACAAATGAAAACACCACCCATTCAGGAATTCTTCATTTTAGTGATCAATCGACTTCAGGTCATTCTCGACAGGTAAGACTTGCCGCAATACAAATACCTTACAATGGTTCTTTTGTAGCATGTTCACACCAAAATCACAGTAATTTAGATCTAAAAACCAGTTACTTTGAGGTTACAAAAAGCCATGCACCTTTCTATGCATATTGCCCTCCGATAGCTCACTCTCAAGGGGCGTCGCTAACGCTAAACTTTGTCGATAAATTACAAAATTAGTTGTTGTTCGCCACGCTCTAGTCAAGCTTAGAGTTGTATAAGAATTTGTTTTCAAGCTGAGTAGCTTTGTTGCTCGGCTTTTTTGTATCAGGTATATCAAGGGTGCGTACGATAATTATAAGGTCAATAATTATTCAATTTATAATCGATGAAGAAGGAAGCTTTCCTCTTCATCGATTTGTTTAAAGCGCTAATGTCGAGATTATTGCTCAGTGGTAGAGTGCAATAAGCGTTCAAAGCGTTCGTTGCCATGCAGCAGTTCGAGGTCTTGCTCATCGGGTAGGAGGTCACGAATGGACGGGCTAGCATTAATAGCACGTTCCAAATCTTCGATAGCTTGCTCTTCAATACCGAGGCGTGAGTACGCACAAGCACGTTGGTAAAGAGCTGGGCCGTTAGTATCGTCGACCTCAAGCACACGGTTACACAAGCTCAGTGCCCAGTGATACTCTTTGATTTCCATTGCTACATCGGCTTTGTATGTCAGAGCCTCTAAATCTCCCGGGCGGATCAAAAGAATCTCATCGTAGATATCGATACGCTGTTCAGGCGTTTGCGAGCTTTGTGCTCGTAACCATAAATTATGGATTTCATTGATTTTCTCGATCTCTTTATTGTTTTCACTGATGATGCGAGTTTTACGTTTTAAATCGCGTTCCAATGCCAGAAATTTCTTCTCGTATTCTTGCGCAATTTTTTCCAGTCGTTTATCTGCCATCTCTTTGGTGTTGTGTTTAAATTCACGTAGTGATTGCCAACCTACAAAAGCGATGAGTGAGGCGACACCTGCAATGATGTAGAAGAAATAGGTAACGGTGACATTCGCATAGTTCAGAGACTTATCGGCAACAGCTAACTCACGATCGGTAATTTCGACGATCATTCTTCGTTCTAAATCTTGTTGATCTTGACGCAGTGACTTTAACTCATCGAGGACATAGCGCTCCATCAAAGGTCGATCTAACAGGTCGGTCTCCGAGGGTTTTGCTTCCGATGCTGAGCTTGAGAAAGAGAGGAGGGCAGCGAATAAGGTGCCAATGAGTAAGCGCATAGAGCGTCCTTTTTACGTCGTGTTTGGGTTAATCGCAGCAACCATAACAAATAGACGTAGACTTTAGCAAAGAACGAATAAGAAAAGATGGTTTTATTTCTGATTGGTTGGGTACTTTTCATTTTCGCTATCGCTATGTTTGCGCCAGCTGTTCTTGATCGCATATTTTTACTTCAGAGCGCGTCATTCTTTGTCCAATACCAGCTCACAGAGTCAAAGGGTTCACCATCGAACTCAATCAACAAGATGTCGTCGCCTTTCATCAGTCGCTGTAAGGTATTGTTGCGGAAGACTCCTATTGCCGGTGTCACATAGGGTCCGGTGAACTGTGCCCAGCATTAACCGCCAGAAATTAATTGATGAAGCGCTTTTGTTTCTGCTGATGCGTATAAGTACAAGTATAACGAAGTTTAGGTCTCTCCAGTCGTCATGTTCGAACACTGCTTTATTCGAGCTGAACAACGTTACTATTTAGCAGGGTAATATCATGATTTTTGTTTATATTTCCACTAATAAATGGTCACTGCCACCAATTACTAGTGGTTATTGCTAATACAGCATTTTAGCGAAGCAATCGTTACTTAAGTAGCTGATATTAAATGATAATGGCAGGGTGTGACGATTGTTCATAAATAGGTTAACGGGTGATAATAAGCTTGCGCATATGGTTAATTTTTTGTTAATTTTATCAACTGGTCGCAACCCGTCATCTAGCGGCGAAGGCCTCAAACGAGCAGGATTACGGCTCTCTAGAAAGTTGTCTATTTGAGATATAAATGCCTCACTGTTTTTCCGCGGCGATTCGCAGACGAAGTGGTAAAACGTTTCGCTTGTTAAATTGGCTTCAGGTGATTACCTGACATGGATTATCAGGAAGTTACAAAAATTACAAAGGAATTTTGATGTTAGCAAAACCAATATTACGTTGGCTCTTACCCCTCGTTGTGGCTGGTAGTTCTTATGCGGGCTACACCGCTATTGCTGCTACTGCACCGGAGAAAGAGTCAACTCAAGACATGGCGACTGCTCCGACAGTTCAAACCTCTTCACTTTTTCCTACCGATCACAAAGTGGTCATCACCAGTCACGGCGAGATGGTTCCATTCGAGAAGACACACCTTGCAGCACAAGTTAGTGGGGAAGTCGTCAGTTGGCACCCAAATTTCGTAACAGGTGGCATAGTTAAGCGTGGTGATGTGTTATTCACGATTGAGAGCGATAACTATGAAGCGGCCGTTTTACAGGCAGAAGCTGGCTTAGCAAGCGCACGTGCTGCGTTGATCGAAGAACAAGCCAAAGCAGAAGTTGCAAAACGTCAAGCGAAAAAGTTAAGCGACAAACAAGTGAGTGACTTGTACTTGCGAAAGCCGCATGTGTTGAGCGCTCAGGCGCAAGTGAAGTCCGCCCAAGCTGCGCTGAAGCGAGCGAAGCGTGACCTAGCAAATTGTAAAGTGGTAGCGCCATATGATGCACTTGTCGTTGAACGTGAAATTGGTGTCGGTCAATTTGTCTCCTCTGGCTCTCGCGTGGCAACACTCAATAATATCGAAGTGGCAGAAATCCACGTTCCTATCGCTGGCTTTGACAGTGTGTTTCTTCCGGAATCACTGAAAGAACTGCGCGCCACTGTAACGCAACAAGGTATTCTATCGACGACTCGTGAAGGTAAAGTGGTTCGTGACCTCGGCATGATCGACAGCGCGACCCGCATGATCAATATGGTTATTCAAGTAAGAGATCCATATGGCCTTGACAACAACCAGCCGCCTATTAAGTTTGGCTCGTATGTTGAAGTTAGCTTTACTGGTAAAGAGCTCAAGCATATTTACCGTTTACCTCAAGAGTTGGTGAGAAACCGCACTGTGTGGGTTGTGAACGATGAAAATGAACTTCAACCAAGAAAGGTAAACGTACTTCGTGCCGAGGGTGAGTATCTGCTCGTGGGCGAAGGTCTTGAGCGGTCAGACAAGCTGGTTCTGACGGTGCCTGAGTACCCACAAAAAGGCATGGCTGTTCAAGTCACAAAAAAGAATGACGACTCCGAAACCGTCGTACAGTAAGTAGGAGCCAACCATGGAAGCGAAGCAACAAAAAGGTCTCATTGCCTATTTTGCTAATAACTCTGTCGCCGCGAATCTGATGATGGTGTTCATTATCCTTATGGGTATTGTGAGCTTCTTATTTATCCAACGACAAATGTTCCCAAATGTAGAAGTGAATTACATTAACATTCGAGCTGCTTACCCAGGTGCGTCTCCACAAGAGATTGAAGAGAGTATTTTGGTAAAGGTCGAGGAATCAATTAAAGACGTAACGGGCATAAAAAAGGCCGTAGCAACTGCTTCTCGTGGCAGTGCCTATGTGTCGATCGAAGTGGATGTCAATACAGACATCAAGCGTGTACTGGACGACGTTAAGCAGCGGGTAGACACTCTATCTAATTTGCCAGCAGGTATGGATCCTATTAACGTCTATCAGGTTGAATGGCGACAAGATGTGGTCGAGATGGGTTTGGTGGGTGACAGGCCACTAGAAGAACTCAAACCGATTGCTAAACAAATCGAAGATGAACTATTACAACTGACAAACGTTATGTTGGTAGAGATCAATGCACCAGAAGAGGAAATTGCGATTGAGGTCGACCCGCTTGTGTTGCGTAAATACGACTTGACATTAAATGATGTGAGCAACGCGATTCGTCGTTATTCTGCTAACTACTCCGCTGGTGAAGTAAAAACCAATGCAGGCATGATTGCTGTACGTATTGAGAACCAATACTACCGCGGTGATGAGTTTCGCAATATCCCTGTTAAGCTTGGGATGAACGGAGCAAAGGTTTTACTACAAGACATTGCGACAATCAAAGATGGCTTTACTGAGGAAGACCGTTATTTCGAATATTCCGGTCAAAATGCGATTTACATGGCAGTCAAAGCCACGAGTGATCAGAACATCATCCCTGTGGCAGAGTCAGTTCGTAACTACATCGAAGCTAAGAACAAAAACCTGCCTGATGACATTCAACTCAACGTATTGGTCGATATGACCTATTACCTTAATGGCCGCCTAGATATGATGTTGAAAAACCTGTTACAAGGCGCCGCGCTCGTCGCCATTATGCTAACGGTTTTTTTACGTTTCCGTTTGGCGCTGTGGGTAATGCTGGGCTTGCCTGTGTGTTTTTTGGGGGCGGTAATGGTGATGCCAATGCTTGGTATCACCATCAACATTGTGTCTTTGTTCGCCTTTATTATGGTGCTTGGTATCGTGGTGGATGACGCCATTGTAACCGGAGAAAGCGCCTACAGTGAGGTCGAAGAAAAGGGTGGTGGCGTTGAGAACGTGGTGACGGGTGTTAAGCGTGTTGCGACACCTGCCACCTTTGGCGTATTAACCACGATTGCAGTGTTTGCCCCATTCTTACTTTCAAGTGGTACTGACAGTGCCTTTTTTTACGGTATTGCAGGTGTGGTGATACTGTGTCTAATCTTTAGCCTGATTGAGTCTAAGCTTATCTTGCCGGCTCACTTGGCACACACGAATTTCGCACCAATTAAGCCGGGCAGTTGGCGTGATCGTTTCAATAAACGTTTCTTCAGTTTTGTTAATGGACTTTACCGCAGCTTTGTCAAAGCTTGTACGCATTGGCGCTGGACGGTCTTCGCCTGCTTCTGTGGTCTGCTAGCGATCAGTGCTGCTTTGGTAACCTCGAATTATGTACGGGTGATTCCCAACCCGAAGGTGCCAACGGATTATCCGTCGATAACAATAGAGATGAATGACACAGTATCGAGTGAGCAAACCATCAATGCGTTAAAAACCATCGAAGGTGTTATGCAGGGTGTAGAAAACCAGATCATTGATGAGCATGGTCATGGGATGATTCGCGATGTGCTTTCTTATAACCGTAGCCGTACTGAAGGTCGTATTTTAGTGCCGCTAGTGGATGAAGAGCTGCGTCCTTTTAATACCTTTGAACTTGCACGTCGTTGGCGTGAAGCTATGCCAGTGATTCCGGGCATGAAGAGTTTTAAGATCCGTGATCAAAGTGCAGGTGGAGGTGATCGTGACGAGTTTGGGTACTTGCTGTTTGGTTCGGATATTAATCAACTCAACGAAGCTGGTCGCTACTTAATTAGTCGACTTCAGCAAGAAAAGGGACTGTACGATATTTCATCGTCTATCGACTCAGGCAGTAAAGAGGTGCTGTTAACACTCGCACCTGTCGCTTATGATTTAGGCTTGGATCTTACCATGATCGCGGAGCAAGTGGGCGGCAGTTTCTACGGTGGTGAAGCTCAGCGAATCATTCGAGATGGTGAAGAGATCAAAGTTATGGTGCGTTACCCACAACTGACGCGTGAAGCTTTTTCCTCTTTACGTTATGCCGTGATAACCACTCCTGCAGGCAAGAAGGTCATGCTCGGTGATGTTGTAAATATCAACGAACAGTCCGGTGTGAGCACCATAAGGCGTGAAGGTGGTTATCAAACCGTTTATGTTTACGGCTCTATTGATGAAGAGGTGGTTGAACCTCAGTCAGTCGTGAAAGTTATTGACGATAATATTCTGCCAGGAATGAAGCAAAACTTCCCAAGTGTGAAAACGGAATTGGGTGGTGACATCGAAGAACAAACTGCCCAACGTAACGAGCAGATCATGTTTTTTACTGCAGGTATGATTATTGTGTACATCTTGCTTGCGGTTCCGCTTAAGAGTTATACCCAGCCGTTGATCGTTATGTCGGTCATTCCTTTCAGCTTAACGGGTGCAATTTGGGGACATTTTTGGTTGGATATGGACATCAGCATGATGTCGACTTTCGGTTTAATTGCGGCGGCCGGTGTTGTTATCAATGATTCGTTGGTGATGACGGATTATGTAAACCAAGTGCGAGAAAAGGGCATGAGTATTAAGCAAGCCGTCGTTGCAGCTGGCTGCGCGCGTTTTCGAGCGATTACGTTGACGTCGATCACTACCTTCGCAGGTGTTCTTCCAATCATGTTTGAAACCAGCTTACAGGCACGCTTCGTTATCCCGATGGCGGTCGCGCTTGGCTTTGCGGTTCTATTTGCAACGGTACTTACGTTGATTTTGGTGCCATGTCTGTACCTAATGCTAGAGGATATTAAGAACATTTTCAGAGCAATTAAACACTTTTTCAGACGTCTTATTGGTAAGTTCAAGAAACCGTCGGTAAGTACTGTCAGTGAAGAAAGGGTATAAACCAGTTACATTTAGCTTAAAAACTTAAAGCAGCCTTCGGGCTGTTTTTTTGTGTTAAGCGAACTGAAATAGACACCTTTAGCATAAGGTAGGCGAATGATTGATCTTTATGAATTTCCTTGGTTAATTTAACACCGTATGTGTAAAATTCGCCATTGAACAGAGAGTATAAAAATAAGATTTAGTTTAAGTTACTGATTTTAATGCCTTAAAATTTTGGCATTCAATGTGCAATGTAGAGGCGGTAACCCCATAAACGTTAATCTTTAAGGAGCTTATTATGCAAAGCGTGTCTCTCTCTATTTTGAGTCTTATTGCTGTAATGTCATCACCAATCGCTGCTGCTAACACTCTAGACAAAGAAGAGTGGAGTGCGGATCTACGTCAAGAATTTACAACGATGAGACATGAGGCGGTAGCGAATATCGAAAAAATGAATAGGGACGCTATTGATAAACGCGATGAACGCTTTGTTAAACACATCAAAGAGCAACAAGCTCAGTTAGTTAAGATTCAATGCAAGAAAACTGAGGCAACCAATTCATCTCGACAGATTACAAAGGTTTCGTGTTAGTCAAAAGGGTGAGTGATTAAGCAAATTCAATTCGTTACAAGTACGACGTTAATGAGTAGTAACGTCTAGCTTGTTGTTGTAGTCGCCAGCTGCAGCAAGCTGGTTTTTATTTCTGGGCAAAATGGGCTGTAGTTCCAAGAGAAGTACAGATAGAAAAAAGCCCGCAAAGAATAACTTCACGGGCGAAAAAGGGCACCAAATTAGGTGTCTATTCATTTGGAGATGGCCGAACGTCCATATCATACTGATAATGAGCTTGGTGAAAGGCTTACCATCAGTGCGACCAACGAGGCTAAAGTTAACATTGTTATAATGATTGTTGAAATGTTAATTATTCAATCAATGATTTCATTATCGTTGGTTTGGACCATGAATGTGTTACTCGTATGTGTCATAACGATGCAAGATATCGTTTGAGTGATAAAGGCGATCACTCTTGTACAGAAAGGTATTTAGGTTGCTGATATATACGTCGACGCGGCGTGTGTTTAATTACTTACGCTTCTACTTGATAAAACAAAAATGCTTTTAAATGTTAATTTTGACTCGGTTTTAATCTTCCACAAATAAAATGCCATCAATGAACTTTTCAAAGTTAACGATCGGTATTGGCTTACTGATGTCAGCGGAAACTTTTCCAAATAACTCGCGACGGGTATCTGAAAAGGGAGTGTGAATGAGTTGCGCAATTGAGCGTTTGAACTGAGACACTTTGATCATCTCGCGATAGTAGATACAAAATTTGTCAGAGGAATTTAGCTCGGAACTGTCGGATATCAATGAATGTAATTGAATTATCATTGACGGTAGTCTCTCATGAGCCGTAGTCTAAAATAAGCCGTCTTTATTGCCAAAGTAGTTAGCTGGTTCAAGGTAATCCCCGCCATCTACGCGACTAAACGAGTTGGCACGAAGTAAAAAGCATAATGGTGAAAGTTAGCGTGGATAGAAAATCATTTTTCTTGGATGTTGATTTTTCTTAAGGTATGTAAAAGATTGCTCGGGATTCAATCAAGCGATAAATTTTGATGTTAAAGCCAAGGCTAACAGGTAAGAGTGCCAGTAGATTAAGAGATAAAAAAGAGAGCCATAAAGGCTCCCTTATTTTGATATCAACTAGTTGTTCTCTACAATGCCGCCAGCCTGATTAATTTTATTAGTCATTGTAGACCAAGCAGTTTCTAATGCTTGAATGAAACCACCTTCATTAAAAATGTAGTAAAGAGCGGAAGACATTGCAACACCGATGATTGCATATTCGATTGCTGTAATACCATCTTCATTGTTAAAAAAGTTTTTTAGTACGTTCATTTTTACGTAGCCCTTATAATAGATTTTGTTGAAATTTCTCTTGGGTGCATTTCTATGACACCACTCGTTAAGTCCATTTCAATATCAACCACTTCAGGCCGAAATGCTATCTTATTAACAAGATTCTTAAAAAGCACAAGGTTAAATATTTAATAACATGGGGGGATGCAATAATCACGCGGAGTGTTATTAATATGAATCCGTTTAACTCTAGGGTCCGCATGCATTGGCTCACTGGTTTGAATTTTTTATCTTCTTTGAGGTTTGGCTGGAGGCTAATTATATTAAAATAGAATGCTTATTAATATTAATTCATCCCTTTCTTGGTGAGATGTGATAGGTATTTTATGTACTCTAAATATATAACTCATAAACGGATTTGTTGCTTAAATCGATGGAACTAAATCAAGAAGCTACGATCTGATCGCTACATTCATTCGACTCTGTAGTCTCATGCCTAAACCACGTAATAAAACATGCACAAGGCTTTGTTGCTTAAATCGATGGAACTAAATCAAGAAGCTACGATCTGATCGGCTACCCCCATCAATCGTGGTAGCTTCATGCCTAAACCTCGTTACAAAACAACTAACTGGAAGCAGTACAATAAAGCCTTAATCAACCGTGGTTCTCTAACCTTTTGGATTGATGAGGAAGCGATAGCCGAGTGGAAGCAAAACAAACAAGGCAAGCGTGGTAGACCTCGCCGATTTTGCGACGTAGCTATTACTACCGCACTGATGGTGAAACGAGAGTTTTCTCAATACCAGTGAGAGCGCTGCAAGGTTTTCTAGACTCAGTATTTAAGCTGGCTAACACCCCGCTTGTTCGCCCACACTACACCTGTATAAGCCGACGAGCTAAGGAAGTTGAGGTTTCATTTAAACCTAAAACCGGAGGAGCAATACAACATCTGGCCATTGATGCTACCGGTCTCAAGGCTTATGGCGAAGGTGAATGGAAGGTCAAGAAGCATGGTACTGATGGGAAGCGCAGAATCTGGCGTAAGCTGCATATAGCAGTAGATACAAGCACCCACGAAATAGTCGCCGCAGAGCTGAGCTTATCTAACGTAACCGATGCCGAAGTACTCCCCAACTTACTCAAGCAGACACGTCGTAAAATCATTGAGATATCAGGTGATGGCGCTTATGACACAAGGAGTTGCCACGATGCAATACGGGTCAAACGAGCGGTTCCGCTTATCCCGCCACGAGAAGGGGCGGCCTTCTGGGAGCAAGGGCACCCTCGCAATTTAGCTGTGGGTTGCCAGAAGCTCTACGGCTCCAATAAGAAGTGGAAAGAGCGGTATGGTTATCACAAGCGTTCGCTCTCCGAAACAGCCATGTATAGAGTGAAACAGTTATTAGGTGGGAAATTAAGCCTAAAAAATTACAATGCCCAGGTTGGAGAAACTTACGCCATGGTTAAAGCACTGAACAAACTTACAGGGCTTGGTATGCCTGAAACTCAGTATATTGTATAAGAATCAATCAATTGCAGGCAGTTTGGCTCTCTGACCGAATTACGCAACAAAGCCGCGCTCCTATCTGAGACGGCGATCTATCGTGCAAAGTTGTTACTTGGTGGAAGATTAAGTTTAAGAAATTACAACGCATAGGTTGGTGAAACTTACTCGATGATCAAAGCATTAAAAAAGCTTACGGGCTTTGTATGCCTAAAACTAACCGTATAAACTAATAATTAATCTAGATAGGGCTGTTCGGCTTCGAAAATGTTTACGCGACAAAGGCCTCGTTTAGGCTAAAGTTACTCAGTAGGATGCAGTAGAGTGTGTTGTGGCATAAAAGTAAAGGAGCCATAAAGGCTCCCTTATTTTGATATCAACTAGTTGTTCTCTACAATGCCGCCAGCCTGATTAATTTTATTAGTCATTGTAGACCAAGCACTTTCTAATGATTGAATGAAACCACCTTCATTAAAAATGTAGTAAAGAGCGGAAGACATTGCAACACCGATGATTGCATATTCGATTGCTGTAATACCATCTTCATTGTTTAAAAAGTTTTTTAGTGCGTTCATTTTTACATAGCCCTTGTAATAGATCTTGTTGAAATTTCTCTTGGGTGCATTTCTATGGCACCACTGATCAAGACCGCATTAATGTACCCTCCCCTTCAGTTAAAAATCCATGTTATTAATAATATTTGTGAAGAAGCAGGTATTAATGATTTTGAGATTACAATAATACGGTGATTTAATCATAAGCCTCTCGCTTAACCTTGGTGTTTGCATGTGCGGGGTTGTTGTCTTGATGTTATTTTATATTTAATTATATCCTCAAGCCCATTAATTATTTTTAAATGAAGTGGAGTTGGTAATTTTAATTTTAATTAATCAGTTTCTTGATTGGATGTCACAGAAAGTTGATGTATTATAAATTTAAATTTTGATTGCTTATTAATAGTAACCTGATGGTAGCAAGAATGATTTTAATTATGCTATCGAGAATGATAACGGCAGCAATGATAGAAACGTGTCTAATTCTAGGTAAATTTGAATAAGCATAGTTCTCTTTCTCTAAATCTGACGAGCATGCTGAAAAAAAGTAAGTGATGAGAAGGTATAACATGTAATCTTTATTACATTGAAAATTGTATTAGACTAAAACTTTTGATTCCTATTTCCATGAAGTGGGGTTAACCAGAGTGGCATGGTGTTAATAAATTAATACTAATATTAATGTTGTTTCATGGTCGCTTCTCGGGTAATTTGGCATTTAATAATTGATTTGAAGTGAAGTTCTAGTAAGGGACAGCATGAGAAATAAATTAATCAAGCTTGTACTATCATGTGATGGTATTACGTCAATAGAGTATTCTTTTATTGGTGTGTGTATGTCTGTAGCATTGTTATACATATTAGATGATTCGGGGTTTATGCAGTCATTGAGCATGTTTTGGACAGATATTGCAAGAGGCGTCAATGGCTCTTTAAATGGATAAATAAATGATTATTTTTATAAACTCATTGATACTCACTTTGCTATTAATCATTGCTTATGAAGATGTAAAAGTTAGGAAGATATATAATAAAAGAATTGTAACTCTTATATTTTTAATGTTTATTCAATATTTTTATAAGTTATATTTTAAAGGAGAGCAATTCAACTTATCTTGGTTCGATTTTTGTATTTACATTACAGTGTCTTTAGGTTTCTTTACATTAGGAGCCCTAAGATTTCTTGGAATGGGAGATGTAAAGTTAATAATGGTCATGCTTATTTTTATTGGGATAGATGATTATAGCTTGTTTTTATTCCATATGACACTTATTGGCGGTGTGTTGGCAATATCTCAGAAAGCAATACTTAACCACTATTTTAACATATTTGGTTTTTCTTCTGAAGGCGTACCATATGCGATCCCGATAATAGCTTCTTACATTATTCATTCGAATACACTTTTTTATTAAGGTAAAACATGAGATTTCAAACTATTGGCTTACTTGCTCTTTTTATCATCGTGATGGGAGCAATTGGTATCTATAAATCAGAAGATTTGAATAAGATGTCACACCATCAAGAAACAGAAAACTTGAAACCTCAAAAAGTGCAGGAGAAAGTATTTGCTCTAGCCATTAAAGTGACTTCAAATGCTGGAACCTTTGTGTCCCGCGACTCATTTGAATTTTTACCAGCAACTTTTGACTCGAAAGATAAAGGTCGTTACATCACTGAAGATGAAATTGGCTCGCTTGCATCTGAAATTTTTATTTTAAAACATAAGATGGATGCTGGGCAGTTTATCTCATCAAGTGATTTAGAGAACTTAAAAAATAGAAACTTTACGGACTTGGTGCTAAGAGTAGATAGAAGTTCGATAGAAAACTTCAGTTCTGATTTTTATAATGTTTATTGGCACTTCAATAAGTCGGGAAGAGATAAAAACTCTCGCAGAGTAAAGTTATTCTCAAAAAATGTTTTCATTAGGCCTATTGACCATTCTAAAGAAGAAGAAAAACACATGTTTTCAAAAAATAGTGATCATGAAGACCTGAGTCCAGTTGTATTTTCTGTCAATGACGATGTCATTGAAAGATATCTCCAGGCCGATCAACTTGGTTACTTCAAAATAGTCAACGTAACAAAAAAGAACATAAATCTAGAAAATTACTCAACATTAGAAGTTGATTCATCAAAGGAAATTCAACCAAATGATATTAGTTCGAGCTACAAATACGATGTCAACTTTATTAAATAGAAAAAATTATATCGGCTTTGTTTTTTGTTTAGCATCTCTATATGCTCAGGCTGATACCTTTATTAACATGTCTGTAAATGAAACGAAGCATTTACCTCTATCTTATGTACCGAAAGATATTGTTGTTGGCTCAGATAAAGTTGTTGATGTTAACTTAGCGGATAGCAATAACTTGTACCTTATCGCACATGAGGCTGGTAAAACTAAAGTCATCGTTAAAGGCGAAGAAGAAACAACAGAATACGTAATCCAGGTAAGAGATACTGATAAAGATACTCACAATCTTAATAAATTTCTAGAGTCCGCCGGATATACAGATGTCGAGGCTGTTAAGGTGGCAGAAAAAATATACATTAATGGTGCTGTCAAGGATAAAGTCGAAAAGCGAGAATTGAATAAACTAGTCAGAAATGCCATTTCAAGATATTACGTAGATAATACGACAATTACAGAAAACCGTCAGGTTAGAATCAACTTGACCATGGCTGAAGTGTCGAAGAGTATTGATGATGAGCTTGGAATCACCTGGGGTGCGGGTTGGAGTAAAATAGATGGAGTGACGAGTAAATCACTTAGCGCTACGATTGGTCTTTTATCACGCAATAACTTAGCTACAGTGTTGACTCGTCCTTCAATTATCGTCACCAATGGTTCAACTGCAACGTTCGAAGCGGGTGGTGAGGTTCCAGTTCTAACTTACGATGATGAAAATGTCGACGTCGAGTTTAAGGATTATGGTATTAAATTAGAGTTTAAGCCAAATATAAAACGTGATCAGAGTATTGACTTGAGAGCAAATGTCTCATCATCTCAAATTGCGGACTTTATTAAATTAGGAGGAAATGATACTCCTCAGCTTAATACTAGGAGTGTTAACACAGAGCTAAATGTCAACGATGGAGATATTTTTGTCCTTGCTGGTTTGATTGATAACAGCCAGACACAAGCAGTCTCAAAAGTTCCTTTTTTGGGGTACTTGCCGATTATCGGGTCTTTATTTACATCTGAAAATTTTAAATCCAACAAAACAGAGTTAATGATTTTTGCAGAAGTTAATTTTGTTGAGAATAGCATAGATCAGCCAAAACTGCCAAAGGTAAATATTAAATCCTCCTTTTCCATATTCACTAATATAGATAGTAGCGATGATGTACCCGAAGTAAAGGATATTATTAAACATGCTCAATATCATTATGAAAACTAAAGTTAAGTATCTATTGTTAGTAGGGATTTTTACAATTCTTACAGGATGTAGTAGCGCGTTAAAAGATGATAAAGTCTATATCGTTCATGAAATTACGGAAGGTAATAATATTCAGTATATCGTGCCTTTTTCAAAGGCGATAAATCAAGAGATAAAAAATGAAAGTGTTTCTTGGATACATGGAATTAATATTTATCATACCAACAATTTATCGAAGGAACGCCTTTATCAATTAAAAATTGACATGGAAAATATTTACGATTTTTCACCGAGATTCATAAATATTGGCAACTATGAGGATAAAAAGCTTCTATTATGGGAAGTACATGTAAGTGATAAACGATTGGTTCACTGTCAAGTTTGGGAAATCCCTAAAAACGCGCATTTTTCGTTGTCTGATAGTGAACTAAATAATTTCGCCAATGAAACGGCATGTTCTTCACTAGAGCTGTGGTAATTTAAATGATTCTTGAGAAACTTAAACGATCTAATAAAAATCAGGCGAGTGTAAAGGGTAAGTCTTTTACACCCTACATGATCATTGTTATGACCAGTCATAATGATCTCATAGAGCGAGTTAATAACTATTTTTCTGCTTACAACGTGGATATTATAGATTATAAAGACGATATTCATTCGTTAGAAAATCTATTCAACTTACATTTTAAGTCAAAAATTTACGTCATCACTGATGAGATAACGTTAAGAGAAAAAGAAGGGTTCTCAAAGTTTTTAGAAGTGACGAGTGGCCGAGTTGGTACACTTATTTACGGTGAACGGGAAGACCTAGATTATTACTGGTCAATGAAATCACTCGGTATCAACGAGTACACTTGGTACACCGACACATCCAAGCAAGTTTTTAATACCATTTTGTGGTTTTTCGGTATTTTAAAATCGAATAGTAGCCACTGGTTTTTACTTTCTGACACGACTCAGCTGCACGGTGACAAGGTCTTACACTATGTATATGAAAATTGGCGTGAATACGTTAAAAAAAGACCAAGCTTAAATACATTATTTATCAATTTGGATGTGTTCAGTATTTCTTTGGATGCGCGTATTGGTAAGAAAGCCGATCCTAAAATTATCAATATGTTGATTAATGGAGAGACCGTTGATGCAAAAGCGGCAGAAGAATATATCATTAAGGTCGATGATAACTTTTCTTACTTCTCGATTGATGTCCTACATCAAACCACCCTACATTCTATTGATAAGATAGCTAGTAAGTTGATGAGTTTTTTCAACCTATTTGATGGCGATTTTTCGTATATATTTATTTACGTTCCATTTTATCTTACTAAAATTGAACTCTTTCAGCAACTTGTCGAGAAATCTGACAATATCACTATGGTTACAGATGCCTCGCTCGAGTCAGTATATATGCTCAAGTACCTCATTGAGCAAGAGATTAAAGCAAGAAATAAAAACATAAAAACATTTCAAATTAAGGCTAACAAAGAGAGTCGTTATTTGTTAGATAAAAGCAGTATTTATAAAAAAACTGGACAAAGAATTTTATATAATTTTAACCCTGATAATAAAAAACGATTTTTTAATACTAAAGATAGTAAGAATGAAATTATTACTAGGCTGGTGAAAAATGATTGATTCAAAAACATTTATATTATGCCGAAAATTTGTATTAGAGCATATTGATATCACGGATATTCAACATGAAAATGATGACGTTAAAAGCAACACTATTTACGCGACAGTTAACGAGTTTCTTTCAAGTTATTCGGCCATTCTTACTGAGTCTGACCGCCAAAAATTAACCAAAGAGATCAAGGATGATATTTTTGGCTATGGTCCTTTGGAAGACTTATTAAGTGATAACACTATAAGTGATATTATGGTGAACAGCTTGACCGAGACTTTTGTCGAACGTAACGGAAAAATCTCTCGAGCCTATGATGTGACTTTTCAGAATGAAGATCAGGTCTTACGTATTGCAACAAAAATTGTATCTCCTATTGGTCGTCGCATTGATGAAAGTTCGCCTATGGTAGACGCACGCTTACCTGATGGGAGCCGTGTAAACATTATTGTTCCACCAGTTGCTCTGGATGGTTGCAGTATCTCCATCCGTAAATTTCGCGAAGATAAGCTCGATATTATTGATCTCGTTCGCTATGAGTCAATGACGGAGGAAATGGCACTGTATTTAAGTGTAATGGTGCGTTCTGCCGCTAACATTATTATTTCCGGGGGGACTGGTTCGGGTAAAACAACCTTACTTAATGCTTGTTCCAACGAAATTACTGAGGGACATCGAGTCGTAACTATCGAAGATGCTGCCGAGCTTCAATTGCAGCATGAACATGTTGTTCGTCTTGAATCACGTCCTGCGACTAGCGAAGAATCTGGCGAGGTCTCTATCCGCTCTCTGGTCATCAATTCGCTTCGTATGCGTCCCGACCGAATTATTGTCGGTGAGTGTCGTGGGGATGAGGCATTTGAAATGCTTCAAGCGATGAACACTGGTCACGATGGTTCCATGTCGACCATACACTCGAATAATCCGAAAGATGCATTAATACGTATGGAAAGCATGATAATGATGACAGCCAGTAACTTGTCGCCAGAATCTATCAAAAAGCAGATAAGCCAAGCGGTCGATATCATCATTCAAACTAGCCGCCTGATTGATGGCCGTCGAAAAATCACTCATATAACTGAGGTCGGTAATTTTGATGGTGGCGTTATTGCGACTCAAGATCTATTTGTTTATGACCACAAAACTGATCGACATGAAAACGAGGTTAAATCCACTTTGCTTGACAGAAAAGTAAAGGCAGCTGGGTTGGAAAGTGAACTAGCATTGGTATTTACTGATGCTTAACAAAAGTAAAACGATAGACGATTATATTGAAGACGCAGAGCTTCCCGATCTCGAGGAAGTCAGTAAATACGAAGAAGTAAAAAAAGAAATTAATGATTTTTATATTAAATATCTAAGTCAGAATATCTTAGTTATCTTCTTCGAAATATACGGGCTTGGTACTTTCGTCATGCATTGTGGCGTCATCTTGTTCTACGTATCTTTTATGTTTTTTGTGAGCAGCACATTCGATCTTTCTTATTTAAGCACACTGATTCTTGTGGGCATTGTTGTATCATTAGGTTGCTTTTCTATTTTGAAAGAGTATCACGCTAAGCTTAGTAATTATTTTGAAGATAAGTTTGCCTTTTCATTGAGAATGATTAGTCGAAATTTAATATCTGGCAGAACAATTGCTGCATCGATTGAATCTGCTTCTCGTCATACGATGGGAAAAATCCGTATTGAGTTTGAAAGAATAATTAAACAAATTAATGCCGGAAATACGCTCGAAGAAGCGTTAACAACAGGTGAAAATATCTACCCTTATAAAGGCTATACGGTATTTAGTGCCAACGTAAAAATGAGCCTTAAGCGTGGTGGTAGCATTAAGGATTCTTTAGATGAGCTCGCTCAAGATCTTGTGGCATCCCAAGTTATTCGTAAGAAGACGTTGTCTTTGACGTCTGAATCGCGAGGAGCAGCTAAAATATTAGCAGTTCTACCATTCATAATGCTTCTTGTTCTTAAAAGCTTTGCTGTTGAAAACTTCGAATATTTGTTCGGAGAACAATATGGCAAGTACATAATTATCTATGTCGTTACAAGTGTAAGTATCGGCTTTGTTTTAATCAAACGAATGATTGACAGTGTAGCGCTATGATTATTGCCATTAGTATTCTACTTTTTTTACTAGGAACAATTGTTTTTATACTTAATAGTAAAAGTATGAAAGAAGAACAAGAATATGTTGACAACTTTAAGTTCATGATTTCAGATCACGATAGTAAGCAAGAATATTATAATCTGTTTAATCAGATTTCTGAGCTGAAGGATATAATTGATGATAGCATTTATTTGGTTATAAAAAAGTTTTTGTCAGGAAACGAGCTTTACACAATGTTGTCATCTGGTGGCTTAGTCAATAAAAAAAGTAAAATTAACTTCTTTCTTATTTATCTAATCGAAACAGTAATTGCTCTAGGTTTGTTTTATTATCTGACTGAAGACAAAACAAAGTTTTTTATGTTTATTTTAGGATTCTTAGTCATAAATAACATAGCAGTTAAAATGTTTTTTAAGAAGTTTTTTGTAAATGTTGAAAGGCTTAGAACCAAGACAAACTTTACATATTTTTTGGACTTATTAGCGACAGCTACAAAGTCAGGTATGACAGTAGAATTAGCTCTCGTTGCTGTATCTGAATATATTGGAAATATGTCATCTTCACTATCAAACTACATCAAAATCTACTCGAACGATATTTCTAACAACGGCTTTAGTATAGCAGGAGAAAATCTGCGCAAAAGCCTTGATTTACCAGAGGTACGCGATTTTACAGCAGTGCTGGAAAATGCGTTAGAAAGTGGTGCACCAGTCACTGATGCTTTACGTGTTTTGTCAAAAGAAATCCGAAATTTTCACTTTATCGAAACCGAGGAAAAGATAGGCAAGGTGAACGCAAAGATGGGCATACCACTTATTCTATTCATCATGTTTCCAATTATCGTCGAAATCATCGCTCCTGGCGTATTGAATCTATTGAGTAAAATTTAATGAAAAAAAATTTTTTTTGTTCAATCGTTCTTCTAACACTCTTCGGATGCCAATCTACAGGCAGTAATTATGAAAGTGTAGAACTTGCGTTCAATTTAAAAAGCTACGATAAAGTTATTACCCAGCTTTCAGATAAGAAAAAAATCAGTGATAGAGAGAACTTTCTACTGGCATATTCATTTTATAAAAATGGCAATGGAGATAGAGCTATTTATGTTTTAAGTACGAAAGAAAAACTCAATTATGACGACTTGTATTTGCTCGCGGTGATCTATTTAGAAGACGGTGATAATGAAAAATCTAGAAATTATCTCGATAAAATTAAGAAAACTCCGGAATATCAAGTAAATAATAAGCTTTTAGCAAAAGTTGATAATTTGTATTTAGTTTCACAATGTGAAGACCTGGGGAAAAAAAAATGTAGCGAAGAATTTGTTACTTTGAGTAGAAAATACCCTACATCAGAAAGTATTTATAATAATATGCTCCTTTCTCGATTTGCTTACAAACCTGATGATAAATCCAATTTTTTGAAGATTTATAACTCGTATGAGACAGGTACTAACGACATTGAATATGTTGTCTTAGCTGGTGTTGTTGCAGGTCAAGATGAAATGGTCATTGATCTTCTCAACAAAAAATATAAAGACAAAGCAAAGGCCTTGTTGATTTATGAAGATATTAAGTACACAACACTTAAATGATGAGGATGGCATAGCTTCAATTGAGGCAATATTTACTATACCGATCATCATCTATATATTTATTCTTATTGCGGGTTTTTTTCAGTATGTAGGAAATGAGAGTGTATTAAACTACAATATTACTCGTGCAGTCCAACTATTCGACTACTCATCCATCGAGAAAGATAACAGCCTGGATCAATCAAAGGCTAATTTTCTAAAGGTGTTAAATGAAGATGTGAATCGAAATTATATTAGTATTAACTCAAGCTCTCTGAATTTTAGGTGCTTTAAAAATGTTGATGATTTGGCTGAGCGTACTAATGAGATGGATTGCAGTCAAAGCAATATCAATAATACGAACCTAATCCTTATTTCTTTCGATTTTGACTACAAGAGCTTTTCACAATTGTTTTCAACGATATATCCATCTGCCTTCTTAGGCATGGAAAGAGAACTGGTTATTGTCAATGAAATTTATTAAGTCAGAGTATGGTGGTATTGCGATTGAGACAACTCTCCTTGCGCCGATTTTGTTTTTCACCTTGTTATTAACTATGCAATATGCGGCTTCAACCGCATTGAAGCTTGAGATGTCAGATATGGCTTATCAAGCCGTTGAAGTGATCTCTAATCGTCGCGATTTATTCACAGGTGACCTAAAAGAGTCTGAAGTACATAAGTTGTCAGATATTTTTCATCTCGAAGACCGAAAAATCTCGATTATCGTTGAAGAGTTAGCTTATGGAGAGATCAGAAGTGGTCGTCAAAAGTATAAGAAAATCCAAATTAATAATGACATCGATAGTAAACCCTGTGACATAGATTCATCGTTGCTCGAGCTTCCACCCATTACCAATGCTTACAACAAGTATCACTCTGTCTACAGGGTGACGTTGTGCCGCAACATTTCTGCGTTCAATGCCACTGAGATACCAGAAGAGGCTTATCAGTGGTTCGAAGTCAAGTTTTCTTCCACTCATTATGGGAAACATCACTAATGCGAAATCAAAAAGGATCGGTTACACCACTTGTGTTGTTGGTCATGTTATCGGTCATTGTGTTTGCCTACTACTCATATGATATGAGCCAAAGTTATTTAGCTGCAAAAGTTCAGATTAATACGACGAGCGAACTTAACGACCTTACTGCTATTACCGGTGACCCTAAACATAATGTAGAGAAGCAAGTTGCAAGTTTAAATGGCATCAATGTAAATGGTTCGAATGCCGATTGGACTTTCGAAAATCATGATGATGATGAAGTGGTTTATATGACTACCACTTTACCCATGCGACAACATCGCAAATTAACCCTCGGTTTGAGCGAGGGGCATAATAGCTCGTTTGCTGTTGACGCCAAAACTATTCGAGCAAAACACTATGAAGATTTGAACGTCATTGTCGCCGTTTCCAATGATCCAAAAACCAAGGCAATTGTGAACGAAGTCAAATATTCGCTCAATGATGCCCTTAAGTCGCTTTTTGCCAAAACTGACTCATCGCTTACCGTGATTCCTTATGGGTATCGGATCAATATAGATGGTAAATGTTGGACCACGTTCCCTCGTGGTGATGGATTCTCATTTCAATGGTGGGAGAAATACTTTGTACAAGTTGACTTGCTCAAAAACCTTGAGAATCAAAAGTCTTCGATTGAAAAAAATATATCGAATGCGAATTCCCTGATTGCTCAAAAACAGAGAAAAATTAAACAGCTTAGAGCAGAGCTCGCAGAAGCTAATCCAGAAGATAAAGATAGGTTAGAGGAGCAAATAGCAGAATTAGAGCATCAGATCAAAAACTTAAATGAAAATATTGAGGGATATGAGTCTGATTTAGAGGATAAAGTAGAACAGGTTGATAAACAAAAAGAAGTGGTAGAAGACTTAGAATCTACCCCTTACTTTGACGAATATCATGATCTGGCCTTTCATTACGCTAAGTCCAAGTATGAAGGTGATAGCTACCTTTATTTAGACAACTACTTTGATGAGTTTTTAGACTCCAACGGGTATCACTATACCGACTACGACGCTATCGCGGACTCTGAACGGACAAAGATAAAGAACCTGGACAACCTAAAAGTGACAAGAAATAAATACTTCGGAAATTCAAGATCTTGTCCAAGTCAGAAAATTATTTCAAATTCGACTGACTACAAAAAATTTCTATCGATAGTTAATAGTATGGATTTCGGAGATACTTTTTTTTCACCAGTACAAGGTTTTAATTACTCATTAAAAAAAGCATTTAATCTTAAAAATAAAAGAACAGTGGTGATTAATATTACTTCTTTAGATGATATTCACCTGACTGATCAGGATCAAGAGAATGAAGATAAAGATATACTGAGCAGGTTTTGCGGCACGGTGAAAAATAAATATGTTAATCAAACATCCGCCAAATCAATATTCATTGTTGATACAAGCTCTAATATTGAAGATATTGAAGGATTAGATTGTACTAAGACCTGGAATGAATCAACAGGTATTATTAATATTGATGAAATCGACGAAGACGAAAAACTCACTGACAGAATATCCTACGAACTTTTACAAGAATCTAGCTCAACTTATATTGGAAATGAAAACGATGAAGAATAAATCATATTTTTTAAAACTTGTTATGATGCTGATACTCATGTCTAGCCACATTGCTAATGCGCAAATGTCAGTTGAGAGCTGTGATACTTATTTGATCCCAAAAAATACCATGAAAGATGGTAACTATTACTCATTTATGGGACGCACGATCGAATCTCACTCAGCTCATAGTTATGTCCTAAAGGAAAAGCTTAGTGACATGAAAACATCTGCTTATAATATTTGTGAACAAAACGATTTCTCATATTTACATAGAACTTTAAATGCCAATAACTTTAAGCACCTTACCACTATTTATTTTGATACTGCATTGTACGAAATTAGCGAGTCCGATTTATCCCATATCTCTTCGACAAATGAATTCATTGATGCTGATGCTCTGCTTGTTGTAGCTTCATCTTCGGTTGTTGGAGACTCGATATATAACTTAAATCTATCACTCAAACGTGGTAACCAAGTGGTCGAAAAACTTAAAGGTAGAAAAGATATATTCTTTATGAACTTAGGTGCTTTTGGGCAAGACAACTCTAGAGCAAATGATGAGTTTTATAAGTCTAAACGTCGTAGCGTTTCTATATATGGATTAACTTATGAATAAAGAGGTATTTTGGACTGTTGATAAACATAAAAGAAGTTTATATGGAGAAAATGGGGTTGATATTCATTTTACAAAATATGAATTTAATCTTTTCTATAACTTATTAAACAGTCATGGTGAGATTTGTTCTAGCGATTCTATAATCGAAGAGGTTTGGGGTAGCGAAAATGAAGGTAATTATCGACCGGATAGCTCAAACCTAATTCAGTTGATTTCGAAGACAAGAAGACAGCTTAAACCGCTTTCACAAATAATGGAAATTAAAAGCCAACGTGGTGTTGGCTATTATTTAACATTAAGAGATAGCTATGAGTTTAACGGTAACGAAATCACTTATTCGGCGAATACAATATTCGATCGTGATCCTGAGTCTGAAAAGAGATACCGTTTTTTCCAATATCATTTTCTCAAAGAAGTTTTTAGTATTAACGAAGACCGTGAATTTAGATTTAGAGATCTGGTCTTTGTTTTCCTTATTTCAATTTTTTTAGTTGGAATGATGCTAAGCCGAAGTACTATTGATTTCCCCAAGTTATCATCAGAATCTCATTTAAATCCATTGCAGTTAGATAAATGCAATATCGATGCAAAAGCGATATTTGCGAGTGAAGAAATCGAGTGCAACGATATTTCAAACTTTGCTTTTGATAAGCAAAGTTCATACGTCATTAGCAAGGTTAAGGGAGATGTCTATGTTACTTCGTTGTAAGAAGAGGGATCTTTTGGTCGTTTTGATTTTTGCCTGTTTGGGAATTGTTATGCTCAATGTATCCGAAAGCTCTGGCATTTCGAATCGTTTTTCAGCGAGCATTACTACCAATAAGGGCATTCACTTCGATTACCTAATTGATGTGTTGAATGAGAAGAAAATGCTCCTTCAGTCGACAGTCAAGGTTGATAACAAAAGCTACTCTTACACTAGGCTTTATGAGTTAGTAAAACTTGGAAAAAACACGTATGTTATCAGTGAGAAAGGCCCAGGAGAGAAGCTGGAAGAGACATTTGAGCAAGCGTTCAAGTATGATTTTTTTCATCCCGTCCAGAAATTGGCGCTTTATACCTTGTCTCCGAGAGCGCTTGTTGTTGCTTCAGAGGGTAAATTTATTCTGGCTGATACTCAAGATAAGTGATCTCGGCGTAGCTCGTTGTTCGATATAGTTTGATGTTTATTGGAGATCTTTTAGTTTAACTACTTCCGGGTTTGTCTTATAAAGCTACATAACAAAGGGCTTTAGAACTTGATGCCTCATAGAGTGCGCAATACGCTCCGCTGTTTGAGCTATGATAGAGTCACCCACGTAAAGCGAACATTTAGAAAAAGACAAAAAGAAACCCGATATGAACCAGTACGTAAATGATCCATCCAATTACCAGCTGCTAATTAAAAACTTGCTGTTTTCCCCGGTTGCCTTCAATCCAGAGCAAGAAATCGTCTACGCGAACCACCGTCGTCACAGCTACAAAACGTTCCATGATCGAGTGCGGCAGTTTGCTAACGCACTTACAAAGATGGGAGTGAAGAAAGGCGATACGGTTGCGGTCATGGATTATGACTCGCACCGTTATCTTGAATGCTACTTTGCGATTCCTATGATTGGCGCCAAGCTCCACATGGTCAATGTCCGCCTGTCTTCAGAGCAGATTCTCTATACGATAGACCATGCTGAAGACGATATTCTTCTCATTAATGAAGAGTTTCTGCCAATTCTAGAACAGATCAAAGGTCGTATTGATACGGTCACGCGCTACCTAGTATTACGTGATAATGATCAGTGTGAATATGAGCGTCTTATTCAGCACGAAAGTACCGAGTTCAATTTCCCCGACTTTGATGAAAATACGGTTGCAACGACCTTTTATACCACGGGCACAACAGGTTTTCCGAAAGGCGTGTTCTTTACTCATCGCCAGTTAGTGCTGCATACCTTGGGTATATTGAGCACAATCGGAACTGGTGTTTCTCAAGGCCGTTTACATCAAGGTGATATCTACATGCCGATTACGCCGATGTTCCATGTTCATGCTTGGGGGCTTCCTTACATGGCGACCATGCTTGGTGTTAAACAGGTTTACCCGGGTAAGTATGTACCTGATGTTCTGATGAATTTGATTGAGCATGAGGGGGTAACGTTCTCTCATTGTGTGCCAACCATACTACATCTGCTTTTGAGCTCACCAAAATCTAAGTCGATTGATTTCTCCGGCTGGAAAGTGGTGATTGGTGGTGCGGCGCTACCAAAAGCCTTGTGCAAATCTGCCCTTAAGCGTGGTATCGACGTATTTGCTGGTTACGGAATGAGTGAGACAGGCCCGATTTTATCTATTGTCCAGCTGACTCCTGAACAGCTTGAACTTGACCTCGTTGAACAAGCTGAGTTTCGCTCTAAAACGGGCAAGACAGCTGCGATGGTAGAAGCACACATTGTTGATGATGAAATGAATATACTCCCTAACGATGGTGAAACAGCTGGGGAAATCGTAGTACGTGCACCTTGGTTGACACCGAACTACTATAAAGATAATAAGAACTCTAAAGCTTTGTGGCACGGTGGTTATCTACACACTGGTGATGTGGCCCATATCGACAACGAGGGCTTTATCAAAATCACCGACCGCGTAAAAGACATGATTAAAATATCTGGTGAGTGGGTGAGTTCTTTAGAGCTAGAAGACATTCTACACCAGCATCAAGCGGTGTCTGAAGCCGCTGTGATAGGCATGCCGCACAACAAATGGGGTGAGGTGCCGTTTGCGCTGGTGACTTTGAAAAAAGACGCTGAGTTATCAGAGAAAGAACTGCTGGGCTTCGCCAAAGAATTTATCAGCAAAGGTATTCTTGCCAGAGAGGCTTTACTGCTCAAAGTTAAGTTTGTGGATGAGATTGCAAAGACCAGCGTAGGAAAAGTCGATAAGAAAGCGCTGCGTAAACTTTATCTATAATTACTAAGAGCATCAATTATTCGTGACGGCAAGTATTGAAGATGTTTGAGTCCGACCCATAATATTCGGCCCCGATACAATTTATGTATCGGGGCCGTTTTTTATTTAATTTAAAGAAAGTTTTAGTCAGACCAAACCTTGCTCTTTCGCCATGCGTTTGGCGATGCTTGGTGCTTTCCAAATACTTGGCAGTAGAATGAAAGAAACGGGTACCGCTGTGATCACAATGAAAGACTGCAAAGCAGAGATACCGCCAGAGCCCATTGAAATCAGTGCGATTGCGACTGCTCCCATCATTATGCCCCAGAACGAACGAATCACGGCATTCGGCTCATCAGAGCCCGTCATTACTACGCTGATGGTGTAAGTCATCGAGTCACCTGTCGTCACGATAAAGGTCGTCGTCAGGATCAAGAACAATACCGAAATCACCATTGGATATGGTAGCTCGGATGTAATTGCAAGCAGTACAGCCGGGAGATTAAATCCTTCAAATGCTGATGAAATCAACCCCGGGCTTTCTAGCTCAAAAGCTAAGCCACTGCCACCCACAATGCTGAACCAGAAGCAGGTAATCAAAGGTGCTGCGATGCTGATAGAAAGAACCAACTGACGTATGGTACGGCCGCGTGAGATACGCGCGATGAAGATTGCCATCATCGGGCCATAACCAATAAACCAACCCCAGAAGAATACTGTCCATCCACTTAGCCATGCTGTGTCACCACGGTAAAGTGCCATTGGGAAAAAGTTATCCACCATGCCACCGATACCTTGTACATAGCCATCGATAATAAAGCTGGTTGGGCCAAAGAACAGGAGGTAACCTATCAAGGCAACAGACAACACGATGTTGTAACGGCTCACAAGTTGGATACCTTTACTTACGCCGCTTAGCGCAGATAAGGTGTACATGAGAATTGCAGCGACAATCACGATACTTTGAGTCATGAAGGTATCTGGTAAACCAAACAGAGAATTCAATGCGTAGCTGATTTGTAAACCAAGGAAACCGATTGGACCTATGGTGCCTGCTGCGACGGCAATGATGCTGCAAGCGTCTACCACATCACCTATCCAGCCGTTAATGGCTCTGTCGCCTAATACTGGATAAAGTAGCGTACGTGGCTTGAGTGGTAAGCCCTTATCATAATGAAGGTGCATTAACACTATCGAAGAGAGGCAGCCTAAGATGGCCCAAGCAAGGAAGCCCCAGTGCATGAAAGATTGAGAAAGCGCGTTGATCGCAGAAGCTCTTGGTGACGCTTCTCCGTACAAAGGTGGCGCGGAAACAAAGTGAGCAATTGGCTCAGCCGCAGCCCAAAAAACGCCACCACCTGCTAGTAGGGTACAAAGTACGATCGACAGCCACTTGAAGGTGTCAATATCTGGTTTCGCTAGACCACCCAAGCGCACGTAACCTGTACGACCTAGTGCAATAGCCAAACCAATAAGAAAATTCAGAAGAAGCAATACTTGCCAGAAAGCGCCGAAGTATTGAGTCGCAAAACCAGAGCCTGCGTTAACCATTGCGGTCAAGGAGTCTGTATTCGTAAGAGCAAGCAGCACAAACACAGAGAGGAAGCTACCACTTAACCAGAATACTGGGTTGGTAAGTTCGAGACGTTTTAGGAGGGATGGAGGATGAATCGCAGAATAGTCTGCTTCCTTAACAGGAGCATGAGAGGCGGCGTTCGTCATATTTGACATAATTACTTCGCTTTTTAGGGCTCGGAAGCCGTGCATTTCCCCCACACAAATAGCTCGAAAAGTGTGAGGATGTTCAAAAAGCTGCTGATGTTAACACGTTGGGTTACTCAATATAACCATAAAACTTCAAGAAATGTGGTTTCCATTGTCAAATTACTGATTTATGGTTAAAGAATTTTTACATTTAATGTGTCGTATTTCATAAGCATACCCTAATGGTTTTAAGGTGCAGGATTCACACTGTTGTCATGGATTCACGGTTTACAGACAGTCAGCAAGGAAAACAACTTCGTCTGATTGGTTTATCTCTCGCTAGTTTGATTTGGGCGATTCTATGTCTGTTATTTTTGTAACTGTCGTGAAATTTAGACTTTAGACAGACAAACCAACTATCAAAGGGAGCATCTGAACTCCCTTATTGGTTTAGAGGTACCGTTTTAGAACCGATTACGTTTGGCCCACGCGATCGCTTGCATCCGGTTTTTGACTTCTAGTTTGCGAAAAATACTATAAAGGTGGGACTTCACTGTATGCTCACTCACAAACAGTGAATCTGCAATATCCAAGTTTGATCCCCCTTGACAAAGTGCCGTCAGTACCTGTGTTTCGCGACGAGTAAGCTCGATTTCAAGTTGCGTATCCAGCTCAGTTACGGTGTGATTTAAGTTAGCAAGATAGGCAACCAGTCGATTTAGAACATCTCGAGAGAGCCAATTCTTCCCATTCAATACCCCTTTTAAGCCTCTGAGAACGTTATCCAAATCATCCTCAAAATAGAATAAGCCTTTAAGATTTGACCAAGTAAGCAGACTCTCAATCCCTAAATTAGGCTCAGCATTCACCAAAACCGTTGCGTCAATATGCGCTAATCCGCCGAGTGTCGTTTTGACTTTTGAAAGATCAGGTAAGGAACTATCAACGATCGCCACATAATGCCCATTTTGATAAGAAGATAGGTCGATTTCGGCCCCTTTTGCCAGTAATACAGGGTGCCCAAGTTGTTGCTCAATCGCTTTTTGTAACCCTCGGCCTTGAACATTATTAAAGGTAAAAAGAAGAATTGTGTTGTTGATTGTATTACTGTTCATCATGAGTGGGCCTCCTGTCGAGATTGCATAAATTCATTTCCTACTTGATGGAAGCGATAAAGCACCAGATCTAAAAAACCGTCAAAACAATGCTTTACCATGGGGTTTTCGAATATTTGTGTAGCGGTCGCTTTAAAAAACGTGACACGACGATGGTGGTAGAAATCCTGTACAAAAATGTCGAATAGGAGTTGTTTAATCACAGGTTCGTGAACGGGAAAGTGAATGATGGCATTGCCCATTATGTGTAGAATGTCGGAAACTAAAAACTTCAAAATTGACCTTCCTAAATGCCAAAAGCTGAGAATCCTAAATTCAGATCTCAGCTCTTGATAAATAAGATGGCCTACCAGCATACCTTTGCAGTAGTAAAGCCGTGCCTTGCTGGGTGATTCGTCAAATTGGTTAAGTGTGTCCTCCACACCACCAGGAGTGATTAGTTGCTTGTGAACCGTGTCGATTTGTTCATATTCTGGTACGCTGATTTGGTTGAGGGAGCAGCTTTTGATATCGGTAACCTGGTATTGGTAGACAATGTCTTTAAAGCTCAGATAAATGCTTTTACTTTGTGAGGCTTTGATGCGTTTGTATTCGCTTGAAGTGTATTGGTACTGTTCGCCTATATAGTGAGAGAAAGCGAGTCGCTTTAACAAGCTAGGTGTGACCCTCCCACTTTCCCATTGGCTTAGCGTTGGTTGGTTTAAACTCTCAAAGGCGCTGTAACTTCTTGCTAACTCATCGGCTAATTGACCTTGAGTTAAGCCTCTCTCTTTTCGAATAGCAGCAACCGCGTGCGAAAATTCTAACTTGCTAACCATATATCTACGTCCTGGACCCATTATTTTTTAATTACTTCGAAGTGGTTTGGAATGAACCAAAACTCTATGTTTTTGATCTTTTAGTGAGGTACATCATTTGGTCTGCGTGCTGGATTAAGGTATCACTGGATCTTCCCTCGTAAGGGAACCGAGCCAAACCAACACTTAAACTGATGTGAACGTTTTGAGAATGGATAAAAATAGGAGCGCTACATACTTGATGCAGCAAAGATTGAAACTGTTCTAAATCCTTTGTACTTTCAAACTCTGGTAGGCAAAGAATAAACTCATCACCGCCAATTCGTATGGCGAATTGGCCTCTATACAATATGTTCAAGATACGTCGTGACGTGATACGTAATACTTTGTCTCCGGCGTCGTGACCAAACTCGTCATTCACCGCCTTAAAGCCATCGAAATCTATGTACAACAGAGTGAACGGTTGAGCATGCTGTATCTGTTGATCTATCAGCTGATTGCCTTTGAAGCGGGAGTAGCAACCTGTTAGTTCATCTATTTCGAGCAGCCGTTCTAACTTCTCAACTTGTTCATATTGCGTTTTCCAAGCGCTGCGAAAATGACTCTCTACTGAGCACAAACCCTTGTAAATCAGAAAATTGAACAAGTAAAAAAACGCACTCCGAATGGAAAACTCACTAAAGCCTTGCAGTTTAAACGGATTACTACCCGAGGTTATCAAGTCAATGTTAAAGCAAATTAGCATTGATAGTATGTATGTGATTGATGACCAAAGTACACCAAACTCCATTAAAGTGAGAAGAATATTGACGGTGGCCAGGGAAGAAAAAAGAAAGTGTCCGCCTAATAGGTAGTACAAGTAAAAAGTTAGGGTATACCCAAGGATCAGTGAGACAACAACCGGATGCTGTTTTTGTTCGAGAGCTGACAATTTACCCACACGTTGGTAGGTAAAACTGAGTACCGCGGAGAATATGTAAGGAAGGTATACAATGTAATCAACCTCTCTGATTACACAAACGATGAGTGTAATGAAAATCCCTAAACTTGTTGAGCGAGTGTAATCGCGTATAAAAATGTTGGTGAACTGCGTTCTGTCCATAGTTACGTCTCAAAGAAACAGCAAATAATGGGCAGCTAGAGAGAAGAGTCGGTATGAGAGACGTGCGAATGAAGAACGTGAGAAACAATAAATAGCATCGATTGAAATATAAAGTTCGATGCATATCTGCTTTTTCGGGCGTCTCTCTCGTCTTCAAGCTACACTACATTTCATAAAGTTGCTCGATACCTACTGCCGTTTTATAAACCATTCTATGAGGCGAAGTTGTATAAAACTATTCGGTTTTCGGGAAAATGCTCCGATCTCAATATGTCCACATAAAAACTGGGCGAACAAAGAATATAACGAGTAAAAACTAATGCTTAAGTGCTAGTTTTTACCGTGATCTCGTCTTAATTTTGAGATGTTTACTTGGTTTTTTTATGGAGATAGCAACCAATTGCGTATCCAAAGTAGAACAGAGTTATTATTACTACTAGTGCAAAGGCGTAGGCAAAAAAGTGATTGAACCCTAGGCCGAAAGATAAGGTAAACGCGATGCTGTTTACGGCCTCCACTGGCATCTTGTACCACGTCTCATGAACGGTTGAGCCAAAGAGCAAGAGTATGCCGATTAAAAAGAGTGCGCCGGTTGACACGCCAACCCATTTGCTGCTGTTTATTTTCATTACGAGAGTTTTAGGTTTGGTAATAAATACGTTTCGAAAGGGTATTATACAACTGGGTCAAGGGGGCGAAGGTAGCAATATTTATACGCATGCAGTAAGAGGCCACTAGTGTGACCTCTTTTAACGAAAGGGGAGGGAAATAGACAATCCGATTTATAAAACAGAGAATAACTTTCCTTTTAGCTAAGTGTGTTAACCATCAACGACATGGTTTAGAGCTGACTCAAGACCATCTTGGCGGTTGGAGCTGCTTCGGATTGCTTGCCATGGCTCGTTAATTAAACATCCAGTAGCTCTCTGGGTTATCTGGACATTGATAAGGACCACACTCGGCAAACGTGCCAATCACATTAAGTGCCACGACAGAGATGGCGAGCAGGCATGAAACTCTCCCGAGACTAGTCATCTCGTAAGGGGCTGACGACTCACCTTTATTGGTAAGCATGAGGATGACTGCGACCACCAAGATAGTGGTAACGAATAAGACAAACGCCCAAGTGTAGTAATGCATGCCAAGGATCGGGCTACCGTAACCGGGCGTGCCCGGAATCACATGCAGAGATACTTGTCGCAATGACGTTGCCACGCCGTAAAGTGCCCCGATTAGTACAACCCCATAGTGTCGTGATTGCGGGCCGTAGACCACGTTCAACAATAAACCAAACATGATCATTATGAAGCCAATACGTTGCAATAGACACAGCGGGCAGGGCAGTTCATTCAAAACAAACTGCAGCACAAAACCAATCAACAGAATGGCAGTCATGCCAAGTAAACCAAGTGTATTAAGAAAAGCTAGGTAGTTTCGATTCATGTGCGGTCCCTTTTATAGCAGGATTGGAAGCGTATCGGTGGCGTGATGATTGAACCAATACAAACCAATGATCACTGAGGAAGCAAAGAAGGCGTAGCCCACTGCTTTCTTATCTAAAAACGCGCATAGCATTGCGATGAACAACAGTAAAAAAATTAACGTCATCATGAGGAGCTCCTTCCTTACTCTATGATTTCAATCCTTTTAACTATAGATAATGGTTTCTAATGCGCGACTTTATATATAAAAAAAGAAAAACTTTTGGGCTTTTACATAGTATTTGCACATGTTAGAGACAAATTACACGATTCCCGTGTCACCGTGAGGTGCTTAGCTTTACGAGAATGATTTGGTTTGCATGAATGGTGGTGACGTAAAGCTCAAGTGGGTTTGAATAAAGAATCGGGTATAAGTTTATTTATAATAAAAAGCCCTAGAGTGAAGTGCTCTAGGGCTTTCGCGTTTTTCCGCTATTCGTATCCGAGATTTGACTCGGTAATACTGAGTGTTATTTGAACATTTCAAGCAGCCAATAGCTGACGGGGTCGGCTGGACACTCAAATGGCCCGCATTCGACAAACGTTGAGATGACGTTGATCAAAACCGCTACGATGGCCAACAAACAAACACTTTTACCAAATGTGCTCATTTCGTAGTTCTTATTTGAGTACTCGGTATTCCATAGAATGAGAAGTAGGGCGACACCTGCAATAGCCATGCAAAAGATGACGAATGCCCAAGTATAGTAGTGCATGCCCAGAATTGGGCTTCCGAAACCAGGAGTGCCTGGTATCACATGCAGTGATATTTGTCTTAGCGATGTGGCGACACCAAATAAGGCGCCAACAAGCACGATACCGTAGTGTTTTTGTTCAACGCCGAAAACGACATTGAGCAAAAATCCAAACATAACCATCACAAATCCTAGCCTCTGTAATAAGCACAGCGGGCAAGGTAGTTCTCCCAAGGTAAACTGCAGAACCGAACCAGCGAGTAAAACAAGTGTCATACCCAAAAGTCCAAGAGTATTGAGCGTATCTATAGTTTTATTATTCAATGGTTTACCCTCCTACAACAAAATTGACAAGCTATCTGTTGCATGGTGGTTAAACCAATACAAACTAAGAAGTATGGAAACGGCAAAGCACGTGTAGCTGAGCCCCTTTTTACCAAGAAATGCGCTTGTCATAGCGCCGAGAAGTATTAGAAATATTAAACTCATCATAATGTTGAGGCCTTTGCTGATTTACTTTTTAAGTTTTATTAATTGTATATACCCAAATGGCTTCAAGATGCAGGAGTGAGAGTGCAGTTATTGCTCCCTGTTTACCGAACGTAAGCAAGGAGAACAACAGAGCGTGATAGTCTGTTATTTCCAAGTTTCTTGATGGAGGGCTATTCACTAACAGGAATCATTAACAAAAACAAGAGTCAATGACACACTCCCAAAGGGCACTTTTCGCGAATAGTATGGCTCTTAGCTTGTAAGCTTTGTTGTCGATTCTTGATTGTGATCTACTAGACCTTCAAGTCGCCGTCAGGTTTACAAACCAAATCATTCGCGCTAAACCAAGCATCTCGAGGTTACTTGAGTATCGCTACCTATGGCAGGAGTGGGAGTATTAATGCTGAATAGCCTTTCTTTGTTAGTTTTTTGTTATATCTAATGCTCTATTTTTGGAATTTTATTTTTTGATTTTATTAGTTTTTTGCTCAGTTACGTGGTCCATGCCAGTCGTTTGTCTAAGGTATTTGTAAACAGAAAACGCGAGCCGATATATCAGTAACCGACACTAAATCTTGTAATCGAACACGATAATGTCTTCGAGCAATGGCCTAAATATGTCCTTCAATGCGTCATGTTCTGGGTGAGGCAGATAGTTTTGACGACCAGCTTCATCTGCAAACGTCATCATTACAACGTGTGTGTAGTCTTTGTTTTTACCTTCTGGGCTGTTGTTTTTGCCCCACTCAACCTCGCTTACACCTTCGACCTTATCTGGCATGGCCTCGAATAGCCCCATCAGTTGTTGGATTTTTTCATCGGTGGCAGATGTTTTAAACTTGATGAGTAGAATGTGTCTGATCATGGTCCTTGTAATCCCGGTCTATTTTGTCGTGTTTGGAGAACAAGACTATAACGCATAACGGTATCCTTTCGCTTCAAAAAATAGGTTTAAGCCTCGTTAAAAATATAAAGTAAAGTACAACTAATTGTGCCTATGTTTAGCGCCAGAGCCAGAATGTAGTGTGGTATTTTTCCTGTTTTAAACGTGGTCAAGTGGTTGATACTCGCAAAATGTTGATTGATCCAATCTTGTGCTGCAAAAACAAATAAGGCATTCAGTACAAATAAATGGCAGGCGGTTAGCACTCTTGCATGAAAAAATTCACTGGAAGTTAATGCCACGCAATAGGACGCTAAGTGAACTAGCAAAAAGGTTAATTTTGGCAGCGCACTGGCGTATTGGATCACAACAAGGGTTAACAGCCAAAAACCATAAGTCCATTGTAAATAGAGCGGGACATCAGAACCCCAAAAATAAATTTCATTATTGCTCCCTAGTCCACTCCCTTGACCAACGCACTGATAAGCCCAATAGAAAATGGCAATGCTCATTGAAATTGTTGATGGCAGGCTTAACCAAGCTTTTTCTTTGGTTTGAAAAACGATAAATCCACCTATCTGAAGGATAAAAAAGACCAAAAACATCCAATCAAATAGGGTGGAGAAACGCGTTATTTCTAGTAACGAAGTTAACTTAAGTGCAATACAAATAAAGTTAAAGTATGTTTCTATAATTAACAAACGTTTAACAGTGTGAAAGTTTTCTCCTTTTTTTAAAAAAGGCAGTGCAATAATAATTAATCCTATTGATACGCTTACCTCAAAAAATACACTTTTTCTAGATAGATATATCAGTAGTTGGCAATAAAATAATGCAAACAAGAAAAATAATAGGCTGGTTCCATAACAGTAAATTTGTAGTCGTTTGCCCTTATTGTTTTCATTTACGGATTGGTTATTGGTTAAATTCATTGGCGTAGTCTTAAACTCCTGAAAAGTCTGGATTATTTTTATCTAACTCACAGGTTGATAACGTAATAAAAGTGATAAGAAATAACCTTGAACGGTAATTTGACTGCGTGTTCTAGTCAAGTGAACCTTACAGGTTTTTGATGGGCATCATAAATATAATGGCCGGTAACTTACTGTTAGAATTGTAATTATCTAGCTTTTATTACGGCAGAGGTCGCCAAACTACAATAAGGAATTCTTGTTTTCAACTGTTAATCAAAATGCAGGTTTTCTTCAAGTGAGTCGTTCTTTTATCGTAATGAATAATATGAGTCTGCCATGGTTAATAATAGATTGGTCAAAAATAAGGAGGTCCTGATAATATTTTTTATTATGAGGCTATATACTTATTATTTGCTTGTCTGATATTATCAAAGTGACAAGAGGTTACTGTTTGGAATAGATAAGAATATAACGACTTAAGAAAGACGAAGAATATCATTGTGTTCTAAAAGAAAAATTCAAATTTACATTATCGCAGTATGCTGCACTTTAATTTCTAAATCATCTTATCTCAAAAATTAAACGGTATTCAACATTGTATTATCGATAACCTTTTTGTTACACGGAACATTTAAATACTCTTACCCTAATTATAAGGAATAAACCGTGAAACTTATCCATACCCTTAGATATGCTCAAATTAAGAGAAAATATAAAAAACTTCTTAATGACCCTATTATCGGTCAAGATAACGTATTTAAAACACTGATAAAATCAGGGCGGAAAACTGAATTTGGCCAACAATATAATTTTTCCGACATACGTACTATTAAAGATTTTCAGTCACTTGTTCCTATTCAGACCAATGAAACGGTTGCACCCTATATGCAGAAAATTGTTCAAGGAGAAGCGGATATACTTTGGCCGGGTAAGCCGCGCTATTTTGCATGCACATCAGGCACAACGGGGGAAATCAAATATGTACCCGTGACAAAAGACAGCTTGACGAATCAATTATTAGGCTCAATGCAAATGGCGCATTTATACCCTTTGATCAGTCAGAAGAAATCATTAGTGTACTCCAATCACATTGGCCTAACGGGTTCGTGTAAAACCGATTCTATGAATGATTTCCCGATTGGGAGGTTGTCTGGGTTAATTCGTAAACACCTACCCAAAATGCTATTTAAAGGGGTGATACCCGCGGAGGAAACCTTAGACATACCTGATCATGAAGAAATGATGTTACAGATTGCTCGCGAAGCTATTGCTGCTAAGGATATTCGTGTCATCGTCGGTTTTCCTTCTTGGGTAGTTGTGTTTTTACAAGCTTGCCAAAAAGCGTCTGGATCTGAGTGTTTAGATCATATATTTCCCCACCTTGATACCTTTTTTTCTTCTGGCACCCGTTACCAATCTTACTTACCCGCAATAGAAAAGATGTTGGGTCATAAGGTGACTGTTCGAGAGTTTTATGGTTCTTCTGAAGCCTTCTTTGCTCTACAAGATTTGGAGGAAGATGGTATGTTGATCGATAGTCATAATGGCGTCTTTTTTGAATTTATCCCACTGAATGAGTTTCATAATGAAGCTCCTACTTCTCTATCTTTACAAGAGGTAGAGCTTGATCAAGCCTACGTTATGTTGATCTCTACGTTCTCAGGCTTATACCGATATTGTGTCGGCGATATAGTGAGATTCGTTTCCATTAACCCTTACCGTATTGTGGTATGCGGCCGGATGCAACATGAGCTAAATATCATGGGAGAACATATCCGTAGCGAGCACGTCGAGTTGGTGATGAGTCAGGTAGCGAAGAAATTGAATGTTAGTGTCCATGAATTTACGGTCGCACCAAGCCCAATTGGTAATGACACCAAGCTGTTTTATCACCAATGGTTTATTGAGTTACCTGACAATGAACAGGTCAATCTATCGCTTTTATCGAAAGAGCTTGATAAAGCATTAATTTCACAATGTGCGTTTTATCAGGCGTTTCGTAGTAAGGGGGAGTTAAGTGCGCCGATAGTGACAAGACTCAAAGAGCGTTCATTTTGTCATTACTTTTCTCAGAATAAGAAGCAAGTCGACAGTCAACAGAAAATTCCTAGGGTTTCTAATAATCGTGATATTGCGAACTTTTTGCTCGAACAAGCGAGTACAACCGAATTGGACAGAGCAGAAATTTTGCAAGTGTAACAATGTACGGCAAGAGGTTTCTTGACTCGTTTGGGTTGGCAGAGACGACAAAACAGGTATCAAATTAAGCAAAGGGAGCACGGTGCTCCCTTAAAAATTGTTGTGTCTGCGTAATTACTGTGAGTCTGTTAGCTCTTTATTTACCCAGTATTTTGAGCCCGAGAGGTTGGCATCAACCAGTAAGCCCGTGGTGTTTAGCTGATATACAGCGACGCCACTATTGAATTGTGCTGTCATCTCTTCGCCATCCTCACCCGCAACTAAAGAGGCTTCACTTGATGCTTCCCAACCTTCTTCGACAAAGGTATTGAAGTCAGCTTCCTGCTCAAAAAACACCACTTGTTGGTAAAACTTGCCGCCAACACCGAGTGCAACGCCTGCACCAAACATGTTCATGTAAGTACGTTGGCTGGTTGATTTGTTGATGGCAACGCCGGAGCCAGAGTTAGTATGAAACAGCAGTGACAGCTTGCGTGAATCAAATACAGAATAACCGTAAGCTTTATCGTACAGCGCTTTAGCTTCTGGCTTCTCATTAAACAACTTCAGAAGGGTGCTGTCCGCCATAAGGTCAATCGCTTGACGAGCCTCTTCTGGTGTATCGCCTTTCATAAGATCAACAATTTTACTGTCAGCTTTGTCGATCCACTCTTTACTGGTCTCAATGCTGGCATCGGTCCATTCGCCAGCAGTGTTGATTGCTCCTTCTGACCAGTTAGTGAAGTCTTGCCAAGCTTGTTGTGAGAATTCTTTGGTGCTGTCCCAAGTTTCCTTTGCAGTACCAGTAACAGCGTCACCCAGATCGGAAAGGCTATTGGAAATCTCATCCCAGTCGGCATAAGCGGGAGAGGCGAGCAGGGTTAAGACAGTGATTAGAGCGAGAGGTTTTTTCATAAATCCATTCTTTTATGAGGTGGTTTCTTTTTATTCTAGGTGAAAACTTTAGCTGGGAGAATTGATGGGCTCAATTGATTGGGATTGTTGTCACGAACTCGTGCAGTTTTGTGTATACGCAAGCAAAGAAAAAGCCCTCAAACTCAGTGGCTTGAGGGCTAGATTCTTGAACTAGAGCGGTTTACTTACGTTACCTAGTTTGAGCCAAGTATCAATAACCGTGTCTGGGTTCAATGATACCGAGCTAATGCCTTGTTCCATCAACCATTCTGCCAGGTCATCGTGGTCGGATGGGCCTTGACCACAAATGCCAACATATTTGCCTGCTTTGGTTGCAGCGTCGATCGCCATTTGCAGCATGGCTTTCACTGCGGGGTTACGCTCATCGAATAGATGGGCAACATCGCCTGAGTCACGATCAAGACCTAGTGTGAGTTGAGTCATGTCGTTAGAACCGATAGAGAAGCCATCAAAATACTTTAGGAACTCTTCAGCAAGGACTGCGTTTGATGGCAGCTCGCACATCATAATGACTTTAAGACCTTGGTCGCCACGACGTAAATCGAACTTCGCCAGCAAATCAATTACGGAAGCGGCTTCGCTTGGTGTACGAACGAATGGAATCATGATTTCAACGTTCTTGAGCCCCATTTTATTACGAACGCGTTTGATTGCTTGAGTTTCTAGCTCGAAACAGTCCTCAAACACTGGAGAAATGTAACGAGACGCGCCACGGAAGCCCAACATTGGATTTTCTTCATGTGGTTCGTAACCTTTACCGCCAACCAAGTTGCTGTACTCGTTTGATTTAAAGTCAGACATACGCACAATTACACGTTTTGGCCAGAATGCCGATGCGATGGTCGCGATGCCTTCTGTTAGCTTACTAACATAGAAATCGATAGGGTCGTTGTAGCCACGGATACGTTCATTGATTTCTGCTTTTAGCTCATCGCTTTGTGCATCGAAGTTAAGTAGCGCTTTCGGATGGATACCAATCATTTTGTTGATGATAAACTCAAGACGAGCAAGGCCCACACCTTCATTTGGAATCTGCGCGAAGTCAAAGGCACGGTCTGGGTTACCCACGTTCATCATCACTTTGGTTGGAAGCATTGGCAGTTCATCAACCGCAGAACGTTTGATTTCGAACTCCAATTCACCCTGATAAACGTAACCTGTTTCGCCTTCAGCACAAGACACAGTAACGGTTTCATCATTTGTCAGCTTACGAGTGGCGTCACCACAACCTACGATAGCAGGAATACCGAGTTCACGGGCGATGATCGCGGCGTGACAAGTGCGTCCGCCTCGGTTGGTGACAATGGCAGACGCTTTCTTCATCACTGGCTCCCAATCAGGGTCAGTCATGTCAGTTACCAGCACATCGCCTTCTTGTACTAAAGACATTTGGTCTAGAGAATCCACCAAACGCACTGGGCCTTTACCGATACGCTGACCGATGGCGCGGCCTTCAACCAAAACGTCTGCTTTGTTGTTTAGCTCGTAGCGTTCAATCACGTTTTGCTCGTTTTGCGAACAGACTGTCTCTGGGCGCGCTTGTACAATGTAAAGCTTGCCATCGATACCATCTTTGGCCCACTCAATGTCCATCGGGCGCTGGTAGTGCTTCTCGATGACCATCGCTTGTTTTGCTAGCTCTTTGATCTCCTCATCGTTCAGAGAGAAGGCATGACGCTCTTCTACTGAGGTATTGATGATTTCAACTTGTTTACCGATCTCTTGGCTATTTGAGTAGATCATTTTGATCTGTTTAGAGCCGAAGGTCTTCTTAACAATAGGGTGTTGACCCGCTTCTAGCATTGGCTTGTGAACGTAGAATTCATCGGGGTTAACCGCGCCCTGAACCACCATTTCACCTAAGCCCCAAGAAGAGGTGATGAAGACCACTTGGTCGAAGCCAGATTCGGTATCTAGGGTGAACATAACACCGGATGAGGCTTTATCCGAGCGGACCATGCGTTGAATGCCAGCCGATAGCGAGATGCCACGGTGGTCAAAACCTTGGTGTACCCGGTATGAAATTGCACGGTCATTGAACAGAGAAGCGTAAACGTGTCTAGTCGCTTCTAGAACGGCATCAATGCCCTTTACATTTAGGTATGTCTCTTGCTGACCAGCAAATGACGCGTCCGGAAGATCCTCTGCTGTTGCAGAAGAGCGAACGGCAACAGAAATCTCAGGATGATTGTCTGTTAGCTCTTTGTAGTTATCACGGATATCCTGTTCAAGGTCCACAGGAAACGGGGCTTCTAATACCCATTGTCGGATCTTCGCACCTGTTTCACGTAGGGCTTCTACATCTTCAACGTCGAGCTCATCAAGAAGTTGGTGAATACGCTCATCCAAGCCTTCGTGATCGAGAAATTGATTAAACGCATGGGAGGTGGTCGCAAAACCGTTTGGCACTGACACACCAACATTAGCTAGGTTCGATACCATTTCGCC
Organism: Vibrio sp. AND4; assembly: GCF_000171815.1. Lineage (GTDB taxonomy): Bacteria > Pseudomonadota > Gammaproteobacteria > Enterobacterales > Vibrionaceae > Vibrio. Next base: position 115,931 of record NZ_ABGR01000003.1, on the reverse strand, counting down.
AAGTGAAGCATTCTTACCGCCGACTTTGTCGACATCATCCATGGATAGGCCATTAAACCAGAGGGTGTTCTTTTGCATGTCTTTCTCCAGAAACATTGCAGCTTTGTAGGGGATTAATACCAACCTTGAGCAGTGGTGATGCATCCTTGCAGGTCAATGTCATAAAGAGGAAGTATCGGGTTTACGCAGCCATCACAGCTACAGCAACCATTGCAGTTAAAGAACGCTAACTACAACTTCCCAACTAGGGCTTAAACGACTTTCCCGACGCAAACATGGTTCAACGCATTTCTTAGTTGATATAAAGGCAAACGATTACGTGCTGGCTTAAAAAAACTCCGAAAAATTTTTAAAGCTGCGGGGAACGTAATTGCAAGCCAAACTGATTTATTAATATTATGTAAACCATCCTACTCAAATGAATTTGGAAAAATAAACAATAATGCAGATAAAAAGCCAAAGTCGTGATGTATTCTATGTTTCTGATGGAACGGCCATAACATGTGAGACATTAGGCCATGTTGTTTTAGGGCAGTTTTCATTCATTCCTAATGAAAAAACCTTCCCTTTTGTCGAAAGTGAGGACAAAGTTGCCGATGTCATCAAAGAAATCGAGATCTCCTACCAACGGGGTGGAGTGAAGCCTTTGGTCTTTTTATCCATTGTGGTGCCAGAGATACGCGAAATGCTGCTTAAAGCCCCAGCCTTCAGTTATGACGTGTTAGAGAATATTGTGCAGAAGGTGCAAGATGATATTCAAATGGAACCACAACCTAAGATGCAGCGTTCTCGCAGTGTCAGTAAAGATTCGGATACTTACTTTGATCGTATTGCGGCGATAGAGTACACATTGGCACATGATGATGGCATCACACTAAAAGGTTTAGATGAGGCCGATATCATCCTCCTTGGTGTTTCTCGCAGTGGAAAAACGCCAACCAGCTTGTACATGGCCATGCAGTTTGGTTTACGTGTGGTCAATTACCCATTTATTGCCGAAGACGTCAAGATGATGCGCTTGTTGCCCGAGTTTGAGATTCATCGCCACAAGTTGTTTGGTTTAACCATTAACCCTGAACGTTTGAACGAGATACGTGAAAACCGATTATCGGGCAGTGAATATGCGAGCACTGAGCAATGCAAACTGGAGCTTAATACAGTCGAAGCGTTATTTAGGCGAGAGGCGATTCCGTACATCAATACCTCGTCTTTATCGGTGGAAGAAATCACCACACGAATTCTTGAGAAAGCAGGAATGAAGCGCCGTTTGTTTGGTTAAGTAGTAGAGTTAAAAGGTCACGATAGGAGGAGGCTTCAGCGCCTCCTCAGATTTTTACTGTTGATAGTTATTTATAGAATAGTTATTTATTTACAGAATAGTTACTTACTGAATAGGCATAAAGCTGGTGGACTAGTAGCGCTGAAACATCTTCTGCACGTCTTTGTAGTTTTGAGTTTGTGTTAGCGACAGCATGAGCAAAATACGTGCTTTTTGCGGATTCAGGGTACCTGATGCAACAAAACCGTATTTGTCGTCGTCAATTTCGGCATCTAAGGTAGTCGCACCTGATGGCGTGCGAGCGCTACGAACGACGACAATACCGTCTTTACTTGCCTTTGCTAACTCAGTAAACACTGTGTGGTACAAGTTACCATTGCCGACCCCAGCGCTGATGATGCCATCAAATTTAGCATCGATGAACGCTTTGACAGGTAAGCTCGACGCATTGGCATAGTTATAAACGATGCCCACTTGTGGCAGTTTATCGAGCTTGGAAACGTCGAAGGTTGTGCTAGTAGTGTGTTTGCGTTCTGGGTTTCTTTGATATTTCGCATCGCTGTTGTGGATGTAACCGAGCGGGCCAAAATTCGGTGATTGGAAGGTGCTAACTGAGGTTGTGTTGGTTTTCGTTACGTCTCGCGCATCAAAGATGGTGTCGTTCATCGCGACTAAAACGCCTCGACCTTGAGAATCTTCATCCGTTGCGGTCACTATGGCGTTGTAAAGGTTAACTGGACCATCAGCACTCATTGCAGTTGAAGGGCGCATTGCCCCAACGATCACAACGGGCTTGTCGCTTTTTACCGTCAAATCAAGGAAATAGGCGGTCTCTTCGAGTGTGTCTGTTCCATGAGTAATCACAATGCCGTCGACATCATCTTGGGCGAGTAATTCGTTTACGCGTTTGGCTAACTGCAACCAGACTTCATCGTTCATGTCTTGAGAGCCAATACTCACCACTTGCTCACCAGAGATGTCTGCAATTTTGGTCATGCTAGGCACCGCGTTGATCAGTGAATCTACTCCGACCTGACCTGCAGTGTATTTCGATTCAGTTGCGGATTGCCCTGCGCCAGCGATAGTGCCGCCAGTTGCTAGGATCTTGATGTTTGGCAGGTCAGTATTGGCCATGGATAAAGCACTCATGCTCAAACCGAGTGCGATTGCGCTGATGCGGAGAAACGTTTTGCTCATAGGTATCACCTGTTTTGGGTTAGATGTTGGGGAAGCATCACCTATCCTAAAAACAGAACAATAAATTTTTTGAGTACAACTTCACCTATTCGCAGATGTAAATCGTGATCAACTCATCATTTAAAGAACATTAAATCAACCATTTAACTTGGTCTGTGTGCTTGATTAACAAGTAAGTGGTTACGGTAGCTTGTTTAACAATTGTTTAATTTCAACTTATTTATATACCCAAGCACCTTGAGGTTACTCGGGTATAGATGTAGGCAATTTTTAAACGTCTTAGCGCATGATCATTTGTTCACGGCCAGGGCCAACCGATACCATCTTCACTGGTACGCCCATCAGCTCTTCAATGCGCAGAACGTATTGTTGTGCCGCGACTGGTAGTTCTTCAAATTTACGACAACCAGTAATGTCTTCGCTCCAGCTTTCCATCTTCTCGTAGATTGGCGCAAGCGATGCTGTTTGAGGCCAAATTGGGTTCTCACTGTGCTCGCCTTCGTAACCAACACAGATTTTAAGATCGTTAAGACCTGTCAGACAGTCTACTTTTGTCAGTGCGATTTCAGTCGCAGCCTGAAGCTCAACGCCGTTCTTAGTCGCTACTGCATCAAAGTAGCCCATGTCACGTGGGCGACCTGTTGTTGCGCCGAACTCACCCGCTAATTCACGGAATGCATCTTGCTCTTCCATTGCAGTGATTAGCGTACCAGTACCTACTGATGAGCTGAACGCTTTTGCGACTGCAATAACGCGCTCTGGACGCAGAGTAGGAAGACCGCTACCGATACCTGCGTACATAGACACAACGTTTGAAGAGGTTGTCCATGGGTATTCACCGTAAACAAGGTCACGACCCGCACCTAGCTGCGCTTCGAATAGTAGAGTTTGGTCTTTTGCTTGCAGTTCTTTTAATGGCAGCGTTACGTTGCAGATGGCATCACGCCAAGGTGCAGATACTTCTAGTAACCAGTTCGCCATCTCTTCAGCGGTTTGTTCAAATTCGAAGCTTGGGTAAAGGGCACGCAATTGTGGAAGTTTCCACTCCATCCAGAACTTGATGCGTTCTACTAGAACTTCTGGTTGCTTCAACCAACCGACTAGGATGCCTTTTTTCATCACACGGTCACCGTATGCAGGTGCAATACCTTGACGAGTTGAACCGTATGCTTTGTCGCCCAAGCGTTGCTCTTCTAGCGTATCTTCTAGTGCGTGTAGAGGCAGACACAGTGTTGCGCGATCAGAAATGCACATGTTCACTTTAACGCCCGCTTCTTCAACTTCCGCAATCTCCTCAGACAGCGACGCAGGGCTGATAACCATACCCGGACCTAAAACTGCCAAACAGTCAGGGTTGAAAACGCCACTTGGTAACTGGTGCAGCTTGAACGTACCTAGGTCGTTCACCACGGTATGACCCGCGTTGTTACCACCTTGGAAACGAATGCTTGCAGAAGCTTGCTCTGCCAAAAAGTCAACGATGCGGCCTTTGCCTTCATCACCCCAGTTTGCACCCACAACAACGATAGACGACATAATTCATTCTCCAAAAACAGACCGGAAAAGCTTAAGATGCTCGCTTGAATAAGAGAAATTAATTATACTCATTAGCTTGATAAGAAAATCATATCGGATAATTGTCTATGTTAGATTTGAACTGGCTGCGAACATTCGTCACCTTGGCTGAAGTAAAGCACTTTGGTAAAACAGCGATTGAACTGCACATGACGCAGCCAAATGTGAGTCTTCATATCAAACAGCTAGAGCAAGCAACGCGGGCTAAGTTGATTGAACGGAACCCAGTACAATTGACCCAAGCCGGGAAGCGTTTGTTAGACACCGCACAGCACATGTTGAATGAACTGCAAATTTGTCAATCTGATCTCAATGCGATTAACGATTTGACGCAAGGGACACTCTCGATTGCGGCGAGCGATATTGTCTCGCGCCTGTTACTTATCAAGCCATTCCAACAATTCAAAAACGAATATCCCGGTATCGACTTAGCGCTGTTCAACACCACGTCATCACAAGCGGTAGAGTTGGTAAAAAGTGCCCGTGCTGATATTGGGTTTGTTATTGCTCAGAAAGAAAGCCAACCATTACACTTCACGCCTTTGACCCAAATTCATTGGTGCGCCTTTGGTGATGATCTGCTCGAGTGGAAAGAGAACACGTCAGAAAACCAAACCTTGATTCTACTTGGGCATGATACTCGAACGCGTGAGCTGATTGATGCTGCGCTGCCAGAATTGCAATTGCCGAATCACAGAGTCATGGAAGTGGGCAGTGTTGAAGCTCAAATTGATTGGGCTGAAGCCGGTTTTGGGACTGCGATTGTGCCAGATTTCTCACTCGACCCTAGATTAAAGCTCTCACGCAAAGTGACATCGTTGCCTCGCTTTCCCAACACTGACTTTGGCTACATAGTGCGTCAGAATCAGGTGCTATCCAAAGCGGCCAAACAGCTGTTGAAGTGGGTGAGTGACAATGTCGCAATGGTTGAGGGATAAAAATGACAGATTCTTTGATTTCGATTCCACTACCATCTTTAATTCATCGCATCGGTGGCGAGCATGCCAAGCGAGCCAAAATTATTGCGGCACAGTGTAAGTGTCAATTGAAGCGGATACGACGCTCTCGCAATTGGAAAATTGAAGGCAATGCATTAGATATAAAGGCATTTCTGGACTTAGTTCGCTTACAAGAAGCCGAAGGTTTGCATTTTGTAATTCAACGCTTGGAAATTGGTCTTACCAAACACAGCGACAAACTTGAACCGCTCGAAACTAAATTAATTCGCCTAGTTTGTGAAAATCCAGCGATTACTTTAGCGGAGTTAATGGCAGAAACGAACTGCTCTTTAGTTCAAGCAAGGACAGCACGTTTTGATGCGGAAAACCTGTAAAAATATTGATTTAGTTGAATATTATTTCCTGAAATCTACCAGTTAACTAGCATGGCAGTGGGAACTTTGGTCATGTTATGCGTTTAAGGGCATAAAATCTGCATTGGCGTTCTCGGATAACAAATATAGGCCAGTCAAGGAGGTTTTATGCATCCACGCACCATTATTTCCATTATCGCGTGCAGTTTAGTAGTAGCATGTAACAGTGACACGACGGAAGAAACCACTTTCTCTCCCCAATCCTCTTGTGATTTAGAAGCTGTCAACTTGCTTGATTTTGAAGCTTGGCAGAGAGAAGAGGGCTGGTGGGTTGGAGAATACACTTTCTTAGGAGCCGACGGGAACCCGAATGTTTCGTCAAGTTGGCCGTATCGCTATGATCATTATAAAGGGTTCATCCATTTAGAAGTCATCGGAAACAGCATTAAACAGCGTAATGTCTTCCTCTATCCGCCAAAGTTAGCTCAGGACTGTACCGATGACTCAGATGTGATTGGCTCGGGCATCTGTGGTACGAATGGTAACGAAAAAATCTTCAGTGCTGATCAAAGTGCATCGGATTGTGATGGTGGTTTAGCTGGTGCGTATGAAGCATTTGGAATGACAGTAAACACTGCTACTACATTGATGGGAGAAGACAGTGTCTTGTATCAAGTTCATTTGCCTGATGGAAGCATTATGCAGAATCAATTGACCACGCTTCCACCCAACGAAACAAGAGTGCGAACGGCTCAAGGCTTCTTTATGAACCAACCAACTTACGCAAGTTTTTACCGAGAAAAGAAAGTCACTGAAGAGGAATTTATCAAGCAGCTTGCCGAAGCGCGTGCTGAATACAGCATACTTACCGAAGATTATTGTGGCTACGACTCGGGTGGTCAACCTAGCCAAATAACGTGCACTGAGCATTTTGGGGTCGATGTTACTCAGTAGACTCAAACTGGGTAATGAAAAAAATAAGTGTCTAGGTGATTCTAGACACTTGAGCCGAGTATTTATGGTTAGCAGAAGATGAACGGTTTCGGCAGAAGCATCAAAAATGACCCACAATGTAGAGTACAAAAAGCAAAGTGCTTGGAGGAAAACATGCGATGGCGCAATAGTAAAAAAAGTTCAAACGTAGAGGATCGCCGAGGACAGCCTGGGCCGAGAGGTGCTGCTTCTACTGGTTTGTTGGTGGCTCAGTTAGTCCGTTTTCTGCCATTTCTTTTAAAAAGTAAGGTTGGTCGAGTGGTTTTGCTTGGTGGTGTTCTGTTTTTTGGCTATCAGGCGCTGATGGGAGACGGCAACCTTGTTGGACAAATTGCGGGTACACCACCATCGACCCAACAGCCAAACAACCCCACAAATAACCAAGAGTTGACGGATGAGAACGCCCAGTTTGTTGCGGCGATACTCGGGACAACGGAAAGTGTTTGGAGCGATCTCTTACCCAATGGTTATTCTGAGCCTGCTCTGGTGCTATACAGCGGTTCTACAATGACAGGGTGCGGCGTTGGTAGAGCGGTGACGGGGCCGTTTTACTGTCCGGCAGACCGAAAAATATACTTAGACTTGAGCTTTATGGATGAGCTGAAAAAGCTTGGCGCTCCGGGTGATTTTGCCTTTGCATATGTCATCGCTCATGAAGTTGGTCACCATGTGCAAACTCTGCTTGGTACCAGCAACGAAGTGCGCCGACTGCAGCAAAAATCTTCCAGAGTTCAGGCAAACGATTTGAGCGTTAAGCTTGAACTGCAAGCCGATTGCTATGCAGGCGTTTGGGGGGCCTACGTTAATAACCAGATGAAACTGCTAGAACCTGGCGACATGGAAGAAGGGATTGCCGCGGCAAGTGCTGTGGGTGATGATCGGTTACAATCCATGGCAGGGCAAAGTGTACAGCCAGACAGTTTTACTCATGGTTCTTCAGAGCAGCGAGTCGCATGGTTCAAAAAGGGCTTTCAAACCGGTGACCCAAACCAATGCCAAACGTTTGAAACTAACTAGGCAATGGTGAAACCAAATTCTAGTAAAGGTCAAGCAACCTCAACTTTTAGTGTGATTGCTTACTACTACCGAAACCACCTAGGGGCTTGACCTTACTCAAGAATTTTACGGCTAAATCGACTTACCACATCAAATCGTCTGGTACGACGAAATCTGCATACGGGTCATCTTCGGCGGGAATATCTGCTTCAGGTTCTTTTTGTTCAATGATCACAGATTCATCGCGTTGCGCAATTTTGGTTGCGACAGGGCGAGGAATGACCACGTAGCTCTCACCAACGATGGCAATGGCTAAGATACCTTTGATCAATTGATCACGAATGAGTGAATCGACGTAGAGTGATTTCACTAGTGTACCGTGAGTGAAGTTGTACTTGATGTCGCCATCTTTCAGATCAATCTTGTTCGTTTCGATCAATTGGTTGATCTGCGCATTGATTTCTTTGTTCAAGCGTTCAGCGTTTTGTTGCTCACTCAATTGCTTGTCACGCTCGAGCTGTTCGCGTTTTTTTTCTTCAACCGCCGCTTTGACTTCGCGAGCTTGAACGCGTGATTTTTTAGAGCCTTTTTTAGCTTTCTTTAGTTTCTTTTCGTTAACCAAGCCTGCTTTCAGCATTTGCTCTTGAAGGGTAAGTTTTGCCATGTTCTATCCAGTTTGTGCGCAATTTTGTCCATTTTAACCAGTCGTCAGCCGCAAAGAAAGGGGGGAGCGCCCTTATCATCGACATTAGATTGTTTGAGGAAAGGGAACTAATGGCAAAAAAGGAAAGGTTAAATAAAAAACGAGTGCGATAAGAATAAATAATATTAAATGGCGTCTTACATATTCTAATTCAATATTGATACTGCCCTTAAAGAGCATTTTACTAATAAATTTGTATTTTAAATCAATCAATAATGTGATGCTGTAAATATTAGTATTGGTTGATTTAGTGATTGGTGATGCAGGTGGTATTAAATTTGGCGATGTCAGTCACAAAAGAAAAGGTAAGCAAATAAACTTAATTAAGGATCCATTACCATAACGTGATGATTCTCACCATTTTATATTGCAGCTAGTAATGACTGATATATTACTGTCTTTCCCGACAAATGTGTTCTTTGTTCCTTTTGTTTTTCTTCTCCTAATTATGTGCATCGATCTCGTGTTCAATGTGGTAGATGTGGCTGTTGCAGATATCGATTTATTCGAGTCAGGCAGCTTATTTAGCGGTGGACTGTTACTGCCACCGATATTATCTAAAGTGCCTTTGGCCGTAGGTTTGTGTGTCAGTTTCTTTTTCGCCACTACTTTGTCGTTTTATTCGTCATCTTTCCTAGGGCAACACCTCAGTTCCGTGCTTTTAACGGTAACGGAGCTTGTCTCTATTCCAGTTAATTTTTACTTATCCTTGTATATAAGCGCTAAGTTACTGAGCCCTTTGGCGCCACTTTTTGATAAAAGTAAAGCTTTCGCTAAGGTTGATTTTATTGGAATGAAAGCAAGAGTTCATAGTTGTGAGGTGAACAGTCAACGCGGTGAAATTATGGTTCAGCATAACAGCAGTGAATTTCTATTAGACGCTCGGGTTTTGGAATCCGATCTTCCCATTGAATATGGAAGCGACGTTGTGATCGTTTCTCTCAATAAACAAAAAAAATATTACATTATTAATCAGTAGCTAGAAAATTAAGGAGCAGCTATGCAGATTTCTCCAAGTCTGATATTCCTTGGAATTGGTATCGGGATTTTTTTGATTCTTCTTGTCTTTCTTACCACCCGATATAAAAAGGTTCGAGGGGAAGGCGATGCATTAATTGTCAATGGATTGCACGCCACACGCGCGTCCTTAACTGGTACCTTTGTATGGCCAGTAATCAACAGATTTGAGTTTATGGATATTACTCGAAAAAAGATTTCTGTTGTTCGAAGTGGTCGAAAAGACCAAGAGGGTGAAGAGTATGAGGGTCTCCATTGCCGAGACAACATTCGTGCTGACCTTAAAGTTGATTTCTACATTGGTGTGAATCATGAAGAAGAAGACATTGTCCGAGTGGCAAAACTCTTTACTGCTCACGATGCTTCTAACCTAGATCGCCTAAAGGAGCACTTCCAGCCTAAGTTCTCCGAAGCCCTTAAAACGGCAGTAAAACAGTTTGAATTTGAAGAGCTGTTAACGAATCGTCGTGCTTTCCGTGATGCCGTTGTTGAAGTCATCGGTAGCGAAATGGACGGCTTTAAAATCTACGACGTGGTAATCGATAAAGTTGACCAAACCGCGCTGGACGCTCATAGCCCGGGCAACATTCTTGACGTAGAAGGTATCCGTAAGATCTCTGCCATCACAGCGCAAAAGAATACGGAAACCAACGCGATTCGTCAGGATGAACGCACAACGATCAAGAAGAAAAACGTTGAAGCGGAAGCAAACCGCTTACAGCTTGATAAGCAAGAAAAAGAGAGTATTGCCCGTACTCAGCGTGAAATCGATATTATTAAAGCGCAAGAGGAAGCCCTAGCTGCGGAGAAACGTGAAGAATATGAGCGAATCACCAAGCTAGCGGAACTTGAAACTGAAGAAGAAGTATCTAAGAAGCGCGAAAGTGTTGAGATGGAAGTTGAGATGACGCGCATCGCAAACCAACGCCAAGTGGCAATTCAACAAGAAGAGCTCAACCGATCTGTTGAGACTGAGCGAGTTCGCACCTCCGCCGAAGTTGCTGAGCGAGAAATGCAGAAAGAGACGACAGTAGAAGAAGCGATGAAGACTGTCGCAGAAACTCGCTCCCAACGTGTTGAAATTGAACGCAAGATCGCTCGAGAAGAAGAAGAGACCGAAAACTTGCGCGTGAATGAGCGCGTTAACCGAGACAAGCGCATCAAATTGACTGAAGCAGAGGCGATAGCGGAATCTGCGCAAATCGAACTTCTGGTTGCCGCTCGAGCAGAAAAAGAGGCCGCTCGCGAACGCTCTGAACGCGTCTTAATCGAGAACGAAGCTGAGCTGAAAATCAAAACGCGCGATGCAGAAAACGAGCTAGCAGTGAAGACACGTCAAGCAGAAGCGGATCAGGTGGTGACGACTAAGCGTGCGGAAGCTGAGTTTGTTGCGAAAGACCGCGAAGCAGCAGCGAAAGAACGTATGGCACAAGCAGAAAAAGAAATGATCAGTGCGACAGGCTTAGCTGAAGTGGAAGTCGAGCGCGAACGTGCATTGGCGATCAAAGAAACGGGCGAAGCAGAAGCTTACATCTTGCAAAGTGCGGGTGAAGCGGAAGCTCAAGCGCTAAGAGCGAAAGGCTTGGCAGAAGCAGAAGCACAAACCGCTCGCTTTGAGGCCGCTCAGCAATACGACGACCATACCCGCGAGCACGATAAGTGGGTTATGCAGCTGCAACAAGACAAAGATCTGGAATTGGCGCGTATTGATGCTCAGAAAACTGTGGTTGGAGCGAATGCTCAGGCTCTTGGCGAAGCCTTATCTAAAGCGGATATTCGTCTCTTCGGTGGTGAAGGCATGGAGCAAATCCGTCGCACCATCATGGATTCGGCCCTCGTTGATGCGAAGTTTAATGAATCAGAGGTGCTCAACCCATTGGTTTCAGAGTATGTGAATGGCAACCGAAGCCTGCCACAAGACATCAAAGACGTGTTAGAGAGCACAGAACTGAAAAGCAGTGATTTAAGTAATGTCGCGCTCGCGAGTTTACTCAATTCACAAGGTGGTGCTGCGGAGCTGATGAAGAAAATTCAAAGCTCGCTAAATACGACAACCAGCGATAAATCTTAACTTTTCATTCTCTCTAAAAAATCCCGCTTCTTTGTAAGCGGGATTTATAGGTATTAGCATGTCAGATATGACTCAAAAAGCGGTGAGTGATGCTGGTGCATACGATGTTTTAAAGACGCGTTTGTTGCAGCAAGGCAGCCAGCTAAAGTCTCTCTCCCAATCTTTCAATCAACAACGCCAAGAGACGTTCGGCGGCCAAGACTTTACGTTGATCGGTAAGGTCAACGTTCAAACTGATGCTAAGTGCATTCCAATCGATATGGCTCAGGTAAACCAGCATTTATTGTTCGGCTATCATGTGCAGGTTGGGATGAAAGCGACCCCTTCACTTGATGATGTCTTCGGGCTTTATCATCTCCATGAAAATGATGGTACGTTCCGTGTAGAGCGCCTTCCACTCGAATCCAGTTTTTTATCCGATTCCCGTTTTACCCATGAATTGACGGAACTGTTTACTTATTATCGAGACGCAAAGCTTTCTCAAATCTCTCGTCAAGAAAGCACGCTGTATATCGCCTTTCAAATTGGTATGCGGCCTGAAGACAGAAAAGTCTTTCGTTTTCAGATCAACGCTCATTCGATCGAGTACATTGATTCTTTGGGGCAAAATGCACTGACCAGCGTTCCTCAGCATGACTTTGATTGGATCCCAACAACGCGAGATGACCACGTGCTTGGCGATCATCCGCACGTGTCTATTCAAGATAGACTGTTTGTTGAATGTGTCGGTGGGGACTTAACCATCAAGGTGGAAGACAACACCAAAGATGGGAAAGGTATTTACCGAGAAGAGGTTGAAGATCCTCATCAAAGTGTTGCTGATGCGCACATCGATTACGCGTTTGTCGGAGATTTGATCGCCCTGCGAATAAAACCAAACCGCGAAAAACACGCTCGATACTTCCTGTACAATTCAGTGACTCAGTCCGTGGTGAGGGCAGATGCGCTAGAGCGAAGCGCCAAAACCTTGCCTGAAGACCATGGTGTGCTCTATGCCAAAGGTTATGTTCTATCCAATGGTGAAGATAAACAGTTTGCGTTTGAATCTCACCAGCTCAAGTTCTTCCAGCAGATTACGTCACCGAATGGTGAAGACATTCTTTATATCTTTTTTAACGCCGTTGAAGGTCATTACATTGCGTATACCTACAACTTGATTGAAAAGAAGTTTGAAGCACCAATGGAAAGCCACGGTTACAGTTTGTACCCAGATGGCCGCTGGTTAGTGTTTCAACTGTCGGAGAATGAAGAAGCGTCGACCATTCATCCAATGAGAATTTGGGACACGCCATTTTCTACGCCAGAGCACTACGCCAAGCTTAATGCGCAAGCCCAAGGCAGCAGTCCACTGTTCAACCTTGGTAATACGGAGTTGGTGCGAGCGCTGTCTTCGGTTCTCTCAATTTGCCAACTAGCGCAGAGTGAAGAGGTGACTCAAGCAGCCTATGAAGTACTGATAAAGCAGTGTCGTTCAACGCTGGATCACTATACTTGGCTCAATCACGATTACGCTTGCGGGATAGGCAGTGCGATTGATGAACTCATGGATACCGCCGATAAGATCATCGATGAGTTTGCCAAGGTACAACAGCTACAGAAACAGGCTGCAAGCAGTCTTGAAGAGCAAAAGTTGGCGGTTTCCGAGCTCATTGGCAAAATCAAATTGGCTCCCAAAGAACAAGCGAACACGCTATTGAGCTTACTGAGTGATGTGAAGGGGCAAGTTGGCGTGACCATGTCGCTCCGTCAGCAGCATTACATTGACGAGGTACAGGTTGATCGCTTGTTTGAAGAGTTACAGGCGCAGCGCGAGTCACTTAACCTGCATTTGCTTACCCTTCTTCAGGACGAAAAAGCTTACACCCCCTTCAAGAAGCAAATTCAAAAAATTGAATTACAGCTCGAAGGTGTGAGTAAAACGGCGGAGATTCAAAAGCTTAGCGAAGAGGTGGAAACGCTCCGTCATGAGCTGCAAATAGTCACCGAAGAAGTCACGGACATCGAAACAGAAGACCCGACACAAGCCACTCGGATCTTAGATCTCACCACAGAGGTCACGTCTCTGCTTAATACTGCTTCAGCGAAACTCAGAGCGAAATCTAAAGGCTTACAAAGTGAAGAGGCCCAAGCTGAATTTAGTGCTCAATTTAAGCTGCTCAGCCAATCGGTCAGCAGTGCTATGGAGCAAGCGTTAACACCAGATGATTGTGATACTCAGCTTGCGAAGCTCGTTGGACAACTGGATAAGTTAGAGTCGCGCTTCGCGGATTTCGACCAGTTCTTAAGCGAGATTTATTCTAAGCGTGATGAGATCCAATCAACGTTGGATAACCACAAGCAGCAGCTCATCGCGGGCCAACAGCGCCGGGTTCAAAACTTGCTCCAAGCGGCGAACGTCACCATGAGCAGCATAGAAAAGCGCGTGGAGCGATTCGATGATGTTGCTGGGCTAAACAGTTACTTTGCGACTGACGCTATGGTGCTTAAGCTGCAACAGTTGTCTCAGACCATTCGTGAGCTTGGCGACAGTGTGAAAGCTGACAGTGTCGACTCTAAATTGAAGTCGCTTCAAGACCAATCCATGCGTGCATTACGAGATAACCAAGACATCTTCGAAAAGGGTGGTACGGTTCTGCGCTTGGGCAAACATAGGTTTAGCGTGAACCAGCAGCCACTTGACCTCAGCTTGGTCGACCAAAGTGGTGAACTGGCACTGCACATCTCAGGCACGGACTTTTACCAAACGGTGGAAGACAGTGCATTTCTCGACCTGCAAACCGTTTCTCGTTTGGATGTGGCCTCAGAAAGTGAAGACGTTTATCGAGCAGAATATCTGGCATATTTAATCTTGCATCAAGCGTCTATCAATCAAGATGGACACAGCTTAGACAAGCTTTATGAAGCGTTGAAAGAAGATAAATTGAACGAACTGGTTCAACGCTTTGCGGCGCCACGTTATCGAGAAGGGTACGTCAAAGGCATCCACGACCATGATGCGGTTAACATATTGCGCAAAGTGCTGCCCGTTTATCAGCAAGCTGGGTTATTGCGTTACAGCCAAACCGCTCGCTCGAAAGCCATCTTATGGTTATTGGAACAAGATGCGCAGAAAATCGAGCACTATCAACAACAGGCGCAAAACGCAAAGTTATTGCGAGAGCATTTAAATGCGTCACAAGCATATCAAGCACTGCAAAAACAGTTGGTTGATTCCCTTGGCGGTGAGCAACATGAAGCCGCTGACTACCTCGCACAGTTATTAGGTCAGCGTGATTGGCAAATCGAAGTGAGTCAGGACTCGCTTTCCCTTTGCGAGGATTATTTGCAATTCAGACGCAGCTTAGGGTGGCAACCGCAATCGCTCAGTTTTGCTGAGTCATTTAACGATCACCAGCAGTGGTTAAGTGCGTACACTGCGAAAAAGCAATATGGTCAGGCATTCGCGTACGAGGCAGCAACGGTTGCTGTGGTGAATACTCTGTCCGAGCAAAGGTTAAGCAGCGTCGACTTTTCATTGCTGTGTCATGTCGAGGGGCTGTTGGGTGAGCATGCTCGAATTAACAAGGGCAGTTTAGAGCTCGTTCTGGATGATTTTATCCAAAGGAACGAACATCACCGCAGCTCGGTGGTTCCGAATTTTGAGGCCTATTTATCCCAACGTACTCAGTTGCTGAGTTCAGCAAAAGAGGAGTTCCGCCTGAGCGAGTTTAAACCTCGTCCATTGACGTCATTTGTGCGCAATAAACTCATCAGTGAGAGTTATTTACCTCTTATTGGTGACAACTTTGCCAAGCAAATGGGCACGTTAGGCGACAAAAAGCGCACCGACTTAATGGGGATGCTATTGCTCATCTCTCCTCCTGGTTACGGTAAAACGACGTTAATTGAGTATGTTGCCCACAAATTAGGTTTGGTGTTCATGAAGATCAATGGTCCGTCTATTGGTCATCAAGCGACATCCCTTGATCCTGCGGATGCACCAGATCAAAACGCTGCGCGTGAAATTGAAAAGATCAACCTCGCTTTTGAAATGGGTAATAACGTGTTGCTCTACTTGGATGATATTCAGCATACCCATCCTGAGTTTTTACAGAAGTTCATTTCACTGTGTGATGGTACGCGTCGAATCGAAGGTACGTGGAAAGGGAAAACCAAAACCTACGACATGCGCGGCAAAAAGTTTGCGGTCGTGATGGCGGGTAACCCTTACACAGAAACGGGCGAAGCGTTCCGGATCCCAGATATGTTGTCTAACCGAGCGGACATATACAACCTCGGTGACATGCTGTCTGATCAAAAAGCAATCTTCGATTTAAGCTTTATCGAAAACTCGCTGACATCCAACAGTGTTCTCGCGCCCTTAGCAACACGCGATCTGAACGATTTGTACCGTTTTGTCAGAATGGCAGAAGGGGAAAATATCGCACTCAGTGAGATGAGCCACTCATACTCTGCAATCGAGTCTGGCGAGATCGTGACGACCTTGCAAAAATTGATCATGGCGCAACAAATCGTCTTGAAAGTGAATCAGCAGTACATCAAGTCAGCTGCAACCGCGGATCAATATCGTGTTGAGCCGCCATTTAAGCTGCAAGGCTCATATCGAAATATGAACAAGCTGGCGGAAAAAATATCATCGGTGATGACTGACCAAGAGATGAACACGCTGCTTCAAGACCATTATCAGGGCGAAGCGCAGACACTGGCAGCGGGTACCGAGGAAAACCTACTCAAGCTCGCTGAGTTACGCGGTGATATGACCGCTGAGCAAAGCTCTCGTTGGTCTGAAATCAAAGAAGGTTATCAGCGTCAGCAAATGATGGGTGATTCCGACGATAGAGCAGGACAGGTGGTGCAGCAACTTGCCATGCTGAATCAACACGTTGCTCGTTTTGGTCGTCATGATCAGGAGAAAAACTAGATGAATCGACAAAAATGGTCAGCTTGGTTAGAGGCCTCGATAAAGGATTACCGTCTTGATGATAGCGAGCGCAGAGAACTTAAATCGGAGTTACAAAATTCGGTGTTAAGTCATGAAGACCGCTCGTTCCTGCGTAATCTGGCCTTTAAACTGGTGCAGCAAGAAATACAAAGTCAGGGAGATGCTACCGCTTTAGTCCGCTGGTTAGAGCGCGTGGTCAAAGTCTTAGACAATGTGATGAGTGAGAACTTCTCGGATAATGCTTCGAGCTGGTTTTCTCCGGGAAGGGCTTGTGCATCCGGTATCGTTGAGCAGCTGAAACTGGCTCGTCGCTCGGTGGATATTTGCGTTTTCACCATCGCGGATAACGACCTTACCGATCAGATCCTTGCGGCGCACAAAAGAGGCGTGGCGGTCCGGATCGTCACCGACAACGACAAAATGTACGATAAAGGCAGTGATATCGAATATCTTGCAAAACAGGGCGTTGCGGTCAAAATTGATACAACGCGATACCATATGCACCATAAGTTCGCGGTATTCGATCAACAAAGGTTGATCAATGGCAGCTTTAACTGGACACGCAGCGCGTCAAAGTACAATCAAGAAGATATAACGCTTACCGATGATCGTAGGTTTGTTTCTGCGTTCTCACGACAATTTGAAACGTTATGGCAGAAGTTTCCCTGTCATAAGCCGTCATAAACATAGGGAGTTCCCATGACCGAATTGATGAATTCTGAACATCAGTTACTTGAGGTAGAAGTGACTCCTCAAATCGTCGCACTCGCAGAACAATTTGATGCTTTTGACAGTGTCGCGACGATCACTTTTGGTAAACAGGCGCTAGAAAAAATTACCACTTTCTCTGATGAAGTGTTGGAACAAGTACGTGTTCGAGATAGCGGTGAAGCGGGTGATATTCTGCATGCGATGGTATCTTCCATGGACAGCGCAGAATTCTCTAATTTAGGCAAAACCAGCTTGCTGTCGAGACTTCCTTTGGTTGGAGAGCTTTTCGATTCCTTCAAAAAGTTTTCAGCCAGCTTTGATTCTGTGAAGAGTCAGCTAGAGCAGCTTTCTGGACGCTTAGAAGCACAAGAAATGAAGTTAGCTCATGATATTACCCAGCTCGATACGCTTTACGATCATAATCTTGAACTACTTGGTGGGTTGGAGCAGTACATTGCGGCTGGCAAATACAAGTTGAATCAGTTGACTCAGAATGTGCTGCCAAGTTTACTGGCACAATCTGAGCAAAGTGGTGATGCGTTGGACGCCCAGAAATACCGTGATGCGACTCAAGCCGTTGCTCGTTTAGAAAAGCGCGTGCACAACCTTGAGCTCACTCGCCTTGCTGCTATCCAAACCGCGCCTCAGATTCGATTGTCTCAAGAAGGCAATAAAATGTTGATGGAAGACATTCAAGATATCGTCCACAACACCTTCCCATTGTGGAAGCGCCAATTCTTGATCGCGATTTCAAATTACGAGAAAGAAAAAGCCCTGAAGGTGACGCGCGCGGTCAAGGATTACACCAACAAGCAATATGTACAAAATGCCGAGAAACTAAAAGCATTAGAAGAGCAAATTGCCGCCAACTACCAGCGTGGCATTCTTGACCTTGATTCTCTTGAAACCGTAAATCAACTGACGATAGAAACCCTGAACAATACACTCTCGCGAGTGAAGGAAGGCAGGGCGCAACGTGAGCAGGCTCAGCAAGTGATTGAAAAGGCAGAAGCGGAACTTAAACAAGCGCTTAAACAAACCTTATAAACTGAACCAGCGAAAAATCACTCCCTTGTCGTAGGGGGTGATTTTTTATTGGGAGACACGGTAGAGCGTTTGTTATACTGCCCCTTTGGGTATAAAGCCTGTTCTGTTTTGTAGTGAAATTACCAGTTTTCGGCATCCTTCATACTGTCTGATAGGTGGTCGATGAAGGCTCTTAATAACGGCGTCACCTGTTTGCGCGTGCCGTAGATGGCGTGAACGCCTAACGTTCTTGGGTGCCATTCCGGTAACAGTTGAATCAACTTACCTTCATCGAGTAGGTGCTTGACGGATGGGAAAGGCTGCAAACTTATCCCGCTCCCATTTAAAGCCGCTGCGAGCAGCACTTCAGGGGTATTGGCGCTGATGCTTCCTTTAATTGACACAGATTCATCACCGTTTGGTCCACGAAAGGCCCATTCAGAGCGACCAAAATAGCTGAAAGAAAGGCAGTTGTGATCCGCTAAATCTTGAGCGTTCAACGGCGTACCTTTTTGCTCAATGTATTTGGGCGAAGCACATACGACGGAACGGCACTCGGCGAGCTGTTTTGCGACGACATTGGAAGGCAGCGCGTTAGTAACACGTATCGCAAGATCAATGCGAGATTCCACGAGGTTGACGGCCTCATCTGTCGACACGATATCAATCGCAACATTAGGCCATTGTTCAACAAAACTGGTGATCGCATCAATTAGGAAGCTATTGACAATGGAATAGCTTGCGGTGATGCGTAACTGGCCCTTTAGGCTCACGCGATTTTGGTTTCGAATCCCACTCAGGGATTCTTCAAGCGCAAGTAACTCCCGTGCTACCTCAAGCGTTTCTCTC
The DNA here is from genome assembly GCF_000171815.1 of Vibrio sp. AND4. Lineage (GTDB taxonomy): Bacteria > Pseudomonadota > Gammaproteobacteria > Enterobacterales > Vibrionaceae > Vibrio. The sequence continues at coordinate 97,260 of NZ_ABGR01000003.1, read as the reverse complement.
CCCGCATCGGTTAAACTGAGGCTGCGAGTGGTGCGGTGCAGTAAACGAGTGTCCATCCACTTTTCGAGCTCCCCTAGATAACGCGTCACCTTGGTGCGTGAAAGGTCGAGGTGTTCTGCTGCTGCGCTCAAGCTTCCTCGCTCCACGATTGTGACAAAGACGTTCATTGCCTCAAGTCTGTCCATTCTGTTATTTCACCTTAATAAAATTACGGCTCCAGTATATGTCCGGATTTCGCAATAGTGAAAGTTAATTTACTGTCTATTTTATCTAAAACTAATCAAATAAGATGGGCTCAACATTAAACGAGCCACATGAGTTGGTTCTCTAGTACGGAATAACATGATGAAAAAGCGTTCACTTACTTTATTGGTTACTGCATTAGCGGCATCGAACTACGTGTCAGCGGCGGATTTAACGATTACCCACTACAACCCTGCTGAAGATGCGATCTTTCCTGCAACCTCAGTGCTTATTTCTGGTGAAAAAGAGCTGATGTTATTTGATGCACAATTTAGCATCAAAGACGGACAAAAATTGGTCGAGCAGATAAAAGAGAGCGGCAAAGCGCTGTCGATGATTTATATCAGTGGTGGTGATCCTGATTACTACTTTGGTCTAGAGCCTATTGTCGCCGCATTTCCTGATGTCAAAGTGGTAGCCAGCGAAGCGGTTGTTAAGCATATCGAGAAAACAAAAGATGCAAAACTGGCGTATTGGGGTCCAATTCTGGAAGATGGTGCACCATCAAACATCGTTGTGCCTACCGTACTTAACGACACAACACTGACACTGGAAGGAAAGCGCATCGAAGTGAAAGAGATCAACTCTCATGACGCTTACCTATGGGTACCTTCTGAGAAAACCGTATTTGGTGGTGTGTCGGTTTATAGTGGCGTTCACGTATGGATGGCGGACACTGCGTTGAAACAAGAGCGTACTCAATGGTCCCAATCATTAGAGCGCATGAAAAAGCTGCAACCAGAAACCGTGATTCCGGGACATTACCTTGGTGACGTACCTAAGGGCATGGAAAGCATTCAGTTCACCTTAGATTACATCGCAGACATTGAGTTGGCGCTAGAAAAATCAAGCAAGCCAACATCAAGCGAAATCGTAGAAACGATGAAGGCCAAGTACCCAGCGTTTACCGCCACCGAAGGGGATCTTGAGCTGGGTGCAAAAGTGCTAAGTGGTGAGATGAAATGGCACTAATGTCAGTTTGTCGCTAGCCATAACCTCAGAACAACAGCCCCTAATGAGCCAGGGGCTGTTTTTTTATATTTGGACGCTTGTAGAGGTAGATCTAGATGCGGCTCAGGGGTAGAAACAAGCCTATTTGTAAGCTTCTATCGCTTTTCTGCGGAGTTATATCACATACTGACACAACCAATGTCGGTATGTACTCGACCAAATAACTAGATAAAAAGTCATATTTTTGATGTTGTAGATGAATTGGGTGTTTTGTTTGGTGAAAAACCAAGCTTAATGCATGATATTTCTGTTAAATCATCACGGTGATAAGCCTCTAATAACTTGATACAGTTCGACTATTTAGCGTGCAGCGGTGACAGATATACCGTTCACTTCCTCGTTGTCATAAGAGCCGAATAGTATGGTTAATGATGTAAACTTTACTTTTTATGTTCCTGGTTTTCTCGGTGCATTTAAAGTAGAAAGCTTTCGCATAACGGAAGCGGTCTCTTCTCCCTTTGAAATGAACCTGACGGTGTTATCGGATAACGATGCAATCTCGTTTGATGCGTTAAGTCGAAAAATGGGCGTCTTGAGCCTGTTTGGTCAAGGCATGGGCACTGCTCGCCAGTTTAACGGAAGCATCTCTGAGCTGCGCTATTTAGGCACTGGTCGTCGTTTCTCGCGGTATCACATCACCTTAGTCCCAAATCTCTGGTTTCTTACTCAGCGCCAAGACTGTCGTATCTTTCAGATGCAAGCGGCGCCTGACATTATTCGTCAGGTTTTTGATGATGCAGGCATGAGCGATTACCGCTTTGAGCTGTCAGCGCAATATGAGGCGAAAGAGTACGTTCTTCAATACCGAGAGAATGACCAGCATTTTGTGCAGCGATTAATGGCAGAGCATGGCCTTTGGTATTACTTTGAGCACGGCACTGCTGGGCATACCATGGTGATTGTCGACAGTAATGATGCGATACCAGCGCTTGTCAGTTCGCCTATCAATGCCTCTTACTTAGGTCCGGTGGTGTATCATGCCCAAGGTGGCGGCACGTCAGACCGAGAACACATTTTCGACCTAGAGCAAATCAATCGAACTCGCACTGGCCTAGTCAGTTACGGTGATTACAATTATCTCACGCCGAAAATCCCGCAGGGTAAGTGCGCCGATCAAGGACCAAACTTTGATTTGCAGCGTTACGACTATCTTGGTCGCTACACCACCCCGGATTTAGGCCAGCAGCGTGTAACGGAGTGGATGTCTGAATACACGGTGGACAGCCATCAGGTTGAAGCGGCAAGCGATATCATGCGTCTCACCGCCGGTTTCAGTTTTGATATCAGCCAGCACCCTCGCTCAAACATCAACCGTGATTATCTCATGTTGACTGTGATGCACACGGGCTTTAACCCTCGTGTACACGAAGAAGAATCGAGCGATGAGCCTACGACTTATCACAATCAGTTTGTCTGCTTACCACGAGACGTAACATTCCGGGCGCCTAAAATGGCTTCACCTGTCGTTGATGGTCCTCAAACTGCGGTTGTGGTTGGTCCTGCGGGCGAAGAAATCTACACCGATGAATATGGTCGCATCAAAGTTCAGTTCCATTGGGACCGCTATGCGCAAAGCGATGAACACAGCTCATGTTGGCTGCGCGTCAGTCAGTCAATGGCAGCGCCCAACTGGGGAGCCGTCTATCTACCTCGTATTGGGCATGAAGTGATTGTGACTTTCCTAGAAGGCGACCCAGACCGTCCACTAGTGACGGGCGCGGTGTACAACGGTTTACACACGCCGCCATACCCATTACCAGAAAACAAAACGCGTACGGTTTTCAGAACCCAAAGCCATAAGGCGGAGGGTTACAACGAAATGTATTTTGAGGATGAAAATGACCAAGAAGAGGTACATTTCCGCGCTCAAAAAGACATGAAAACCAAAGTGCTCAATAACCGTTACCGAGACATCGGCAATGATGAAGAGCTGAAGGTCGGCAACAATCAAGAAAACAACATCTTAGGCGACCGTAAAGAAGTGATTGATGGGCATAAAACCTCCACTACCAAGCAAACCTTTATGGAGCAGGTAGAGAAAGATGTTCACGTTACTTACAACGCGAATGAATCAGAGAAAATCACCAACAACCGCGATTTATATATTGATGAAAATCGCCGTACCTTGATTGGCAAAGATGACTCAACGGAGATTGGACAAGAGCACAATACTGTCGTTATGGCGTCACGCTCTATTGATGTTGGTGCAGACGATACACAGAGCATAGGTAATAACCTCAGTGTTGAAGTAAATGGCAATACTTCCATTCGTTCTGACGGAGAGACATCGGTTATTTCAGCTGATGAAATCAGAGTCTTAGTTGGTGCTTCCAGTCTAGTACTCAAAAGCAGTGGCAACATCCATTTAAACGGCACTTCAATCATGATTGATGGTGCAAGTAGTGTCGCTGTAAAGGGCGGCAAAGTGGACATCAACCCGGGTGGCGCTGCGAACGGAAACAACAGCGTTTCTACAAGAAGGCCTAAGAAACCATCGCTGGCAATGAAACCTATGCCTTTGATGTCACCTGCGTCTTACGCCGGATTGGTTGAAGAAGGCAGTTTACTTCAAGAAATTTGTGATTGTGGGAGTGGAAGAACATGTCAATTGCACAGTTAAACCCTGAATGGGACATTCAACTTACACCACCACTGTTCCCGTCGTCTGACGAAAAGCTTTATGTGCTGTTTGAGCCCATGTTATGGCCAGAATGGGAGGACTTGTTTCCTGAAAGTGAAGCTGTTCCACTCTTTGCCAAAACTCGATTCGCAGCAGTGAGTAATGGCCCTCTATTGGTGGAAGTTACCGATAAACAGAAGCTAAATACGGTAAAAGGCCATTTAGAAGTGACGCCTTCTGGTTGCCTTATTGTTGCCGTAAGTTCAATAGATACAGAAAGTCTTGCTTCGTCTTTACGAGATCGACTCATTGTACAGTATGGAAAGGCACAAGCTATGATGCGTTTTTATGAACCTCGTAAACTTGTCACTCTCATGGGGTCCATGAATGTGCACCAAAGGCAGCAGTTTTTTCCATTACTAAATCGCATTCAATGGTTTGATCGTGAATGGTTAGACACTTCATGGCACACGTTAGATCAACGCCAGAACATTCCAATGATTTGGGATTTAACCGAGTCGCAAACACAAACCATGAACGCAATCTTAGCTCACTGGCAAGGAGTGAACACCTAATGAGCCAAACTTACACCATCAAAGGCGGCGATACTCTACTTAAAATCGCGATTGAGCAAGAGGTGGACTTCACGACGCTGCTTGAGCTGAACCCTCAATACCAAGAGAACCCTGATTTTATTCGTGTCGGAGAGGTACTTACGCTACCTGACGATACACCAACAGAAGTTGTCGAGCCTAAGCATCCAGTAGAGCCTGTTTCAGATATGCGAGAGTTAGTTTCAGACAGCCCCTTATGCTCAGGCCCTCTTTGCCAACCTATTGATGTTCATGATGTTATTTTCTTAACTGGGGATAGTCCCTTTGAATATTGGTTACTAGATGAGAAAGCAGCCAAGGAACTTGAGCAAGAAAGTCAAAAGACAGACCTTCTTTTGGATAACTACAAGACACTATTAGAATCTGCACCAAAAGGGAGCAACATCACTCGGGAGGCGATGGAGGCACATGCACGAAAGAAAGAAGCTTGGCTTGCTGATGCAAACTATGCCGAAATGTTTGCGACGGAAGAGGTTCAGAATAACCCTGCAAGTCGACGAGTGGCACAAATAAAAGAAACTCAGCCTCCAACTAACTTCAATTTACAGCGGGCGAGGTCATCTAAGAAATCATTAGAGGATCGTAAAGCGTTTGTTGAAAAGTATCATAAGACCACTTTCATTTCTGAAGGCTCGACAGAAGCGTTAAGAAAACAAGTCTTAGAAAATATTCAAAATGAAATTAATTATTATCGCGTTTTAGAGGAGCAGGCGGAAAGCAAAAAAAATGAGGAGGCGGTTACAAAAGTTAACCCCGTAGGCAATTCGAAAAAAAAGAAACTCAAAACACGTAAGGTCAAAACGCACGTTGCTGAAGTCTATTCTGTAAAACAAGGTCGTTATGTATATATGCGCTCACGTTTTCATGAGCGCGAGGAAAAACGTTGGCAACGCTCCTACAAACATACAAATGCGATGAAGGCCCTTGAGCAAAAAGATTACAAAGGTTTTGGTAACGCCGTTGCCGAAGATATTAAAGAGGGAAAAAATAAACTTAAAATTGCGACGAAGTTAGCGCAGTGGAAAGCCGAGGGTAATAAATTGGCTGAGTGGAAGACGACTCACAACTTATTGGAGTATGAAGGTAATGCCATTTTTGCCGTCAGCGGTGAGGCGCAGCTTTTTCGATGGGGAGCTCAGGCGACCGCAGCTAGTAACTTTGAACCTGCGAAAGGCAAAATAGATGTAGGCATCGGTGCTGACGCAAGCATATCGTTTTTTGAAGCCAAAGCAGAAGCGAATTTGTTCCTACCTTATGAAAGTGGTTTTGCTGCTCGGTTAAATTATCGCGATGCTAATGGAGATGATGCCACTTATTCATTTGGTTGCTTTCGCCTCAATGGGGCGCTAACCATTGGGTGCTTTGTTGGATTAGCAATGGAGGGGGAAACGACTCTGGGCTCTAGGGATGACGAAAACGGCGAAAGTGTAGGCGTTCTATTTACCCCTCGAATTAATATGGCCACATCGACAAAGGGACAGGTGGGATTCAAAGTTCAAGGCTTTGCCGGAGGCAATGTGAGTGGCCAATTAGCCGGAGCAATAGAGTGGCAAGCTCCGGGAGGGGGAAAGTCCGCCCGTTTTGATTCGCTTGCAAAGGTCAGCTTAGCAGCAAATATCGGCGTGGGCGCTGGTTTTGATGCAGACTTTCAACTCGCACTCACTGGTGGTAAATTTTACTTAATGTGTTCCGGCCAGCTTGTCTGGGGCGGTGGTGGTGGTGGTGGTTTTGGTGTACTTGTCGATGCTGAAAAGCTGTGGGACCTCGTCACTGTCATTTTAAAGGCATTGCAATATGTCGATTATCGTTACTTGAGCAATATAAGTGAAGAAGCATATAAGTATCTGCTCAACTCAACACTAATTACTTTTACTAGAGATTTGATTACTGATCCAAGTCAAACATTTGAGACGATAGTACTAAGTGGAGAGGACCAAGTAAATGAGTGGATGAAGGATTTTAATGGAATTGGAGAGCGTCAAAAGAAAGCATTAGTGCTGGCGGATCGCATTCTTGATGAGTCGACGTTATCCGGAGTATCGTTTGAACAGCTGCTACCGGAAGCAATTGGCATTATGCTCGATACCTTAATTGAAGAATTTTTGTTTAGTTTCAATGAGCAGCAAGAGAGTGCGATATATAAGCTGCTGAGAAAGAGTACCTACAGCTGGCATAAGTTTGAAGAGATTTTGCAATGTATGAATCCAAAGGGTCAAGCTGTCTTGGGTGATAAAGTGATGTTTGATAACCTTGCGCGTATCAACGCTATATTGGATAACACGCAACAGCATGATTTCAACTTGTGGGTCACTCAACTGGCAGAAAAAGGCAAGAGTGATGCGACTGGTCAGCCTTATACCCCACTTAGTGGTGATGCGCTTGCACGTAAGAGAGACCAAATAGCCGCACGTAAGAAAGTTCAAACAGCAGCTCATGCTGATGAGTATTTGCCGTATCGGTAATCGCGACCAAAAGTAAGAGGCTAGGTTGTTATAGCCTCTTACTTTGCGTAATTATTTAGCTGGCATAGATTGTTGAAGGGCGCAGCGAAAACTCACCGATGGGAAGTACCCTTTTAGCTTAGTAGTCTTATGAATGCGTGAGAATACCATCGTCCTTCCCGCCGCATCACGGAGCACTTTTTCTGTGCCAGAGTCTGGGCCTTGCGGATTCTTTTCCGGTGAATTCTGGTAATATGTCGGTGAGTACCAATCATTCACCCATTCGCTCACTTGATTAGACATGCCAGCGACACCTAACGGGTTCGGGGGGGATGAGTCAACATTTTCGATATCTGTTGAGCTATTTACCTCATCCTTTTTGTAGTCCACGTAATGTCCGGCCTCTGGATCGAAATAATGTGAGTTGTACATTTGACGATAGCCATTATTAGTCGCGAAATATACCTTTCCCCCGCGGCTTCTTGCCGCATATTCCCATTGTGCTTCTGTTGGTAAGTCAAAAGGCAGTGCACTGACATTGCTCAGCCATTGACAGTAATCTTTCGCTTCTTGCCACTGCTTTGCTGAAGCGGCAGCCTTTTGTCTATCTTCTAGCAAGTATTTATATTTAACAGAGTCTCGAGGGACGTGAGTGCGATCTCTAGAGTCATCTTCTGCCACTGGCAGCTTATTGATCCATCGCATCCACTCCATATCGACAAAGCGTGTTTCAAACTTTGCAATGGAATACGAGTCTAATGTTACCTTGTGCAGGTTATAAGCCCCTGTTTCACCGCTGGATGGATCACTCAAACATTGTACATCCGGTGACCAATCCATACGATTTGGTGTGCCGCTTGGGATTTCGCATGGAGCACCAAAGTCCCCCATCTCAAAGCTACCGCCTTCAACAAAGACAAGTTCTTCAATCGCTCGAACTACGGTTTTTGCAGCTCTCAATTTTTGCTCTTGAGTTGCTTCTGGGTAAAGCTTATTGATGTTCGACACAATCGTATCGATTTGCTGTTGAGAGACGGTCTCGCTAGACACTGGGATTGCTGAACTCTCGCTATTGCACGCAACCAATAAAGGAAGCACACAAGCCATACCTAACCATCTGTTTTTCATTTGGTATTCCTTTTACGTTATGCGCATATTTTACGCAAAAAGAGCAGGAGAGAACAACTTCAAAGACACTGTATGACTAGTTATAACGACGGTGTTCAGGTTTGATCTTTGAAAGGAGAAGAAGTAGTGCAGTGATAAGCTTAAATATGGGCACTTATTTTGGTACGAGAGAACAGGCGATAATGTTTGAATCAACCGGAGGGAGATGTGTTGGTCTATATATTATTTGTTTCATAATGAACTAAGTGGAGAGTCTTGTTGAACAGCACATCGAAAGCTTCCATTTGAAAAATAATGGTCTAGAACAGGTTCCTCACCGAAACGGTCAAAGGTCATAACATTTCCCGAGCCATCGCGAATAACTTTTAGTTGACCAACCTTGGGGCCTCGAGGGTTTTTTTTAGGTGACTTAAGGTAATAATCTTTTTCATACCAATCATTGACCCATTCACTGATGCTGTTGTTCATCCCAAAGATACCTAGTGGGTTTGCTGGCCAGTAACCAATATACTTCTCTTCTTTTGTACTGCTGTTAATAGTTGAAGGAGAAACTTGAACATATTTATCAAGATTTACATCGAAATATTGATCTTCTGAGAGGGAGCGATAGCCATCATTAGTAGCATAATAATAGTGCTGTCCACGACTTCTAGCGGCGAATTCCCACTGAGCCTCAGTCGGGAGATCAAAAGATAAAGTAGATACCTTTCCTAGCCATAGGCAATAATCTTTAGCCTCTTGCCAGCTTTTAGTTGACGCCGCTTTGTTATGTTTTGTCTCCGAATCAACGATTCTTTTGTATTCTTCATCTGTTCTAAGCATCTGTTTATCTTTTAATGGCTTATAACTTGTTATGATTCCAGCAGCGACAGGGAGCTCATTTATTTGACGCATCCACTCCATATCCATAAAGCTGGTCTCATATTTAGACATCGAATAAGAGTCGAGAGTGACTCTATGTAAATGTTGCGCACCAGAGAGATTGGTGGCAAAGTTAAAGCACTGCGCATTAGGAGACCAATCTAAACGGTTTTCTGATTTTGTTGGGAAATCACAATCCATCTTGAAATCACCCATATCGAAGCTGCCACCCTCCACGAACACCATGTTCTCGATAGCGCGAACTACCACTTCTGCCGCTTTCTGCTTCTGCTCTTGAGTTGCTTCTGGATAAAGCTTATTGATGTTCGACACAATCGTATCGATTTGCTGTTGAGAGACGGTCTCGCTAGACACCTCGATTGCTGAACTGTCGCTATTGCACGCAACCAGTAAAGGAAGCACACAAGCCATACCTAACCATCTGTTTTTCATTTGGTATTCCTTTTACTTTATGGGCATATTTTACGCAAAAATAAAAGCAGAGAACAGTTTCAAAGCCACGGTATGACTAGTTATAACGACGGTGTTTTCTTGTTATTGGGGGATGTACATGCGCGGGATAAAACAAAGCCGCTGAGGGGAGCAGCGGCTTTATTGGTTTATTCTGGTATCAAATTACTTTGCAGCTTGTGGACGTGGCTTACGACGCTGTCCTGAAGGCTTGGCGCCACCTGAGTTACCGCTGTTAGGCTTACGATTACCCGATGGCTTGCCACCGTTGCCACTCTTAACTGCTTCACCTCGGCCGCTTTTGTTGTCACTGTTAAAACGACGTTTAGGTTTGTTTGCTGCGTTTCTTTCGTTCGCTTGTGCACTGCCGCCGCCTGCTGATGGGCTCTTTGGCTTTTTCGGTTTCTTAGGTTTGATTGGACGAGTGTCTAATTTAGACTCTGGTACCACATTGGTTGGTGCAAAGCCGGCTAGCTCTTTACGAGGCAGTAGCTGTTGGATCAAACGCTCAATAGCAAATAGCTCTGGCGCTTCCAGTGCAGACACCAATGAGATCGCTTTACCCATTTCACCAGCACGGCCTGTACGACCAATACGGTGAACGTAATCTTCTGCTACTTTAGGAAGCTCAAAGTTAACCACTTGAGGAAGCTGAGGAATATCGATACCACGTGCAGCAATGTCCGTGGCAACCAGTACACGAATCGCGCCAGATTTGAAATCAGCCAACGCTTTAGTACGAGCGCTTTGGCTCTTATTACCGTGAATCGCAGCAGCGGGTAGCTTTTCATCTATTAGGAACTTCGCTAGACGGTTTGCCCCATGTTTAGTGCGAGTGAAGACCAGTACTTGTCTCCAGTCCCCTTCTTTGATCAGTTTTACCAACATCGGCGCTTTTTTCTTTGCATCCGATGGGTAAATACTTTGCTCTACCGTGCGTGCTGTCGAGTTTGCTGGGTTGACTGAAATCTCTACTGGGTTGTTCACTAGGCCTTTCGCTAGGTCACGAATCTCATCTGAGAAAGTGGCAGAGAAAAGCAGGTTTTGACGTTGCTTAGGCAGCAAATCAAGTATCTTACGAATGTCGCGGATAAAGCCCATATCCAACATGCGATCGGCTTCGTCTAGGACTAATACTTCCAGTTGGTCGAATTTCACAGCGTTTTGGCTGTAAAGGTCCATCAAGCGACCAGGCGTTGCAACCAATACATCAGCACCTTTGCGAAGACGCTGCATTTGTGGGTTGATTTTCACACCACCGAACACGACAGCGCTGTTTAGAGGAAGGTGCTGGCTGTACGTGAACACGCTTTCTTGCACCTGAGCGGCAAGCTCACGCGTTGGTGTCAGAATAAGTGCGCGAACGTGGTTAGCGCGGACGCGAGGGCCGTTAGACAAAAGCTCAAGGATCGGAAGTGTGAAGCCTGCTGTTTTACCTGTACCAGTCTGCGCTGCTGCCATTACGTCTTTCCCTTCCAATACCGCAGGAATTGCTTGAGCCTGAATTGGCGAAGGGGTGTCGTAGCCTTTTTCTTGAATAGCTTTAAGGATTGGAACAGATAGACCTAACGAGGTAAAACCCATATGTATGATTCTCAATTGTCGAATTGGATAAAATGCGCCTAATTTATTTTAGACGCGAAAAGTGCGCCATTCTGAGGCTTTTAGGCGCTGTCTTCAACCATTTCCGTCATGGATAAATATTTGAGCCAGATCTCATTTTCAAATTGCACAACGGAGCTAGGGCTCGGCATACTGCTTTTTCATTCAAAAAGGGGGAGTGGTCTGTGATGCCGAGCTCTGTATATTTGTCTTTTAAATCAGCAGCATTCTTAATGGTTAGCTCTTCAATAGAAGTCGGATACTTGGTAGTTAAGTCCGCTTATCCAAAATTCATTGTCTAGATGCGCTTGCATCATTCTTTTTTCTTGGCCGTTTTCTAAAGTAATGAGATAGAGGCCGGACGTTAGCCCTTCCACCATATAAAAGCCATCCTCCTCAATCTTGCTTGAGAACTCCATATCATTGGCCATGTGTTTAAAGTGCAGGTAACTGTTGCTTTCGAGATGGCCTTCTATCAAGCCATCAACGCCAAAAGAGGCGATCAAAACCACGGATATTTGTGTGATCCCTGCTTGGCGCGTATTGACGAGAATGGGGTTACGCTGCGCAGTTAAGTTAAGGTCAAGTGCACTCTCATCAACGTGGATGGAGAGATTATGGTGAGCAGGGACTTGGTGAAAAACAAACTCACCGTTTTCATCGCTCATGGCGAACTGGTCAAGTACGCGCAGACTCACATTCGGGATTACGTTGCCTTGTTGGTCGACGACGGTGCCGACAAGTTTTGCGTAACTGTATTTGCTCCAATCTAACAGCTCGGCAATGTTGTCGTCGAAATGGCTGCGAGCCGCAGCTTCTGTCGTAAGCTCGACACCGTAATGTTCATGATTGCCAAACAGTTTGATTTTGAAGTTTGAGTTCACTCGGACTTCGACCATTGCGGACAATTCGAGATCGCTATTGTTATAGGTGGCAGACAGGCTCGACATGACTTCCTCGAAGTACTGCCCGTGGTTGAGCCAGCAATCGGTACAAATATTTCGTAATGAAGCTTCAGTCTGCTCTAGAGAGCCGGATTTATCCCATGCCCCTTTCACACGCCATGAGGTATTTGAAAAGCCATTTTTGGCGAGTTCGATAGTATGTAAGAAGTCGTCGACACTCGCTTTCTTATCGTGGGTGTAATTAGATTCAAAGCGGAGAAAAAGATTACGAGCGACTCTCATGCTGACTTGAGGTGAGATTTTATAGCCACCGTCTTCATGCCTTAGATCCAGATAGGCGTTATAGTAATCGCCTGAATAGCTGTATTTTAAGGCGTCATACAAGTCAGAATTCCGTGTGAGATTCACAGACTTGTTGAGCTCTAAGCTTAACGATTGGGCGCGGCCAAACTGCATGTCTAGCTCTACAGGGAAGTGTTGTAATTCAGGAATCCAACCTACTTGCATGGCTAGCCAGTGGCTCAGAAGGTAACGTGTTTGGAAAGCCAACAGCGTGTCGTGTTCCGCGATTAACGCGGTGGTTCCAAAGGTTAGATAGTCATCTATGCCGTACTCTATGATACCCGCTCCAACTTTGGCGTCTTCAAAGTCGACGATGGCATCTACTCCCCACTTTCCTTTCGGAAGGAAACCTCCATCCAAGCCTGCGATAACGACTTCCTCTTGTTGCCAAACGCCTTTCGCCAAGTAATAGCGAAACGTGAGTGTGTCACCTGGTGCGATATTGTTCTCTTCGATGACAAAGCGCCCAAAATCATCAGAGCGATACGAGCTTTGATAAATCCCGTTGACCAACACATCGATGTTGATGTTTGGCTGCGTTGCTCGCTCAAGTTGCAGATCGCCAAATTTAGGTGTTGTTTCATGATTGGTGTAGTGAAAACCATTTTCTAGAATCACAGGGTTGGAGTAGAGGCCACCATCTAGTAACACATGCCCGAGTTGAACTTGATTACTATTGTTTGGTGGGGCGAGCGTGAAGTTGTAGTAAGCCACAGGTTGATCTTCCCGTGAGTCAACAGACAGCTGACCTATCCAGTTTTTGGTGCTCATCAGCGAGTCAGAGAGAAGGTAGCCTCCCTCCTTGTTATCGCTCTCATATGACGCGGTTGCGGAAAGGCGTGTGGAGAATCCCAGCGTTGATAATGGCCTGACTGCGGGTTGTCGTGCCAGTTTTTCAAGTTGTTTGGCCTTTTCTCGGGAGTCGCGTTTTAGCTTTTGAATTTCTTCTTCCAGCTCTGAGGGAGACTTATAGCCCTTGTCGATGATAAGTTGATAGTCTTCGATGTACCAACGAGCTTTAACGGGCAAGCAGTCGTTAAGGCTACGCCAGTGGATAAGCCATTCCTGTTCATAATTGAGGACCTGAATAGGCTGTTGTGAGGAGTTAGACCGGTAACACACACCATGTGCTAGGTCGATAATGAAGGCCGGAGTCTCTCGTGCCACGTCCTGTGGCAAGTGAATTTCACATCGCTGTTGAACACAATCTCCATGCATTTCTAATAAGTAAGCAATACTGCTCTCGATAGGCAGGTAGGGCTCTTCCTCATCGTCCATCATGACACGATAAAAACTGTCTCCTACATTGCCTAGCCGGACTTCAATGTGTGCAGGGTACAAGGCCAATTGAGATGGTTCTTTGGCGGATGAAGGAAAGGATAGGGCGAAGATCATCGACAAGCACAGCCCAATGTAATGCAGTCTCATTCTGGTCAGATTGGGCTCGGTGCGTGAATCGATGTAAGACAGGTTACAAGGTACATTCGTGTAGTGATTGTTCGTCTTGTGTGATAAGAACTTTAGTCTTAGCCGGTAGCGTTCTCACAAGCTCTGACTGTCTAAGTAGTACAAACTTTTCTTGAATATTTTCAATGTTTAATATGGCATTAAACTGATGTTTACCTTTATTTTGAATGCGTAACTCGCCGCTGTTGCACTGGAAGGACACATCTTGTTTTATCTCGCCGCGTTGTACGTAAACCGGGATATAGCTGTTCACTCTGAAGTCGAGATTGAAAGAGGGGCCTGTGCTTTGAGCGTCTGTGGTTTTGCCTTGGGCCAACGTGATCGGAGAGAACCACAAATACGCTCTATATTCACCATCGGCTTTATCTGCAGGCAAAGCGCTAAATCTCAAGCGAATGGTGCGTCGTTGGTTTGGCTTTAATTCACGAATGACAGGTGGAGAGACTTTAATCCAATCCGCAATATCTTCCGTTTGCGCGATGTTTTGAGCGGTGCGGGTGACGCCTCTCAAAGTAATAGGGCGATAAACCGGTTTGATTTCAAGTCGAATGGGTTTGTCCGAGCTGTTTTCGACGATAATCTTCTCTGTCACCGACTGATCTGCATTCAGCACCAAGCGCGTCGGAGCAATCAAAAGTTGCGCATGAATAGGTAGCGAGATGATCACTGTTGCCAGCAGTAGAATTAAGTGCTTCATCGATAATTAACCTCAAAAGGAATGGTGCCAGAGTAGTTGCCAGCTGGAATTTTTGCGCCTATCCGAATCTTTGCGCCGATACATAGCAATTTGCTTCTTCCATTGCTGTTTATTTTTGTGCGCCCGCGTTTAGATAAGCCACACCCGTAAAAAATTCGACGTATCTTAATTTTTCGAGATGACTTGTTATGATTAAGATATTGGTTATTAGGTACGGTGACGATAATTTTTTTACCTGGTTGACCTTCAACATAAAAACGGACAACATACAGTTGATTGTGGGCAGGATTAGAAATCGCATTTTGTCCTCGTCCAGATAAATATATTCCTGGAAAAGAGATACCCATATTTTCTGGTACGATCGTCAATGCCAAGCAACTTTGGTGGGTAAATAAAAATAACCCTAAATAAAAATTGACTTTTAATAGCATGATATTCTAATAGTAATAATGGCGGCACTATATTATTGCCGCCATTTCATTAAACGATACTATTGATTACTGGTAAGTAACATCAACTGGAACGCTTGCAGAGTACGTTCCAGCAACAAGTGTTGCTGTTGATACTTGTGCTGTACCGCCAATTTTAAGCTCTGCTGTGCCGCCCGTTAGCGTTAGTGTAGGAGAAAAGTCAAAGGTCGCTGCAACGTTGTTTGCACCATTTACAAGGTTAGTACCAGCGATAGCAACATCAACGACTTCACCGGCACCACCGTCGATATTAAAGGTCGCAGCGCCCGCGTCGCCTTGAGCAATCACAACATCTGCCGTACGGTCTGAAGTGATAATACCGAAATCAAGATTCGACGTTCTGGTCATAGTGATTGCTTGTTTTACTTCTAGAGTCGCGTCAAAAGTATCGCTCACGGCAAAAGTGTTCATAGATGAAAGGGTGAGAGCAGATAGCGTAGTAATTTTTACAAATGTATTCATTTATTTACCTGTTATGTTTTAGCGTGAATAAAAAATTTCCTATACATGAGACAAATGGTACTGGGGTTATGGTATTTGTCAGGTAAATAAAATACACATAAAGCATAATTTGTAAAAATATTTCTGTTATTAAATGGTTTATATATAAATAACTTAAACAGCGGTCACATAAGCCATTAGTGGTTGCTAATTAAGCTAATCTTATATTGCAGTTAAAAATATTTTTACGAATTAACCATAAAAACACTGTCAAGTTATTGGTTGCATAAAAATAAGGTGAATATTATTTAATATATATTACCAACCTTTAATGAAGAGGATCTTAATATAGGTTTTAGTAATTAAGAGATAATGGTTGAGAAATAATTAAAATTAATCTCTGTTATAACATCACATACTTATAATATGGTGCTGGTGCTGGTGCTGAATAGGGCTCAACCCGTATGGTGATGTAAGGAAAATCGATACTCGATAAGCAATGCCGGAGGGGCTTATCCGTGCGCTTTGATCCCAAAAGGTATGGGGCTTTCAAGAGTGACTAATCTTGCTTTACGCGATCTAAGAAAGCTTGAGTGATACGTTGGAACAAGCCATCCACACTAGTCGTTTGCGGAATGTGGTCAAAAAGAGTTGTATGGACATCACCGCGAATAGAATTGGTATGGCCGCATACTTGATTGCAAAGTTTTACCGGCTCGACGATTTTTTCAACATCGGCATCAATGAGGATACAGGCTTGAGAAAGTATCACTTGTCCGCCACCTTTCTTCAGTAATACGCGTTGCGCTGTGCCCACCACTTTTTGACCACCAATGTTTAGGTTGTAGTCGCCATCACAATAGGAGTTTGGTGTCGCATGCACGTCGACCTTGACCCCAAGCTGTTCAAAGAAGGACGTGAGAACGTCACACAAATCAAGATATGCCTTCTTAATATCGTACGGCTGGTTTTCTGGCCAGTGGTAAATGTGGGAGAGATTAATAATTCCCGGAACTTGTGGGACAGGCGCGCCTCCTGTTTTTCTTGAGAATAGTTTCCAGTTTTTGTCCTCAAGAGCTTGCTCAAGCACGTCCGAAATAGGCCACTTTTTTCCTGCTGGAAGAACCAGTGTTGGGCTTTTTACTTGCCATAACAACAATACTTGGGAGAGTTGATCCGCTTGTACGAGTTTGACTAACTCATCTTCTTTACTGAAGACATCACTGACTTCAATGGACTGATAACGGATGAGTTTATTTTTGGCGGCCAAATTTATGTCCTCTTTTCGTCTACTCTTCAGTGTTACTCTAATTTGATCACGAAATCCAATAATGTTCTAGTTTTTCATCGATTGATCGCTGGTAAATTAATAAAAAAATCGTTGAACAGACGGCGATGGAAAGCATGACGACTTTTGTTGTTCGCTAATGTTCACCAGTGTAAAACCAAAAGAAAAGCAGACGATAAAGCCTGCTTTTGTGTTGATATTTGCTGTAAAGAAACAGAATGGGTTCGATACAGCGATACCATCTTGGCGATCTTATGTCTTTGCCATCTAATTTAACCCTGCAGTCGCCATCGCAACAGAATCTGTAAAGGATAGGGTGAAGGCTTCATCGGTGTTAAGCACTTTTGCTGGGAACTTTAAGTGCAATTTTGCTTCTGGCGTCACTTCGGATTTGATGCTGGTAATGAACTTGCGAGTTTCTCCTGGGGAGATGGTTACCTCGGTTCCGCTGCTAGGGCTGAGCTCCGCGATGCCAATGGTGCTGAGGCCGTTCCCTTGGTGATCGATGAGACTGAGCAGCGATTCCGACTTGTAAATCAACTCACCCTTATCGGTTTGATAGGCTCTAAAGGTATTGAAACTCGGTTGTAACTCGCCATCAGATGCAAGATTGGTCACAGAGAAGATCACATTGGAACCATCAAATTTCTCAACTCTTACCAATACGTTCGCATCCTGATAACGCGCGGCCGTCACAGCAGCTAACCTCTCACGTTGCCTCTCTTTCTCTCGCTCCAATTCTGCCGCATTTGTTTTTTCAGCTTTTATGCGAGATTCGGCCATAGCGTAAGACTTATCGACCATGGTCAAAAGTGCGGGAATAGAATAGGCAGATAGACCTTCTAAGTGGTCAAAATCAATCTTAGCGTTCGCGGTGAGCCTATTGGTTGAGAACTGACAATGTCCGTCGATAAGGCTGACGAACGCGACTTCAAAGGTACTTTGTAGCTTGCTCACTTCAATGCTTGCTTGTTTAATGTTTTCGCGGACCTGCTGTATTTCCTGTAGAGACTTCTTCGGTAGCAAACCGTTGGGTGACACATCGTTAGAAACTGAAACCAGTTGTTCTGTGACGAATGGATTGTTCTTTGCTGGAACAACGGTCGTCACAAGGTTGGATTGTGTGATGTCTTCACCCAGTAACACGGTCATTTTCTGCGACACGGCGGTTTTGTTGCCTGCAAGTACGTCGCTGCAGTTTGGTGAATTGCTCGCGTGTGCTGATTGGGCGCCTGCGAGAGACAGTATGGTGGTCAAGCCTGTGATAACAAGCCCTCTTGGTGGTCGAATCTTCATCCTGATAAACCCCTCTGTAATATGATGCGCTAAGCCGACGTGCGACAGTCCAATCACGGGTTGGCATGGCGACATTCAGAATGGTTGTAATTGCGTCCTTGCAGTACACATCATTCACAGAATGATGAGTTGGCGGATCCCGAGGGATGTTAGATAGTGATTAGCCCTCTTGCCCAAAAACCTTTGAAATAATTGACAGTGCCGCAAGGTCGATGCCTTTTCCTGAAAGATAGACGTAACTTTTCAAGGCATCAAATGTGTGATGAAGGTCTCTTTTTTGCGACGGTAAGAGGATCAAACGAAAACAGGCACTTAACGTAGAGAGTTGATTTAGAGAGAAAAAAATAAATTTTCGGGGGAACTTTTTGCAACCTTGCCTTTGAGACTTAATTCGCATCTCAAAGGCAGGTGAAGATATTTTAAGGTGTGATTGATATTACAGCGCGTTCAGCACATGGGCTAAACGCGTCACGGCGATTTTAAGCTCATCAGGCGTTGCATTCGTGAAGTTAAGGCGCAGTGCTGCTCGCGCATTGGACCCCTCTGGATAAAACACAGGGCTAGGTACGACGGCAACACCATTCGCTAACAGTGATTTCGCGAGTTCAAATGTGTCGCATTCTGGAATTTCCACCCATACGAACATGCCACCATCAACAGGTTTCAATACACAATAGTTAGGAAGCTGTTTTTCTAGCTCGGCGTACATCACATCGTAACGTGACTTGTAGAGCTGACAAATGGTGGTGATGTGGGTTTCAAAATTATCGTGTTGCAGCAAGCCGTGCAGCAGTGCTTGCATTGGTACGCTGGAATGCAGATCCGCACCCTGTTTGATTTTGATCAGCGGCTCTAGATAAGAGTTTTTACCGGTTACCACACCGATGCGAAGGCCCGGAGAAGCGATTTTCGAGAATGAACGCAATACAATGGAATGCTGAGGGCAAAAATCCGACACAAGCGGCAGTGCTTCACCAGAGAAACGCAACTCGCGGTAGGGCGCATCTTCAATAAAAGTCACCTTGTATTGGATACAAAGCGCTGCGACTTTCTGACGGGTTTCTAGTGCCCAGCAAACCCCTGTTGGGTTATGGAAATCAGGTACGGCATAAAACATTTTCGGTTTTTGTTCCGCGAAGCACTGTTCTAGCTCTTTAAGATTCGGACCAAATTCTGTTTGAGAGACAGTCACTATGTTTGCCTGAACTAAGCCAAAGACCTGCATCGCACCGAGGTAGCTCGGTGCTTCCATTACGATTTTGTCGCCTGGGTTTACGTAAGCGCGCGCGATAAGATCCAAACCCTGCTGTGAGCCAGTGGTGACCATTGCAGTATGCGTTTCAGGTAATGTGAAATAACCATTTAGGAATTCAAGCAGTGGGGCGTAACCGGCGGTGGAACCATATTGGAAAACCTCCGGCATGTTTGCCAAGTTTTCTAGGGTTGGCTTCATTAAGTCGATTGGAAAGGTTTTTGCGTCGGGCAAGCCGCCAGCAAGTGATATGACGTTTTTATCGCTAGCAGCAGCGAGGATCTCTCGAATGTATGATGACTTTACTTTTTGCAGTGACTTTGCGATTTCCATGTGTTGTGCTTCTCGTATTTTTTATTTTGGTTCTGTACCAATCGAAGTAAATAACAGTTAACTCTCGCTTATTAGAACGCTTGGTTACAACTTCCTGTGATTGGTCGGGTTTGAATTAACATTATATGGTAATTGCCATTCTTGGTGTGTCCATTTATGCTGTTAAACATGTCCACTTATGCTAATTAATCAAAGTATCAATTTATGAGTCAGCAACAGATTTCCAGAATCAATGATGTGTTGTCGTACATTCATCAAGACATTAGTAGAGAGTTGCCCGCTAAAAAACTTGCTGATATAGCCGCATATTCTGAGCAGCACTTTCATCGTATCTTTAAAGAGACCGTCGGGGAATCAATCCATCAATACGTTCGTCGAACGCGAATGGAATACGCCGCAAACCAGTTGATGTTCGATACCAAATCATCGGTGCTGGAGATTGCCAATAAATGTGGTTTCAGCTCGGTGTCGTCTTTCAGTCGAGCGTTTAAAGCGTCTTTTAACCTGTCCCCTGGTGCTTGGCGGAAACATGATTTGCAAGTGGCAGAGAAACCTTACTTAAAAGACCCAGAGGTCGCGGCGGGCTATCACAGAGTGGCTAGGCGAGCGTTACCAGAGCCCAAAATTATTGAAGTGCCACAACGCCTCGCCGCTTATGTAAGGCATGAGGGCTACAACCGTTCTATCCGCAATGCTTGGCTGGTGTTAAAAGCTTGGGCTAACTCAGAGCACCGTGACTTCTCGACTCAATACGGTTTGCATCACTCTAACCCTGCATGGGTTGATTTGGACAAATGCCGTTACGTGGCGTGCATGGCGATTGACCAGCCGCTTCAGTATCGCGGAGTTGTGAATCAAATGACCATACCGGGTGGTTTACATGCGGTATTTCGACTGACAGGTGTGTATGGTGAATTGTTACCGCAGATCAGCATGGTATTGGAGAAATGGTTACCGCACTCGGGCTTTAAGCAACGTTCAACGCCAGCATACGTTCATTATCACAAAAACCATTTTCTTAATCATGAAGAAGTATTTGAGTTAGATTTTTATCTACCGATAGGCTTCTTTTGAAGAAAGACAGCCTGGCCACAAGCAAAATGATAAAAAGGCCCCGCGAGAACGGAGCCTTTTGGTTAGCACTGCTTTTTCTTATTAGTAACCATGCATACTATTAATAAATTGCTTAGTTACTCGTTTATCTTCTTCTATATTAGCAAGATTTGAACAAAGGGAGGGTCTGAGGCTTGATTGAATCAGCCAAAGTGTTATCTAGCGCAGGGAATAATTGATTAATGCCTGTTTCAGATAGCCCTAACCATGCCATTAGACTTGCATGAAGCTGATCGGAAGAGATGGTCGGAATGACACGACCACGCGAGAGCAAGTAAGGACTTGTATCAGATAAATCTGGATATTCACCCACAATCGCCTTTCCTGCTACACCACCACCCATGACCAATGCGTGGCTTGCCCAACCGTGGTCCGTACCATCGGTACCGTTTGGAATCAAAGTACGACCAAATTCGGAATGGGTGAAGGTTGTCACTTGGTCATAAAGGCCGTTGTTTTCTAGTGCTAATTGGAACGCAGCCATGGCTTCTGCCAACTCTTGTAGCAAAACCGTTTGGCGACTAATTTGCGCAGAGTGGGTATCAAACCCGCCTAATTTACAACTAAAGTACTGAGCAGGATGCTGGAACTGATCTTTGTGCAGTAGCAGTTTAAATACCGCTTTTAGCTGCTTACCGATGCGTGTCTCTGGGAAAATGTCGGTAATCTCGGCATTCAAAATGGCGCTGAACTCTTGATACATTCTGGTTGAGTCCACCGCGACACCGGCATAGTGAGACTGAAAAACATTATCGTAACTGGCTGTGCTTTGAAGCTGATCAAACAGACCTCGCGATCGTTGATCATTAAAGATATCGCTAGGTGGTTGTGAGCCGACGGAGTTAGATTGTGCGTCAATGCAGTTGGTCCAAACTTGCGTGCCGCCAATATCAAACATAGGTGACAGCTCATTTAAACTTCGCAGCATGGTGCCGAGCTCTGTCGATGTCTTCGCACCAAACCCCTCTTTTGACAGAGACTGGGTCGCATGAGATTGCACCATGGTCGATTGATGCGAGTGGCTGAATAAGTGAGCGGGGCGAGTATTTTTGCTGTAAACCACGTTGTTCACGCGCTGTGTTAGCGTACCTAGGTTCACAACGGGGACAAGGCTAGCATTATCCCAACAGGTTTTTAGTGCTGCCATGGCAGGGTTTAATGCCAATTTGGCTTTATCATTAACAGCATCTAAGTGTATACAGCTCGTCTCATCCAAAGCTAAGTTGCCGCGCAGCGCTTGGTATTGGCTGTTCGCAGGGGCGGCGGTTGGGATCAGCATATTGTAGCCATCGTTACCACCTGCAAGGTCGATACCTACCACGGCGCGATAGCCGTTTTTGCACTGATTGAATGAGGTTGCAAAAGCAGGAAAGGCAGCAAGATTAAGTGCAGATACGCCTACACCAGCAGAACCTGTTTGTAAAAAGCGACGTCGTGTTAAGTTCATGATGATTATCCCTGTATGATGAATTCTGGTGAAAGCAGTGCGTTCATAACGAGATTCTTAATCTCTTTGCGCCATTTAGATTGGCGGCTTGGACACTGAGCGAGGTAATCGAGATAACATTGACGAGCTTGCAGGCTCATCTGGTAAGCAAACAAATGTTCGTTGAGGTAATCCACAACGCCTTCGTCATCAAACGCTAAGTAGCGGCTAAACAGCGTCTCATCCATGTACCAATCTTTGCCTTCCTCCTCGAAACGAGCGATAAGCTCACGAAACTGAATGCCGTATTGGTAGATGTCATGCCATTGGTATACGTTAAGTTCTGGCGCAACCAGATGATTAAAATCAGGATGGTTCGGTGCATCATCTGGTTGGTAATAGTAAAAGACAGAAGGCGCAGACAGCGGTAACATTCGGCTATACCCGTTGAACTGTTTTGGCCACATCATCACGCCCTCACGGCGCTTCACTTGTAATGCACGCATGGCATGCGTAAACACAGTCATCGGATCACGTAACTTCCCGACAGTGCTGCCAGATTGAAGGGCGTCTCTGTCAGTGAGAATTGCGATCACTAGGGTTTTCATGTCGCCATCAGAGCGTTTGAACTTGCGGCGTACACGGCGAATATAGCCAGCCCTTGGGTTACTGGTTACAAGCTTGTTGATGAAGAATTTAGTGACAAAGGTGTAGAGCGTATTTTGGTTCATCAAATGTTCGATCACCGCTTCCAGTTCTTCCTCTGCTCCCACACCTGCTGGAAAGGTTTTACCAAGAATACGCTTTTCGCCCATGTCGTGTTCACCGCGTGGCAACATTGGCTGGCTGTATTTTTCGTCTCCGCGAATATCAATAAACTTCCAACCAGTGAATACACGCGCTAGTTGTTCGATGTCTTCTTGGGTGTAAGAAGGCTCTTCGTTACCTTCTTTGTCCAAACGTACTTCACCGTTATTACGCAGTTTAACTGGGCCTAGCGTAAACAACTGCAACAGCTCACGAGCATAGTTCTCATCTGGCGCAGTAAATTCGTTAGACACGTTATTCACAAACGTTAGATACTCACCCATTATTGGCGACTTCGATGCAAAACGAATCACATCACGGAAGTTTCCAAAGGCATTGTCAAGTAACCCATCGAAGTAATTACACATGTAACGACGTCTAGAAACCGAGCGAAACGCGGGATCTTTTACACTAACGACAAACAGTTGAGATAGGGTATACGCAATGCGCTGGCGTAAGATATCCTGTCCTTCTACCGTCATGCGCGTCCAACTGCTGGCGTAATACAAGCCTTGTGATAAGTTCGGAACTTTGAGCTCATCTTGCTCAAAATGAGCCAACCAAGAGGATGGGGCAATAAGCGTTTGTTGATTGACCCAGTTTTCGATATTCCCTGATTGAACAAGATCATTAATGTCGCGTTGGGATGGCCCGAACGTGCATTGAAGCAATGTTCTTGCTGCATCTGTGTAGTTCTGATTCATTTTAGCTCTCGTTAGTTTTTGTTATCTGTATTAGTAAGGCGTCCATTTTTGCGATTACATTTAAAAGTACGCCATACTTTTTAAATGTAATCGATAGTTTTGCTAACAAAAACAACAAAACCACATTTTTATTGTGACTTTGCTGCACAATTTGGGCGCTAGTTCCATCGGGCAAAATTAAAAGGTGAGCAGTGCAATAAAAGCGTCTTTGTTGCGTTGTTAGATCGACAACTGAAATTTGTTATTTCGCAAATTATCATCAAGCTGTCTTGATTAGTTCACATCTGGCTCCCAGACTGTTGTTATGGTTTAAGTCAGTATGCAAACCTCTGAGTATGGGAAGTGCAGCTAGGCATAAAAATGAAAAACGCCAGGGAAAAGCAACTTGTAATCTCAACATTTAAGGAAGACCAAGATGAAAGCGGAAAAGGTAGCAGTCGTTACTGGAGCGGCTCGCGGTATTGGCCAAGCCATATGCGAGCAATTACTAGAGGATGGATTCCACGTCGTTGGGCTGGATGTATCACCGATAGAATGGAGCCAGTCGGCTCAGCTAAGCAGTTATCAAGTTAACTTATGTGATGCCGCAGGCGTCAGCGAAGTCGTAGGCAGTATCGTAAAGCAGCATGGAAGAATCGATGCACTGGTCAATAATGCGGGTATTACGCGTGATGCGCTGTTACCAGATATGCTAGAGCAAGATTGGGATAGCGTGATTGACGTCAATTTAAAAGCAGTATTCTTACTTACTCAACGTGTCGCCGCTGTGATGTTAGAGCATGGGGCTGGCAGTATTGTCAATATCTCCTCTATTGTGGGTACAGACGGCAACATCGGTCAGAGTAACTACGGCGCAAGTAAAGGCGGTGTTATCTCGATGAGTAAAGGCTGGGCAAAAGAACTATCAAGAAAGGGTGCCCAGATTCGCGTAAATTGTGTCGCACCAGGCTTTATTGTTACCGACATGACTAAGAACTTGCCAGAAAAAGTCATTCAAATGATGGAGGACAAAACCCCATTAGGTCGGATGGGGTCGGTGCAAGATATTGCCAATGGTGTCTCTTTCCTCACTTCAGACAAGAGCGCTTATATTACAGGGCAAGTGCTCAAAATCGACGGGGGTTTAGTGCTATAGCTAACCAAGAAAATTTAGATGACAAACACCCTTCACAGTAAGGGTGTTTCGTTGATTGCTGAACTAGGCACCTCAAAGCCACCTGAATGCCACTTTTTAAGCTGTTGATTTTAAATGGATTAAAAATAAAAAAAGAAATACATATCTATTATTTTCACTTAGTGTATAGTGACGCAAGCTCAAACGGTGAGTTATTAATAGTATATTTAGTTCAAGATCTTCTCAGTTTTTCGATTAAATTCGTCATACCCATTCTGCGATACCTTATTCTTCATTCCTTATTTGGTAGCTTTCTATTTAATTTAATCAATGTATCGAGATATATTATGTCAAATAAAACAACTGGCTCAGTAAAATGGTTTAACGAATCAAAAGGTTTTGGATTCATCACTCCTGATAACGGTGGTTCTGACCTATTTGTTCATTTCAAATCAATTGCTAGTGAAGGTTTTAAAACATTAACTGAAGGCCAAAAGGTTTCTTTTAATGTTGAGCAAGGTAATAAAGGCCCACAAGCAGGCAACGTTACTCCAGCGTAAGAATTTTTAAAAAGGTCTCTTCTATCGATGAGACCTTTTTACTATAGTGTTAATTAAGACTCCAAAGACCAGAAAAATAATAAAAATTAACTTTGGGCTCTAGTAAGGTAAGAAGCTACATGAGAAAACCAGCAAGAAAATCGAGTAAGAAAACCCAAAAAAACAACTTTGAAGAGCGATTTGCTCTGATGGTAAAAGAGTATCAGGAAGCGAAAGAAAATCTTGACTCAATGACCGAAGGTTCACCAGAATATCTAGTTCAGAAAAAAGTATGCGATAGACTTTTTGCAAATGCTGAGCGATACATAAATAAAAAATAAAAGCTTTATCCTACTTTAAGCCATCTAATATTCTTTGTAGAATAGCTAATTTTATATATTGATAAGCATCAATGTTGTCAGTGATATATTTGGTTTGGATAAAGATAAACATTAAGCGTAGTATATTAAGAGTGTATGCCATAATCAGAATTTATGGCGCAAAAAGCATTCTCAAGATATTAGAATAAATAGTTTGCTAAATAACAGGCAAGCTGTTTGTTCTTAGAAGTCTGTCTTTATGTCATCTACAATGCTTGACCTAATCCGTACTTATCTAATCATCGGAAAGTCATTGAATTATTGTTATCCATTGCTATCCTCATTTGTGTGGTGTCTGATACCTTTCCAGTCAACACATGCGCGGTGCTAAATTCAGTTAACAACCAAAATAGAGTGATATGTGAGTAAGCTACCTAAACCAACAAAAAAGCAGAAGCAATTTAGTATTAATCCCGAAGGAAAAGGGATTAAGCGGATACCTGAAGAGTTAAAAACAATGGGGGTTCGCAAACGCATAGAAGAGATTGAGGAACAAAGGGAATGGGATAAGGAGTGGGGATTGTGAGTTCGAGAAACCTCCCTGAACTTATAAATACGACACTGCTCCTATACTCGGAGAAGTTGAGTAATTTTGACAGAGACATGCTTTCAGGTTTTCTTGACCAACTTAACCGTAAACAAGCCCTGTCAGAGAAGCAAATTAAACTGTGTCAGAAGCTTTTACGCAAAACTAATCAGGTTTGCGTATTTATTCACGATACGCCAAACGACTTTTGATTGCTGTCAAACGTCACCTTTTACCTTTTAGATCTGGCTTACACCAAGCGTCACTCGACTTTGATTTTTAATTAACTTACTGATTTTAAAGGTAATGATTGGATTTATTTAATCCTGCCCCTAAACCTCACACTATTACTATTTTTCATTGTTCTCCTCGGTGTTGGTATCATCATACTCTACCTGCCTGTTTTTATGGCGAAACCAATGACAAGATAGTTAATCTCATAAATGAAGATCAATCGTTCTTGATTTACGGTATTATGTGTAATTAAACGAACTGTAGCTACCTATGAACATACCCATCACTACTGAGCCGAACGACTCCTTCAAAGTATCTTGCTCAAACTGTAAAGCATGTTGTTGCCGCCTGGAAGTCATGATCATTTCTGATACAGGTGTACCAGAGCAATTTATAAAACGAGATCAGTATGGTGGTGAGACAATGAAGCGTTTGTATGATGGATGGTGCGCCGCTCTCGACAGGGATACCCTTATGTGCACTATCTATGAAAATCGCCCTTGGATATGCCGCGAGTTCGAAATGGCCTCAGATGAATGCTTGGATGAACGAGATAAATACATCTAAATAATATTGTTAAGGTTTGGTTAAAGGCAGTCTAGGTGCCAATCTAGAGCGATAGCAAACTTTGTCAGTGGCACATTGAACGGTCTGCAATATATCGCCTTTATCCGAGTTGAAGTGTTATTTATTTCATATTCATCTTGAGATCATAAATGCATTAAGTATCATTTGGTTACATTGGTTATATACAAGGTAAATGATATGAATGATAACGCTCCAACCAAAATGAGCGATTTATATGAGTATTCGGGCTTTTGGCCCCGAGTTGGTGCTAGTCTTATTGATACCGTTATAATATGCACCTTAACGTACCCAATTTTGGTGGCGGTATACGGTTGGGCATACTTTGAAAGCGACGACTTAGTGCAAGGTGTTACTGATCTGATGTTAAGTTGGATTTTCCCATTGCTTGCAATCATTGGGTTTTGGTTATATCGCCAGGCAACACCCGGTAAAATAGCGATTTCTGCAAGAATAGTGGATGCGAAAACTGGAGAGAAGCCGACACTTAGACAGTGCACCATAAGGTATTTAGGCTACTTTATAGCGGGGATGCCACTTGGGCTTGGCATCTTGTGGGTTGCGTGGGATAGGCGTAAACAAGGTTGGCATGACAAGTTAGCTAACACAGTCGTTATTAGTGAAAAAGCACGAAAAAAAACTCACGAGGTTGAGTTTTCCTAAAACTGGCATAAAACATATTTAAAAGCGATGGCCTTTATTTAGTATTATGATTCCATTATTGAACTTGTTTTTTGGTGGTATGGTTTGGGACGAATTGCGCACGCTTTAATTGGGCGCTAAGTAAGATTATTAATAAAGAGGAAATAAAAATGGATTGGTATTTGACTGTTTTGAAAAAGTACGCGCTGTTCAGTGGAAGAGCGAGACGAAAAGAATATTGGATGTTTTTTCTGTTTAACCTTATTTTCTCTTTGGTGCTTGGGGCTATCGACGGGTTACTTGGTACGGTATTTATTGGCACTATTTATGGATTAGCTGTTCTCATTCCTGGGATTGCGGTCTCAGTCCGTCGGTTACATGATATTGGTCGAACTGGTTGGTGGGTGTTAATTAGTTTTATCCCGCTTATCGGATTGATTGTACTTATTATCTTTGCAGCTACAGAGGGTGATAAAGGTACTAATGAATATGGCTCAGATCCAAAAGAAGCGGACGGTTCAATTGCCTGACTATTCCATGTAGATTCGATGCTCGTGTTTGTGGTCTAGTTAATGTGTGCGAGCTAGCGGTTTTTTATCATCACTCCTAGCCAAAACGAGCTCTAGCGAGCGTAGATTTCGAAGAGAAAAAGCGTCTTTCCTGTTTCTAGGAAAGGCGCTTTTTTTGTTCTAACTATCTCATCAGGTAGCGACATAAGCTTAAACAGTGAGAACCTATTGACCGATTAAAGGATCAGAAAGTTACTCGGTTGGTAATATGGTGACTGACTCAAAAGATGCTACTGCGTTTCCACTCGCGCCTGGACGATCATCATAAGAATTTTTCTGTAACAGGGTGTAGTACACGTCCACGAAGTCATCATCGTTAGTCAATATGTGATCAGGTATTAGTTCAATGATTTTACTGGTGATCTGGGGAATGATGACATACCCCTGTACTTCTGGGTCCGGAATCATTTTCAGTACTTCTTCAGCGCCGTTGACTAATAGTTTTGCGAGATCTTTGTAATTGGTACCATCATCATGCTCCATCAGAATGATGTCGGCTGCCCCCCAGCGATAACGAGGCCAAAATATGATGGTTTGATTTGGGTAGTAGGTTTGCTTATCGTAATCCAAGTAGGGCATTTCGACCAGATCAATCTGTGGCGCTACGCGACTCGCGTCGACACCAGTCACAATCGCATAGATTTCTGCTCTACCAGAGATCCAAGGCTCGTTATCTACCGCTAAACGAATTTTCGTAAGCTGAGTCGTATTGAGCTCTTCCTGTTCGGATAGCGAGTGATGTGTGTTACTTTTAATTGGCTTTTTTTGCGCGGAGCTGGTGTCAACGTAAGCATTATCAGCATTGATTTGGGTCGTGATACCGAGCCGATTCATCTCTGCTTGCATGGCCATAAGGCTTGCTTTGAGCTCTTTTTTGCCATTGCTATCAATAACAAATACGGGGACGTTAGGCATTTGGTAGAGGTCTAATTCATGAACTTGCCCATTAACGTCATACGCCTCGATGTACTGCCAGTTGGCCTCATCACCAGGCGGTTCGTATGCAAACAGCGGACTTACCCCCTCTTTCCAAGCTTCAACCATGGTTTCATCAGCGATGCGTATTTCAAGGACGGAATCAACGAAGTCGCTAATTCCTCTCATCTTACGATAGTTAAGATCGGCTCTCTGCATTTTAATAGAGAAATTGGAACGGTTCTGGATAGAGTTCAACTTGTCTATCGGTATAGATAAACTATTCTCGGTGATTTGCTTCCTTAAAGAAGACTCAAGATCGGCGTAGTTTTCACTGATAAGCGATGCTAATGACTGTTTTTGTACAATAGCTTTGGTTGAAGTCACTGATGAGCCGGTTGTATTGATACTGTCTGCATGAGAATAGAACCCAACAACTGTTGCAGAAAGCGCTATGAAGATTGAAAAAGATGCTCTCATAAAAAGTCCTTATTTTAATTTCTATCATTAATAGAGCCTTCACCCTATAAGAACTAACTTATCAACAACCAAGATTTGTATAAAACTTAGCCGCTTTTTTTTGTTTCAGTGTGCGGAACAAAGTCTCAAATTAATGTATTCTTATAGAATTAATTAGAGATAAACTTGATATTTAGCAGTTGATAAATTCATCACCAGTGAGTTGTTGGATAACCGTCTGCTTTGGTGTTCGTTACTTGACGTAAAGGTAAGCACCTCATTGGCAACAAAGGGTGTAATCTAACATTTTGGTCATGCCCAAAGTCGATGGTAGAGGGAAGATTTTCAGCATGCTTGTTGGCGTGTTAGATGCGTCAATGTTAATAAGCATTCAACCGTAAAAGGGATAACGATGGCTAACGGATACATTCCACCAAAAGTTTGGACAAACGATAACGAAAGTGGCGGTCAGTGGGCGAGTATCAATCGTCCGGATTCCGGCGCCCGTCATGAGCAAGCGCTTCCTGTTGGTAATCACCCGTTCCAGCTTTACTCAATGGGTACACCAAACGGTCAGAAAGTAACGGTCATGCTTGAGGAGCTACTAGCCGTCGGCGTGCAAGAAGCAGAATACGACGCATACCTGATTAAGATTGGTGATGGTGATCAATTTGGTTCTGGTTTTGTATCTGTAAACCCGAACTCGAAGATTCCTGTTTTGGTTGACCGTTCAGGTGCTGAACCCGTGAACGTTTTCGAGTCCGGCAACATCTTGTTCTACCTCGCGGAGAAGTTTGGTCACTTCTTGGCAAAAGAGGGCGCGAAGCGCGCTGAGGTCATGAACTGGTTATTTTGGCTGCAGGGTTCTGCGCCATACTTAGGCGGCGGCTTTGGCCATTTTTATGCGTACGCCCCAGAGAAGTTTGAGTATCCAATCAACCGTTTTACCATGGAGATCAAGCGCCAGTTAGATGTATTAGATAAGCGGCTTGCGAATAGTGAATTTCTGGGGGGTGACGATTACAGTATAGCCGACATCGCAACATGGCCATGGTACGGTAACCTAGTATTAGGTCGAATTTACGATGCAGCCGAATTTTTAAATGTAGCCAGTTACAAGAACCTTGTTCGTTGGGCAAAAGTCATTGATCAACGTGAAGCCGTGCAACGTGGTCGTATTGTTAACCGTGTTTGGGGTGAAGAGTGGGATCAAGTCGCAGAGCGCCATAGTGCAGCAGACATTGACGCGGCACTTATGAAGAAACCGCAATAATACTTCTCAGAGAAAAAAGGGATGCCACGGTATACCTTTTTGATCGCTTTTAAGGAGAACTGCGTAACAAAGGGATGATAACGCTGTTTTAGCAGTAAGCGAGTATCCCTTAACCATTAACTCCTTGCTTTTATCGCCCCAACTCACACGAGCTTGGGGTTTTTTTATGGTATTAGCTCAATATTCATAGCCAGTGAACTAAAAATTGTCCGATATTAAATTTACTAAGGTGAGCGAAATGGTCGCCCTTTTATTTTGAAACTCATTAAGAGAAATCTTCAGAATAAAAACGGAGTTATGCGTGCGCAAGATTCTATCTTTGACCTTGGCCATGTCACTTACTGGCTGTGTTATGCCACAGCATGGAACTGTCAATACTGGGCAGTGTATGGGGGTGATGTCATCTCAAGATGCTTATGGATACCAAAACCCAAACCATTACACCATGCAGGTGTTGGCGTTGAAGAAAGAAAAAGACGTGAAAGAGTACATTCGCTACATCGATTCTAAACACCCAGTTTGGGTGAATTGGAAGAATAGTCGTGGCACTCGTTGGTATACCGTCACTGTCGGAGACTTTAAAACGAAGCAGGATGCTTACAATGCGCGGTCCTCATTGCCAAGCCGGGTTAAACAATCTTCTCCATTTGTTATGACTTTCGCTGAAATGCAGCGTAAGCAAGAAACCAGTGTCGTGCGCATGCGTTAACATACCCAACTGACTTCAAGATACAGGATTTAGAGCTTTGCGATGTGTCGACAGGGCTGTTTCTCATCTACCCAACGTAGGTGTAAATAACGTGAGTTTGGATCGCCCAAATATCTTCGAACTTTTAGAGATGTAGTCAGGTTGATGGGGAGATGGAAAGTTCTTAGGGATTATTAGTATCTTTGAACTTTATAATGTATCGATGGTATGACAATTATGCTGTCAGCGTACACCTGAGGAGCCGAGAGCAAATATCCCAATGCGAGCAATAATGGAATTTCTATCTAGGTTATTGTGCGTTGCCCATTTTTAGCTGAGGAAGGGTGAGCGATACCTTGCATGTCAATGTTGTAGATAGAGAGGAGGAGGAATAAAAGAGTAGGAGGAAAATGCCACTATAGGTTGAACATTTTGTCGAACTCTCTTTGATCTATGATATCCTCAATTCTGCGGCGAGTTTGCTGCTTAATCATTGCTGCACTTTGTTCAGAGGCTTTTTTTTCTTGTGCGCTCTGTTTTTTACATTTCTTTGCCATTGTTTTTACCTGAGGAACTTCTTCTAAAATTTCTGAATCATGCATTAATGCATGGAAATTGATTTATTTAATAATAAAACTTCCTAGCTTTGAACCTGCGTCACAAAGAATGTCGCCAGAGTTGGTTTTCTCACAGTATTTAAAGTTTATGAGGTAACGAGTGGATTGGAGTTTTGGCAATATATGGCGCATTAATATATCACCATTAAGCTGATGAATTTTAGCGTTCCAAGAAATGTCGGGGTGGTTTAAATGGAATTTAATCTCTATCATTTATTCTCCTGTTTTTTAGTGATTTTTTCTTTAATAAATAGTTGATACCAGTGTCTTTGACGACCTGTTCTTTTCTGCATGATTTTTCCTGATGTTAAGTAAATATAATTCCAATAATGACTAGATTGGTTCGCGGCCTATTTATTTCAGGCAGCAAAAGCTCGCGCAAAAGTACACTTGCTGAGTTAAATAATGAGGAATTTTAGAAAGGAGAGAGGGGTGTTTGGTGCAGCAAAGGAGTACTGCACCAAGAAAGGACTCTTATAAAGGAGTCACTTCAGTAGCTTGAGGACCTTTTTGGCCTTCTTCTACTTTGAAGCTTACTTTCTGACCTTCAGCCAACGTTTTGAAACCGTCAGAAACGATAGCGTTGAAGTGTACGAATACATCTTTGCCGCCATCATCTTGAGTTAGAAAACCGAAACCTTTAGATTCGTTAAACCATTTTACTGAACCAGTTACTTTAGACATAAAAACCTCTGAATTTAAACAATAATATACGTTTTTGGTTGGTTCTTTTTTTAAGCTATTGAATGTGCAATCAAGAGGAAGTTTTACGCAGGTATCTGAATCAGAGATTCAAGGTGTTACTGAGAAGGAACTTAAACTAAATGTAGCATTAACAACTCTTTTTAGAGCCGCGTTCAATATTACCTCTTTTTTAGAAAATAGCTACATTTATTTTCAATTTCTTCTCGTGCTAAAAAATGGAGGTAATAGGACTACCTTAACCTTTGACGGTTTTCTTCCAGCGTTCAATGGCGAGCTTGCTTTGCTTAACCCCCATTTCATAAGCTTCACGCAAAGGGTCGGGTGAGCGGCTTAAACGCTTTAACTTAAAGCCTTCTGGTGGGCAGACTTGCATGATTTCAATGCCAGCGGGTGGATTCTCTATTAATTCCAAAGTCTGGTTGTAACGAATATGACGTGTAAGCATTGGCTCGACCAACGCCGGATGATCTCTCAGTAAACGAGAAATGAGTTTTGCAAACTTGGGTTTGGATTTACGATAACTGGCAGGGCGGCTTCTTAATACCATGATTTTTGTTGCGCCTCGTTGGATGGCTTCGGCAACAGGAATGGCATCCGCTACACCACCGTCTACATATTTTACGCCATCTAATGACACACCATCGCGGTACATGATCGGTAACGCGCTGCTGGCTTTCATGGTTTCTGCCAGCATGTCTACAGAAGGCGTAAGATATTCTGCCTGCCCGTTATCTTGGCGAGTGACACCTAAAAAGAATGGCCGAGGATCGGCAGAAAGCGCTGACCTATCAATGCCAAGCTCTTTGAGTGTGACTTCCCACATCCAATTTAAATCCATCATATCGCCACCACGTATCCATTGAGTGGGTGAAATAAACTCTTTGCGTAGGCTGTAATCTAGGTAGATCTTGAGGTTTCTGCCCGGCATTTTTGCGAGGTAAGCCGCTAAGTTACTTGCGCCAGCCGAGACGCCCCAAAAGCTGTCAAAAGGGGAAAAGTCTTGTTCCATGAAGTGATCGAGTATGCCGCAGGAGAATACCCCGCGCATTGCGCCTCCTTCGACAATCAGCGCTCGAGAACCAACCTGTTCCATCCTAGCCATCCGTTTCGGTTATTCTGATTTAAATACTATCCCATTAGAGTAACGGATTTAATGCTACTCCCCAAGTTGTCTTCGCTTGGTTGTTATCTTGAAGAATTTTGTATTTATGTTATAACATAACAATTATGAATGTTATTCAGCGGTGTGTGTCTTGTGTGAGGTGAGAATGAGCGATATTGACGCCATTATTGAGCATGTAGAGGTTAGTTTTAAAGCTCAAGGGAAGCAGTTAACTTCGCAAAGGAAACTGGTGTTGCAAGCTTTGCTCCATGCTGATAATGCCCTTTCTGCTTATGAATTGGTGGATTATTGCAAAAACCATTTCAATAAGAATATTTCGGCTATGTCAGTTTATCGGATCTTGGATTTTCTTGAAGGCGAGCACTTAGCTCATAAGCTTAAAGCCTCCAATAAATACATCGTTTGCTCTCATATTCTCTGCGAGCACGAGCATGGAGTGCCCCAATTCCTCATTTGTTCTGAGTGCAACAAAATCAGTGAGCAAGCCATCGACCCAACCTTGATTCATGGTCTGCAATCCCATGCAAAAGAAAAAGGTTTCACCGTTATCAGCCCTCAACTAGAGATCAATGGTGTTTGTGATGACTGCGCGAAACCCAAGTAGATATGTTTGTTTTTGAATGTCCTCTTACCTACGCACTCACCACCACGTCGTTAACATTTATCCCTTCCAATTACTAGCATCATCAGCAAGGAGCCCTGAACCGCTATGCCTGCAACACTGATTAAAAACGCTCTTGTCGTCAACGAAGGAACCATTACTGAGACTGACTTGAGAATTGTCGATCAGCGAATCGAAACTATCTCAACCAACATCGCGGCTAAACCGGAAGATACGGTGATTGATGCGAAAGGGTGCTATCTGATTCCGGGTATGATTGATGATCAAGTGCACTTTCGTGAGCCGGGGCTGACGCACAAAGGTTCAATCGCTTCAGAATCTCGGGCTGCGGTTGCTGGTGGTATTACAAGTTATATGGAAATGCCAAATGTCAGCCCCGCAACCACTACTATAGAAGCGTTGGAACGCAAATTTGCGATTGCCGAGCAAAATTCGCTTGCTAACTACTCTTTCTACCTAGGTGCGACAGAAGATAATCTTGAGCAAATCAAACAGCTTGATCCGAAGAAGCACTGCGGCGTGAAAGTGTTTATGGGTGCTTCTACGGGTGATTTGTTGGTCGAAGCGCCACAAGCCTTAGATGAAATTTTCCGCGATTCACCTGTG
Organism: Vibrio sp. AND4; assembly: GCF_000171815.1. GTDB lineage: Bacteria > Pseudomonadota > Gammaproteobacteria > Enterobacterales > Vibrionaceae > Vibrio. Next base: position 62,131 of record NZ_ABGR01000003.1, on the reverse strand, counting down.
TTGATTGTGACGCACTGTGAGAGTGGGCCTGTGATTGCGCAAAACACACACCGACTACGAAAAGATAAGTCGGCATTCACCATTGAAGATCATCCGGTTCTGCGTGATGACGAAGCATGCTATGCGTCGTCCTCTTATGCGGTAGAACTGGCTAAGAAGCATAACAGTCAGCTGCATGTTCTGCACATCACAACAGCAAAAGAGTTGGCACTGTTTGAGGCTGGCGCTATCGAGAACAAAAACATTACCGCAGAAGCTTGCGTTCATCATCTGTGGTTTAGCAATGAAGATTATGCAGAGCGTGGTAACCAAATCAAATGTAATCCAGCGGTGAAATACCCAAGTGACCGCGAAGCCATTCTAAAAGCGTTGAATGCTGGCCAAATTGACATTATCGCCACTGATCACGCCCCTCACACATGGGAAGAAAAACAGGTGCCTTACGAGCAAGCACCAGCGGGCTTACCTTTGGTGCAGCACGCACTGCTATCTTTGTTTGATCACGTTGCTCGTGGGCGTATGACAATGGAACAAGTTGTGCAAAAGACGGCACATAACCCAGCTATTCGCTACGGTATTGAGCGACGTGGCTTTATTCGTGAAGGCTATTTTGCGGATTTGGTGTTAGTGGATACAAATACGCCGACCTTAGTGACCAATGAAAACTGCTTGTACCACTGTGGTTGGTCGCCATTTTCGGGTCATCAGTTTAGCGCACAAATCAAGAAAACTTGGGTCAATGGCAGCTTGGTGTATGCCGACCAGCAAGTGAATGCACAGGCAGCTAAGGCGATGCGGTTGGTGTTCGACAAATAGATAGTGCGTTTTTTCGGAAGCTTAAATATAGACGTTTTGTTTAAGTCCGATTTGTAGAAATCATCTTGTCGTAGCTTGAGTGTCTTTATGACACCGAATTAAGAGAAATCAATATGTTAAGAAGAAATCCTACTGGTCACATGCCTGACGTTTCAGAAACGGCCTTCATCGACCCGACGGCGATCATCTGTGGCAAAGTGATCATTGAAGATAACGTTTTTATTGGTCCTTACGCGGTGATACGCGCCGATGAAGTGAACGAGCAAGGCGATATGGAAGCCATCGTCATCAAGCGTGATACTAACATTCAAGATGGCGTGGTCATTCACTCAAAAGAAGGCGCTGCCGTGACCATTGGTGAGCGCTCATCCATTGCGCATCGATCGATTATTCATGGTCCGTGTGAAGTTAGCGATGATGTGTTCATTGGCTTTAACTCGGTGGTGTTTAATGCTGTGATTGGCAAGAGATGCGTTATTCGTCACAACTGCGTGGTGGATGGTCTAGACTTGCCAGAGAATTTCCATGTTCCGCCAATGACCAATATTGGCGTCGATTTTGATTTGAACAGTATCTCGAAAGTGCCACCGGAATACTCGGCGTTTTCAGAGTCTGTGGTTTCAGCAAACCATGAGCTGGTGCAAGGCTACAGGAGAATTGCCAATGAGCTCTGAGAACCAACCCTTACTTGGTGTTCCTACTAACATCATTACTGGGTTTCTGGGCGTAGGAAAAACGTCAGCGATTTTGAATTTACTGGCGAATAAGCCAGAGAACGAACGCTGGGCGGTATTAGTGAATGAGTTTGGTGAAATCGGTGTTGATGGCAGCTTAGTTCAAGGGCAACAAAACGAGGATCAGCAAGTGTTTATTCGTGAAGTACCCGGCGGCTGCATGTGCTGCGCTGCGGGGTTGCCCATGCAAATCGCCCTAAACCAACTGCTCAATGAAGCGAAGCCAGACCGTCTGCTGATTGAGCCAACTGGGCTTGGTCACCCGAAAGAAGTACTGCAAGTGTTGTCGACAGATCATTATCGCCAAGTGCTTTCGCTACAAAAGAACATCACTTTGGTCGACGCGCGTAAGCTTGCAGATGAGCGCTACACACACCATGACACATTCAACCAACAAATTGCGATTGCCGATACGGTGGTGGGCAACAAGCTCGACCTGTATCAAGAGGGTGATGCCCAAAAGCTAGAAGCTTACGTGGCGGAAGTTGGGCGCCCGAATACTAAGGTGGTTTTTGCTCAGCATGGTGTGATTCCGTTTGCTGAATTTGAAGGTGAGACCACCATTCATGAGCATCCGCCGCACCATCACCATCATCATCATGCGAGTGATAAGCCGTTGGCTTCAGACATGCCAATGCCTGAGAGTGGCATGCTCAAAGCGACCAATTCAGGCGAAGGTTTCCAGAGTGTCGGTTGGCGTTTTGCTCCCGATAAAGTGTTCGATCGCCGCAAGCTGATCCCTCTGTTGGTCGAGTTGGAAGTGGAGCGCATGAAAGCGGTGTTTATTACTGGCGATGGCATTTATGGCTATAACCTAACGCCGGATGGGCTACAGGAAGTGGAGTTGGATGATTGCGCTGAAAGCCGAATTGAACTGATTGCAAACAACATCGATGAGCAATTTGAAACAGAGCTTCTCTCTTGCGAATTGGTTTAAGACTAAGCGGGCATTGTTCTCATTAATGCCCGCGTTTCTTTTTTCATCTCCCTCTGTGTTTGTCTTCTTATCTCCTTGAGTGCCACTAACGTCATCTTTTGGTAATGATGACGTTCGGCATTGACATTGTTTGATAGTCAAACTAAATTAAGTTCAAATAATTTGACAATCAAACTAAATCCAGAAGGTAGTGTCGCAATGGCTGTATCGCAACATTCACATGATTTCGTAACTCATAACCACAAGGGTGAAAAACGCACGCTTTATGTATTGATCCTCACAGTAACCACCATGGTGGTGGAGATTACTGCAGGGACCATGTTTGGCTCAATGGCGTTGCTGGCCGATGGTTGGCATATGGGCACCCACGCAGCAGCATTTTGTATTACCTTGTTTGCGTACCGCTACGCGAAGCAAAACGCTCGTAATGACCGTTTCTCATTTGGAACGGGTAAGGTTAGTGTCCTAGGGGGTTTTACTAGCGCGATTGCTTTGGGAATTGTGGCATTGATGATGATGGTCGAGTCGATTCATCGTCTCTTCAACCCAGAAAGCATTCAGTTTAACGAAGCCATTATGGTGGCGGTGATTGGTTTAGTGGTGAACCTTGCAAGTATGTTACTTCTGCATGACCACCATCATCATGGTCATGACCATCACGATCATCATTCTCACGATCATCATTCTCACGATCACCATGCTCATGGGCACGAACACCATCATGACCACAACTTAACCGCAGCATACTTGCATGTGTTGGCGGATACGCTGACGTCTTTGCTGGCGATTGTCGCGTTGATTGTCGGTAAGTTTTACGGTTGGGTTTGGTTGGATGCCATGATGGGGATTGTTGGTGCCTTGGTCATCGGTAAATGGACTCTGGGTTTAGTGAAGCAAACGGCTCCCGTATTGTTGGATGAGAGTATCAACAAGTCCTACCGAAATGAGATTGCTGAGACCCTTGCCCCTTATGCTGAAATTGTTGATTTACACATTTGGAAGGTGAGTGGTCATCATTACTCTGCGGCAATTGCGCTGTACAACCACAGCGACAAAACGTTGGATGAATTTAAGCAATTATTGAGTAAATTTGATAAGATTAACCACCTAACTTTGGAAGTTCAAACGACTGACTGATGCGCGAATTAGAAAAGCTGAATCAAACGCTTACCGAGTTCTATGACAAAATGTCTTCTTGGGAGCAATCTGTAGTAAAAGACACCGGTTATTCACTGGCCCAAATCCACACGATTGAAGTATTAGGTGGGCATGGTGCGTTGCGCATGAAAGAGCTGGCCGAAAAACTCGGTATTACAACAGGCACCCTGACCGTACAAATTGAAAAGCTGGTGAAAGCAGAACTTATTGAGCGTTGTCCACATCCAGAGGATCGGCGTGCTATCGTCGTTAAGCTTACACCAGCAGGTGAGGAGATTCATCGTCATCACAATCAGTTGCATTTAGATTTGGTTCAAGACTTAACGCGTAATATCGACCCTGAACATCAGGCAATATTGTTTGTCTGTTTACAGAAGATGAACAAAGAATTTTGATTGAGCTTTTCGTTTCTAAATTCAGATACTGAGCTGCAAATAGCAAATAGCAAATAGCAAATAGCAAATAGCAAATAGCAAATAGCAAATAGTAGAGCATAGACATGCTCTACTATTTTATAAGTGCGATAAAATTTGTTCGATTGGCAGTTGCGTAAATGTATACGTAATACCAACGCAGAAGGCAGCGCCGGTAACGCCCATGGCTACCGTTGTTGTGAGTAGAAGAAGGGTAATCTTAGGCATTAGAGATTAAACTCCTTCTTAAAAGTTGGGTAAATGACACCATTTGCTTCTTGGTGAGCTTTAAAGCTATAACCAAACACAAATGCTGCCACCACAATGGCAAATGCCGCAATGTTTCTTCCTTTCATCCTTAAACTCTCTACCAATCGTTTTGCTATTGCTTGATGAATTCGGGTTCTTCAGTTACTGAGCAAAATACACAAACAGCACCCATGCTGTGGTTAACACAAGTAGCGGTGTAAATACTCTCTGAATTGAAGCGCCGTCGGTTAGGTCATAAATCACGATCGATTCTTTATAAAATGCGCGTTTAAATGAACCAAAGCTGATTTCATTTTTAACATCAGATTGCTCGTAGTGACGACGTGCTGAGTCTGCTATTTGAGACTCTAGATCTTGAATTTCATATTCTTTGTTAAAAAATGCATTCCACGCTGAAATACGCGCAACAGCTCTTGGTGAACGATTGTACTTCAACTTTTCTAGACGCTTAGCGTATGCAGCTTGATATTTATCCACGATGATTCCCTACATGAATAGACGGTAATGTTGAACACAGTGCTTAATACTCTGCTCGGTGGTTGTAAAAATTAGAAAATGAGAATCAAAAGGAAATTTTTTACATCAGTAGGAGAGTCGCCAAGTGAGGAAGTACGGCACTTGATTATTAAAGAGCGTAAGGAAAGATATCCTCAATGGTGTGGATAATATGGGTTGTTGCTGGATGCGACAAACAAAAATAATTACTCAGAACAACAATCAACTTTTGTTGCGAATTTAATCATTCTGAGCATCGTGCTTTGTTTGTTGTCGAGATAGACTGGGTGTAGGAAGGGCTTTTAAAGCGGCAATAACGACGGGTTACTTAGTGCGATTGGTATGTCTTAAAAGACGCAAAATAATGTCCATTGACCAACTTAGGACAAGCAGAAGGGCGAATGGACACGCGTTTTATTATTGCGGTGGTCTCGCTAATCGTGAATCGGCACAACTAGAATATCGACCGGAGAATTGTTAATAAGATGTCTAGAGTAAGAAATAATCTTGCTCCAAAAATCTTGGTGGTGACCACAGATGAGGAGGTCTACTTCTTGCTCTTTGATTGTCACTTCTAGTTTGTCAGCCAAGTCACCAGTACCGACAAAGAAATGTTTCAACGGTTGCTCTGTATAATCGCTGAATGACCTTAAATATTCCATAGAGCGTTCCCCAAGTGGTCTTTGTTCTGGAAACGCTCTGATGTCAACGAGCTCGCGATAAATTTCGCCATGAGTGCCGTCGATGTGAATGAAGGAAATTTCTGAACCGAAATAATTCGCCATGGATACAGCGCGGTCAATCAACACAGTACTCTCTTCAGACAGTTCCAGTGCGACTAGGATATGTTTGTATTTCATAACCATGCTCTTTTGTAGAATACACTACTGATAGCATAGTATGTCTTGGAGAAAAAATATGCAGATAAGCTCCAGAAATTGCTAAAGAAAACTTTGGTAGATTATCAGTAGAGAGCGCGATTCGTTATGGAGTCAAAGGTATCGCCAAGTATCAATACCAACTCAATTCAATTTCTAAAGGCATGTCGCAGGGTATTTGCTCGCCGCACATTTCGTCAGATGCGTTGAGGTGGACAAGCTTTGCTGACGAATAGCCGCTGCCGCGAAAGTGATCCCTCGCCTCACAAAGGCTTGAGAACCTGAGCGGGCTTTTATTTTCGTTAAGGATGAGTGATTGTGTTTGGTTTTCAACGTTGTAGGCGAGGTAGATTCCTCCCTCAACCGATTCAATCAACAAATTCATAGCCCTTTCCCATTGGTGCGTTCATATCTTGGCACTTACGTTAGATTTAGGTTTTTGGTTCACTTATACCGAGATCTTCTCGCAATATTTAGCCTATTATTCTGCATACAGATACGACTGTTGAGCAGGGTTAAGTAAAAAGAAAGCCTTTAATGAAGGGCTTGAATCTATACAGAATCAAAACGCAATCTTCGGGGGTGCTTTAGTCTGATCTTAGTCAGTTAAAAGTAAGGTTATAACGCATATAACCATAGGTGATAGAGCTTCCTATTATTCTTCCACTTTGTTTTACAGCGTTGAATAGCTCGTCCTTAATTTATCCAAAGTTTGTTGACTTACCTTTCATTGGAAGGGGAGCGGATACGCATGTAGTTAGTTCAAGTGGAATAAAGATAATATGAAAAATCTGACTAAAATGGTTTTTGCAGGATCCCTCTTTTCGTGTGCCGCAGTGCAAGCCGGAGGAGTGTATTTATATGAGACTTCTACAGCTGATATCGGTTTAGCTTCTGCGGGTATGGCAGCGCGGGCGCAAGATGCCTCGGTTATGTCAGCAAACCCTGCTGGCTTATCAAATGTGGCGGGCCAGTCATTTTCCGGTAATCTGATCAGCTTATACGGTGATACCACGCTAGATACGGCTAATGGTGGTGATGCGGGAAATATCATTGGGTACGTGCCACTCGGCTCTGCGTTTTATAGCCAGCAAGTGAACGATAAGTGGACGCTTGGTATTGGTGTATATGGTAACTATGGCCTTGGTCTGGAATACGAAAACCTGTTTGATCATATCGATATTCCCAATGCGATCACTCAAGCTTTGACCATTCAGCCATCTGCCTCTTTCCGTATTAACGATCAGTGGTCGGTAGGTGCTGCATTAGGTATCCACTACGGTACGCTTGATATTGATGTAAAAAATGCCAGCAAGTCTTTATCTGTTGGTGTTGAAGATACCGATGTACAAGTCAATGGCCGAATCGGTTTACTTTACGAGCTGAACTCAGGTACGCGTTTAGGTCTATCTTACTCCAACGAGACCGAATTTGAATTTGAAGACAAAGACTTTTTGACTGATGCAGTAGCGCCACAACAATTAGTATTCAGTGCTTACCACGAGTTAAACGATAAATTGGCGGTGATGGGCAACCTGAACTGGCAAGATTGGAGTGCATACCAAACCGTCATGGATGTTGAGACACAAGATACCTACCAAATTGCGCTCGGTACACAATACAAGGTGAACAGTAAAGTCATGTGGAATACAGGTTTTGCATTTGACTCTAGTTTGTTCGCAGACCAATCTAATGGCGACCTTACGATTCCTTCTGGAAACGCTTACCGATTAGGTACAGGCATTGATTACAAGATTGACGAAGCAAGCACGGTTTCTTTTGCGTTTGAGGCGACCTTAATTGAATCTTCTGAGGTTCAAGGCCCTTCTGGTAACTCGATAGCAAGTTTCGATGATCCCGCACTGTATTTCTTGAGCGTTGGTTACAGTTGGAAAAACCAATCTTGCTATGAGTAAAATGATTTGAAGTCCAAAATTAATTAAACGGTGGTAAATGTGTTCCCGATCTTACTTCGATTCGTTGGAGTGCAGTGGGAACTCATTTATTTACGCTTTCACTGGTGTCCGGTAGTGGTCTTGCAGGATATACATGCGTTTCACATCGCGGTAGCTGCCGTTGATGAAGAACTCTTGCACCAGGTGACCCTCTTCAATAAAGCCGCATTTTTGGTAAAGATGAATCGCCTTTTCATTATCTAACGCAACCAGTAAATAGATTTTATGTAGGTTTAAGATTGAGAATGAGTAGTCTAAGGCACGGTTGATCACCTCCTCCGCATAACCTCGCCCTTGGTGTTCTGGCGCGATGATGATTTGAAACTCGGCACTACGATGAATGTAGTTGATTTCAATCAGCTCCACTAAACCTATCAAGACCCCGTGTTCATCTTCTACAACAAAACGACGCTCCGCATCGTCGTGAATATGTTTGCGATAAAGCTCCTCTAGCTCATCGTGGGACTCGTACGGTTCCTCAAACCAATACGTCATGATACTGCGGTTATTGTTGAGGTCGTGAATAAAGCGCAGGTCTGAACGTTCTAAAGCACGAATTGTGAGGGCATTTTTCATCGTCTATCTCCAGATAACAAAGCGATAATATTATACCCAGCAACTCGAAGTATCATGGGTATATAACACCGTTATCTTAGCCCATGTTGGTGAAGTTTCTCTTTATGTACTGTTAACTAATGACCATAAAATCGATTCCCATCAAATTCTGATAAATCCAGCTAAAACAAAGGCTAGAGCGATAATGGAAGTTAATCATGACGACAAAAAACCTGATTAGGTTCAGGGGAGGATTTCAGATTAAATACCGCCAACGATTTAAGGTCATAATTTACATAAACAAGGTATTTAATATGTTTTCAATCGGTGATGTAGTCGTCGCGACTAAAGGTATCGATCTAGGTAAAATGATAGTAAAAGGTCTAAGCAGCGGCGGTTTCTACGCACGAGTTCAGGCTGGCGAAGCAACGCTCACTTACCCAACTAAAGATATTAAAAAAGCGTAAATCTATTCTGCTGATTTATAAAAAGGTAGCTTACAAGCTGCCTTTTTTGAGCTCTTATCATTAATTAGTCCTGTCAGTAATTCGATATCGTTTAGAGATGTCTAGCTCATTTCTGAACTGTTTTTTTAACTAATAATGGGTATCTTAATATTTAATTCATACTTAGTGTTTAAATGAATATATGGATTTTAATATTAGAGCCTTAATTATCAAGCAAATACAAAAATACAACCCCCAATAGCTGTGTCAATCCCTTATGTTTAAACTTCTATATCGCTACCTTGAAATTTATGATTGTTTAATTAAAAATTTCAAGGTAGCAGTATTTAATATTGGTAAATCACATAGAATTAAGGAGTGAAAAATATGAAAAAATTAATTGCAATATCATTAGCGTTTCTAACAACATCTTCAATTGCAGCAGACTTTCCTCGTGGTGCTGAGTTTTATAAGAATAAATATTACGAGGGATATTCAAAGTTTTATGATGAACACGATGGAGTTTATTCCTTACCTTGGGAGTTGAATGATTACTTTCATTCTGTAAAAGTAGGTAAATATTCCAAAGTATTCGCTTGGAGGCATTTTACCGAAGACCAATATGGTGATATACAACAAGAATGGTCAGAAGATAACCCTGATATTAGTAGTCTTGGAGGGCTTTCTCGCTTTAAAATTACCCCTAAGGAGGTGGAAGGAGTTTTAATTCGCTTAGTCGATGGTATTGAGACAAATAAGAAATACTGTATGAGCGCTAAAGTGTACGGTGAAGGTGAGGGAGCCGACGTATATTCTTGTACAAATAATGTAGGTTATCAGCTTGTGGGCACTCTCAATCCAACTCATGGAGGAGAAAGTATTATTGCAAGTATTGCAACTCGAAATATGGAAAAGTCAGATCCTAATTATGGTCAATACATTAATAATGGTTCCGTTTATTTTAAAGTTAAAGGCGATGGAAATATTGAAGTTTCACATGATCATGGTGAGTTTGAGAACTTTCCTAAAAATTTAAATATTATTGAAGTCAGAGAAAATACGTTTGATGTCATTCTTATCTCTGAAGAACCTAGTTAGAATATCTATTTTAATCTAATCTTATTGCCTTTAATAAAAATGATGTCGATTATGATTAAATATTTTTTATTTTCATAAACAAAACTTTCTAATTTGAGTTGAGAGTTTGTATGCTTGGGGGGAGGAGATGAAGACTTTGACTCCCCCCTTAATCGTAAGTCAGATACTTTGATTATTTAAATGCTAGTATACCCATCTAATATTAATTGGCTAATTTGAGCGATGACTTGATCGCGAGCTTGTAACGATAAGTCGGTCTCGGTTATGTAAATGCTGATGTAAATAGGCCTGTGGTTCTCTTTCCAAACCATTGCGGTAATGCCCCGTGAGCCAAAGCCACCTGCACCAGAGCGATCGGCAATCGACCAGCCTTTTGGTAACACAGAACGTATCAAAGAATCAGAGACTTTATTGTCTTGCATCCAGATTTTAAGTTGAATGCGTGATTCATAGGATAGAGCATCGCTTTCTAACAGAGTGTTAAGTGTGTTTACCATGGCGTTAGGCGTCGTGGTGTCTTGTTTGTCACCCGGATTCGCCTCATTCAGTGTCGGTTCAAATCGATCAAGACGTGTTATTTTATCGCCAATAGAGCGCAAGAATTTAGTTACGCCTTGTGGACCATCAATACTACGTAAAACAATGTTGGCTGCGGTATTGTCGCTCATCAGCATTGCTGCTTCACATGCGTGTTCAATACGGATTGTTTGGCCTGCCATGCGATCCATTACTGGTGACCACACTACCATGTTATGCTTTTCCACTTTAGCGGTTGCATTTTTGTCGAGTGTTTCATTGTCCATATTACTGAGCATCGTCGCACAAGCGAGAGTTTTGAAAGTACTCATCATGGGGAAGCGCTCGTCACCACGATAGTCCCAACGCTCGTCAGTTTGCGTATCCCAAACAGATACACCGATTCGTCCGGAAATATGCTCTTCAATCGCAGAGATTGCCTCATTAAGTTTGGCCGCGTATGTTGCACCCGAGCAGGTCAACAAGACTAATAGTAGGAGTCGCTTTTTCATTGTTGGTTTTCTTAGTGTTATTTAATGCGGTTCACACTCTGGTGAATATAGTCGGAACTATAGCGATTAAATACTCTAATGACTGTTAGGCGATTGTCTTTTTTTTGTCGTTTTATTGCACGCAGGACTTTATTTCAGGCTGATTTTTTGCTTCTGATCATTTTTTAGGGGCTGATTTTTGTTAACTATTTTAATGATGTATAAATGGGATAAGCGGCTACAAGTCGAGTAGGGTATCAGATAGGCACTTTTCCAATTTAGTGATTATTGGATGTTGGAGGCAATCCTTATGGAACTGTAAGCCAATATCCACGAACATCTGCGTACTATCCTGAGTCAGAGGTATTTTTTTTATGTTGTGCGGTAGAACGGAGTCGGGGAGTGCAAAACAAGCTAAAACATAGTTAGTGTTAGTCAGCCAATCTAATGCTGTAGTCACTGACGGTACCATTATGCGACTTGAGAGTGTAAAACCAGCCTTTCCGCCGTAAATTTCATCGTCGATTGCTCCCATCGAAATTCGCACCAGTTTCTCGTTTTGCAACGCCTGAATGTCTATTTGGTCTTGGTGCCACAAAGGGTTACTTTTTGAGGTATAGAGGTACAAACCTAGTTTACCAATTTTGCGTTCTAGGACACTTTCACTTAGTTCTGATGGGTAGCCTGAGACTCCAACAGAAAGGGTGCCAGATTCGGTCAATTCGATGTTTTCTAAGCTCCTGTCTAACACAGAAAAGTCGGTAATAGTCTCGTTGTTATCGAGAAGTTCGAGTAGTGAGTTTGTAAAGATGACACTGAGTGGATTTGGTACAAAAAAGCTCAGTTGAGTGGTTTGCCTATGAGCATCAATGCTGTTGACTTGAGCTTGCGCAGATTCTAAATGCTTCAGCGGTTGCTCAATGGTATTCATCAATTGGCGACAAAATAGGGTCGGCAGGTAAAGCTCTTCTCTGGTGATAAATAGCTGGTTTCCGAAAAGTTTACGGCAATCGGCTAGCCGAAGATAAAACGCTGCCCTGGTTATTTCTAGCGCCTGACACACTTTGACCATCGATTTTTGTTCAAAAATCAGGTGCAAAAAGCGATATAAGTTGAGATCTATCGAGTATTCCACAAGGTGCCCCAATTCTTAAAATTTCACTGTGAATATGACATTATTTTGCGTTTAAAGGTCCAAATTAAAGTTTCTGACTTTCAAAAATGAGTATGTAATCGACGTATTCTGCCAGAGTAAGCACAAGAGAACCACGTGAAGGAGTGTTCAATAATGAGAAAAGGAGCGGGTAACCCAGCTCCTTTGTTTTTTTAGATATTTATTTACAGTTCAACCTTTTTAACCATTCCCGCTTCTGCGTGACCAGGAATGTTACAAGCGAACTCAACCTTGTTGTCTCCGTGGAAGTGCCACAGTAATTGCTTGGCTTTACCCGGCTCAACCGTGACTGCATTACCTGAATCGTGCATGTGGTCACCACTCATGTTCCTCATCATTTCGCGGTGTTCCCGCTGCTCTTTTGCCGAACCGATGGTAAACTCATGGTTGATCTTACCTGTGTTCATCACCACAAACTGCACTACGTCGTTTGGCTCAATCTTAACGTCTTTCTTGAACTTGATCTTCATGTCATCACTCAAAAGTACGTGTACCACTTTATCTGGTTTTGCGCCTTTTGCTGGCATACCTACCGCAGACATACCCGGCATATCCATCATCTTTGAATGGTCCATTTTGCTATGGTCCATCTTCATGCTGCCGTGATCCATGTTTTCATGCTTCATATTGCTATGATCCATATCGCCATGATCCATGTTTGAATGATCCATTTGTGCAAAAGCAGTTGTTGCTGTTGTTAAGGCTAGAGTAAGGGTGATTAGTGTCTTTTTCATCTTTTATATCCTCGTTTTCATTGGTAAATAATCTGATTATTTCCCCTTAAAACTGAACGTTTGAGGGGAAAGTAGGGATTAAGCGTTGTTGTTTACATCACTAGTTTTTGTGCTAGTTTGGTGATTAGTCGCATTGCTTTGGCACAACTCACGTTGTTTCCACAGCTTGAAGATGGCTGGCAGTACTAATAGCGTGAGCAGCAATGCTGATGCCATACCACCAATCATTGGCGCGGCGATACGTTGCATTACTTCTGACCCTGTACCTTCACCGTACATGATTGGAATAAGGCCAATAATGACCGTTAGTACCGTCATCATTACTGGGCGAACACGTAAGCCTGCACCTTCACGAATGGCATCAGTTAGGTCTTTCGCCTCAAGCTTTTGCATGGTCTCTTCTGCATCCAGCTTTTTGTGGTGCCACGCTTGGTTAAGGTAGACGAGCATGATGACTCCAATTTCCACCGCGACGCCTGCTAGGGCAATAAAGCCGACCCCAACAGCAATCGAGAAGTTGTAGTTGAGGATATGCATCAGCCACAAACCACCGACCATAGCGAGCGGCAGGGTAAGCATGATGATCATCACTTCGCCAACGCGACGGAAGCTGAAGTAAAGCAGCAGCATAATGATGGCGATGGTGATTGGTACCACGACACTCAAGCGGTCTTTCGCACGTTCCATGTATTCGTATTGACCAGACCAAGCCAGCGAGTAACCCGCAGGAAGCTCGAGTTGGTCCGCCACGACCTGCTGCGCTTCCACGACGTAAGATCCAAGGTCACGACCATCGATGTCGACAAATACCCAGCCGTTCGGGCGTGCGTTTTCTGTCTTGATCATCGGAGGGCCGTCTTCATAACGAATGTCCGCGACATCAGCCAGCGCAATACGAGCGCCATTTGGAGTGACTAACGGCAGGTTTTGCAGTTTTACCACCGAGTCACGGTAGTCTTGTGGGTAACGAACGTTGATTGGGTAACGCTCCAAGCCTTCAATAGTTTCACCCACATTCATGCCACCCACTGCGGTGGAGATAACTTGTTGAATGTCTGTAATGTTTAAGCCGTAACGCGCCGCCGCGAGCCGCTTGATGTCGATCGTGACATAGCGACCTCCTGCTACACGTTCTGCATAAACCGATGCGGTGCCTTGTACGCCGTTAAGAATTGGCTCCAACTGAGAACCGATCTTCTCAATCACTTTCAGATCGGGACCGGCGATCTTAATGCCGATAGGGGTTTTGATGCCCGTTGCCAGCATGTCGATACGCGTTTTGATCGGCATTACCCAAGCGTTGGTTAATCCCGGGAATTGCACTAGAGCATCGAACTCTTTACGCAGTGATTCTGTCGTTACCCCTTCACGCCATTGATCACGTGGCTTCAACTGAATCACGGTTTCGATCATGGTGAGTGGCGCTGGATCGGTTGCGGTCTCAGCTCGGCCAATCTTGCCCCATACCGTCTGTACTTCTGGGATGGTTTTGATCAGCTTATTGGTTTGCTGTAGCAGCTCACGTGCCTTACCAATCGAGATACCCGGATAGGTCGTTGGCATGTACATCAAATCGCCTTCATCCAGCGGCGGGATGAACTCGCTACCCAGTTTACTGGTTGGGTAGTAAGCCGACGCCATTAGACCTAAGGCGATAACAATCATGGTCTTAGGGTATTTTAAGCTGGTGTTCAACAACGGACGGTACAACGCGACTAGGCCGCGGTTAACCGGGTTTTTGTGTTCCGGTAGCACCTTACCGCGAATGAAGTAACCCATGAGTACAGGAACAAGCGTGATAGCCAAACCAGCAGCCGCTGCCATAGCGTAAGTCTTAGTGAACGCAAGTGGTGAGAACATCTTGCCTTCTTGGCCTTCCAAGGCGAACACAGGCACGAAGCTTAGAGTTATGATCAGCAACGAGAAGAACAGCGGAGCACCGACCTCTTCGGCCGCATTACTGATGACTTGCCATCGGTTTTTATCGGTCAGTGGCGTTCGTTCAATGTGCTTGTGAACGTTTTCGATCATAACGATTGCACCATCCACCATAGCGCCGATGGCAATCGCGATACCACCAAGGGACATAATGTTGGCATTAATGCCTTGCCAATGCATCACGATAAACGCAGTAAGAATACCGACAGGAAGGCTCAGAGCGATAACCAACGAAGAACGAATGTGGAATAGGAACAACGCGCACACAATCGCAACCACGATGAACTCTTCTGCGAGTTTCTGCCATAGGTTTTCTACTGCTGCATCAATCAGAGTCGAACGGTCGTAAGTCGCAACAATTTCAACACCTTCTGGTAGGCCGTGCTGTAGTTCTGCAAGTTTGTCTTTTACTTTTGTAATGACTTCACTTGCGTTCTCACCAAAGCGCATTACGATAACGCCACCAACGGCTTCCCCTTCGCCATTCAGCTCTGAGATACCACGGCGCATTTGTGGACCAAGGTTAATGTCAGCGATGTCGCCTAGTAGCAACGGCGTGCCTTTCTCAGTGACTTTTAGAGGCAGTGATTTTATGTCTTCAATGCTGGTTAGGTAACCCGTGGTACGAACCATGTGTTCAGCTTCTGCGACTTCAATAACGGACGCGCCGGTTTCTTGGTTACCATTTTGGATTGCCATATTCACTTGCTGCAAAGTGAGGTTGTACGCACGCAGCTTGGCAGGATCAATTTGTACTTGGTACTGCTTCACCATGCCACCAACGGTCGCGACTTCAGAGACGCCATCAACGGTTTGCAGTTCGTACTTCAAGAACCAGTCTTGCAGGCTACGAAGTTCGGCTAAATCGTGCTTGCCGGTTTTGTCTTGTAATACGTAGCTGTAAACCCAGCCCACACCCGTTGCATCAGGACCTAGGGTTGGTTTTGCGTTTGGTGGCAGCTTTGGTGCTACTTGGCTTAAGTACTCCAACACGCGTGAACGTGCCCAGTACATGTCGGTATCATCGTTGAAAATGATATAAACGTAAGAGTCACCAAAGAAAGAGTAGCCACGAACTGTCTCAGCACCCGGCACGGCAAGCATGGCGGTGGTGAGCGGGTAAGTGACTTGATCCTCGACAACTTGAGGAGCTTGGCCCGGATAGCTTGTCTTGATGATCACTTGTACATCAGAAAGATCCGGAATTGCGTCAACAGGCGTATTCTTTACACTGTAAAGTCCACCCAGCACGAGCGCTAGAGTGGCGATCAACACTAGGAAACGGTTGTTGAGCGACCAACGAATAATTGCACTGATCATAATTACTCCTCAACGGCCTCTAGCTGTTTAAGAACATAGTCAGCCCCTTGTTTTTCAACTAGAAATCGAACCTTTTGTCCTTCTTCAAAACCGGATAAATCCACCTCTTCACCGACCGAGAAGTTCATCTCGCCTGCATCCCAGTTCCATTCAGCTACTGGCAGGTGGTTTAAAGTGATCATGCCAAAATCAGCCATTAGCATCGTGATGTCACCAGTTAGCCAAACTTCTGCTGCAATGACGCTTTGATCTGCCTTGTAGTCGATGATTTGGTACTGACCAGATTCTGTCTTTTGCATTTCAAATTCAATGGCTTGGCCTGTTTTCAAGTCACCCATATCAATGCCATCAGCGAAAGTGAAGTTCATCACCATGCCAGGCCAATCCCACTCTGGTACCGGCTGGTGGTTGATGGTCAGCATACGGTGATCTTCCATTACATCGGTGATTTCACCTTTTGCCCATGCCGTTTCTGCTTCCGGTTCGACACCGTTAATACGAGATAGATCTGCAGATTGGCTAGATTCAGAATCGAGCATGAAGTGCGCAGAGGTGACTATCTTGTCATCTTGCTTCAGACCTTGTAATACCTCGATTTGCTCTCCGGCTTCACGACCGACTTCAATTCGAACTGAGCGGTATTTACCATCGCCTTCTGCCAGAACCACACGAGTCATACCACCGGAACGAATGACGGAGGACTTAGGAATGGTTAATACTGCATCGTCAGTGACAGGCTGCAGGGCAATATTGGCGAACATGTTTGGCTTCAATGCGCCATCTGGATTAGGGAATTTAAGACGCACACGCAACGTACGTGTTTTCGGATCGAGGATTGGGTACACGTAATCCACGACACCTTGCCATTCATTGCCCGGAATCGCGTCAAGGGTCATCGTGGCTTGAGAGCCTGCTTTCATCCAGTGTGCTTGACGCTCAAAGACTTCCGCATCAACCCAAACATTGTCTAATGGCCCGGCACTAATGACTGCTTGAGCTGGAGACAAATAACCACCTTCACGTACATTTAAACTTGCGAGTACGCCATCTGCAGTTGCTTTAATTTCAATACTTTGGGAAGCTTTGCCACGTCGAGATATCGATTTGATTTGAGCACGGTCTACACCAAGTGTTACCAAGCGTTCGGTCGCCCCTTTTACAAGACCTTTGCGGCCAGTGCGATAAGCATTCAGTAATTCTTCTTGTGCTTTAACCAGTTCTGGAGAGTAGAGCGTGAAAAGCACATCGCCTTTCTTCACTTTTTCACCCACAGCATTGATGTAAAGTTTCTCTACCCAGCCCGAAACACGAACGTTTGTCTGCCACAACAGACTTTCATCGAAGGCGATATAGCCGACGGTCTCAATACGCGGTGATAATTTTTCCAACGTTACTTTTGCTGTCTTTACACCGAGGTTGTTTTCAACGGAAGGATCGATAGTGATAGTACCCGGTGCACTTTTCTCACCAGATAAATCTTCCGCGTAAACCGGAATTAAATCCATGCCCATTGGGGATTTACCCGGTTTGTCACGTTTATAGTTTGGATCCATCGGAGCAACCCAGTAGATAGGGTCGTTGGAACTGGTAGTCGTTTCGCCACCCATCGCACTCATGTCGTGAGCCGAGCCCGTAAGAAAATGGTTTGCACCAAACCCTAAAACACCACCAACAATCAGCGCGATGGTTGCCACTTGTAATGTTTTCATTGTTTTACCTTATTATTTTTAAATTCAGACAGTTCTACTTGCTCGACTTGATAGTCGAAACCACCGAGTAGGGTGGCTAAATTGCTGTTTGCGATATTCAGATCGGTCAGTAGACGTTGTTGTTCTAGCTGTAGTGCCAACTCGTCAGTCGTGGCAGAAATCACATCGTTAAACTGTGCTGTGTTGTTTTGGTAACCTCGCTCAACGGCTTTAATTCGCGCTTCCGCTTGAGGCAATAAGGTGGATTGATAACGTTCTAAACGCTGGGTTAAGTTGTCGCGATCAACCAGCAAAGTGTTCACCTTGGCATTCATCTGCGCTAGTAAGATGTCTTTTTGTGATTGTGCTGCACCAACTTGGTATTGAGCGGCCGCGAGATTGCGATCTTGGCGGTCTCCCGTGAAGAGTGGAATGTCCATGGTTAGGTAAGCGCTGACCAAATCAGAGGCGGGTTCACCCATCATGTTGTCGGCTTGGCGGTAGGCGTACATTAATTCGACGCCAAATTGCGGGTTGTAGGCTTGCTCAGCAATTTCTATCTGAGTTTTAGTGGCAGAAATGCTTACGTCGGCCATCTTAACCATCGGGTGTTGGCTGAGTTGTTGGTAGTGCTTGGTGGAGTCGATGCTGGAAGCGAGTTTGCTGTTTAGCGTGTCCCAGCTCAGTTGATTACTTGCATGGAGGGCCCCTTCGCTCGCTAACCAGTCCGACCCCAACCATTCCGAGAGTTGAGAGACAAGACGACGTTGCATCTGCGCATTGGCTTGCAGCTGATCATCGAGCTTACTCACTTGAAGTTGAGCGTTGAGCAGGTCTTGCGCTTCACTTTTACCAATCGAATAGTTGGTTTGAATAAAGTTTTCCACCTCTTTCATCAACTTGCGGTTTTCAAGCATGATTTGCTCCGCGCGTTGCTGATAACCGAGCTCTAACCAAAGTTGGGTCATGCTGTTGACCACCTCAAGCTCACGAGCATGAACTTGAAGCCCGAAGCCATCGGCTTGTTGATTGGCTTTTTTCTCTTTCAGATCGAGCGTGGTGCCTCGTTCGAATTGCTGCATTAAACTAACAGAGATATTGGTCATTGGGTCTTGATCGAACTTGAAGTTGTCGACAGGCAAGCCACCAAAACCAATTTTCAGTTTTGGGTCCATCAAGGTAGAGTTTGCAACACCGGTTTCGCGCATGGCGGCAGATTGCGCTGAGTATTGCTTGCGATTGCCATCGTTGCTCAAAGCGACGTTGATCAGCTGTGAGAGCTGATTTGTTGATGTATGTTTGTTTGGCGCCGAATGTTTTCTTACGGTCTCTGCGCTGGCTGCGTATACCAATGTAGGCCCTGATGCTAAAACTATTAACAAGGCAGGTGCAGTTTGGCAGTATGGCTTGAAATCCATAATCTAAATCCTGTGTTCGCCAGAACTACGGTTGAAAGCTGGGGGATTAAGGCGAAAACAGTCGCCAGCTTCATACCGTTAGTCGGACTTATTAAATGACCTGCGATATACATGCAGGAGCGATTTTGGGACAGATTTAGGCTATTGGAGGTCTGTATAAGTCATTTTTGACTTGTATGGTGGGGTGGGTGACATCAGCAGTGACGCCTGCGCGATATACGACAGGTATTGGCAAATTGACAGGAGTCGGTAGAGGAACGTAGACAAATGTGCATGCAGCAGTGCAACAGGTGTGAAGTATGCCGGAGCCACCATCGCAGTTCGCGCTAGTTCCCAATTTGTTGATATTTGTGGGTAAGGAAGCTTCTGTTATGGTATGAGTCATCATGTTACTCATACCGTTATGTTTACTAGTAGTCGTCATTGTGGAATGGTGAGCTATAGCAGTAGACATCATTTGGATGTTCATCAAAGGGGCGCTATTAGTAACACTTGATACTAGTAGCATCAGTGTCGTGAATAGAGTTGACCAGATTGTATGCAGCGAATTTAGACGCATACCTTTTCCCGTTTGTTTGATGACAGCTCTAGTACTTTAAAGGTTAACCTTAGGGTAAGGTCAATATCTTATTTCTTTTGCCATTAGAATAGTTTAATTCATAGGCTTTTGCACTTTTAAGCTGGGCAGTTTGTGTTGACATATGTTTATACAATGTTGTGCAAACAGTTATGTAATGCTTCGTGATGTGCTGACGGAGGGATAAACAGCAACTATGTTTAATGACACGTAATTGCTAAATGAGCCGTGTCCGTGCAGAGACTGATCAAATGGATTTTGCTGCTTTTACCTGCCTCGATTTGGTTGTTGGCGCGGCACTATCATGATGTTTGGTGGGCGGAGAATCTGACTTCGATTCCAGCCCTCGTTTTAATCATCTACCTCGCTTTCAGTTTGATATTTTTGGTCTGTGCTCGTTGGGCGAGAGCCTTTACTTCAATCGCCATCAGTTGTGCTTTTGTAACATTTCTTGTGCCCACTCAAGTCAACAGCAGTAAAGCTTGTGAAAACCCACTGAGAATTATTCAGTTCAATCTGTTTTACGAAAATCCAGATATCAATCAGTTTATAAATTATTTACTGAAGCACCCTGCTGATTTGGTAGTAATGGCGGAATTATCGACTAAGGTTGGGCAGGAACTACACCTTCTTGATGATATTTATCCTTTCTACTATGGCGGTCAGCCTGGTGTTGGTTACCCTTCTAATCAAATGATTTTAAGTCGTTATCCTTTGGATCCAGTTTCGATTTATCGCACCCCTGATGGGCAGGAGATCATTCGCGCTTTATGGCAAGTGGATGAGCCTATTACTTTGATGACTGCACACCCTCCTTCACCGAGGACCGAGCCATTGTGGCAACGAAGAAATGCTTTGATTCGGACCATCGAAACTCTCACTGATTTGTATCCGGAGCCCGAAATGATGGTGATAGGAGATTTCAATCTGTCCGCCGTAAGTCCGAGGTTTAGCGAGCGGTTTTCTCGTTTCCAAACTCAGCCTGTTGCGAGTTGGCCGACGTCGATAAAGAGCGTAACCGTGCCAGCTTTCTCCATGATAGGGATTGATCATTTTTGGCTGAAATCAGAAAGCATGAACAGAAAAATATGTACTCGCTTATCAAACAGTCAGCCGAATGGCTCTGATCATCGTTTAGTAACGACGGTCATAGGTAATATTCTGAATTAATAGCTGTTTTATTCTCAAAATTGTGAGCTGAATCGGTCATCGCTGACAAAAACTGTCTTTACTCTACTATGCCTTGCTCCTCTCTTTTCAGAGCGGAGCGTCATAACTATGCGGTAGCAAACCAGTGATACAAGGGAAATACATGAAACCACTCAAACGAACGCTGGTGGCGGGTGCCATCCTCGGATTAATTGGAACCATGGCAGGATGCAGCCCAGCAGAAGAAGCGAAGCCATCACAACCAGAACAGCGACTAGAACAAGAATCAAAACCAGTGACTGAGGAAGAAAAGCAAGCTCGAGCGGCAGCGCCCCTAGCAAGTGGTGAGACGATCTATCTTGCTGATACCATCATTACAATGGACGAAGGCCAACCTCGCGTAGAGGCTGTAGTGGCGAGTGATGACGGTAAGATTGTCTTTGTTGGTAAAGAAGAGCAAGCACTTAAACAATTTCCAAATGCGGATAAAGTCGATTTAGAAGACAAGGTCATTATGCCTGGTTTTATCGAGCAACATCTGCATCCATTCCTTGGTGCTATCACGCTGAGTATGCCTGTTATTGCCCCAGAAGAGTGGCAGTTACCGAGTCGTACCTGGCCTGCGGTAAATGGTCATAAGGAATACCTTGCAGCATTGAGTGCCTTAGAAAAAGAAATGGAAGACCCCAACGAAGTATTGTGGACATGGGGCTACAACAACTTTTTTCATGGTCAATTGACGCGTGCTGATCTTGATAAGATCTCTGAGACTCGCCCCATAGGTATATGGCACCGTTCTGCGCATGAATTCTATGTAAATTCGGCATTTGTAAAGAAGTTTGGCCTAAATCAAGAGGACATTGATAAGCAAGGTAAAGAGGTTGCTGCACAGTCGGATCTGGAAAATGGACACTTCTGGGAAGGTGGCGCATTGATTTACTTGTTACCGCGCATGTACAAAGAGCTCGGTAATGAGGAAAGATTTCGTGCGGGTTTAAATCAAATGGTAGAGATGCTGCACGAGAAAGGGGTAACGGCATACAACGAACCTGGCGCCTTTATTCCTAAAGATATGGTGGGCTTATATAAAGAAATCTTAGGTGCTGATGAGACGCCAATGTATTCCTTCTTTACACCAGAAAGCAAGTCACCGTATTTCTTGAAAGGTAAAGAAGGGGTAGTGCAAGCGGTTGAAGAGATCACCAAAACCTTCCCCGACGAAGGCAAAATTCGCTTTTTTAAAAATCAAGTTAAGCTGCTGTTCGATGGCGCCATCATTTCTCAGCTAATGATGATGAAAGACGGCTATCTTGATGGCCATCACGGCGAATGGATTCAAACCCCTCAAGAAGTAGAAGACATCACCAAATTGTTTTGGGAGAAAGATTACCAAATCCTTGTTCACGTCAACGGTGATGAAGGCGTAGAAAAGTTAATTGAGGTATTGAAACGTCGTCAGGCTGAATACCCACGCGAAGATCATCGCTTTACGATTGTACACTTCGCAAACTCAACCGACGAGCAAGTAAAAGAGCTGAAAAAGCTCGGTGCGATTATCAGTGTCAACCCATACTATGTGACGGGCTTTGGTGAGCGTTTTGGCGAGGTCGGCTTAGGGGAAGAGCGTGCCCACGCCATGGTTCGACTAGCGACGATAGAGAAAGAGCAAATACCAGTGTCGTTGCACTCGGACATGCCAATGGCACCTGCTGATCCGTTATTGCTGGCCTGGAGTGCTGCTACTCGCCAAACGAATAACGGTAATGTACTACGTAAAGATCTCGCACTTTCTCGTGAAGCGGCACTCAAAGGCATTACTATTGAAGCTGCCTATTCGTGGGGAATGGAAGATACGCTCGGTAGTATTGAGGTGGGTAAGGTTGCTAACTTTACGGTGCTGGAAGAAGACCCATACAAAATCGATATCGAAAAGCTGAAAGATGTGCCGATCTATGCAACTGTCTTCGAAAGTAAGCTGTTTCCCATCGATAAATAGCGCCTGAATCCGGTACGCCATAACTGCAAGATGTCTAGTTATTTAGAATGAGGTTAAATTAAGCGGCGGTTTGTCATGGAATTAACTGATTTTAACCGTCGCTTGTTATTTGTGTGAATTATTTAACCTAGACTTAGTTCGCTTCCTATACTGAGAAGATTGCAATTAAAAAATTCATAACGATAAGAGGCAACTTGCATGACAAGAACTACCTCAGCAGTGTTAATACTGGTTTTGATGAGCGCCTATTTTGCTTACAACCGCTTTTACGTTTATCCACAAAAGCTACAAACACAGGCGCAATCAATGCTGATCCAAATGGCCAACCGAGAGGAATGGCTCGATGTGCATGAGATGATGGAACGTGTTGGTGCGCACAAAGCCCACCTCGAACTGGATGCTGATATCACCTCGACGATTGGCAAGCGTGTCTACAGCGAAGGTTATATCACTTACAGCGACCGTAGCCGAAACGTATGTAAACAAGTGGTTTTTAATTTCAAAATTAACTCATTAAGAAGCTACAGCATCTCAGATCTGCATGATTGCTCTTATGGTGAGTACTATTAACCCCACTGATACCATGAATGATTAAACAAGAACGCCTCCAAATTTGGAGGCGTTTTTAATTTCGGGGTTTGATGGATTGGTTAATCGAGTGACTTCTTGAATCGAAGTGAGGCGATAAAAAGACCGATAACGGTGAACCCGAGCAGCCAAAGTGTGTCTCGCCACAGTTCCATCAAATCTGCGCCACGTAGCACCACACCGCGAATAATGCGCATAAAGTGGGTTGCGGGCAACGCCTCCGATATCCATTGTGCGGCAACGGGCATTCCCTCATAAGGGAACATAAAGCCTGACAACAAGATCGATGGCAAAAGAATAAATACTGTCATTTGCATTGCTTGCAATTGCGTAGACGCAATCGTGGATATCACCAAGCCTAGGGTTAGACTCGCAGCGATAAACAGCAAAGTGCCAAATAGGATCTGGCTAATGGCACCATTTATTGGCACGCCAAATATCCAGTGGCCTAAACCAAGAATGATGAGGACCTGGATCAAGCCGACGAAGATGTAGGGAATGATCTTAGCCACCATCAGTTCGATGGAGTGGATTGGCGTGGTAATCAGTAACTCTAAATTGCCGCGCTCTCGCTCTCTAACAATGGCCGCACTGGTGAACAATATCATTGTCATGGTCAAAATTACGCCCAATAAACCAGGAACAATGTTCACAGCCGAGCGCCGGCTTGGATTGTAATACAGTGCCACTTCAAAGGTCTTAGCGGGGGCTGGGCGTATCTCGAAATCAAAGTCCGTTAACGGCATGGTTTGCAGTGAGAGAATCGCGGAACTGATCATCGTATCTGATCCATCCACTATCCACTGGCCAAGCTCTCGGCCTTGCACCATACGTTGGGTCAAGTCGCTAGGTAGAATCAGAGCGGCACGCACAATACCATCTTGAATAGCTTGTTGCGCTTGCTCTGCGGTAGCGAAGGTTTCAGTCACCTCGACCACTTGGGTTACTTTGACCGATTCGATTATCACGCGTCCAGCGGTACTGCCACTCTGATCGACGATGCCTACAGGAATATTGCGAATATCAGTATTAATAGCAAAGCCGAACAGCAGAAGCTGGATCAGAGGGATCATCACGACCATACCAAAGGTAATACGGTCGCGCGAAAGCTGGCGGATTTCTTTGATCATCACCGCTTTTATCCGAGCAATCGATTTCATCATTGGCGACCTTCCCCCGTCACGCTGACGAACACGTCTTCCAAGCTAGGACGAGCAATGTTCATCTCGCAGCCATTTAGCTCAGGAAAGTGGTCGGTTAGCCATTCAATCGGTTGTTCGATATGCTGGTGGATTAAAATGCGCAGGCGAATGCCCAACTGCGCAGCGGAGCGTACCTCTTTGTATTGAGTCACTTTCTCTTTTAGTTTTCGTAAGTTATCCGCTTTAACTTCGACGATGTTGACGCCCATTTGTGCCATGAGTTCTTCGGGCTCACCATCAGCGCGAATTTCTCCTGCTTCCATAATCGCTAGCCGATGACAGCGTTCTGCTTCGTCCATGTAGTGTGTGGTGAGTAAAATCGTTGTGCCTTGATCGGAAAGATCAAACAGTTGTTCCCAGAATTCACGCCGGTTCTCTGGGTCAACCGCAGAAGTCGGTTCATCCAAGAACAACAGTTCCGGTTTGTGCATGGTGGCTGCGGCAAGTGACAAACGTTGTTTCTGGCCGCCACTCATGCCGCCAACCCGTTGTTTACGCAGTTGGTCGAGACCATAAGTTGATAGTTGCGCTTCGATGCGAGCTTTGAGTGTTTTGGTTTCCATCCCAAAGATTTGTCCAATAAATTCGAGATTCTCTCGAACCGTCAAGTCGTCATAGAGTGAGAACTTTTGTGTCATGTAGCCAATCTTGAGACGCAATAGCTCAGATTGTTTTGGGATCGCTAATCCGAGCACATCGACATTGCCTTCACTTGGGCTAAGCAAGCCTGTTAGTACCCGAATAGTTGTCGATTTACCACAGCCATTAGGGCCAAGAAAGCCATAAATACTGCCTTTGGGTACATTCAGCGTGATGTTATTGATAGCGGTGAAGTCACCAAATTTTTTTACGACGTTTTTAGCCTGAATCGCGTATTCAATCATTGGCTTACTCCACCAAATCTACTTGTGCTGGAATACCAGAAGGCAGGGATTGCGCAGAATCTTGCAAGTCGACTTCTGCAAGATACATCAAACGCGAACGCTCTTCTTCGGTAAGCGCAAAATAAGGCGTAAATGAGGGCTCGGTAGCGACCCAGCGAACGGTTCCGGAATAAGCTTGATCGACGCCATCTACATGGACTTGAACGGTTTTACCTGGCACAAAGCCGACTCGATAGTTTGCTGGCACATAAACACGCGCATAAGGAACACGGCTTGCTTGAATTACAGCAACGATACCGTTGACAGGCACACGTTCACCAAGATTAAACGGTAGAGTATCGAGTAAACCGTCCCGAGTGGCGGTGATGGTTAACTCTGCCAGTTTTTGTTCTTGTAGAGCCACATCGGCTTTTGCAGCCATGAGCGCGGCTTTGGCTTGTTCAATATCCTCAGGGCGGGAGCCCGCCGTCAGTTTACTGAACTCTTCCTGTGATGAGTCGAGCTCGGCTCGTGCAGAGTCTCTTGCAGCTAAAGCTGTGTCTTTTTCAGATTGGCTAACAAGCTTCTTACGAACGAGCTCGGCCTTACGTTGGTAGTTTTTTTGCGCTTCAATTAACTGTGCCTGTGATCTGGCGACGCGAGCTTGGGCGGCTGCAATGTCTTCTGGTCGCTCACCATTGGTCAACTTCAAAAGATATGCGTCTGCTTTCGCTTGCTCGGCGATGGCATGAGCTAAAACTGCCTCTTGGTTTTTAGTATCCAGCTGAACAAGCACTTCCCCTTCGTTTACTTGGCTACCCTCTTTGATGGGGAGGGCACGAATTATCTCACTTGACGTAGCAGTAAAAGTTACGCGGTCGCGCTCTAATGTGCCGAGGGCTTGTTTACCATCGTCTTTGGAACAGGCTGTTAAAAGAGTAAGGGCTAAGGTGCCCAGAATAATTCGCTTCATCATGCGACGTTTCCTCTGAGATGATGTGCTTGTATTCGTATCAAGCTGGAGAAGAATGTGGAACTGAGTTCATTGTAACGTGAGTCTGTTTTGTCTGGCTAGGGAGTTCATAGCCTCAATATTCATCAATCAATGAATTATTAAAGTCGTTCTCATTATAGAACGAGTCTCTACAAAATTCTCGTTCAAATATAGTGGGTTACCACTATGGTGATGGCACATAGAGATAAGTGAGAGTTATGGATCAGGCTTTCCTTGATTGAGTGAGAGGTACGGAAACGTTGGTATTTAAGCGCACGATAGCCAGAACTGTCTGAGATTTTAGCCACAAATTCAGCGCTTGGTAGGGTATACCAAGTTGAATAGACTCTCCTTAATTTCCAAACGCTCTCTCATGACAGATAAACTGCTACAGTAGTCACTAAACTATAGTTACGACGAAATAGGTATCTATCAGAAACAGCTTTTGGTGCTCGAAAAGGAGCGAGTAACTCGAAGTATTCGTTATTCAAATAGAAGTTAATAAAGCGATTAATATCTACCCAAAGCATAGAAATTTAATATGCCTTGGTGTGAGTTATATCTCGAATTAATAACATAAAGTTAAAAATTGTGATTGTCATATTCAACTGTACCATAAGCTTGTTGTTGTCTATCGATTATTAATTGATTATTCATCACCTTAGCAAAAGTTAAGTTAATCAGTTGGTTTAACGGTAATAACATTAATTTGATAAAGACCATAAGGCTATATGATGAGTATCAGGACAGTACTAGGTGCTTTGGCCATGTTTATGACGAACCAAGCCTCAGCGATCGAATTCAGCTATGACCCCTTAGGGCGAATAACTGAAAGTAAAATAAAGGAAGAACAAGGTGATGATCAGTCGGTAGTTTACATATATGATATCCTATCAAATATTATATCTACATCTGAAAGTAATGATAATAATTTGGATGGATATAAACTTTCTTTGGATTTTTCAGAAGTCCAGAATTTTAAAAGTGTCACTATAAACTTTAACCTTTCAAAGAAAATATCTGACTTAAATTTTGATTTATATATAAGCCCAGAATCACCGCCGTTATTTTATGAATCAGTTGAAGGTGTGAATTCTGTGAATTTAGATTTATCTCAGTTTACATCTCCTGTTTTTATTCAAGCGGTGGCTCGTGATAAGTACGGCAATAAAGTAATCTCAGAAGTTGAACAGTTATATCCTCTCGACAGTGATAAAGACCAAGCACCTGACCATATTGAACAGGCAACATGCAGCGATCCCTACAATGCAGACAGTGATGGCGACGGTCTATCGGACGGTCTGGAGATGGGGATCGAAACAGGTCAACAACTCAGTAGCCCATGTAGCCCTGATAGTGATGGCGATGGCATTGATGATGGGTTCGAGTATGAAAAGGGCTGGGATTTACAAGGCTTTGATATTGGGGAGCTCAATGACCAGAGCAAAAGCCACTGGGCTGAGTACGCTCAGGCGCAGGCCATATTGGCCGATGCCAACGGTGAAGCGGTGGTCTCGGGTGAACACGTCTTAGATGTCACTGATAAAGAAGCATTTGGTTACACAGGGCTCATACCATCTGGTGACCAGTCCATGACTTTTATGTACTGGGTGAAGTTCAAAACATTGGATAGTCGTTATCAATTGTCTGGTGTGAATGATGGCGATGATCACCGACTGTATGTTGGATTAGATTCTGGCAGGCCGACATTTGGTGCTGGTAGTGACCGGGATACAGAGTCAGACAAGGTTGAGGTGGATCAATGGCTGCACCTGGCCGTTGTATTCGATAAAGCTTCGCGTGAACGAATTTTTTACCTCAATGGACGAGAAATTAGCCGTGAAACCTATGTTGAATTTCGATGGAGCAGCTTGAGGAGTTTACTCGTTGGCGCGATGAACCGTTTGGAAGGTGCTTCAGATTTTCAGGATGCCCGCTTGAACGATGTTCAAGTTTGGTCAAGAGCGCTTGATGGCAGCGACATACAAGGCTACATGGTGGTGCCACCGCGAGCAGGTGAAAGCGACTTAATGGCGTATTACAACTTTAGCCGTTACAGGGGCTTGTGGGTTGAGAACGTGGCGACTGGCACCTTTGATATGAAGCTGTCTGAATTAAAGTTGATGGCGCCAGCTGAAGTTGAGACGGACCATGATGGTGATGGGCTAAGTGATACTTTTGAGTTGTCAACATGCAGTGATCCTTACAATGCAGACAGTGATGGAGACGGTCTTTCGGATGGTCTGGAGATGGGAGTAGAAACAGGCCAGCATCTGGGTGATCCGTGTAGTTCAGATAGTGATGGCGATGGCATTGATGATGGGTTCGAGTATGAAAAGGGCTGGGATTTACAAGGCTTTGATATTGGGGAGCTCAATGATCAGAACATAAGCCACTGGGCTGAGTACGCTCAGGCGCAGGCCATATTGGCCGATGCCAACGGTGAAGCGGTGGTCTCGGGTGAACACGTCTTAGATGTCACTGATAAAGAAGCATTTGGTTACACAGGATTCATGCCTTCTGGTGACCAGTCCATGACTTTTATGTACTGGGTGAAGTTCAAAACATTGGATAGTCGTTATCAATTGTCTGGTGTGAATGATGGCGATGATCACAAACTGTATGTTGGATTAGCTCATGGCAAGCCGACATCTGGTGCTGGTAGAGGCCAGTATACAGAGTCAGACAAGGTTGAGGTGGATCAATGGCTGCACCTAGCCGTTGTATTCGACAAAGCTTCGCGTGAACGTATTTTTTACCTTAATGGGCGAGAAATAAGTCGTGACAACTGGGCTGAATTTCAAGGGAACAGCTTGCGCAGTTTACTCGTTGGCGCGATGAACCGCATGGAAGGTGCTTCAGATTTTCAGGATGCTCTCTTAGACGATGTTCAAGTTTGGTCAAGAGCGCTTGATGGCAGCGACATACAAGGCTACATGGTGGTGCCACCGCGAGCAGGTGAAAGCGACTTAATGGCGTATTACAACTTTAGCCGTTACAGGGGCTTGTGGGTTGAGAACGTGGCGACTGGCACCTTTGATATGAAGCTGTCTGAATTAAAGTTGATGGCGCCAGCTGAAGTTGAGACGGACCATGATGGTGATGGGCTAAGTGATACTTTTGAGTTGTCAACATGCAGTGATCCTTACAATGCAGACAGTGATGGAGACGGTCTTTCGGATGGTCTGGAGATGGGAGTAGAAACAGGCCAGCATCTGGGTGATCCGTGTAGTTCAGATAGTGATGGCGATGGCATTGATGATGGGTTCGAGTATGAAAAGGGCTGGGATTTACAAGGCTTTGATATTGGGGAGCTCAATGACCAGAGCATAAGCCACTGGGCTGAGTACGTTCAGGCGCAGGCCATATTGGCCGATGCTAACGGTGAAGCGGTGGTCTCGGGTGAACACGTCTTAGATGTCACTGATAAAGAAGCATTTGGTTACACAGGATTCATGCCTTCTGGTGACCAGTCCATGACTTTTATGTACTGGGTGAAGTTCAAAACATTGGATAGTCGTTATCAATTGTCTGGTGTGAATGATGGCGATGATCACAAACTGTATGTTGGATTAGATCATGGCAAGCCGACATCTGGTGCTGGTAGAGACCGGTATACAGAGTCAGACAAGGTTGAGGTGGATCAATGGCTGCACCTAGCCGTTGTATTCGACAAAGCTTCGCGTGAACGTATTTTTTACCTTAATGGGCGAGAAATAAGTCGTGGCAACTGGGCTGAATTTCAAGGGGACAGCTTAAGGAGTTTACTTGTTGGCGCGATGAACCGTTTGGAAGGTGCTTCAGATTTTCAGGATGCTCTCTTAGACGATGTTCAAGTTTGGTCACGAGCGCTTGATGGCAGCGATATGCAAGGCTACATGGGGGTGCCACCGCGAGCAGGTGAAAGCAACTTAATGGCGTATTACAACTTTAGCCGTTATCGAGGCTTGTGGGTTGAGAACGTGGCGACCGGAAAATTTGATATGAAGCTGTCTGACACAGACATTATAAAAACAAAAACCGATGAAAAATAAGGTAATTAAAATGAATAATGGTCGCATTTTGACATTGTGGTTAGCGATCTCAATAAGTCTTGTAGGTTGTGGTCGTGAGACTGAAGCTTTGGATATTAGGCAAGTATCACCATCACGAATAGAAATGGACTTGTCCACGGCTCCAACACATAAGCAATTGAGTGAGGCGGGACAACTAGGGGGCGTATTAGCCCCAACTCACCCTGTTGAAGATAATCTCGAACCTGAGTCGTTCCATCTAATGGACTTAATAGCCAGTGATGATGAGCAGGAACGTATGGCTTTTGGACAAGCGATTCAAAACTGGAACAAACACCAATATGCTTCAGCATCGGTGGAGTTTGATATTTTCAGGAAGAAATACCCAAATAGCGCTTGGGCATCTGAAGCAACATTACATATGGCCTGTAATGCTCGCTTTACCGGGCAATACTCGACGGCAAACCAGTTGTTCAACGAGGTCATCCAAACAAATCAAGACTCTGAATATTCAGGCGCTCAACAAATGGTTGCCAAAGCGAAGAGTCGTTTAGCTGTTCTTCGGTTGATGGAAAATAATCCAGAAGAGGCAAAAACCCTATTTGCGGAGGTAGTGAAGAACGCACCAGACTGGAGGTTGAGATCATATGCTTCAATTTGGCTGCGTAAGTTATCGCTTCTTAAAAATCAGGCTGGCGGTTTGCTCGATTGCGGAACACGGGCTCTGGCCTATTTACTCAATGGTGATGGTCAATTCGAGGATTCTGAAGCAGTTCTCGGTTATGTCCCAGATAATGAGGCTGAAGGTTTTAGCATAGAAGAGTTGAGGCAGTTAGCTGTTAAATATGGTTATCACGCACTTGCAGTTAAAGCCAAAGTTAGTGAACTAGCCGCTCTAGCTGAACCAGCAATCTTACAAGTTAGTAGAGCAGCAACCGGTGGTAAGGGACATTACTGGGTTCTTGAGCGAGTCGAAGCTGGGCAATTTTATATTGTTGACCCACAGATGAATCGGCGTTTTCATTTTTCAGCTGAGCAGCTTGAAAAGGAATGGCAAGGTAACGCTATCTTATTGTCTAAGGGGGCTTCATCATCCGTCGGGACAGCACTGTCTCTCGAAGACGCTAACTCCACTCATGGGGGCTGTTGTGGTATCCAACGTCCACCAAGCGAAGGAGGAGATCCTGGTTCAGAACCTGATGATAATACCCCTAATAAGGAGGGCAGTAACCCAGATAAAAACTGCCGCGGCAGAGGCGCACCTATTTGGTCGGTCAATGTCATTAATCTCAACCTTTATATGACAGACGCTCCGCTATGGTATGACACAACAGTCGGCCCTGGCGTTGAGGTGAAGCTAAGTTACAATACACAAAGTGTGCTCGCACAAAATGAACCTTTTGGTCATCGATGGATGTTTAATTACGCGTCCTATCTGGTAGTGGATCCGGGTGATGCCGTTACTATTTTTGAAGCAGATGGCAGCGAAAGTGTTTTTATATTAAATAATCATGGGGTTTATCAATCAGACCGTTACTCGTCAACATCATTGACTAAGAGTGATGATGGAAAGTGGCTGCTCACATATGCAGACGGTTCGCAACGTATTTACGGGGTACCAGAGGGAACCAAAGCCCTACAAAACTTCTTGCTAGCTGAGGTCGATAACTCGGGTAATCGAGTCACAGTAGGATACGACAAAACGGCCAAGGTGACGCACGTGACGGATGCGTTAGGTCAGGTAACGAGTTTTCAATATAACTCTTCAGGTTTGATTGAAAGAGTCGACGATCCTTTTGGTCGTTATGCCCTTTTTGAATATGACAAATCACGAAACCTAGTCGCAATGACTGACATGGAGGGTTACCGAGCATCCTTGACATACGATGATGATCATTTAGTAACATCGTTGACGGACGCAAGAGGTAAAACTCAATTTTATATCGAGCCAGCAGACGGTATACACAATAACTTCGATGCTTATAATCCTCCTGGTACTGCAATGTGGGAAAACTATCGCATTACAGTGACTTTACCGACCGGTGGGAAAGAGGAATATTATTTTGACGGTTTCCATGGCAGATCTTGGTATGTAGATGCCGACCACTATCAAGAATACGAGAGCGAAAAAAACAATTCGCACTACGATACCCCAAAAACAATTTATGAATTTGTGGTGCCAAATGGTCGCAGGGGTGAAATTTCTGAAATCACTTATCCAGATGGTGCAAGCTTCGAATACAAGTACTACAGCGACAATAAACTTAAATCAGCAACGGATCCTTTTGGACAAAAGAGCGAGTACTCGTGGACGAACAATGGTCAGTTGCTGAAAAGCATTGACTCGCTTGGTCGTTCAACGCAATTTATTTATGCGAATAATGGGCTCGATTTGACAAGTATTGTCGGTCCATTTGGTGATGAACAGTTTACTTATGATGACCACCATCGAGTGACTGAATATACCGACATGGACGGATTAACTACGCGATATGGCTATGATTCAACTGGTAATTTAATTTCTACCACTGATGCAAATGGTGTCATCAGCACATTTGAGCGTGATGCAAAAGGCCGAGTCACATCCGTTCGTGTAGGTTCAGAGATCGTCCGTCGTTATGGATATGATGAGATAGGTCGAGTGATCTCCAATAAGGATGCCGCAGATTACGAAACGCACTTTGAATACAATAAGATTAATACCTTAACAAAAATCCGCAATGCGGCGGGCCGGACAATTCAGCGCCAGTTTGGTAGTTGTCCTCGTGTACTTGAAAAAGAAACATTGCCAGGTGATCGGGATTACCAGTATCGGTATGATGCGCAAAAGCAACTTACGGAGGTAATCAACCCAGCCAAAGGGAGTATTCAAATTGGTCGCTCAAAAGCGGGTCTGGTTACATCATTTACGGATCAAAATCAAAACCAAACATCTTTTGAGTACACCTCCTCAGGAGAACTGAGTAAGAAGGTTTATCCAGATGGCAGTAGTTTAAAGTACGAATACAATAAAGGTCGAATCAAGAAGGTAACGAATGCTAGAGGCATTACCAAAACCCTTCATTTCAACAAGAAACAGCAGTTAGATAAAATTGAATACAGTGATCAAACGCCAAGTGTCGAATACAGCTACAATGAGCTCGGTCTTCTTAGTGAAGTGAAAGATGCGATTGGATCTACCCGATATCAATATGAGAAAAATGGGCGTCTTGCTGAGATTGATGGACCACGAGACAACGACACTATAACCCTGCACTATAACAATCTTGATTTGTTATCCGAGTTGTACGCCGGTGGTAAGCTAAATACCGCATATAAGTACGATGACTTGGGTAGGGTCGTTGAGATAAATGCGTTGGGACAGCGATTTGCTTATCACTACGATTATTCACCGTTGGCGTTCTCTGCGAGTGTAGTTTTACCTAATGGCGTGACCAGAAAGACGACGCTAAATGAAAAGGGTGACTTAAGTGCGATTTTGTACAAAAGTAAAGATGGCACTCTGGCTGATTACCAATATCGATTTGATGAAGCAGGACAAATTGCAGAGCAGACAGGAACACCAGCTTGGTTTCTACCTAGGCAGCAATCCAATGCTAAATACAATGAACTTAACCAGATCACCGAGTGGAATGGAGACGACAAAGCGTTCGTCTACGATAAAGACGGTAACCCAATTAAGGGACTCTTGGATGATGGCGTGCCGTTTGAGGCGGAGTACGATGCAGAAAATCGTTTAATCAAGCTGAGTTTTACCCGGGGTGACACAAAATATCGTGAGACATTTGCTTACGGGTATGACCATATGCTCGCTCAGTATCAGCTATACAAAAATAAAGCGCTGGTAGAAGAAAAGCAGTTTGTTCGCCTTGGGTTAGTGGAGCTTCAGCAGCGTAACGCTGAGGGAGAGGTGGTTCAAGAATATGCTTGGGATAAGTCGGCACCAGGTGGTATTGGTGGCCTACTGGTGGCGAAGACAAGCAGTGACATCTATACCTATGTGTACAACCATCTAGGCCATGTTCAAAAAGTCTTAAACGCTTCTGGCCAGGTAGTTGAGAGCTATCAATACACCCCATATGGTCAAGTAGAAGGCGGCGATTTCAGCCAACAACCCTTTGGTTACTCAACGAAACGCAGTGACTTTGCGAGTGGGTTAGTTTATTTTGGCTATCGGTTCTATTCGCCGTATCAGCGCCGTTGGCTTAACCGTGATCCATTGCAAGAGCAAGGTGGGATAAACCTCTATGCTTATGTAAATGGTGACCCGTTGGGGTACGTGGACCCGGATGGTAGAAATCCAATATTGATTGGAATCGGGGTTGGCGCAATAAATGGAGCTATTGGTGCTTGGGTTCAGGGCGGTGATTCCGATGATATTTTAGTGGGTGCTTACACAGGGGCGTTCGGTGGTTTACTAAGTGTTATAAATCCTGTATTGGGTGCAATGGTTAGTAATGCTGCTGGGCAGATCTATGTTTTAGATAGAAAGGGTAGGCCTATATCTTGCGTCAATTTGGGTTCTGTGTTGGGAGCTGGTATTGGTGGAGGGGCGGCCGCAGGACTCACAGCTTACCCCGGAGCTACATTTCTGGGGGCACAACTTGACCTTGCTTTTTCAAATTTAGGAGGGATAGTTGGTGGTCTAGAAAGGACAAGAAAGAGAAGATAATGATTATATATTGTAATTCGATAACAAAAAAACAGAATGCTGTAAATATAATACTCTTAGTTACTTTATGTATGGCACAAATACATTTTGCGCTTACGATAGGTCCTGATTTACCGAATATAATGATATTGCTTTACCTTTACCCTATGATGATACTGACGTACTTACAGGCATTTAATTACTTTTATCAACTAAAGAAAACGGTTTATTCATTGGAGTTTAAAAATAAACAATGCATTATTACCACTTACTGGGGTGAGAAAGTCATTCATACTAATGAATTAATTTTTTCTATTTCAAATTTAACGATGTTCCAGGCAAAAATTTGGGATATGTTAAAAGTGTTTCATTATGAAAGAGAAATAATAACTATTAGAGATGGAGAAAAATCATACTACATCTGTAATAAAAATGATTCTGATAAAAAAATACACACCTTTTTGAAAGAAAATAATTATTTAATTTGAGTTGGTTATGAAAAGTATAGGAATTAAAGGTAGAGCTGTTGCATAAGTGATAAATAAAAGACAGGCACCGAATTGAGGTGCCTTTCTTTATGGGACACACCCTTTTGGGGCGGATGGGGACACCAGTGCATTTACGTAGGATAAAGACGGTAACCCAATTAAGGGGCTCTTGGACGATGGCGTTCCGTTTGAGGCGGAGTACGATGCAGAAAACCGCTTAATCGAGCTGAGTTTTACCCGGGGTGACACGAAATATCGTGAGACATTTGCTTACGGGCATGACCATATGCTCGCTCAGTATTAGCTATACAAAAATAAAGCGTTGGTAGAAGAAAAGCAGTTTGTTCGCCTTGGGTTAGTGGAGCTTCAGCAGCGTAACGCTGAGGGAGACGTGCTTCAAGAATATGCTTGGGATAAGTCTGCACCGGGTGGTATCGGTGGCCTACTGGTGGCGAAGACAAGCAGTGACATCTATACCTATGTGTACAACCATCTAGGCCATGTTCAAAAAGTCTTAAACGCTTCTGGCCAGGTAGTTGAGAGCTATCAATACACCCCATATGGTCAAGTAGAAGGCGGCGATTTCAGCCAACAACCCTTTGGTTACTCAACGAAACGCAGTGACTTTGCGAGTGGGTTAGTTTATTTTGGCTATCGGTTCTATTCGCCGTATCAGCGCCGTTGGCTTAACCGTGATCCATTGCAAGAGCAAGGTGGGATAAACCTCTATGCTTATGTAAATGGTGACCCGTTGGGGTACGTGGACCCGGATGGTAGAAACGCAATTTTTGCATTTGCTATCGGAGCGGGTGTAGATTACGTGGTGCAAGGCGCTAAATATTACCGCAATACAGGTGAATGGATTAGTTGGGACTGTGTGGATAAAACAGATCTACTTTGGAGTGGTTTGTTCAGTGTCGTTGGCCCAAGTGGAATTTCAAGCTTAAAAAAAATATTTAAAGGCTTGGTTCATGGGACTGCGGCGGGAAAAAATGTAGCGAAATCACACTTGAAATTACAAGCTACGTGGCAAGGTAGTAAGTATATTCATAAGAGTGCATCTAATATTGGAGGTAGTCCTTGTGGATGTAATTAAGTTAGTTGCTTTTGGTATTGTCGGTTTTTTACTACTATCAGCCTACCATTTAATAATTGGGCCAGCTAACTTCGATAATATACTGATTTTTGGATTGGTTGGAATGTTCATTGGTTTTGGGGTTGGTTTTGAGATTATTGGTTTTAAATCTATTAATGCAAAATACTTTATGGCTGTGATAGGAATGTTATTTACATCTATTTTA
Organism: Vibrio sp. AND4; assembly: GCF_000171815.1. Lineage (GTDB taxonomy): Bacteria > Pseudomonadota > Gammaproteobacteria > Enterobacterales > Vibrionaceae > Vibrio. Next base: position 25,275 of record NZ_ABGR01000003.1, on the reverse strand, counting down.
ATGTATGTATTAGATTTCAGTTTATTTTTTGGGATTATTGGTGGGGTAGTTGGTTTATATTATAAAACTATCATTGATATATATTTAAAGTCTTAGAGCCAATCTGATTTGGAGTGACATCTATTGAGAATACACAGTAATGACTGCAGATCTTATTTACAAGACTTAAGACGCTGAATCAAGCGTAAACCATTGCAATAGCAAGGTGGAATAAAGCTCTACACTTATGCGAATGGTGACACGTCAGGATTGACCGATCTAACTGGTTTGTGCCCGTGGTGCGTTTCTGGGGGCACAACTTGACCTTGCTTTTTCAACTCTAGGGGGGATAGTTGTATGTAAAGTTAAAGTTAAAGTTAAAGTTAACCACTTAAACTTTACATTTTTAACACTACAATTAAGGCTTTGTAATGAAAAAATCATTAGAAATCATCAAAGTTAATATTGTCATTGCTTTAATGTATTTCTTCTATCTGATTTTATTAGATCTAGCTTTTGTTTTAATTCTTGAAGAACAACAAATTTTATTAAACGATTTTTTTTGTTGATAGTTACTATGCCTTTTATAAGTGGATTAATTACCTTAATAAGCTTGAAAAATTGGCGTTCATTAGGTGTGATCTCGAGCGTAGTATTTATAGTAATGTCATCTTTAGCTTACTTAGAGATGATGTGGGTTGTAATACATTTTCATTCAATGATCGGGGGGAATATTTAGTGATTAATAATAGAATTTTTTCTAAATATTCTATGAGCTATTTGTTGTATTTAATCAAAAATTGATAAGCTGACGATATTCATTCAATTATACAGTGCCACTCGGATGCTGTTTAACGAAATACACAACCGCCCTGTAGGCTTACAGGGCGGTTGTGTAATTAATATAAGCTTCACGGGAAACGTTTTTTATTAAGGCCATCCCCATGGATATGCATGATGTTATTGGTAATATTTCTGCTTCATTTTCAGAGCCACGTTCACCAAAGCAATCAATACAGGCACCTCGATCAGTGGGCCAATTACCCCGGCGAATGCTTGGTCTGAGTTTAAACCAAACACCGCGATAGAAACCGCAATCGCCAATTCGAAGTTATTACCAGTCGCGGTGAAAGCAATTGAGGCGTTTTTGTCATAGTCGATGCCCATTTTCTTGCCGATGAAGAAGCTCACAAAGAACATCAACAAGAAATAGATAGCCAGTGGAATCGCAACACGCAGAACGTCTATTGGCAACTCAAGTATCATTTCCCCTTTCAAGCTAAACATCAGTACGATGGTTGCAAGCAGGGCGATAAGCGTGATTGGCGAAATGCGAGGAATAAATACTTCGTTGTACCATTGCTCACCTTTCGCTGCGACAAGCCATTTACGACTCAAAAAGCCCGCAAGGAATGGAATACCAAGGTAAATAAGCACACTTTCGGCGATGTCCATCATCGAGATGTCAACCACGAAGCCTTCGTAACCAAAGATTGGTGGTAAGACAGTGATGAACAACCATGCCATTACACTGTAAGTTACGATTTGGAAAGCGCTGTTTAGTGCGACCAAAGCTGCACCGTATTCTTTGTTTCCGCCACCAATGTCGTTCCATACAAGTACCATTGCAATACAGCGAGCAAGTCCGATCAAAATAATACCAACCATATAACCCGGATGATCGCCGAGGAAAGTTAATGCAAGGATGAACATCAAAATCGGGCCAACAATCCAGTTCATCACCAATGACAGTGTGATTGCTTTTCTGTCCTTAGTGACTGTACCGAGTAAGTTGTAGTTCACTTTTGCTAATGGTGGGTACATCATCAAAATCAAACCGATCGCGAGCGGTACGTTCGTGCTGCCGACGGACATTGACTCGTTCCACTCAGCAACTTGAGGAAATGCTGCACCAATGGCAACGCCGATTGCCATAGCGACAAAAATCCAAACCGTTAGGTAACGGTCCAAAAAGCTCATTTTGCCGCTGGCACTATTTATAACTTGAGTTGTCATAGTTATCTCTCGTTCGTTTATCGTCGAAAAGCGATACTTAAGTGTAAGTTTATCTCTACTCGCTTTATTAGCATGCAAAGGCCATTAATCAAATAACTTAGAAAATCCTAGATTGAACTTATCAAACGCGCCACGTTGAATGCGGTAACACACCTTAGGTGGGTTTGGCTCAGCACTAATAAAGCCTGCTTGCTTTAGAATACGCAAGTGTTCAGAAACCGTAGACTGAGCAAGGCCAAGTTCCGAGACCAAATCACTATTCAAACAACCACCCATTGTGTCGAGAGTGTGTAGGATATGTAAAATGCGTAAACGCGCTGGATGTGACAAAGCTTTTGCTTGTGCTGCCAGAATTTGCTCTTTCTCGAGTTGTTGTTGCGTCGTCGTGAAAGAAACGTCACAAGTGCTTTTGCATTTATCACTCATTTTCTGGCCTTAATGGATTATCGTCGAATTACGATGAATTGTACGCCTGCTCTGTTGGAGATGCAACAATTGGAGAAAACAGAGGGAATGGAATTAAGAAAAATGAGAAAAAGCAGAACTTAAAGACACAACTAAGTGGGGGTGTGGTATCCGGAGCTAAGTTCTGCTTGGGGTTGTTTTAAGTTATTGCCAATTCAACAACTCTTTCATATTTTTTAGTGCAATCACTTCCAATTTGTTTTTCGAACGAGCGATACGCTGTTGGAAATAAGCTGCCATTTTAGGCAAGGCTTTTGCAGACTTCTTTTGTGTTCGCATGATATTTCCTCCTTCGTGCTGGTAGTGTTAGTATGCATACATCTTTACAGTATGATTGTGCATAGAAAAGAGGAGCGGAAAAAGAGAGTGTATTTCTTTTGTTTGTTCCATATAACTGCTAAAAATCACTCAATCCCTCGCATTTTTCGGCCCTTTGAAGAGAAAAGGGGAACAAAGTAAATGGAAGTTTTCTTATTTTTGGGTGGATAAATTGAGTAAAATAAACTACGGCTACTTCTCGAGGACGCGCTGTGTCTGATCTAAATTTATTCCGTTATTACCAGCGACTCACTCCGCTGACTGTCGGTTGTGAGGTTAAAACCACGCTGCAGGAAGTGGCAGATTTACTGTTCACCTCTCCTCGTCACGCGCGTAGTTTACTTTCGCAAATGCAGGAGGTCATGTGGTTAAGTTGGCAGCCAAAGTCAGGCCGTAACCAGCGCTCGACACTGATCTTAAATATTGAATTAAGCACGCTAAAAGAGAGCCTTGCACTGGAGCGCATTAAGCTTGGCAAATATGAAAAAGCGTTGGCGATTCTTGATGAAAATGAGGCGGCTTTCGGACGCTTGCTCAAAACGACCTCGGGCGCATCTGTTCAAGAAGGGCGGCTTAATATCCAGCTTACGTATAAACGTATGTTCGAGCGTATTGTTCCTCACCAATTACACCGGAGTAGTGAACGTTTCTTTTTGCGTCAAATTTATTGCTGTTTAGTGTCGAGTGATTACAACGGTATTGTACAGCCAGAACTGGCCCACCACTGGCGCTACGATGAGAAACACTATGAATGGACCTTTTATCTTCGTCCTGGTTTAACTTTTCACAATGGTGTGCCGATTGATGCTGATACGGTGATGAGCCTGTTTGCGAAACTGAGCTCATTGGAGTATTACCAAAAAGAGCTCGCTCATGTTACCGACATTACAGCGCCGAACCCTCTCAAAGTTGTGTTTACTCTCAGTCAGCCTGATTTGGGTTTTGCAGGGCTTATCTCGGGTGTGAAATACGGCATTCAGCCTGTTAGCCAAGTAAATGCTGCGAATAACAATTTGGTGATTGGTAGTGGGGCGTTTTCCGTGGTTGAGCACAATTCCAGTCGACTTAAACTTCAAGCATTTGATAACTATTACGGTTGCCGAGTTTTAGCGGATATGGTGACGATTTGGATTGTCGATGATGGAAAAATGGAAAACCCTTCTCTCAGTGGTAGTGCGCCTATCAAGGTTAGTGAGACCTTGTGTGGTCATTATGTGTCTACTCAAGATAACAAATCGCCTCTCGATGCCCAACACAGTAGAACGGAAGACGGTTGTTTGTTCGCTTTGTTCAATCATCATTCCAAATATCCTCTGTCTCTAGCACAGCGCCGTTATATTGCAGACTTGATTCAACCAGAGCGACTTGCAGATGTGATGTTCAAGGAAAAAATCGTGTTTGGAAATGTGCCAGCATACAATATGTTACCAACCTGGAAGCCCGTGTTAAGACCGTTTGGTGAAGAGGTGAAATTGCCCAAAAAGATCACCATCGCTGGTTACAATTATACGGCGTTACGTCGATGTGCGCGTGCTATCTCTCATCGACTAGAGGGGAGTGGCTGCAGCGTCAGTATTGTTATGTATCCCTACCGAGACCTAAGTGAAAAGGCCAAAAATGGCACCTTAGATGAGACGTTGGTCGTGACGAATATCAACTTGGACGACAACCGTCATGCGTCGGCTTACAGCAATCTATTCAGTAATTCCGTGTTGCACTACGCCTTGGGTGAGGATAATGCGAAATGGCTAGATAACCAACTAGAGTACGTGCGTGCTCATACTTCGCTGGACGGTTATCTCAAAGCATTAGAGCCTGTTGCTTCAACGCTTATTAGCGAATATTGGATCGCCCCTATGTTTCATCACACTCAGACACTGCGCTTTCAAGGCGTACTAGAAGACGTCACCCTCACCAACTGGGGTTGGCCGGACATCCGTTCGGTATGGTCTGCCGATTAATCAATTCGTTTTTGGCTGAGTCTCGGCCCCCTCAGTAATTCGCTGCTACTGAGTGCGTATTTAGCTACAAGGGTGATTCCACTACCTTAAACTTATGTTCCGTTCTGAGCGGCGTAAACCACGTGTTGTTGTACTTGAAATAGCTTTGTCCATTCACTACCACTGTTTCTTTAGTGTGAGGTAATGAGTCTACGATTTCGCCGAGTTTGTATCGATTAGGTTCTGGTTTAGGCGCAGGTGGTGCTGGATTCATTCGCGCTGTGTTTGTGCTTATCGATGGCGAAACAATTGATTTTGTGGATGCAGCATCACTGTTCTTCACACTTTCATCACGAAGAATGGTGTAATTTCCGCTTGGTGGATAGCGAACATACACATAGCGTGCGCCTTCGCGACGATAATAAGCGTCTTGAACGATGGCATAGGTGATGCCAGCGAAGACAGCAAAGGTCGCTATGTTCGCTAAATCACGGTGATAATAAGAATACCGACCACGATAAGGCGGATACCAATATCCAGGTCTCACGTAGATAAACGGCGAGTGGTAGCGATGGTCTCTGATGGAATATGGTGGCCGATGATAGAAAAACGATCGGTGGTAGTAGGGGGGGCGGTAATAAGGTCGATGGTGATGATGAGAGTGTTTGATGGATTGATGATGTCGCTGAAGCGGTCGTAAATCGTGTTTGTCACCCGGTTGAGTAGCCGTTTTGTTAGCGTTGCTAACTTGTGGCTGCGCTGGTGATAATGACGTCCAACACAGACAAAGCATGATGGTCGCCATGATTCCAAGGCTTCTCATAATACTTCCCCCATAGTGCTGAGCACGAACCGTTAACCTATCAATAAGTCCACCATAACTTTGTTTGAACTTAGAGTCTAGGGGGCATATTTATGATTTTTTGCGGTCTTTACTTTCGGTGGCTTTCTGATGTAGCACTAAGAAGATTAGCTTGGTCAACATAGACTGCGCTTCGGGTGACAATAAGCGTGCTGCTGACACGACATCACTTGCGGAAATATTTCCAACGCCTCTTGCATCCAATGCGATATCCAAATCACTTAGGTTGAGCGTTCTCAGAATGGAGCGGTACTGGGAGAGTTTTAAATCTGACTCGCCTCTCTCAATCCTTTGATAGGTCTTTTCGCTCATGCCTGCGATTTTTGCCATTTGCCCGCGTGACATACCTCTCTCTTTACGTCGGGCAATTAGTACTTCAATCAGTGGGTCTATGTGCATAGTCACTCCCCGTAGGACAGTTTTGTCCTAAAGATTGCAATAACCGGACCAGTTTAACCACCACGTATTTACCCACGTTGATATAGCGATGAGAATGTCATTCCACAAAAAAAATACGGAATTTCAGTCAGTTTCAGAGAATGGAAAAATATAAGAATTATAAATCAATCACTGGTGATGTGAGTGTTCGCAAAACGCAACGCGTTTTAGAACAATTGCTTGCCGAAATTAGCGAGCGTAGCCGCGAAATACGTTTTGATGTTACCTGGTTAACCCATGAATCACAGAAACGATTGATGAAGTACAAAGAGCTGTACTTGCATAAAGGTTATATTGACCAATCGGAATTGGACCAAATCTACCATAACTTAAGTCCGATGGAATCTTTGGTGGCAGATATGGGGATCGGGGCGCTGACTTTCATCATCGATGCTCTAGATCAAGAGTTGTGCTGACTTATCAACCCGCTCTGCACAATAAATTTAGCTTACAGCTGTCCATTTATTTCTTTGAAAAACAAATAGATCACCGAAAAATCAATGGGATAAAATACGGGTGAGCTTAATCTAATAAAGCGAATAGCGAGAAGAAAAGCATTAAAAAATTCAATAGAGAAAGGGTGTAAATGCTGGGGAACCAAACCCAGCATTTGGAGCACTTATCTACATTAAATCTTCGAACCGTAAATAAGCACTGAGAGGTATGTGAACCGAACTTCGTCAGAACAGAACGAATAATAACGATATTGCGGTATCTAGGCTATCTTCCGAGTTTCTAACCTTTTTCGATAGAGTGTAAATTTATACGTACACCTAAAAATCAAAAGTCATCTCCCATTTTCTCCTCTTTTAAGCAACAAAAGATCAAATAGACATCCATTTTGTCATATATTTCTTACATTGATTGAGAGTTGTTAATATTTATAGTTGTGTGATTAAGCTTTTACTTTTCAATCCTCCTATTTATGCCTTACAATCCTCGCGAACCAAATCCATTCAATTAAGAATGGGATTGACGAAAAAAGATGCGCTGATTTTGCTTCGAACCCAAAGTAAGACGTCCCGTCAATCGAACTTTGCTAGGAAATGTCTTCCTACCCCATAGTGTACTCAAGCAGGAAAGACCCATCTTGAGTTTGGGATTCTTGTGCTCTGATTTGGGGTACTTGTATCCAGATCTGGGTTATTTGCAACCAAATATAGTGTCAACACACCGAAATATAGTGTCAAAACACCGGATTCATTGGTTGCAGGGTAGGGCATTTCTGTCGATCGTGCTTTAAACCAAAGCACGATAAGTCATAACAAAACGGATTAAATATAGAGGTATTAACCGTGAACCTAAAACTTGTCGGCAGCTCCTTGATTGTTGCAGGTACTGCTCTTGGTGCTGGTATGCTTGCCATACCAATGGTGCTTGCGCAATTTGGTCTCCTTTGGGGCACTCTTCTTATGCTGTTCATCTGGGCGGGCACAACTTACGCTGCACTTCTTCTATTAGAAGCGAGTTGTAAAGTAGGTGGTGGCGTCAGCATGAACGCGATTGCTCGTGAAACTCTTGGTAAAGGCGGTCAGCTTATTACTAATGGTTTGTTGTACGCGCTGCTTGTATGTCTTCTGATGGCCTACATCATAGGTGCAGGCGACTTGGTACAAAAAGTAACCACATCAATGGGCCTACCTGTTTCTACTATTTTTAGCCAAGTCGGCTTTACCATTTTGGTTGGTTTTATTGTGTCGGCGGGGACAGGTATTGTGGACAAGTTAAACCGTGGCCTGTTCATTGGTATGATTGTCGCGCTTGTTATCACGTTATTCTCTCTTGCTCCAAATGTATCGTTTGAAGGGCTGAGCGAAGTGGTTAACTCAGACAAGGTAGCACTGATCCAACAAAGCTCAGTTCTGTTCACAAGCTTTGGTTTTATGGTCGTGATCCCTTCGCTAGTCACTTATAACAAAGAAGCAAGCAAGGAACAGCTACGAAACATGATCATCGTCGGTTCAACGATCCCTCTAGTTTGCTACTTATTGTGGTTGTTCGCTGTAGTAGGAAATTTGCCACCGCATGAGCTGGTCCAGTTCTCAAGCGTGTCTGAGTTGATCTCTGTCCTTGGTCAACAGTACTACGGTCTTGAGTTTATTCTTTCGATGTTCACTGGTTTGGCACTTCTGACGTCTTTCTTGGGCGTGGCAATGGCGCTTTATGATCAAAATGCTGACCTTTTAAAGGCAAGTAAACCTGTTGTATTTGTCGCTACATTTATTCTGCCGTTAATTGGTGCGGTGTTTGCCCCAGAGCATTTCCTCGCAATTCTTAGTTACGCAGGCATTATTCTTGTGTTCTTGGCGGTGTTTGTTCCATTATCGATGACAATGAAAGTTCGCCGTGTTCCTGTAGGGGACGATGTTTACGAAGCGGGTGGTGGTACGATTGGCATGAGCATGATCTTCCTATTTGGTTGTTTCTTGCTGTTTGCTCAAGCGGTGTAAATCGACTCGACGAACGTAAAATGATTGATTTGTAGAAAACCGCTTGTCCTCAACTGGACAAGCGGTTTTTTTGTCGATAAGGCTATCTAGAACAGAGGTTAGACCGTGAAACGGTTGAGAATATCATCTTGTTTGCGAACGTTTTCATTCTGAACTTGCATTGCGTCATTGGTGCGGTTCGCAGAATCAGCAACCTGAGTCGACAGATCTTTTATATTGACCGTGTTGTTGTTGATTTCTTCTGCCACTAAACTTTGTTCTTCTGCTGCTGACGCGATTTGTAGGTTCATATCAGAGATACGTTGAATCGCATCGCGAATACGTTGTAGTGCACCGTTGGCGTGTTCTGCTTTCTCTACTGCTTCTACAGCGCTGCCTTTGCTTTGATGCATTGCATTGGCGACTGAAGAAGCGCCAGATTGAAGCTGTTCAATCATGCTGCGAATTTCAGTTGTCGATTCTTGGGTGCGTTGTGCCAGCGTTCTCACTTCATCCGCAACTACCGCGAAGCCACGACCAGATTCACCCGCTCGTGCCGCTTCGATTGCTGCATTCAATGCTAGTAAATTGGTTTGGTCTGCGATGTCGTTGATCACTTTTAGAATTGTCTCGATATTTGCTGTTGCTGATTCAAGACCTTGTACTTCTTCTACTGCTTGATCGATGCAGTCTGACAGTAGGTTAATGGTTGCGGTGGATTCGTTGACGACAGAAGAGCCTTGCATTGTTGCTTCATCTGCTTCTTTGGCTGCACTCGCTGCGCCTTGTGCGTTATTCGCCACTTCAGTTGCAGTCACAGACATCTCATGCATTGCTGTGGCTAATTGCTCAAGTTCCTGTAACTGAGTTTGAATCGCAGTAGCAGAATCACGTGCACCTTCAGCGGTAATTTGCGTGCCACTCAAAATCTGATCGGAAATGCTCTTCGATTCGATGATTTGATGCTGCAAGTTCGCCATAAATGTATTGAAGCCTTTCGCTAGTTCAGCGAACTCTTGATCTGTATTGGTATCTAGGCGTTGAGTTAGATCTCCTTGCCCTGACGCCACTGCCTGGATTGCGCGATTTAGTTCATTCAGAGGGCGCATTAAAGCACGGATAAGGATGGTCAAAGCCAAAATAGATGCGATCACTGCAATTAAAGCGTAGACGATTGCACTATTACGTAACGTCGTTACTGCGGAATAAGCGATACTTTCATCCACCAATGCACCTACATACCAGTCTTGTCCGGTAATATGCGATAGGGTTGCCATGTATTTTTCGCCATTAATCTCAATGTGCTGAGCTCCTGATTTGAGCTTTACTTGCGGTAAGTAGCTTGAGAGTTTCTCACCGTTGTATTTCTCTTGTGGGTGCGCGATTGTCGTGCCATCCGCAGTAACGAGGAACAGGTAACCAGCATCAAACAAATTGACTTGGTTGACCAAGTCAGAAAGAGCGGTTAATTGCATATCGTAGAACATGGCTGCGATGAACTGGCCTGCTTTTCGCACTGGTGTACCAATAGAAATGATCACTTTTTTAGAGGATATATCAACGTACGGTTCAGTTAGTACGAGCTTGCCTTGCGCTTTTGCCGAGACAAACCATGGGCGAACGCGAGGATCGTAATCTGGACCAGCTTCCCAGTTATCATCGTTTTCAATCACGAATCCGTTATTGTCGTACGCATAGCCAATCGCCAAGAAGCTAGATTTTGGCATTGGTGTCTCAATCACTTCTTTTATGTATCTGTGGTCGCTTGGGTTAATTTCAAGAATCTCGGTCATTGATTGAGCGAGTTCCTTCTTGGCATTTATTTCAGATTTTACCGTATTGCCAACACTGGATAGGATCTCACTGACACTGGTGTCGATGTTTGTTTCGATCTCTGAACGGATAGTCATAACTTGTTTCGTCGACAGCAATGCCACAGTCACAAGCAATAAAATAGAAGAAGCGGTGACCACTTTATGCCTGAATTTCATATATTTCCCTCTTGATTTTCAGCTGGTTTGCTTTGCTTGCGCCTCTTATTTCTCGGGCACACTTGGCAGAAGTAAACAGAATATTGTGTTTGTAATCTTGGTTATCGACAGATGAAACAGAAACCTAAAGGCGAAAAGCGACTTTTTGTCATCGAGGCGAGAGCAAAACTTACGCTACTTTATGAAGTTGTGAGGTTGATCTACTTTTTAAGTTATTATTATTAATCTGTGAATTGGTGTAAGGGTGTTATTTTTTGTTTTTATATAACCACATTTAATTTGTTGGTTTTTATGATTTGAATCAATGGTTTTAATATTATCTCAACAATCAATGTGTTTAAAGTGAGTGAATGAGGGAGCTAATTAGGCGAGGGAAGGTGTAATTAGGTTGTGTTTTTATTAGCGTTTTGATTGCTTGCTCAATGAGGTGGCATGAAATGGTAAAGCAAGGGCATCGACACAAAAAAGCCCCGACAAAGCGGGGCCTTTAAAATTATTTGATTTTAGAAAATCAAATGAGCGACGCCAGCGATAACAGGAAGCGTGATCAGCGTACGCAGTATGAAAATAATGAACAACTCTAGAATGTTGACAGGAATCTTACTGCCTAGAAGCAGTGCTCCTACTTCTGACATATAGATTAGCTGTGTTACAGACATCGCTGCAATTACGAAGCGGGTCATCTCGTTATCGATAGACGCGGCTAGAATCGCTGGGATGAACATATCTGCAAAACCAACAACGATGGTTTGAGACGCTGCGGCAGCTTCTGGAATATGCAATAGTTCTAGGTAAGGAATAAATGGCTGGCCCAGGATTTCGAATAATGATGTGTATTCTGCAATTACCAGTGCCACAGTACCTAAACCCATTACCACTGGCAGTACGCCGAATACCATATCGATGGCATTATGTATGCCTTCTTTAAATACCGATTTTACAGAAGTCACTTGGCCAGCGCGTTTTAGTGCCAGCTCCATACCCCATGAGAAAGTCGTGTGACCTACTGGTACTGCACCAGCATCTTTATTTGGCTCACTACCATCGATGTAGTGGTCTTTCTTTAGGCTTAACGGGGGAAGGCGCGGAATGATGATCGCAGCAACAATTCCCGCTAGACAGATAGCCCCGTAGAAAGGCAGAAACAGATGTTCTAACTGAACTTGCGCGATGACAACCAAACTAAAGGTGATAGAGACTGCGGAGAAAGTGGTACCTACGACAGCTGCTTCACGTTGAGTGTAGAAATTATTCTCGTACTGTTTGCTGGTCAGCAAAATACCCACACTTCCGTCACCTAACCAAGAAGCCATACAGTCGATCGCACTGCGACCTGGCAGGTTAAATACTGGGCGCATTACTTTACTTAACAGTGCACCGAATAGCTCCAGAAGGCCAAAGTTAAGCAGTAAGGGCAGAAGTAAACCAGCAAAGATGAATACGGCAAAGAGTGTAGGCAGAAGACCGGTCAAAACAAGGCCACCGGTGTTTTCTTCCCAAATCGCTTCAGGGCCAATTTGGAAAAAAGTCATTATGACCGCTGCCCCGCCAATAAGACGGACCAAAAGCCACAATGGCGATGGATTAAATAGACCATTCAAGAAGCTGTTACGCAGGATTGCCGCAGGTTTGAACATTTTACAAAGCAAAGAAGCAACGGCCATGAAAGCAATGATAGCGGTAACGATAGCAATCAAGGTATCGCCAAGAACAGCAGGGATAACTTTTGCCATTACTGCAACAGGAATGGTTAGACCGCCGTCGTAAGAGATGGGTGCCATGAAGAGGAGAAGGCCAATTAGAGATGGGATGAAGAACATCCAGAAATTGCCCTTGGGTGCTTCAGCAGCATTGGTGTTGTTGTGCATTTTTTATCTCGTGTACTATTTTTTGTCTCGTGTTACTACCAGTCAATAAGTGCCATATTTGATGACATAAATATTCACTAAAAACATTTATTTAATCATAGCGTGCGGAGCGTACCTGTAAATTGCGCTTTTTGCAATACTATTCATTAAATACATCTAGTTATTCAGCCATTTTTACGGTTAATTGAATAAAAGTTAGTTCGTTGTATATATAAAAGTTATTTATGTTAGACAATTGTATCATAACAAGCAGCTCTTGCAGAGTGATGGGCTATACAGTGTGACAGAAGTAATAGAAAACTTAGTAAATGTGATTCTTATCAGGTTGAGCTGTCATTTCCGTCTATCGTTTAAAGCAGAGAGACAAGCCGAGGGAGAAAAGAAAAAAGCGCTCCGAAAACGGCGCAAACCGTCAGACAAAAACTAGATTTGCTGAACATGATTAAGGAGAAATAAGTAACACCAGTATGCGATCGCCATGATAAAAGCCAAGCATGCAGGGAAGATCAATGCGTACAGTTCAAACACGTTAAACAGACCAGCACCTACAGAGCCACCGAGTAAGAATCCAAATAAGATAAATAAGAATAATTTGGCCTTGCGTCGGTCGAATGGACGACCACGCAAACTTTCGCCAATCATGATACCTAAATCGGTAATAATACCTGTCATGTGTGTTGTACGCACGACAGCACCACTGAAGGTAGTGATCATCGCATTCTGCAAACCGCTGGCTGCAGAAGCAAGATACTGACCATATGCGCTACTTTGTAACAAAAAAACTAAGCCTAACAGCAACAAACAGCCTTCGATACAAAGAGCAATACCGTAGCGGCGACCAAGTTTAAGGGCACTACTTTCGATAAAAAATCCGCTGAACGCAGAACCAATCAAAAAGCTAAATACAATAAGGAGCAGGTGGAGGCTTGAGTCTGCACCTGTGAATAAGCTATTCCCTAGTTGAGTTACGGTTCCGGAAAGATGTGTTATTGCCTGGTGTTGAAAGCTTAAAAGGCCGATGGCATTGACACTACCAGCAAGGAGAGCAAGCAGAAACGCACCATATTCAACCCAACGAGGAAGCCTGGAAATCACAATACAACCCTATAAATGTAAGGTGCAGATTATAGCGCCAATGCTACCGATCAGAAGCCTTTTGCTTACGACTTGATTGATCACTCTCAAGAAAATTTCAGTTTTTTTGAATGGTAAATGAGTAATAAGATGAATAAGGTGAGTTTCTGTAATGGTTTGTCGGGATTTACGTTAAACCATGTGCTGCATTGTGCAATCGAAACTCACCCAGCCCCTCTTTTTTTGTTCGTAGACAGAAACCGTTGGTTCAGAGAATTCTTTGTTGTTAAATAATCCAATTGGAATGATGGTGTCATCTGGTGCGATAGATAGAGATAGGCGCATGGTCGTGCCGCAAGCGGGGCAGAAATCATATTGAATATGATTGCCCGATTCGGTAACACGGGTGTAACTGGTGACATCACCATCTAGGGTGATTTGCTCTTTATGAAATCGAGCTTGAACACCGAATACACTTCCCGTTCGTTTTTGGCATTCAAAACAGCGATAAATAGAGGTGCGAATAGGCTCCGCGGTGCAACGAAGTTGGACTAGGCCACACGCACATTCGCAGGTATGGGTAATTTTTAGCATTGTCGTTACCTATTGGTTGCCTATTAAAGAGTTTAGTTTATTTTTGAAACACTTGCGCCGAAATGAACGGTCAAGCGTGAGACCCTCGTGGGTTCACTGGTATATACTTTGAACCTAGATTAGAAATCAACAAACAAGGAAGTCTCAATGACTCGTAATCGAATCCTACCTATTCCACTTATTCTTTTGATCCCAATCGTTCTGTTATTGGTGGTGGTCATTGCTGGCATATACCGTTTCAGCCTTCCTGATGAAGAGATCATGGCGAAATTTCCTCAAGCACGGGCTCAATCTAATCCAATCTTAGCGGAAGTTCTCGGCATTCAGTCACGAAACCCTTGGACTGTTCAAGTGCCTGAGCAGAGTGCCGTCACTTTCCTTGAAGAGTGGGACAAAGAGCACGGTTTTTTGAAAGGTCGCTACGACGCAGGTGCTACTAAGGGAGAGGTGCTGGTTCCAACCGAATTTATTGACAAGCGTGATATCAGCGGTGTTCCGTGGATTGTTGCTCCAATGATTGTCACAACACAGGGTTCGGAGGCCTTTTATTACATCGGTTTGTTTAAATATGATGCAGTGCCAAGTAGAGTCATATTATTGAACAGTGTTTTCATTGGAGATCGGATCAAAATATCTGCCCTGAAGTGGGAAAGTAATACTCATATTTCTCTCTCGTACTTTCGACATAGCAAAAACCAAACGAACATGGATCAGCCAAATCTATTGAATTCGAATACGCTTAAGCGGGTAGGTAATCACTTACATATGCAACAAAAATGATTTTTTTTGACATCTGTAAAAAATAAGTGTTTTCTGCGCGAGATCTCGTAATTTACTAGTGATTTCTTATTCGGGAATGCATAAGCTATGAACCTTGTTATGAAGGAGATAGTAATTCCCGTGTCTACAAATGAAATTACAACAAGACGGTTGTCGAATCTGACCAGTCGTAAAGCACTATTGTTGTACTCCTTACCAATATTAGTTGCGATTGGTGTTACCAACTCTCTCAAAGAGTCTTCCCTTACCAAAACCGTCGCATTGAACCTGCCAGAATCGCGGGTTGTCGAAGATATTCTTGATGCAAAAACAGCAAAAGTTATCACTCCTCCCAATTTTGAATACCGTATCCAAGCTGGTGATAATCTCAGTACCATCTTCAGTCAATTGGGCCTAGGTTACAGCTCATTGATGAAAGTAATGGAAACGGATTTGAACTTTCTTGCCCTTGATACCCTGAAACCCGGCAACACGCTGCGTTTTTGGCGTGATGAGTCAACAGGCGAGCTGGAAAAAATGGAGCTGCAATTTTCTGCTGCTGATAAAGTGGTTTATCGTCGTAACAACGATGGTGCTTACGATTTCTCCGATATATCAATCCCTGGTGTTTGGAAGCAAGAGCCATTGGTGGGTGTGATTCGAGGCAGTTTCTCATCATCAGCAAATCGCTTAGGTTTGAGCTCAGCGGAAATCAGTCAAGTGGTTAACCTACTTAAAGAGCAAGTTAACTTCGTGAAAGATTTACATGCAGGTGACCGATTTGAAGTGGTTCGTCGAACTCAAAGTATTGATGGCGTGCCAACTGGAAAGAACGAAATAGAAGCGATTAAGATTTATAACCGTGGTCGTAAGATTACCGCTTATCTTCATACTGATGGTCAATTCTATAACGCGAAAGGTGAGAGCCTACAGAGAGCCTTTCAACGCTATCCTGTTAGCCGAGGCTGGCGCATTAGTTCTGGATTCAACCCTAAACGTCTTCATCCTGTAACGGGCCGAGTCGCCCCACATAACGGTACGGACTGGGCAGTTCCTATTGGAACACCTGTGGAAGCGACGGGTGATGGCACCGTGATCATGACTCGTAAACATCCGTATGCGGGTAATTATGTGGTGATTGAGCATGGTAGTAAGTACAAAACACGTTACTTGCACCTGAGCAAGATTTTAGTGAAAAAAGGTCAGAAGGTTTCTCGTGGTCAACGTATTGGCTTATCGGGTAAGACTGGTCGTGTAACAGGCCCGCATCTTCACTACGAATTGATTGAATATGGGCGTCCGGTGAACGCGATGCGAGCTAAGATTCCGATGGCAAGTTCAGTGCCTAGGAAGGAAATGGCGAGATTTGTTGCGAACCGTAACGAAATGGACAAGATTCTGAAAGACAAAGAAAAAACAGTGCTATAAAATGCTCAAAAGACCAAACGTTGTTTGGTCTTTTTTATGCGCTCTTCACTTGTTTTTTGTTGATGATGTGAATGAGTTCATCGACACTGTGTGGCCTTGAATAAAGATAGCCTTGTATGTGGTGGCACCCCATTTCTAGTAGCTTTTGCATCGCTCGGTCATCTTCAACTCCTTCTGCAATTAAATCTACTTCTAGCAGCTGCGCTAATTGGGCGATAAGCAAGACTACTTGCTCTGACTTTTTATTCGCAAGCATATTACGAACAAAAGTGGCGTCAATTTTTATGCTGTCAATCGGGTAGTTATGAATGTAGTTCAAACTAGAATACCCCGTACCGAAATCATCAAGTGCAACTTTGAAGCCGAGATAACGAAGCGAGTTTAGAACCATCTGCTCACGTCCGCTTTGCGACAACAGTACGGTTTCAGTCAGCTCAATAACAAAGTCTTTTGCTTGATGATGATATTTTTCTAAGACAAGAGCTAAGAAGTTTACGTAACGGTTTGAATCAGTCAGTTCGTGTGCTGAACAGTTGATTGAAAGTTTGACCTTGTAACCTAGTTGTTTTTCAAGTGTTTGCTTGGCTAGGCAAGCGAGCTCAATAATGCGTTCTCCTAACTTGATGATCAATCCAGATTGTTCAGCCGCTTCAATAAACTCTGCAGGTGAAATATTGCCATAGATTTTGTTATTCCAACGCGCAAGAATTTCGAAGTAATCCCAGCGATCGCCAGTCGTATCAACAATGGGTTGCGCTACAACGTATAATTCTTCGTTCTCATCAATACTCAATCGCAGCTGTTCTCTTAGTGCTTCAATTAACTGTGTCTGGCGATGGTATAAGGCACTTAAATGGGTGTCATAATGCTGGATTCGTGTGTCACTGTATTTCTTACAGTCCTTGAGCGCTAAACTTGCATTCAGAATTAAATCATCACTGTTGAGCATATGAATGGGGGCACGAGCGATGCCAATACTGACGGTAAACGAAATTCGATTCGATTTATCTGAATAACCAACTTCAATTTTACTGAGAATTTCCTGACAAATGATTACAGGGTCTTCGTCATAAGTAATGAAAGCAAACTCATCTCCGGCAACACGAAACGCGTTATTGGGTGAAGTTAAGCTTTGTTGAATTGCGTTTGCAGTGAACTTAATGATTTGATCGCCGATGTAATTACCGTTGATATCGTTAATCGACTTGAAATTATCAATATCAAGATAAGCAAGACTAAAAGGTCGAGTTGCTTGTTGAGTTAGAGCTTCCAGCGTATCACCCAGACAACTTCGATTGAGCAGGCCTGTTAAATTATCATGTGAAACTTCATAACTGAGCTGGTTAAGAAGTTTGTCAGAGCGTTCACTTATCCATTTTTCTCTTAAACTATGAATGATGACGTTTGCGTAGAAACGATGGTGGAAGATAACTTTTTCCGCCTCTGCTGCATTTATTGAGTGAGTAAACGTTGAAACCAATATGCCCAAGACTTCTCCAGTATGGGTTTTCAAAGGAAGTCCAATGTAGGCTTGTATGCCGACATCTTGTAACATCCGGTCTTCAGGAAAGAGCTTGTACACTTCGTTCTGAAAGAAAATGAGTTCGCCAATATCTTGCGCGACGTGCTCACACGGTGTGCCGTCTAATCCGTAACTCAGGCAATCTGCGACAGCGCCGCCATTCGAATGAGAAAGCGTCGTCGCACAATGTTTTAGGTGGGCTATCTCAACCACACACGTGCAGTAGCTTTGAAATTGCTTGTGAAGTTCTAGTGTTACCCTGTCTAGCAATGCACTGCCATTGAGCTTTAAAACCTCATCAAGCAATTGAATACTTTTTTTTTCATGATTCATCAAATACTTCACCCGATGTTGAATTTATCCATACCGTGCAGTTGCGAATCTCTAACACGCTCTTGTTCAATTAGTAGATATGCATAGTGTTAACTATTGTTTATTTCGTGTGATTTTTCAAATTGTGAACGCTTGGGAGTGGTACTTTTCAACTTTAAGTGATAAAAGTCGCTTTAAATGATAAAAGTATTATTGGAACTCCTTTTTTTATATCACCCTCGAGAAAGTGAAAGCTTGACTATGAATACACCCGCATTTGAGCGCATCAGTCGTGTCTTAGCTTATATCCATGCGAACCTCAGTTCTGCACTATCGTTAGAAGATATTGCGAAGCAAAGCTGTTGGTCTCGATGGCAGCTGCAAAGAGTGTTCCAAGCCGAAACCGGCCTCACCGTTGCAAACTATGTGAGAGAACTCAAGTTAAGCAAAGCGGCTGAGGAATTGTTGGATAGCAAAGAACGCGTGATTGATATCGCGCTTGCGCTCGGATTCAACTCAGAAATCAGCTTTAGTCGCTCTTTTAAGCAAATGTTTGGTTCAAGCCCTAGTCAGTATCGAAAAGCAGGCAAAAGATCGGGACTTAGAAAGCCGATACAAGTCTCAGATACGATGAGCGTGGCTGATAATGGCTCACTCAGTTTTGTTGAGGTACGCATTGATGAGCGAGAGTCATTTCTTATCAAAGGCATCACGTCTGAAATCAGCGGTTTGTTTTCGCTGACACAAGATTTTGCGCAGAAAGTTCCTCAGTTATGGTCTCGTTTAGAGGAAGAGGTAACGCTTGCAAAGGAGAGTGGCTATCAATTTGTTGGTGTTGTCGATCTCACTCAAGCTTGCTTTGATGGCACGAATATCTGCTATTGGGCTGGGATTGAACTGAATGACGATATCTCAATGCCGCAATTACCGAGCATCATCTCTGCTCAACTAGAGGTATTGAGCATTCCAAAACAAACCTACGCCGTGGTCAAACACTGTGGTCCTATAAAAAACCTTCGACATACACTGAGTTGGTTTGTACTCAACTGGCTGCCAAGTTCCGGTTATAGAGGCGTCGATGGTTATGAGCTTGAGGTCTACCCATCGGGCTATCAAACGGATGCCGTTGATGCGGTGATGGAATACTGGGTTCCCATTATTAGACCATAGTTATTAATTAAGCATCACTCCTACAAAGTCTTCTATTCCATTCCGGTTAATTGAGCTTTCAATCATCAATTGACCTAATTCTGCTAAAAATAGGCCAAATTATTATTCAATTTGCACCAAATTGTTAATTATCCAATTCAAAGATACATACAATGCAAATGAGATTTATTATTATTTGTAGTAAGCATTGGTGCCGAGGAAATCATGACCACCCACACTCGTTTTAAGTATTCATCATTAACAGTCGCCTTGTTGGCGACATTTTCAGTGCAGGCCTGGGCAGAAGAATCCATTCCAGTGTCAGAATCGACGCTGGAAACAGTCACTGTAATGGGGAAGGCGTATCGTAACACAGCCACTAAGTCGGCACTTGAGCCAGAAGAAACACCACAAGGCATTAGTATTATTGATGGGGAGCAGTTAGAGCAACGAGGTGTTCAATCTTTGAATCAAGCGCTTCGTTATGCTCCGGGTGTGGTCACTGAAAATCGTGGTGGTTCGGTGGCAATGTTTGACTCTTACTTTATTCGTGGCTTTGACACAAATAACGTTAACTACTACGATGGCCTTTCACTTCAATTCTTGACTGGTTGGAATCTACAACCGCAAATTGACCCGATCGCAATGCAGCAAGTTGAGGTCTTTAAAGGGCCTACTTCTGTTTTATATGGGGCAATGCCACCAGGTGGTATGGTGAATATGATCGCGAAAGCGCCACAGACCGATCAGTTGACGAAAGTTGGCGTTGCGTCAGGTTCACGCAATCTAAAAGAAGCGTCTGTCGACACCACGGGTCAGTTTGGTGACAGTGATTTCTCCTATCGTTTGATTGCACTTGCACGCAAACAAGATAGCCAAGTTGATAACGCAGAAGAGGAGCGCTATCTGATTGCGCCCTCAGTGGATTGGCAAGCCACTGACAGCACGTTAATTAACTTTAACCTGTACTACCAAAACGATCCTTCAATGGGCATCAACTCAGCAATGCCACTCGATGTCCTGAAAGCAAGCGATCCGTCTGTTTCTATGGGTGATAAGAATTGGAATATATTGGAACGTGAAGTCTTGATGGTTGGCTACAAAGTTAACCATGAATTCAATGACAATTGGACATTCTTACAGAACGCACGTTATACCGATGCGTCTCTACACCAAAAAAATACGTATCATCTGAGTTACGATCCAAGTACGCCTAACCAGTTAAACCGTGCTTTATACTCTACAGACGAGAGTTTTAAAGGCTTTGTTATCGATAACCAGTTGAGCGGTACTATCGATGTTGGTTCATTAGAACACAACTTACTGCTTGGCGTAGATTACCAAAACATGGATGGTGACGTTAACTACTCATCCTACACTTCGAATGGTGGAGGTTTTAACAGCTTTGACCCGCTCAACCCTAATAATGACTTACTAAACCTCAGTGACGTGAAGAAAGAAAATGAATACCTGGATGATACGACATCAAGTCAATTAGGTTTTTATCTACAAGATCAAGTTCGTTTAGATGCATTGGTACTTATCGCTGGCGCGCGATTTGACCACTACAAGTCAGAGAGTGATTATTACGCTCATGCATCTGATCACAAGCAGCTTACCTATCGTTTGGGTGGTCTGTACCAATTTGACAATGGATTGGCGCCATTCGCAAGTTATGCGACAAGTTTTGAACCAGCGCCGGGCGTTGATAAAGCAGGCAATGAGTTTGATCCAGAGCATGCACAACAAGCTGAAATCGGTGTGAAATACCTTGCTGATGATATGTCGAAAGAAGCAACGCTTTCTTTGTTCCATATTGTTAAGCAAGACATGTTGATGGCAGACCCAACAGACATTTATGGTCCTAAAATTCAATTGGGTGAAGTGGTATCGCAAGGTGCGGAATTGTCAGGACGTTGGTTCGCGACGGAAAACTTCGATATTGCGGCAGCATATACCTATGTTGACATGGAGATCACTAAGGACTCTAGCAATGGGTTGGAAGGTACGACACCAATCTATGTGCCAGAACATACCGCGAATGTATGGGCAAACTATAACGTATTTGACGGTATGTTAGCGGGTTCTCGATTCAGCGCTGGTGCTCGTTACGTTGGTAAAATGCAAATGGATGCGAGCAACACACAAGGTAAAGTACCGTCTTACACAGCCGTTGATTTGTCGATTGGTTATGACTTAGGCGCGGCAAGCGATTCACTATCTGGTGCAACCGCAAACCTAGCCGTGAACAATCTTTTCAATGAAGAATATTACGCGTGTTACGACCAATCGAACTGCTGGTTCGGTGCTGAGCAGTCTGTAGAGCTCAGTGTTAGCTATGAATTTTAACTAGTTAGCGCCCCCGATGTTAAAGCAGCCTTCACTAGGCTGCTTTTTTCGTTTTTCTGGCTCCAACTATTACTGCTTTAGTCGGTGTTTACGTGAGTAAAATTGCAAATTTTGCTGTCAGCCAATATTGGCTAACATGGTTATTAAGGTATCGCTGAACCAAGAAGCTCAGGCTGAATGTGCTTGCAAGCTTACGCGCTACTTTCTAAAATGCGCAGCAAATAGGCTCGCAAATGCTGACTCAAAAGCGTTGTGCGAGAAACCACCCGCTAATCGTTAGGTGAACCAATGCAACAAAATGAATTCGAAGCACTATTGAAAGAAATTGGCCAGATAGAAAGCCTTCCTCAAGCGCTAGAACTATTAAAAGCCTCAAAGGAAGAGGAAGTTGCACAAGCCGCTGAATCATTGACAGGTCAATTCGGTCTTGCTGAAGTTGAAGGTGAAAAACGTATTTACCATATTACGACTCAAGCGGACGAGTCTGGTGAAGAGAAAGAGTTTGTTGAACATGTCATGAACGAGGGCGATCACTTGATCAAATTTGCGGCATGGTTCTTCGAGACTTTCTTTGAGATAAAGCCAAAAGATACTTACAAAGCGGCCGGTAAAACATACCAACAGCCTAAGCGTTAAATTGTAACCTAGTTCACTAAGACAGAGCCTTTTGTTAGTGAACTGACCAGTTAATAATAAAAGCCCCGATGATAAATCGGGGTTTATTGTTCTTAAGCAGACGAGAGTGTCCTGAATTCTGGGTAACGGAACCCTAGATGACACCTTTTCGTGTAGAGGGTCTAAGCCGTTTGGCTTGGAATTTCAACTACGTTGTCGGGTAGGTTATCTAACCCTTTTTCTGCCAAGTACTTTTCTAAGTTGTCAGCACCTCCGACGTATTGGCTATCCAGCCATATCTGAGGTACGGTCACTGGTGTTTTCTCACCTATGATGGCTTTTACTTCTGGGATCATGCGATAGAGTGCTGCGCTGTCTTTTACAACGTCGTGGTATTTGTACTCAACCCCAGCGTCATCGAGAAGTTGTTTCGCTTTTGTGCAGTGGGGGCAAGTCGCTTTACCGTAAACAATGTTACCTTTGAGTTGATCTCGCTTGGTCCACTCTGCAATGACCGATTGCACAAGCACACCGCGGTTAAGTGCTTCCCCTTGGCTGACGACTTTACCTTCGACAACTAGGATAGGGGCATGCCATGCTCCCAGTTTCAGTGGCTCCCACCAGTGAGACAGCCAATCTTTCACTTCTAGCTCGACCGGTACACCATTAAGCTCATTCTCGAATGTGTCTGTAAGAATATCTTTGGTTAATGTGCATTCGCCACATGGGATCTTGACGCTAAATGGGCCCCAACTGCCCCCCCAACGATACAATATAATTTTGACTGGTTGCGTCATACGATGCTCCTCATTATCTTTCCTGAATATATAGAACTTAAAACTCAAACATTTCTTTCAAATTACTTTGTTTTTTGAGCTTCCCAATGAGTAATAAAAGCAATTGAGCCGATAATGATTGTTGCCCCAAGCCATAGCCTGCCGGGTGGCACCCAGCTAAAAACTAACCAACCAGCGAAGACGTTGAGTGGTAACTTAGCGTGATCAAATGGCTGTACAAATGATGCATCTGCTACAGAGTACGCTTTTACAACTGCCCATTGTGCAAGTGCTGTCAGTACTCCGGCGGCGACCAAGACTCCCCAAATATTCCAACCTTGAGGCATCACAAGAGTTGGCGCTGCGAGCAAAATATTAAATGGCGTGATCAGCAGAAGCAGATAAACCACCATAGTTGATGGGGGATCGTTTACCGAAAGTTTCTTGACCATAATGGCATAAGCAGCCCAGAAGAAAGCGGCACCAACAGGCAAAAGGGTTGCCCAAGTAAACGAATCTGACCAAGGTTCTAAGATAATCATTGCGCCCACGAAGCCAGTAAGTGTTGCTACCCAGCGGGCTGTGCCGACTTTCTCTTTAAGAATAATACCCGACCCAATTGTCGCGAATAAAGGGGACGTCATTAATAATGCGATGCCCTGCCAAATGGGAACAGGGTAAGCGAGAGCCCATAACCAGAGTTGGATACCGATTACTGCTAGGAAGATGCGTAATGCATGCCAGCCAAAATGATTGGTGCGCAGAGATTGGCGTATACCCAGTGTTTGCAGGTAGGGCAAAATCGCGAAAAAAGCTATCGCGTACTGAAAGAGTGCAAATGTCGTGGACGACACACCAAAGTGGATACTTGCTACTTGGGCAAGGCTATTGACTATGGTGAATGCCAAACCTGCGGTCAGCATCCAGGATGCACCTTTAATAGGGTTATGATTCAATTGGACATTTCCGATGTTGAATAATGTCCAAGATCATACGTTCTATTCACCCAGGAGCCAATAAAAAAATGCCCCCGAAAAGGAGGCAATATAACCAAGCCAAAGGATGTACTGAACTAGAGACTCGCTATTAGAACTGGTATTTATTAGAAGTCGTAACGTACGCCCAGACGAAGAGTGTCCTCACCTTCGACGGTTTTGCCCTGTGGATCCTTTTCTTCATCCAATTGGTTCATATAGTAAGAGAGGTAAGTACGGAAGTTGCTGTTCAGTTTGTAGTACCCCACAAGCTCAAAGCCATCGACAGCATCGAATTTTGCCGCACCGTTTGGATCATTTTCTTGGAAAGTGTAAAGACCAGCAAGCGTGAACTTACTTGCTATTTTGTAGCTCGCTACAAGCTCATAAGCGCTAAAGTCTTCAGAATCATTCAGAGAGCCTTGCGAATAGGTACCTGCGAGGTATAAGTTTTCTAGCGAGTAGGCGACACCGCCAAGGATCTGATCTTCTGAGTTATTTTTGTCTACATCGCCACCAGAGTAAGCAAGACCTAAGTCAAGGCCCATTGGCAAGGAGTAGAGACCAGCGATACTGTATTTATCTTGGCTGTCACCAGAGTTAGCTTGGTAAGTTGTTTGAACTTGTAAAGCATCAAATTCGCCGCGGTAAGCAAAAACGCTGTCTTGTTTGTCAGACGATGAGTCGATGACTTGCTGAACACCAGAGAACTCTGTGATATCGGTCATATCAGAGATGATAACAGCCGCCATGTCTTGACGGCCTACAGAGAAGTCGCCCAAATCAGCGCTGACACCAGCGTACATATAACGGTTTTTGAACTCGCTTTTACCTGTTTTTTGTTCAGCCTCGTAAACACCGAATGCTGACAGTCCATTACCGATATCAGTCTTACCTTTAAGGTTTAGACGTGCACGTGACTGATCTTCCATAGTGCCGTCAACTTCAGCGCCGCCTGAGCCAATAAAGTCGCCGCGAAATTCGACACGACCGCCAACTTTTAATTCAGTGCTATCATCTTTGTAAACGGTTGCCGCGAAAGATGGAACCGATACCAATGCCGTTAACACTGCAGTAGTTAGTACTGTCTTTTTCATTTTCTTATTACCCTAGTTGTAATCGATGAGCTGCTTGCTCGATATGTTGATGACGCTAAGGTAAACCGTAAAAATGAAAGATAG
Organism: Vibrio sp. AND4; assembly: GCF_000171815.1. GTDB lineage: Bacteria > Pseudomonadota > Gammaproteobacteria > Enterobacterales > Vibrionaceae > Vibrio. The sequence continues at coordinate 236 of NZ_ABGR01000003.1, read as the reverse complement.
ATTTCTGTGACGTTATGATTCAATTTCATTTTTATTGCAAATGTATTGGCGCGGGTATTTGAATAGGTCATTGGGTATGGAGTTATTGATCACACGTTTTCAGTTTTAGCTGGTTGACCTTATGCGCTTGAGTAAGTTGCAGGTCATGTTTGTTTAGTCGAAATGTCATGTTTCATTCATCATCGATTTTATAATTCGAACCAGAATGACAGCGGCGAAGTACTTGGCTTAGACAG
>NZ_ABGR01000004.1 GCF_000171815.1 Vibrio sp. AND4 | reverse complement strand
AGCGGCCAATTCCAATCTTCTACTATCAGGAGTGCCCAAGGTAAGTTGTTTGCAGTTTTGAAGTATTTACTCTGCGCAGGGTCACTGTCATCAACACCGAGGCCGAACAGGTTTTGGTCGTCAAACTGCTCTGTTGGTGCTTGGTCTGCTAAGTGTACTTCCCACGCACGACCAGGTTGGAAGGTAATGCCTTCACCATGATAAGCCCCTGGGGTCGCGAAGATAAACGGGTCATATGGCATGGCTTGTATCCCTGAGCGGTCGGAATCTTCGGTGAAGTAAACGTTGAGGGTAAAGTTAAGTGAGACACTGTCATTGCAGCCAGATTCAGTTCGGAAGTAGTCACAGCTGCTAGTGGCGTATTCACTCAGATCTTCACTGATGATGAAAATGGCTTCGTCAGAAATGCTTTCCAACCCGTTTGATGCCTGCTCTACGCCATTGAAGGACAAGGTAGTGAGGCCATTTTCTATGATGCTTCGTGAAATACCTGGTAACCGTATGGCGAAACCGTTTTTGTAACTCGCACCATAAGCAGCTAAGTTACCGGTTATGTGGATGTTTTCAACGTGACTCGCAAGGCTGGTTTCTGTGATGCGGAACTCCACTACCACGTCATTCATGTCATAATCGGCGGTATAAGGCCAATTATCCTCGTACGCGACGGTGGCGTAGTCTTCTGCGCTCGGGAAATATTCCACTGTGTAGCCGTTGCCAGTGATAGTAATTGGGTGGTCTTCCACCTCACCTGAAGTAGAGCCGCCGAAGTAATTCAAGCCAGTTTGTTGACTAAAGCGGAATCGACTCCAGCTTGCGCCTGCTGTTGCGGCGGTCGAAACCACAAATGGAAGCGGATTGTTACCAGCAGAGAGCGCCTCGTCGGTAAAGACTTGTTCGCCGGCGTCATCGAAGTCGCCATCGCGATTCCAGTCAAACCACGCAGAGAGATACCCTGATGTAGATGCGGTGACATTAATGATGGAGCTCAAACCCGGATCAAGAGCCGATACGAACCCAACCCCATCTTCATCCGCCACTCCTACAGCGTTGTCATCCGCTTGGCCATCAGCATCACCATCTGGCTCTAACGTACCTAACCAAGTGATATCGTCGATTTCATGTCTTGGGCCATTGGATGCGAGTGTGGTGCTGTAGGTGTCGGGGGCATCACCAAAATCGATAGGGTCGTCTTCATCAATGACGGGCGCATTCGCACATCGAGCACCATCATTTTGGTTTGAGCTTGGGCCGTTAGAGACAAATTCAACAGCAGGTACAATGCCCGCAGCAATGTTGGCTGCGTTGCCCGCAGACAAGTCTACCCGATAGATCTTACCGTCTTGATTTCGTGACACGTAATAGTTGCCATTGACGTCAAAATAGCCTGCACCAAATGTGCCTGTTTCGCCAGTATCGCCGACCGCGGTCGCGTTGCCGTTGCTGGGGTCAAACTCATACAGAATGCCCGAGTTATTATCGATACCGAAAAGGGAGCCATTACCCGGGTGAAAAGCAAAATCCGTGAGGGTAATGGTTGCTGTTGAAGTTATTTGTACAATGTTGAGCGTCGCATTAGGGTCTGTATCTAAAGGAGAGAGATCTATCGAAAACAGGCCCTCGCCTTTGCGGTATAAGTAGTAGACATGGTCGTAGACGTCACCTACGTAAAACGTGTAAGAGGTAGACAAGCCTGAAACATTGAGCGTCTCGGCCTGAAAGTCTTGACCCAACCTAACGATTTTCATGTTCGTCGTGTCATAGCCATAAATATATCGATCAGTGAAGTTAAAACCTACGCCGTTTATCCCCGAAGCCAATCCAGTGTCGTCCTCTAATAGGGTCGTTGAACCCGTTACCAAGTTGACGCCATAGATTTGGACTGGGGTTGACTGAAATAGGTATGCCTTGCTTGGACACGTATCGAAAGGAGCCGCCTGTGCGTAGGCGCTCGCTGCCAAAGTCCCAAGTAATAGTGATATCCTTTTCATAATCTACCCTCTAGTTATTTGATGAGATATGCAATGAAAGGAACGTGCCAGATTTTAAATTACTGATTCTTAATTGCTTTTATTTGGTGAGGGGGTGGGTTTTAATTCTGATTGTCAAAATGAGAAAGTCCAACATTGAGCTGGACTATTTGGGAAGGAGCGGAAATATTTGGCTAACGGCTAGCCACAAACCGGGCAGGCTGGCATTTTCATTAGATTCATTTCTCGCCAAGACATACACAGCGCATCCAAAATCAGAATTTTTCCTTGCTTTGGTTGCCCGAAGTTAGCAATCACTTTGATCGCTTCCATCGCTTGAACCGCACCGATAATACCGACAACAGGCGCCATTACACCGGCTTCCACACAGCTTAACGCGCCACTGCCAAAGAGCGTACTCAAACACTGGTAACATGGTTGCGAAGGCTCATCGTAAGTAAACACACTGACTTGGCCCTCCATACGAATCGCCGCGCCTGAAATTAGCGGTGTTTTGCTCTCAAAACATAAGCGGTTAAGTTGATTACGTGTGTCTACGTTATCTGATGCGTCGACGACGATAGTGTGCTGCTCTATGAGCGTTTTAAGCTCTGTATCATTAAGACGTTTGGCGATGGTGTCGATGCTAATGTATGGGTTAAGTTCATGCAGCGCCTCGGCCGCCGATTCGACTTTTTTGCGGCCGATATCGGCATCGTGATGCAATACTTGACGCTGAAGATTAGACAGCTCAACAATATCATCATCAATCAGTGTTATTTTGCCGACACCAGCGGTGGCCAAGTATTGGCTTGATGCACAGCCTAGACCGCCCGCACCAAGCATCAATATTGACGCTCGTTTGAGCGCCTCTTGCCCTTCAAAGTCAAATTGTCGAAGAATGATTTGACGGTTGTAACGCAGCATTTCCTGATCGGAAAGAATATCCACAACGATTTCCTAGTATAGGGTTGAGTTGAAGAGTTGAATCTGAACGGTCTCGCCTACTTCAACCCGGCCGCGTTCGCGTTCTAAAACGACAAAACAGTTTGCTAGGCTCATTGAGCGGAATGCGCCAGAGCTTTGGTTGCCTGTTGTCTCAACCACAAACTTGCCATCTTCTAGTGCATAGATACCACGTTGATAATCGGTACGCCCCGGTGCTTTCTTAAATGCACTTTTGCTCGTGGCAGGGATAGATTCAGGTGCTTTCCATTCAGTGTGACCAGCCAACTTTGCTAGCATTGGCTGAACAAGCACATACATGGTGAGCATGGCAGAAACAGGGTTTCCCGGCAGACCGCAAAACCAAGCAGTACTTAGCTTACCAAATGCAAAAGGTTTGCCCGGCTTGATTGCCAACTTCCAGAAGCCAATTTCACCAAGCTCTTCAAGAATGTCTTTGGTGTAATCCGCTTCGCCGACGCTGACGCCGCCAGAGGTAACAACAACATCGGCCAGCGTTTGTGCTTGTTCAAAGGTTGTTTTGAGTGTCTCTGGACAATCTGGAATGATACCAAGATCAATCGCTTCACAGCCGAAGTTTTCAATTAGTGGCTTAATACCGTAACGGTTGCTGTCGTAGATTTGGCCTTCGTCTAGCGATTCGCCCAGTGGTTTAAGTTCATCACCGGTGGAGAAAAAAGCGACTTTAGGTTTACGAACCACAATCACATGGCTGACACCGAGAGACGCAATCATAGGAATATCACGTGGCGTGAGACAGGCACCTTGTGCCAGCACGATGTCGCCTTGCTTAATATCGTCACCTGTTGGGCGGATATTGTTTCGTGGTTTCACGTCCGTTTGGAGGAACTGAATACCTGCATCCGTGACACTTGTGTTTTCTTGCATGATCACGGCGTCGCAACCCTCGGGGATTTTTGCGCCAGTCATAATACGAACACAGGTGCCTTGGGGCCATTCCCCTTCAAAAGGTTGCCCCGCGAATGATTTACCCGTCAGAGGCAGAACCGTAGACGACTCAAGATCTTGAATGCGAATGGCGTAACCATCCATTGCTGAGTTGTCGAATGGAGGCACATGGATAGGAGATAAAATATCTTCAGCCAGTACAAAGCCAAGAGCATCAGCAAGTGGAAGGGAAAGCGTCGTTTGGATAGGTTTGATTCGCGATAGCATTTTTTCCATCGCATCTTCAATTGGCATCAAGCCAGGTGCGTCGCAGCAGCCCATTGATTAAATCCTATGTTCTTTATTCTGGCGAAATTTTACCATAAAAAGGGAGGGGAGTAAGAATGCCCATCGATAAAATATGGGTGTAATTATGCAAAAATCCAAGTATCCTTGTCAGCCATCCGAAAGGGGTAAATAAACCTGCGGAGCGCAAGAAACTCAGCCTAGAGCCTTCATTTGATGTGGCTTGGTGTTAAAACACAAGCTGAGTAGCTCATAGCAGAAAGTATGAATGCAATTTTGGTTGAATTTGTGCAACAAGCTGAAGCAACAAAATTGGCTGAAGCAACAAAAGAGGAAGTGGAATGTCTGGTCTTAGCGAGTCAGCGAAGTTAGTAAAAGCAGCGCTAGAGCAACGTGGTTTGGAAACGCCAATGCGGCCAAACAACGTAAGCCGTGAAGAGAAGAAAGAAAAGATCGAACATCACATGCGTGAGATCTTAGGTTTGCTTCAACTTGACCTTACCGACGATAGTCTAGAAGAAACTCCCCACCGCATTGCTAAGATGTATGTGGACGAGATTTTCTCCGGCTTGGATTACGCCAACTTCCCAAAAATCACCGTGATTGAAAACAAGATGAATGTGAGTGAGATGGTCCGTGTGAAAGACATCACGGTGACCAGTACTTGTGAGCACCACTTAGTCACGATCGATGGCAAAGCTGCGGTCGCTTATATTCCGCGCGGGAAGATCATCGGCCTATCTAAAATCAATCGTATTGTTCGCTTTTTCGCGCAGCGTCCGCAAGTTCAAGAACGAATGACTCAGCAAATTCTCGTTGCACTTCAAACCCTATTAGAGTCTGATGACGTTGCGGTGACCATTGATGCAACGCACTATTGCGTCAAATCTCGTGGTGTTATGGATGCAACCAGTGAAACAACAACAACAGCATTGGGCGGCATTTTCAAAAGCAATTCCGCCACGCGTGCCGAGTTTCTTCATGGTTTACGGTAAGTGACGAGTCAGTCGAGTTTACGAAAATGACAAATTAATTGATAAGAGGATGGCAAACACCATCCTTTTTTTGTCGATAAATGAAGATTTCCGGGACTAGACCAAGGGATTCTATTTAGGCACCCATATTAACTTAAGCTTGGTTTTCTGGTAGGTCTTGTTGACGTAGTTTGTCGTTTTTAAGTGTACGATGTAACAACTGGCTGTAAATCGGTTGTCCACCAAGCAATTGTGCGATGATAACCGCGCCCAAGCTGGTGATTATGAGTGGTAAAATCAGGTCGTAGTTATTGGTCATCTCAATAACCAACAAGATGCCCGTAATTGGTGCACGTACTGTCGCGGCAAACAATGCCCCCATGCCCGCAATGGCAAATACACCCGGCTCGATAGTCAATGAAGGTAACAGCATGTCTGCCGTTGCGCCGAATGCGTAGCCAAACAATGTACCTAAAGCCAGCATAGGAGCGAAGATACCGCCCGGTGCGCCAGAGCCAAAACAAAGTAAGGTAGTAATGACACGGCCAACAAACAGGATCACCAAAATCGAGATTGAGTAGTTACTGTTGGTGATGTCTGGGATCAAACCAATGCCGCCACCTGTCAGCTGAGGCACGTAAAGTAGCAGCAAACCAAATACTCCGCCCAAAACGGTCCCCGTAATGAGATAGCGTTTGCGGTTGTTTCTGTGTAAGGCAACAAAGCCATCTTGTGCAACGGTGATCAGTTTATTGAATACGACACCAAATACGCCAAATAAAGAGCCGAGGAGCAGAAAAAGCCACAGGGATTGCAGCTCTGGGGATGGGTATTGTGGCATGGTGATAACGGCATTTTGGCCATTGATGGCACGAAAGACAATGTTTGCCATAATGGCAGAAATGATCACGGCGCGGATCGAAATCAATGAGTATCGAAACTGAGGACGCATCTCTTCGACCACGAACATAATGCCTGCTAACGGTGCGTTAAATGCCGCCGCCAAGCCACCTGCTGCACCGGATGCGAGTAAAGAATGACGGGTATCCTCGTCTTTGATACGAAAAATATCAGTGACCATACGACCAACGGCACCACCCATTTGAACTGTTGGGCCTTCGCGTCCTAAGACCATGCCTGAGCCAAGAGCCCCCATGCCGCCAAAGAACTTGACTGGGATCACTCGCCACCAACGAACAGGACGAATGTTATCCATCGCCCCTTCGATTTCCGGGATGCCAGAGCCTGACGCCTCCGGCGCAAAACGGTGCACAAAATAGTAACCAATGAATGCCAGGGCGCTACTGATCAAAATGGCAGCAAGCCATAAAGGCAGCATGTTACCAATTTCACTCTTTAACCATTCGGTACGAGTTTCAGAAACAAAGTGAACAGCAATTTCAAAATAAGTGCCGACAAGGCCTGCTAACGTCCCAACAATCGCCGCCAAAAAGAGAACGGAAAAGGATGTTGGCGTTGACCCTCGAGAGACAAACTGGTTAATCGCGTCTTTTGAGACGTGCGCTAACACAGATTTCACAATTCTCTCGCGTTTGGACATTAACAGGTTCTCCTAGACTACTGATTGGAAGGGGCAAAAGAATTATACGCCCAGCAGAGTCTAGACCTAATCAGTAAAGATGCAATTTAGCTTTCCACTATTGAGTGGTTGAAGTTCCTGAGGTCTAAGTATTGATCGTGGCAGTGCTATTAACTGCATATTTAACAAGATATTTTTTTGCGAAAACTTGTTTTTTGCACAAAATGAACCATGCTTTAAATGTAAAGCAACATGATTGCTTCAAAGGAGGGACGTGAGGTTTTACACACAATTTGGATGGAATCAAAACTCTACAGAAATTCCTCGTCATTTGTTTGGGATGCATCAATAGACTTCCCGATTCGCATACTCACGATTGAGTCACGAGGCAGAGGCGCACGCACATGTGCGCCTTTTTAATGCCTGATTAACCGCGAAATTTCCTCATAAACGCATGCAATATTGAGTCATATCAAGGGCATTAGCTTGTCTTTTTCTAATAATGGCTTTGACCGCTATTAAAAATAGATAGCGGTCAGAAGCACCGACAATTTTCATCCTCGACCCTCAAGGGTAACATTCAAGTGGAAGGTAAATTGGAAGGTAAATTGGAAGGTGAATAGGAAGTAGACCCGTTGAGTAAGCAGCAGAACAAGATTAGGATGAACGCAGTTGAAGAAAGGAGAGATACCTATGGTTGCGAAAGTGGTGACTGCACCAAACGGTCCAGAGTTTTCAGAGTTGGTTCAAGGATATTGGCGAGCAGCAGATTGGGGGATGACTGCGCGAGAGCGTTTGTCCTTCCTCAAGCAACACATTGAGTTAGGCATTACCACTGTCGATCATGCAGACATTTATGGTGACTACGAATGTGAGACTTTGTTTGGTGAGGCATTAGCCCTCGACAAGAGCGTTCGAGAGCAGATTCAGATCGTAACCAAATGCGATATCAACTTGTGCAGCGATAAAGCGCCAAATCGCAAGATTAATCATTATGATACGAGCGCTGCACATATCTATCAATCTGTTAATAATTCACTTGAGCGACTTAACGTCGATGAGATCGATGTATTATTGATTCACCGTCCAGATGTACTGATGGATGCCGATGAAGTGTCAGAAGCGTTTTCAGAGCTTCATAAAGTGGGTAAGGTGAAGCACTTCGGTGTGTCCAACTTCACGCCACGTCAATTTGAGCTGCTGCAATCGCGCTTGAGCAAGCCTCTAGTAACAAACCAAGTGGAAATTAACCCATTGAATTTTGAAGTAGCACACGATGGCACGTTAGATCAGATGCAAACTCTGCGTCTGCGTCCAATGGCGTGGTCTTGCTTGGGTGGCGGCTCTATCTTCTCAAATCATACCGAGCAAGTTACCCGTGTTCGTACAGAGTTAGAGGCCATCCGCGAAGAGACGGCAGCAAACAGCATTGATGAAGTGATCTACGCTTGGATACGTCGTTTACCTTCAAAGCCGATACCTATCATTGGCTCTGGTAAAATCGAACGGGTTCATGCAGCGGTGAATGCTCTTAATATCGAGTTGACTCGTGAACAATGGTACCGAGTTTGGGTCGCATCGAACGGTCATGGTGTGCCATAGAGGTTGCTTTAATCAAACAGCCACTTAAACACCGAGACACTTAGACACTTAGACACTTAGACACTTAGAAACTTAGACATATAGAAACTGGGCACTTTTAACATGGTGCCTTTTTATTTTCTGATTCCGCTGAAAAAGCAAACCACAAACAAAAGCAACCTCTTGCGTATCAGGGGCTGGATAAGTTTTCATTACTTAGGCGCAATGTCACTAAATGTGTAGGGAAATTTGGATTTTAGTGTCTGACCGGTTCACTCGTCCACTTATATTGCGTATGCTTGCACGTTAACAGTAAGAAAAACTCCTCGTCAGTTTCTTCGTATTTTATGCGGTATCAGCCAGGCCGATTCCTGAGCAGGTTGTTGAATATTAAAGGTGGTAGAATGTCGTTTCCTGTCCTCATCTGTGATGATTCAGCGTTAGCACGCAAGCAGATGGCAAGAGCACTTCCGGAAACATTGAATGCAGACGTGACATTTGCTATTCATGGTAAAAATGCGCTTGAAGAGTTAGCCCAAAAAGAATTTAAATTGATGTTTCTCGATCTCACCATGCCAGAAATGGATGGGTTTGAAACATTAGAAAACATAAAGCGATTAGGCATTCAAACCCCTGTCGTAGTTGTATCCGGAGACATTCAGCCAAAAGCGAAAGAGCGCGTCTCTGCACTCGGTGCAAAAGCATTTATTCAAAAGCCCATCGGTAAAGAGGAGCTTAAGGCTGCATTAAAAGAGCTGATAGAGCCTAGTGACCGTCCCCAAGTCATCACGCCGACAACGATTGAGTTACCAATTTTGCGTCGCCGCGACATCTATATGGAAGTTGCCAACGTCTCTATCGGTCGTGCGGCGGACGCTCTGGCCCGTCACTTCGATGTATTTGTTCACCTTCCGCTGCCAAACGTGAATATTTTTGAAGTGAGTGAACTGCACATGGCGCTGCGAGACTTAGCCTCACAGGACAATGTCTCGGGTGTTTGCCAAGGTTTTTGTGGTGAGGGTATTGCGGGAGAAGCGCTCGTCATTTTAACTGACTCCAGTGTTTCCGATCTCAAAAAACTGATGAATGTGCCAGCAGACACTGAAGAATTGGAAGAGCTTGAGCTGTTGATGGACGTCTCTAATATTTTGGTAGGTTCATTCTTAAATGGCTTGGGTGAGCAATCAGAGGTTCGCTTTTTCCAGAGCTCACCCGTACTGCTTGGTCAGCATATTTCCATTGATTCCATTATCGAATCCACCACGGGGGCATTTAGCCGTACCATGACGTTCGAAGTGAGTTACAACATAGAGGGCACATCGATCCGCTGTGATCTACTGTTTATGTTTGTGGATGAATCATTGCCATTGTTGGACAACAAACTGTCGTATTTAATGGAGGACTTTTAATGCTGAATTTACCTGCAGAATTTGAACAATTCCATTGGATGGTCGACATGGTACAGAATGTCGACATGGGGTTAGTTGTGCTCGACAGAGACTACAAGGTACAAGTGTGGAATGGATTCATGACGCATCACAGTGGCATGCAATCTCATGACGCCATTGGTCGTACGATCTTTGATATCTTCCCTGAGATCCCCAAATCGTGGTTTCAGTTAAAAACCAAGCCTGTCTATGATTTAGGGTGCCGCAGTTTCATCACATGGCGTCAGCGCCCCTATTTATTCCGCTGTCGTAACGTTCGACCAGTGACGCAACAGGCTGAGTTTATGTACCAAAACGTAACGCTTAACCCGATGCGTACCCCAACTGGGAAAATCAACTCATTGTTTTTGTCGATTCAAGATGCAACAGCAGAAGCTCTGATGTGTCCACAGCAAAACTAAAGCTGGTGGAATAAACATACAAAAGCCGAGGTTCGCCTCGGCTTTTTCGTACTCGTCAACCATACCTATTAAACCGCAGAAGATCAGTTTTGCGCCTAACCACATCCTTAAGTTCTAAACATGTGTGCCTACAGGCTGAAGATGCGCGCAATAAAATAACCAAACAGTGACGTTAAGCGCAGAAAAAACACCAATTCAAATGTGGATTGAACCCAAGATGAAGGGCTGTTTGATGTCATTTTGAGCATTTATGAGAGGTTAAACCGTTATGTGTTGTTTATCTAACGCAAAGGTTTGCGCAAAGGATTAAATAATAGAGTGGTTTAACTTTTTGATATTGTTAATAAAGTTATTAGATTAGGGCGGAGAGGGGTGTTTTTGGTATGCACTTTACAAGATGGTATCACAAAAAAAATTCAAATATCAGACTTGTAGGAAAGAAATCACAGCCTATAATGCTGAAAACCGGAGCGTCTGCCAACGCTCCGGTTTTTTTGTGTCCGAAGAACAGTGAACTCGTCTGCCAACGATGCCACTACGCAATCTGGGATGACACATATACATATGAATCAAGGAATTACACAATGCGTATCGAACAAGAACTTAAGTTAGGTTTCAAAGATGTACTGTTTCGCCCGAAACGTTCTACCCTTAAGAGCCGTTCTCAAGTAAATTTAACCCGCAATTTTACATTCAAGCACAGTGGCCGTCAATGGTCTGGTGTCCCTGTCATTGCGGCGAACATGGATTCGGTTGGTAGCTTTGCAATGGCGAAAGCGCTGGCAGAGCATGGTGTAATGACCGCTGTTCACAAACACTACACAGTAGAAGACTGGGCAGAGTTTGCAAAATCGGCAGACAAGGCAACCCTAAACAATGTCATGGTGTCGACGGGTACGTCTGAAGCTGATTTCCAAAAAACCAAAGACATCATGGCCATCTCTGATGAGTTCATCTTTATTTGTATCGACATCGCGAACGGTTACTCAGAGCACCTAGTCGAATACGTTCAACGTGTACGTGCCGCATTCCCAGACAAAGTCATCTCTGCGGGTAACGTAGTAACCGGTGACATGTGCGAAGAGCTTATCCTAGCAGGCGCAGACATCGTTAAAGTGGGTATTGGCCCAGGTTCAGTATGTACAACTCGCGTTAAAACAGGTGTTGGTTACCCTCAACTTTCTGCCATTATTGAGTGTGGTGACGCAGCACACGGCCTTGGCGGTGTGATCATCGGCGATGGTGGCTGTTCATGCGCAGGTGACGTGGCAAAAGCATTTGGCGGCGGCGCAGATTTTGTCATGCTAGGCGGTATGCTAGCAGGCCACGAAGAGTCAGGCGGTGAAGTCATCGAGCAAGACGGTAAGAAGTTCATGAAATTTTACGGCATGTCATCACAGTCGGCGATGGAGAAGCACTCAGGTGGTGTTGCTAAGTACCGCGCAGCTGAAGGAAAAACCGTACTATTGCCATATCGTGGTAGCGTAGATGGCACGATTTCAGACATCCTTGGCGGAGTACGTTCAACGTGCACATACGTAGGCGCAGCAAAGCTTAAAGAGCTAACCAAGCGTACGACTTTCATTCGTGTACAAGAGCAAGAGAACAACGTATTCGGTAAAGAGAACTAATCCGACATTTCGGAAAAACCGAACTGTTAAGAGCCGCTTTTTGCGGCTCTTTTTTTGCCTAAAATTTGGTAAGTGGCAGCAAAGTGGCAGCAGAGAAGTATTTTTTATGGCAGCAAGCTACAAATGAGTGATCGGATTATGGCTTATTGCTTCGGATAGGTGATCTGGTGCGAAGTGGGCATAGCGCATAGTCATGCTGATATCGGCGTGACCGAGAATATCCCTCAGCACTAAAATATTGCCGCCATTCATCATAAAGTGACTTGCGAATGAATGACGCAAAACATGGGAAGCTTGGCCAGAGGGCAGGGTGATGCCTAGTTTGTTCTTCAATATGTAGCAGAACGGTGTATAGCACTCTTCAAATAGCTTTTCTGAGGTTGGTTTGTATATCTCGTTGTAAAGCTCCTCAGAGATAGGTACAGAGCGGTTCTTTTTGGTCTTAGTATTGGTGAACGTCACTTTATATTTGCTTAGCTGAGAGCCTTTTAGCTGCGCGGCTTCATTCCAACGCGCCCCTGTAGACAAGCACAGTTTAACTATTTTTATCATATCAGTGCGTTGGTGTTTTTCGACTAGTTCAAGCAAAAGAGTGAGCTGCTCTTTTTGTAAGAAAGCCATGGTTCGCTCGTGGTCTTTAAATGGCTTCACTTCCTCGAGAGGGTTTGGTCCTTTCCACTCACCAATTTCCTTTAACTTACTAAACATACCTTTAAACCTAGCAAGTTCAGAATTAAGAGTCGCGATACTTGGTGGCCCTTTTTGCCAACGTGCGTCTACAAAATTAATTGCACCAGCCATGCGCTCACTTCGAAACTCGGAATAAATTCTAGAGGTGAAAACTGAAGCAATGGGATTGCCCATTGCTTCGGCCATCTTTAGAAATTTACTATAGATGTTCTGACCATTCGAAAGAGTAGCTCCGTAATGCGCAAACCAGATTTCTATTAACTTAGAAAGCCTGCGGTGATCTGGCTTTTCTGCCATCCACGGTTTTTCATCTTTCTGTTTTAATAAGTAGATTTCATAAGCAGCAGCCTCACCTTTGGTCGCAAAGCGCTTACGTATTCGTTTAGCATCTCTTCCATTCGGGAAGCACTGGCATAACCAAGGTTTCTTAGAACCATCTTTTAAGTTACGGATAGACATACTAAAGGCTTAAGTTAACTGTATATAAAAACAGTATAATTTGGCGTAAAACGTAAGACAATGTTTTATCTCGCTCGAAGGGTACAATATGTTACTTTATGCATTTGAGTTATTGGATGAGGCTTAAAGATGAATTATTGGTGGGTTAGTCAGAAACAAACTTTTAAGCAAGAGTTTGAAGGCGGCTATATGTGGTCCCCTAAACAGAATAGAAACGGCACGCAAAGCCACTATTACAACAATATGACGCTTGTTAAGCCTGGCGACGTAGTGTTTTCTTTCGCCAAAGGTTTGATCTTGTCGATAGGTATAGTTCGTTCACATGCTTACTCATACACCAAGCCAACTGAATTCGGTGCAGCAGGAGATGATTGGGCTGATGATGGTTGGAAAGTTGACCTTGAATACCACTTAGTAGAAAACAAAATTCGCCCTAAAGCGCACATAGATTCTATTCGTCCTCTCTTGCCCCAAAAGTACTCGCCATTACAGGATAACGGGAATGGTAACCAAGCATACTTATTTCTCGTCCCATTGGACCTTGCATCGAAAGTTGTTGAATTAATAGGAAGCGAAGCTGAAGAGATAATCTTTGGTTTTGCAGATACAACAGAAAATGCAACAGCTTCAGATGTAATTGAACATCAAATCTTCAATGATGCGTCTATCGATGAGACTGAAAAGCACCAAGTGGTGAAGTCGAGAAGAGGCCAAGGTATTTTCCGTAGTAGGTTAGAGCAAGTGGAGTCATTGTGCAGAGTGACAGGGGTTCAATCAAAGAATCACTTAATCGCGAGCCACATAAAACCTTGGGCAGCGTCAAGCAACCAAGAACGTCTCGACGGACACAATGGCCTCCTTCTTGCTCCTCATGTCGATCACCTATTCGATAAAGGGTATATCAGCTTTGAAGATAACGGTGAAATGATAGTTAGCAAGAAGCTCAACCTTGATGTACTTAAAGCATGGTCAATTACACAAGGTAATTATGGTCACTTCTCCAAACTCCAGCAAGAATATTTAAGTTACCATAGGTTGCATGTCCTGAAGTGATTTTAGTGAAGCTTACCTACAAACGGATGAGTCTTTTCAACAGTACCTTATCGTTCGAAGTGGGTAAATTACCCTATAACAATAGTGAGTAAAAAGAAAAAATGGAACAAATAATTCACAATTTGAAGGACCCTTCTTGGTGGTTTACAGGTATCTTCTTTATAGTTTTGGGAATTGTATTGACTTGGCTCGCACCAAAAATATCAAGATTGCTCCCATATTATAAGGTTGAGTATGGTAGATGGCAGAATTTTAGACGACTAAGTTTTATTCATAAAAATCGTCAACATAAAGTGCTTATCAATTGGCATATTGCTAGGTATTGGGCAATCGCAACACTCAGCACGTTATACATGGTTTTTGCAGCGTTGATGTACATGATTTCTCCTGAAATTATCTCAAACGGGTACAATCGACTTGCTCTTTCGGCGCTGGTCTTACCTGCCTATATATTAAACTTTATTGTTATAGAAACCAAAAAGGAAACTTTAAGTTTAGTTCAGGCGCACATAGCTTGGAATCAGCGGGGTAATAGAAATAATCTTTGAAATAGACGTTTGAAAAAATGATAAGATTGTTACGTAATATTGGGATATTTTTAAGGTGGCGTGCGGGGGCATCACAAGTGTGTTGCTTCCCGCTTTATTTTATATTTATAAGTGATGTTCTATGATTATACTCCAGCATATTATTGATTATTTACCTTTAATAAATGCGCTTTCTATTCCGTTTTTTTTACTATTTGGACAATCTTATTTTAAGAAAAAAGGTGAGCTTAAAGCTCTCAGAGAAGAGTTCCGTGAAATCCATAAACAGTTAATACAAAACACAGTGGCCACTGAAGAAATAAAATACAAAACTCAGAGGAAGGCTGATGCTAGAACAAAGGCAATGAATGAAATTTTAACAGCTTTAGCGGAGATTGATGTTACTCGAAGAAACTGGCAGTTTTTTGTTTATTTTCGTAAAAAAAAGCTTACTGAAACAAGTATTGAAGAAATCGGTATGTTGGATCTTTCAGACATATCAGAGCAATTGAATCAGTACCTTCTTGTAGTAACCAGGAATACAATTCACTTTAATGATGAGGTGAAAATGCTTGCTCTAAAATGGTTTGAGCAAGTTTATAACATCCTATATAGAATGGAAGCCGTATATCGAGCATCTGAAGACTATCACAAAGATAAAATCGTTACTGACGGTGATAAAATCACATGGATGTTGAAACTGTTAGAAACAGAAGTTTCTCCACTTGAAGATGAAATAAGTCAAACTAAAAGTGTATTAACTGAAATGATATCTGTGGATTTCAATTCCCATGTCTAAGGCTCCTTTCAAGACTATTTACTCTAACTATAGCTAATTGTAGGTGGGCCCTAACTGATGTTTTATATTGTTAAGTAATACGAGCCGAGCCCCATTTACTAAAAGGCTTGGCTTTCCCCAATCCCTGAGGTTATATCAGCCTGACCGTCATGATATCAGTACCCAAGATGAGTATTTCGATGCGCTCCGCGATTTCCGTCCCTAACCTTTATCACACTACTTACCTTTTTCGATTCACATCAGCTTTACCTCAGAATGTCCGAACAACTCGATCTAGATTTAAAGGAACAACAATCAATAAATCTTTATTAAACGATAAATAATTTCAATTGAATAAGGTTCTTAGTTTGGGTACAGTGTACGGATTGTTCATGGGGGGATAAAGAGTGATATGGTAAGCTTTATTTTTGCGGGAAGTTGTAAATGTATAAAAATCCAACCGATTTAGAGCTGCTTGAATGTATATACAACAACTATAGATCTGAGTTCGAATTGTATGATTCAGATGAAAAAATCAAGGAAAGAAGTATATATGTTCACATAGACTGCAATTTAATTGCAGAAAAATTGAGTTCAGATCCTCAATTGGTTTTTGGTCGATTGTATTACCATTTAGCAAATATATATAAATACCAGCATTCCAGAGGTGTTGAGGTTAAGTTGTTTGAGTTTAAAATAGATGATCAACACCACTGTATACATTTTCCTGTTTTGGCCTCAGCTGTAGCTAATCTAAAATCTGAATATAAACGTTATCAATACACACTTATAGCTTCGATATTAGCGGTAATAGTGGCCGTTGGCGCGGCATCAGTAACGGCATACGATGTATTGTTTTCAAAAATATAACAACGTTATATTATTGAATAAAAATTCGTTTCTTTAGGCGGTATGCCTGAATCTAAAAGGTTTCTCTGCGCCGCGTAAAATAGATTTAATAAATCTAAAACCTATTTCTAACCGAAATTATTTTACAGTAAAATTTATTCACAGTGTAATGATTGGGTTTTATTAAATCTGAAATAATTTTGATTTTTGAATAACTGATATAAACAAAATTTACCAAAATCGTAATGCAAAATACAAATAAGTATGTGCAATATGATTGTTTTATTGATATTAGGAGTTGATATGCTGGCACCAGTTATAAGTTTTATAAATATGAAAGGAGGAGTTGGGAAAACAACGCTTTGTATTAGTGTTGCTGATTATCTAGCTAACACCCTTAAAAAATCTGTTCTAGTGATAGACATAGACCCTCAATTCAATGCAACTCAATCTTTTTTGAATAAGTATGATCGTATTGAAGAGTATCTTAGTGAACTAAAACCTAATAAGAAAACGATTCGAAGCATATTTGAAGTTCCAACTCAAGTAATGGAAAGAGCTAAAACAGCAAGTAAAGATGACGTCATTATAAACCTAGCCGATAACCTTGACATGATTCTTGGTGATCTTGATATAATTTTCGATACTGGTTCTGAATCGATAAGAGTTCATAAAGTTCAACGATTCATTCAAGATCACAATCTTAGAAATCATTATGACTACATTCTTATTGATAGCCCACCAACAATATCTTTATTTACGGACGCAGCACTTATAGCATCTGATTATTATTTAGTTCCGGTGAAAATTGATCATTATTCGGTGCTTGGTGCTGCGAGTTTGATTAGTGTTGTCGAAAATTTGAAGTTCAATTACTCTCACACTATTAAACCGTTAGGGTTTGTATATACTAACACTGATAATACACTTACAGACAAGACTAAGGGTATTAAGGAAGAATTTGAGAGTATGCAAAAATCCCATAACATTAAAGATGATTTATATTATTTCACATCAAGACTATCACATGTAAGAGATCTTATGGTTGGTGTACAAGGTAATATAGCCTCTAGTTATTCTAAATCACGGACTGATATTAGATCCATTTGTTATGAACTTATTGAAAGAATAAATGTTCTAGAGGAAGGTAAAAATGGAAATCAACAAATCTAGTAATTATTTCATAATTAAGCTCAAGAGTGATAATCTTTCAAAAGAAACGTTTTTAGGTATCATCGTTCTTCTTTTGATGAACAAGTCTATCTTTGTTAAAAACTCTTATGTTTCTGAATTTATAGAGGGTATATTTGACTTTAAAGTACCTTATTATGCAACCAAATCTCGAACGTTGATGGTTGCTAAGATATGTCGAATTATAATAGGTCTTGATGACAAAAAAATAATATTAAGTCATAAAAAAGCTCTATCTTATCTAAATGAAATGTTGGATTCTGATGTTGATAGAAATATCCATAACAAGAAAAAAAGTAAAAACTCACTATCTAACATGAATAAATGGATGGGCGGAATCTTGGACAAGAATGGATGATTTCTCGTTATCCATTTGGTTCGCAGCAGGAACTTAAAGTTTTCATGATTGTAGTGGAAGATAAATTTATAGATCTTCAAGATAGAAATCTACTTGCTAGTTCTTTTAAGTTGATATTTTTTTTAAAGTTAATGGTTGAACATAATCATAATATTAATCATAAAAGAAATATTAATGGGGCTATTTATGACTCATTGAATGGAATAGTCTCTATCTTTAACTCAAGAGAAAGGTACTTGTACCTCAACCTCAGGTCACTAATTGAGCATATAGCTAGGATTGCACTTGATAAAAGATACGGTTCCAAAGATTTTGATTGTAGTGTAAGGAGAAATGACTTTTTATATTTAAAAAGTGAAGTAGCCAGTGAAAATTGGAAGTATATGCATGAAACATATAGCCGAGCATGTCATTATATACATGCTTCTCCTAAAGTAAATTTAAACATAAACGCTACATTTACTGATTTATTATATAAAGACAGTACATCAACACAGTCGAAGCAGATTCGTCTATTTCAAAAAGTGTTGTCTGAGACGATTAAAATATTCATTTCTTATTATTATATAGATATTTCAAATACATTTTTTCGGGCGCAATGGGAATTGAAATTTCTATTAGGTAATAACTTATATAAGGAATATAAAAAAATGAATAATCATTAATCTAGTTAATCTATTAAGATTTTTTGTTTGAGGTACTTTTCCCAAAAATATCTCAGTGTGACCTCGTGCTCTGAAGTGGCAAAAACACCAATCAAAAAAAGGCTGCCAATCTGGCAGCCTTTGTGGTTTGCAAGCAAAGTTGTTATTGCCCTCTCCCCGTGGGCAGAGTGATAATAATCTAGTTGAATATTCGTTCTACCCTAAACTAGAACGGCTGCGAGTCAGCTCAAAGAAAGAATTCCGCTGTTAACACTTTTCCATAACCAATGCGACTCGCCCTACAACTCTCACTTCATCTTCATCAACGGTTAACGTTGAGCCATTAAAACTGATCGCCAGCTTCTTGCCTGGCAAACGCTGAATATCGTTTAGCGAGAGTAGGCCGTCCATGTCTATAAGATATGTACCACTAATAGCTTGCTGATTCTCTTTATCGACAATATACGTATTTCCACCATCACGAATAGCCATTGGATTTGCTACTTCAATATCATTTAAATATGACTTATCGAACGTGAGGGTTTTTAGGTTTACTAGCTTTCCTCGAGTAATGTTGAACGAGTCAATATCGAACAAGAATTTTGTCTCAAGACGTTTCGATTGATGTTTTTGGGATTCTCTGTTCGGAAATGGCTCGCCTTCTCCAAGCGTAAGCCACTTTAATGATGCACCTGTGTACATGTGTGCTCTCAATACGATTTCGAATGGGCAAAGTTCACGTTTATGCCAGGTAGCTATTGTCGAGGCAGAAACGTCTAGCTTTTCTCCGAGCTCTCTTATTGTCCTAGTTCCCAATATTTCATGGAGCCTATCTGTGACAAGCTTCCCACCTTGATAATCAAAAGGGGTCATTTTGACTTGATCTGTTCGCATATACGATCAATAATCCAATTCAAATGGACTGCGAGCTGCAACTCATAAGTCCGGTGTTCAACATTCAATAACGTAAAAGGATAGCATTATGCTCTCATATCAAGTAGTCCTAAATACGCCTTTCATGACGTACGACCAATACTCTCAATTCTCTGGCATGCCAAAACGCACCATCATGGATTGGGTTGCCGATGGTCGCTTACCTATTAAAACCAAAGCAAAAGGTAAAGAAACACCGTTGATCAACATGGTGGCTTTACTCGAAATCGCGACTCGTGAAGCCATGCAGAACTTAGGTTGATAACCATGCGCTTATCTTCCCTGATTCCAACCAAAGAGTATTGCCCACTGTGGCTCAATATTCTTGGTTGGGCTTTTGTTTTCGTACCGTTTGTCTTCAATTGAGTATTGGCTATGAACAATATTGACTCAATGTGCGAATTCCGTGGCTCTAAACAAAAAGCGTTTAACGAAGCGTGTTGTGCATTTGCAAACTCGGAGAACATGACCAAGTTAGCAAAGGCCGTAGGCATGAATGCCACCATGCTGCGTAATAAGCTCAACCCAGAACAGCCGCACATACTTACCAATGTAGAACTTGTGATGATCACCAAGGCGAGTGGCAACTTCACCATTCTTAATAGTCTTTTGCTTGGCCTCGGTGTGGTGACCGCACAAATCCCTCATGATGCGAGTGAAGAGACTTTCATTAAACGTGCATTAGAAAACGCGGTGCACTCGGGTGATTTATCTCGCATGGCTTTAGAGCATGCAGGAAAAGATCGCCTTAGCCGCACGAACAAACACGCGATCATCCAGAAAGCACAAGCTGGCATCAGCAACCTTGTGCTTCTTATCAACGATATAGAAAGCCGCACGAAAGGCGTTTCCCCATTCTTAGCTATGAGTGTGGATTTGGTCGCCAATGGTTCAGCCATTCCCGGTTTAAGTTAAGGAGTTCCAATGTCAGAGGCTATCCCAGTTTATTCCGCACCGTATCACTTACCTTGTCCAGATATGGTGGCATACAGCTTAAACCAAGAGCAGAAAGCCAAAGGGCTAGAAAAGCTGCAAGAAGTAAGAGCGAGCCTAAAAGAAAAGCGCTTAGATGCACTTCTTTCTGAGCGTGCTGAGTTAGTCGCTCAAGGTGAAAGTACACAAAGTTTTATTGAGCAATCGAAGCTCAAACGAAAAATTATACTTATTGATTTAGAAGCCAGCCGCCTAAAAGAACGCTGGAGTTAGACCCCTTATATACCTAGCCATTTGGCACTTTTGCCTACGCCCTTATCCCTCTTTAGGAATATCGAGGGAGGGCTTCTTTTATCCAAAACTAGAGGAACTGAATATGAGTAAGGTACATGTAATTAAAGTCCAATCTGAACATTTTAGTGAAGTATTGGCTCACCGTAAGACAAACGAAGTTCGACTCAATGACCGAGATTATCAAGCTGGCGACTGTTTAAACCTGCGAGAAATCGATTCAAGCGGACAAATTACAGGGCAGGAAGTGAACGCAGAAGTAAGCCACGTTTTGCAAGGCGGTCAGTTTGGTGTAGCAGAAGGTTGGTGCGTCTTGTCCTTGAAGAATGGGACTAATGAATCGGCTTCTATCTTGATTTCATTACTGCGCGATCGCCTTCAAGAGACTTGTGATTGTATCGATGCTGGGCATGACATTGTCCGAAACGCTGGACACAGCACAACTGATGCAGAAAGAACCGCTAATGATGCTCGAGAATTCATCGCATTTGCTGACGACTTTCTTACCAAGATTGGTAAGGAGTAGGTATGCAAACTTACGTAGCAGTGCAGTTAGATATTGGAGGTTGCGTGGTTCGCCATGAGGAGACGGCTCAAGTTATGAATCGGCTTGTAGGTGAGTTTGCGAACTTCGATGATGCAGTAGGTGCGGCATGCGTGCAATTAGACTGTAAGCAACAGATGAATGGCGTGCTCGTTAAAGGTAATCACACCGGTGGCCACATGATTGTGACCACTCAAGAACTGGAAGCGTTATGAAGCACTCAAAACTCGCTTCGCTGGAAGTAAACGGTGATCGATTAGAGCTGTTTGAAGGACGAGCGCGTCGCCATGAAAAGTGCGTAGTCGTTTATTTTGTTGGGCCTGAAGGGTGGGGTATAACGATGAACATTCGCCCTGACAGCTTAGAAACTTTCAAAGGTGACGAACAGCTTCAAAGAGATTTTATTAGGCTTGCAAAAGATAAGTTAGGGTTGGAGTAAGTGCAAACCTATTACCAACCGCTCAAGCCACTCCGTAATATCTACATGCGCCCTCTCAATCCAATCGATGAGGGGGCTATTTGCGTTCTGCGTGGTTATCACCCTCCTACTGACGTCGAGCCAAATAACCAAAACTTCATTGAGCGTGATCTATATCAGCTCAATCCGCATGATCATGTTTGGCGTACTGAAAACAAGTTCTTTAGCGATTTACCGCTTTATCTAACCAAGTACTTTGCCAAACGCTACAAAGCTATTTTTGAATCAAATGGGCGTAATGCAGCGAATGTCTATTTGCGCACCAAAGCTAAGCCAGCGGCAGAACGCGCGCGTTTAGTTTTATCTAAATACAACAAATTACCGACAACACAGAAAGTCGCTTTGCTGAGTGAAGAGTATGAAACCACTGAGCAAAGTCACTTTAGTGCCAATCAACAGATTTACTTTGATTTTGAGCAGGCAGGGAAAAACCGTAAGCCTGT
This sequence comes from Vibrio sp. AND4, assembly GCF_000171815.1. Taxonomy (GTDB): domain Bacteria; phylum Pseudomonadota; class Gammaproteobacteria; order Enterobacterales; family Vibrionaceae; genus Vibrio. Next base: position 254,328 of record NZ_ABGR01000004.1, on the reverse strand, counting down.
GCAATTTCGCCTAATTGCAGAGTTAGAGCAAGATGAACTCAAAGAGATGGCCAATCAAATTGCAAATGTTGTCGACGGTTATATCCAACTAGAAACTGCGAAATACCATTCAGCAACGGACTTGGGCACGACAATGGCAGTTGTTTTTACCTATGAACAAGCCGCAGACTTTGTCGCTAATAACTTTGGTATCAAGCCGCCACGTAAATATAAAGACCAATCTGAGCTTTCAGCACTTCAAGATATCTCTAGACTAATCAGCGATAAGTGGTGGCTTAACCGATTAAAGAAAGTTCGCAAGATCATGCGAGAGCACCTTGCTATTGCAATGGGCCAGGTATCGTCGAAAGCCTCTCCTTATTCGTCGTGGGATTGCATCCGAGAATATAAAGCACAACAAAAGCGCAACTGGGATGCTATTCAGAACATGCTGATACGTGATGAAGAAACCGAAGAAGAATTTGAACTTAAAGATATGGTTCTTAAAAGCGTTTCTAACCCAGCCATTCGTCGTCATGAGTTGATGGTGCGTTGTCGTGGCTGCGAAGACATTGGTAATGAGCTTGGTCTACAAGGTCTGTTTTTAACTCTGACTACGCCATCGCGTTTTCATAATAGCTATAAAAAGGGTGGTTTTATCCCTCATTGGGACGGTTCAAGCCCTCGTGATGCACAGCAATACCTGAATACTATTTGGCAACGCATACGCACGAATCTTTGTAACAAAGATATTCGTTGGTTTGGTGTACGTGTTGCTGAGCCACATCATGATGGAACGCCGCACTGGCACTTGTTGATTTGGGTAAAACCTGAGGAGAAGAAGCGTGTCACTGAAATTTTTATTGATTATGCCACTCAGGAAGATAAGCAAGAACTCTTTATTAACGGTGAGTTTGACCACAAACCTCGCTGTGATGTTGAAGAAATTGATCCTGAGAAAGGCACTGCTACTGGCTACATCGCTAAGTATATTTCAAAAAATATTGATGGATTTGCGATGGATAATGAGGTGTCTGATGAAACTGGCCATTCAGTAAGAGAAATGGCGAAGAACGTGAGTGCTTGGAAGAACCGTTGGAACATTCGTCAGTTTCAGTTCTTTGGTGGTGCACCTGTTACGACTTATCGAGAGCTACGCCGATTTGCTAACAATGATAAAGCAAGTTTCGTTAAGTACCTTACCCAGCTGGGTTACAACGAGCTATTCAACATCTATGAAGAGTTAGACCTTAAAGTCGGTAGAAAGCTTGTTGGCCCACCAGTTCCTAGCGCCGTAATCCGAAAATCGTCAAAGTACGATAGTAAATATTTGTTCACGTTACTTGGTGAGCTCTATCAACCTGATATGGAGCATGAAGATGGTACTGTGGTAGGTGTCATGAAAGCAGCTGATCATGGTAACTGGCACGGTTACATTATGGGGCAGGGCGGTCCTTTTGTTAAACGCCGTGACCTGCTGGTGAGGAACATTTATGAAGAGCTCCCATTTGCATCACCACATGGTGAAACGGTCAAAAAACTAAAAGGCTTTGATGCTTTGGGCGTGTATTTGAAAACTCGCTTAAGAGACTTTGTCATCACAACAAAAGAGAAATCAGAGCTCAAAAAACAAGTTAAGTATGAGTTCGATAAGCCGAGCTCAAACCCTGCTTCTTGGAAATTCAAAAAGCGCACCATTACATTTGTTGAAGCATCTAAAGCTGAAGCTAGCGCCCATGGGAGCGAAGCGACCGCTTTTGGAGCCTCTGGCTCCTCTCGGAGTTCTGTCAATAACTGTACGTTGGAGCCTCAGCAAGGTGCAGGTCGGGTATTAAACCCAGATATTGAATACGAAATATCGCGGATAATTCGAGAGTATGACTTAGCCAGCAGCTTTAGAAGTGACCTTTTAAACGGTAGGTGGCTGATGTTGAGTCAAACGAAGAGCATAAAACTCAGGTTCGGAGCCAATGAGCGGCAACCTGATCACCTTGTTTATCGAAATACAGAGCAGAAAGAACCGAGTTGGTTTGATGAAGTAGAGCCAATTGAATCTACACAACCCAATAAAGATGAATACATTCAACCGAACCTGTCGACTTTTTCTAGTTCTGCACCGATTTTGGTGGATGAATGGCCTCTAATTTAGAAAAGGCAGTATGAGTAAACAAATTCAGCGGTACATAACGCTGGCGTTTATCCTTGGTTTTGCGTCTACTTTGGGGTGAACTAATTCTCGTAACCGATGCCTGTAAAAAAACACCTGTTTACCACTGTATTAATATACAGTAGTATTCACATGTCGTTGTAGAGGGTATTGATATGTCTGATAAAAACCAGTTATTCCAGCAAGCACTGGAACTCATCATTGATGGAGTCGCATTAAGTACAGAGGCCGAAAGCCGAGCGCAGGTCGGAGCGTATTTGATGGGATTGGTGGTAGCAGATAATCAAGGCAAGCTTGATAGCGATAAGGTGGAAGCCATTAAGATGATCATTCAAATGGCCGATGAGGCGGATAGCCCTGAATTTAAGCTATAGCATTGAGATCTGCTGCTTCAGTTCTTTCTGTTGTTCTGGGCCTAGTGCTTTAACCAGGCTAAAGGCCATTTGCGAAGTTGTTTTTGCAGAGGGGCTAAGGGAGTGGCTAAAAGAAAGATTCATTACGAACGAGTGGCCACATTCTGGGTCACTACAACTACAATATAAGTCGCTATAATTCGCTGAAATACGGTTTGTTTTTTGAATGCGTGCTTTCTCATCACACTCTGGGCAAATCACTCTCATATAACACCATGAACCTATCTAAATGACGGGTCCATGGTACTAAATTATGGTGAGGATTTATACAGTTCGATTGTTCTATTCTACGCTAGGAAAGATCTATTATTTCTTGCAAAGTGATGGGTCAGCAGCAAACCTCTTAGCGTAAAATGGGAGGTGGCCTATCGGAGTACCCGAACACGCTTGTAGACCAGCCTTTTCATACCTGGACTCATAAATTGAAGGGGTTATTAGTATTAAAACAAAGGCAATTCCGACGAATGCTAATGAAGATAGCGGTATTGTTCCACCATATCTATCTTCCCAACGTTCCCCTGTAATGATGAAGAAAGTGCTGATTATGGTCATTACAAGTGTAAAAATACCCATAGGAATTAGGGCAAAATTGAATCTTGAGTATGTTTCTACATCACTGATAGGGTCCCAGAATTCTATGATATTTAAGCATCCCGCGTAGAGTGAATACACGGTAATTGCAGCAAAAATTAAGATTCCTGCTGTAAGGGTACAAATTGGTTTAAGTTTATTTATAATGGATCTCATATTCATATTGGTTTCAATATTAATTCGTTAATAGATTGTTTAATGAAACGTTTTAGTTCAGCCTCGATTACTTTTTTCCCAGTTTCCAGAGTTCCTTCTAGAAGCATTTCAGTAGTGTCTAGTATACCGTCATGTACTTCTTTTTTTAGCTCTCGCCCTTTCTCGACAGCTTCTTGCTGAGCTTTTTCTAGCAACTCAATAACCTGTGCTGTTATTCCAAAGTGCTCATCTAGTTCATTAAGTGCAAATGCCGCAAGAGAACCAACAATAACAACGGCAGCTAAATGAACAGCAACGAAAGATGTCGCTGTTAATGCAATTGCTCCAGCCATACCTGCAACTAACGAAGATATCCCAATTTTTACAATGTCAGTAGCTAGGGAACCGATTAGGGTAGTTAAATAGACCTCATCATTCAGTATGTAGTCAAGAACTCTGAAGCCAGCCGCGACATAAAACGTTAAGACCGTACCTGATTTTATTGAATTGGCCAGTCCGTACTTTCCTATGCCCAGTTGTACAATCTGAGGGTTGTCTAATCTGTATCGTGTTCCTGTGAGAATCCGTCTCAAGCCAGAATATCCACTCAGTTTAATAATCTCATTACCTAAGTGATTGAGAGATACTGCCGCTTTCATACCGAGGGTTGCTTTTATTCCCAGCTTAGTAGCTTTGAGGCCGTGCACATTAAACTGAGCAATTACCATGGAAGTGGTCACTACATCTTTACCATTCACACCATAATTTATCATCACTTGGGCCCCTGTCGGGGTAGTGACTGATTTCCAAGTATCCTTAGTATCTTTCCAGCCCCAGCTTTGAAGTACCTTAAACGCTTCTTCCAATGTTAAGATCATTACTTCAGTGTGATTATTCTGCAGTTCTAGTCGTAGAGTATTGTCTGGAAGTTCTTTGGTGTTGATGTACTCACCTTTAGTAAAATCATACGGTGGCCAATACATATTCTCTGGTGCGATATTTACTGTTTTAGCTGGCGCTGTTTGTTGAGCTGTTGCCGGCGCATACTTGGATTTCTTTAATGGTGGCAGAAAACCTTGACCGACTCCCGGTGTGATTCGAGATGCTCGAGCTTCATTTTGGAAGGCCATAGAGGTTTTGGGGAAGAATGAGTCTACGTTAGCATCTGAGTTTACTACAGGTGCGTTATTCATCTCTGCTTCATAAGCCATCGAACCTTCAGGGAAAATACTTTTCTTATCACTCATTATCTAGCCACCTAAATTAAAAATGATCTGTGATTCTAGGAGCGCTAGAAAAAAAATTGACCTAAATACATAGTGATTTTTACTAAACCATTGCGGTTGTGAAGGACCTCACAACTTACGAGTCACCTCTTCTTTCCAACCTTGAGGAGCGATACTCCATATAGCCACCGCACCCGGTGGCTTTTTTGTGCCTGCCACACAGCGCCACCGAAAGCATGCCCAACCCACGGAAAACGCACTACTCCTCCCCACCTGAAGCGTTTTCGATCTCATTTTTTCGCAATTCTATTTCAGCGAAATTCTGCCATCGCTAAGAAGGGTTAACGAGCCGTTAGCCCTTTTGGAATAACGGGGCTTGCCGAAAGTTAATGGTGCTCAGAATGGCTTATATTGCGTCTAATGAAATTGCGAAGAGTGCAAAAAATTGCAAGAAAGTGAAATTCTGACGATCATTGTTGATCTGATGTGGTTTGTTAAGTTGCTGAAATAAAGATGTTTTTGTGTTTTAGGTCGGTTTTTTAATGATCTTTTGTGTTTGTCTGACGATCATTTTGATAGTGCGACAGCCCTTAACAGTAAAGGGCTGAGCGCAAATCAGAGAGAAAAACAAAATTGCAAAAAATATCACTGCTCTTAAGTCGCAACGTTGTCGAGATTAAAGGCTAAATGCAGGTGTTTTGGTACCTCTGGGTCACTGTTTACGGCATCCATAAACATCTCACACGCAGGGATAACCTCGTTTTTGCAATACACGTAGTCAAACTTGATTGGATCACCACGTGTGCCTCCATTGGGGATAATTGCAGCCAGCTCAACAGGAAAGCGGTGCCCGGTGATCACCTCTTGCGCGGTCACATTCTTTATCTTTTCGTATTCATCTTTTGTGGCAATATCACCGACAGGGATAAGTTGAATCCCTTTCTCATTGCCGTTTGGGATATTAATAAACATCGAACGGAAGTTACCCACGCCGCGGCTTGAAGCCATCTTTTCCTTCAGGTCATCTTCATCTTCTTTACTCAGATTTGGGTCGGTCGCGTAAAAGATAAAGCCCATGTGCAAACCGTTCTTATAGTAACGGCGGCGAAAGGTGGTTGAGTCCTGGCTCAGGAGTGCAGATTGAACACACCCCAAGTAATCAGGCCCGCCATAAACCTGCTGAACAGGGTCATATTGCTTGATGAAAATGATGTCTTCTTTCTTGTATCGTTTTTGTTTGTTATCACGTTCTAGAAAAGCGAAGTCGCCGTTCTTACGCTTTCGCAAATACATGGTGGGTATTGGCCATAGTCCGACGACTTTCCCAAAATAGTCTCGAAGCTTAAGCAAAGCTGTATCACCAAACTCCAAGAAGTCATGCACAGCCGATTGCATTTGTTGTTTCAGCATTCCCCCTTGAGTGTAACGGCCCGCAATCATATTCCGGCGAGCCATTAAAATGGAGCCGTGATAGGCGTTGGCTCGTGTGAGTTTGTTTAAGCCAGCTCTATCAAGCGGCGGTTCCCAGTAGTCGCCATCTTCGTTGTAATACAACTCGCTGTAATCGTAATTGGTAAAATCACGATTCATGATTTCAGGCTCACCAAAGCTAAACATCAGGCTTTCATCTTTGGTGGCTGTTTCGTTTATTTGTTCAGTCATTGGTTAAACCTGCCAGGTTGATTTACGTTTCGCTGTGTGGTCGAGAGGTTCGTTTATACAGGCATGAGAGATAGCCCAAAATGCATCGGCATGACCGGTTAACTCGCTACGCTCTGCTTTGAAAGTCATGCTGTTGCCGCTGTTGGTGGTTGCTCGCTTAATGGCCATGAAGGCCATGGCAATGTCTTTGTGCTCAGCATCAAATTGAATTCGATTAGCTTCGACCACATCAATCATTTTCATCACTAATCGGTTTTTACTTTCGTTGCTGTATTGAATCGCCACGGTTTCTCGTGGGTGTTTTTTGCTGAGTAAGTCATACACACCTGCACCAATGCCTGTGGTATCAATACCTAAATAGCTGACGTTGTAACGTTCAAACACTTTGGATACCTGCTGCGCTTGGTACTGAAAGTTCAGCCCTCGCCAATAATGCTTTTCAAGGACTCTGAATTTTTCAATAGCGATAACAGGCGGGGCAACCACAACCAAACAGGCGTTGTCTCGAGTTCGGCTAGGGTCGTATCCTAACCAAACCTCACGCCGTTCGAAGGGATCGTTGTCATTGGGCTTAAAGTCCTGCCACCGGCTAATGTCTACCATGGCTTTTTCAAGTGCTGAGAACTTAAAGACTGAGCTGGCACCATCGACGAAAATACACATAAAGAGATTATCGAAGTCGTCTTTGCTGTATTCGTCTCGCAGTTCATCGATATCAAATAGCTCACAGCCTCCCGCTGCCGCGTCCTCAATAGTGACTACGTAACGCCATTGCTTGTCGGGACAGAGCCTTCCACCGTCTCGATACTCATCAAAGGTCGGAAACTCAATATTAGCGCGGGTATCTCGACCTCTTCGCCATTGGTCACCCGTCCAAAAGGTATAAGCCTGGTGCGTTTTAGCCGAAGGGGTCGAGAAGTAGGTTTTGCGCCAGTTCTTGTGAGTGGCCATGGCAGACGCGAGTTTGTTGAGTTCATCGAACTTCGGGATCCAAAAATACTCATCCACATAAACGTGTCCATGATAACTCTGAGCGGTTTTAGAGTTGGTCGATAGAAATCGAAGTTCGGCCCCGTTCGAGAGAATGATCGGGTTACCGGTTAACTCAATACCTAAGAATGATTGTGCAATCGCAATAATGTAGCTTCTGAAAACTTCAGCCTGGGCGCGGGACGCAGACAAGAATATTTGGTTGTCGCCCGTCAATATCGCATCTTCTAACGCCTCGCCGCTGAAATAGTAAGTGGCACCAATCTGACGAGACTTCAAAATATTACGCGTTCGCTGGTGCAGGTTATTACGCATCGTATGTTGATACTCAAAGAGAGATTCATGCCAGGTTGCGAAGTTCTCTTTGGTCAGCTCATCAATGTTGTTCTTCTTTTTACTTTTTTTCTTGCTTGGTTTGTCGTCAGACTTTTTGGAACGCGAGTTACTGCGATGAGTGTTATTCGCCGGTTCCTTTTCTGTTTGAGCTTTTTTCTCTTGGGTGGGTTGGGCTTGAGCGTGGAATTTTTTTAGCTGTACATGGTGCTTGATGAGTCTATCAAGCATATCGAGTTGCCCTTTGGTGGGATTTTTCAACTCAAGCAGGGTTTCAATTCTGCGCGCGATCGACTCATCAATCGTTTGTTCGCGCAGCATGTCACGCCATCCGTGTTTGTCAGCCCAGTGATAAATAATGCGGGTGCTGTTCAAACCTAATTCGGAAGCGATTTCTTTGGGTGTCCAAGCCTTTAAATACAGGGCTCTGGCTGCATGTCGTGTTTCGGGAGTATATGCCATGGGCCAATAATAAGCCCAGTTAACTCCCTAAATTGCATAGCAAAGTTCGGATGATTTCGGATAGTGCTCATATCCGAATTGGTCGGAATTGAAGTGGCTGAAACGGCCGATTCAAAGGCGTATTGTGAAAGCCAGAAACACAAACTGACCAATGAAAACTAGGTGCACACTCAAATGGCAAAAATCAGTGATTGGAAAATTGTAGCAACTGAAGGGCCAACGGTTGATGGTCGTAAGATCACCCGAGAATGGCTCACGCAGATTGCCGAAAGTTATGCCCTGAGTGAATTCACCGCGTTGATTTGGCCAGAGCATAAACGCTTTGCCGTTTACGGAAGTAACTGGCGCAAAGTACTTGAAGTCAAAGCCGAAAAATGGACACGGAAAAGTGCGCTTGTTTGCCAAGCTTGAACCTAATCAATACTTACTTGAAGCCAATAGGCTTGGGCAGAAGCTGTTTACCTCCATCGAACCAAATCCAGATTATAAAGGGCAAGGAAAGTGCTACCTAATGGGATTAGCCGTGACCGATTCCCCGGCATCATCTGGTGTTTCATTACTTCAGTTTTCACGACAAGAAGGCCAAACCACAGAGCTGAGTTGCAGCCAACTGGAAGCCATTAATCTTGATGAGTGCTACTCCAAAACTGATCGATTTTTTGCTCTGTGCAGTGCTTTTTTCAATTCTGGTGATGAACAACCAGAGCCACAACCTGATCCTGAACCAGAGGAAGAAGAAGTGACCGAAGAACAACTCAAAGCTGCACTAAAAGAGCAGTTCGGCATCATGAAAAGTGATCTCAAGGATGAACTCAAACAAGAGTTTAATCTGCAATCACTGACGCCTAGTGAAGCAGAGACCAACCCCGGTGATGAAGGAAAACCCTTCTCTTTAGAGCAATTCTCTAATGAATTATCGAAGCAGATTTCTCCAATAGCAGAACAAGTGAAAAAACTTGAAAACCAGTTCGCAGAGCTTAAGCAAGAAGTCCCTGGTCAGAAGCCAGGTGAAGAAGGCAATGGCGGTGAATCAATTGTGGAGGTCGTGTAAATGCTCAATGTAGTATCGACTCAATTTTTAGATGAATATTGCCAAGCTGTAGCAAAGGCCGCAGGTGTTGAGGATGCATCAAAGCAGTTCAACATTACACCAGTAATGGAAACCAAGTTGCGCCAAGCCATTGTTGAATCGGACGCCTTTTTAAACCGTATCTCCAATATCTCAGTTGACCAAAGTGGTAACACCTATGAGTTAACTGAAACCGACTCAGGTGCCCATATTAATTGGATTACGATGACAATTTGGGCGAACTCGGGTGGCAAAGGTCAGTGGATGAAGCTGATGAACAATGCGATCACTCGTAACTTTGCCTTAGATAAGCTGCGCATTGGTTTCCATGGGACTTCGATTGCTGGTGAAAACACCGACCCTAAAGCTAATCCGATGGGCGAAGACGTCAACAAAGGTTGGCTCCAACTTGCGAAAGATAAAGCGTCAGCTCAAGTCTTACCCGAGGTGAAACTGGACTCAACAGGAGCAACCGAGGGTTCATATCGAAACCTTGATTCCCTAGTCAATGATCTGATTAACACAACGATTCACGAAGTGCATCAAGGCGACCCTGATTTAGTGGTGTTGATTGGTCGCAATTTAGTGGCCGCTGAGCAGCATCGTCTATTGGAATCGGCAGAAGTACCAACTGAACATAAAGCCGCGCAAAGCTTAGCGAAGACCGTTGCAGGTAAAACGGTGTATACGCCGCCATTCTTCCCTCCAAATATGATTTGGGTAACGAACTTAACCAACCTGCAAATCCTGACTCAAAAGGGTACGCAGTGGCGTAAGTCTCGCAATGAAGAAGACCGTAAACGCTTCGAAACGTCATACCTACGCATGGAAGGTTATGCGGTCGGTAACTATCACAAGTTCGCTGCCATTGAAAAAGTTACGGTCGTTGAACCAGTTGCAGTTTAAGGGGAATACATGGCCAGTCCATTAGCGAAGTTGCGTCAAGAAGCCTTGGCAAAACAGCAAAAGCAATCGACACCAGATAAACAGTCTATTTCCAACCCAAACAGTTTGCATCTGCTGTTGGCCGAGCTCGACAACGATTTGAAGGTGCTTAAAACCTTTAATCGCAAAGATGAAAAGGTTAACCACAAGCGTGATGTGTTGGTACCTAAATACCGTGAAGCGATAGAAACCTATTTAGCGGGCGATAAGCAGTTCGACAACCCTCTTTTTGCTCAAATGGTGATTTGGCTTTTCGATATCGAAGATCTAGAAACCGCTATCAAGTGGTGTGATATCGCTATCGAACGCGGGCTTGATACACCTGAGCGATTTAAGCGTGACTTCGCTACTTTCTGCGCAGATGAAGTTTTAGCCTGGTCTGAGCGTATGGCTGATAAAGGGCAATCCGTTGAACCTTACTTTTCTCTGGTTTTGGAAAAAGTTACCAACGTATGGCGCATTAATGAAAAGCCGACCGCCAAATGGTTGAAATTCGCCGGCTTACATCTACTTCGAAATGAGCAAGGTAAACCACATGCCGCTTCTGTTGGAGATATCGAAACCCTGCAAAAAGCTCGTTCGCGACTTGAAGAGGCTCAAGAGCAACACAGTGCGATTGGTGTTAGCACGATGATCGATAACATCGACCAGCGAATCCGAGCTTTAGAGAGTGGCGATAATCTCTAGCGGGTAAAGACTACTACGCCACCGCGCCTCGGCTGACGAGGAAGAGCAAGTGATTCATCACCCTGCTTATTCCGTCGACTCAGTGGCAAGAGGCGCACTTATTTAAAGAAGGGATTGTGATGAGCTTTGGCGGAAAACTAAACAGTGCTGAAAATACCACTATACCCGGAGAAGGTTGGCCAGATTTATCGACCGATGAGTTTCGTCAGCTGCGCCGTATTCCGCATACGTTTGATAACGAGGCTATGGCTGCGGCTATAACGATAGCGGCATTCAATATCCAAGAGAAGCTAGCGCGTTTGTTAGTGGAAGGCTCTGCGCCCTCGCTAAGCTTCGCGAAAATCACGCTCTATAAGCGTGCTGTATATGGCCGAGCACACTCTGAGTTACTGCCAGAGTTTGCGACGCAAGACAGGCGCAAAGAGGGAGAAAACGTGGCCCTAGATGAACCACAACAGGCGGCACGATTTCTTGCTCAAAGCAACAGAGATGTTTCTCAGTTAATGGGTTTCAGTGCAAACGGCATCGATACGATATGAGTGAGTCGGCTTACAACAAGACCAAGCTGGAGCACCTGACGGATTACATTGTTCGGCACTTAAACAGCGATGTGCTTGATAACAAAATCGACGCATGGCAAGAGAACGGCTCTATTGTTCCAAGTGGTGAAGACCGAGGCAACGACGGTTACATCGCGTGTTACTGGAAATATAACGCGGTGATATCGGTAGAGGAATTTCCACACCGATTGTTAGACCCGCGCTGTTTACTTGCGCTGATGGCCTGCTGGCTAAGTGATCATGAAGAAGACCGCAACGAGCAAGAGCTCGAAGACCCAACACTTTCGGTCGATGTGATCAGCAGTGAGTTAGCTGATGTGAGCATAGAACTTGAGCTGATGGAACCTATTGAATTGGTACCGGATGCAAAGGCAGGAATGGTTACCTGGCGCGGAGTTAAATACCGAGTCCAAGCGGTAGAAATTTACACGGCAGAGGAAGCTGAGTTGGTCAATGAAACCAACAATTAATGCGAATCAAAGGGATGTGCTCAACATGCAAGAAAAGCTTGCCATGTTAGCTCTACCACCTAAGAAGCGAGTTTGGATACTGAAAACCCTAGGCCGCTGGGAAAAGACCAATACTCGCAAACGCATTCAGCAACAAAAAGATATTCATGGCCAAGCGTTAGATCCAAGAAAAGGAAAGAAGCGCGGCAAGGTGATGCGGCGCATGGCGAAAGGGTTAACCCCTTATGTGCGGAGCGCCAGAATGCTCGACCTGACTTGGGGTAACGAGCTCACCGCGAAAATTGCTGCTCGGCATCATCTTGGCCAAAAGCAAACCATGACCAAGCGCCAAATGCAAAAGCGTTGGGGAACACCCGACTATTCCGCGCCTTGCAGTAAAGGGCAAGCGCGAAAGCTAAGGGAGTTGGGTTACACGGTACCGAGAAAAAGCGGCAAGGGACGGAAAAAACCAAGCCTTCGACTGCTGATGCAAACCGTGTCTCATGGCCAAGCAGGACAAATCATTCGAGAGCTGAGCAATCAGCCCCGAGTCACTGCTTGGGATATTCCGTTAGCACAGCGACAGATATTAGGCAGTAAAGAACGCGAAGTAACCCGTCAACTCATAAAGATCTTTGAGCAGGCCAAGACGCGAAAATAAGCGAGGAAACAACCAATGGCAACCGGAAAGGTAGAGGTAAACAACCTCAATTTAGGGCAAGGCGGGATCCCAGAAATTGAACGCCATCTGCTCTACATCGGGCGAACGGATAAGGCCGAACTGCAAGGCACGGTCACCCGAGTGAACAACATGACCAACCTTGATGATGTGGTCGCTGATGATGCGCTGGGTGTGAACATCAAAGCCGCGCAGTTGAATGGCAAACAGAACTGGACGGCGGCCATCTTTGGTTTATCGGCGGATGCGACTTGGCAAGATGCCGTGGACATTGCCAACCGCACTGACTCGTTCGAAGGCGTGTGCATTGTGGATGTGGTCAGCAACAAAGCTGAGTTTCAAGCGATGCAAAGTAAAGCCTCAGAGCTGACTAGCAAGCTTGGCCGTTGGGTGTTCTTCTTGGCTGCCTGTCCAGGCATCGATAAGAGTAAGCAAACCTGGGCGAAGTATGAAACCAGCTTATTGGCGCTAGTGAATGGAGTGTCGGCCAATATGGTCACACCGGTGCCTATGCTCAATGGCAACAATATCGGAGTCCTAGGTGGTCGATTATGTGACCGCGCAGTGACGGTAGCGGATAGTCCAATGCGCGTGGCAACAGGCAGTGTTTTGGGGCTTGGTGACATGCCAATCGACAGCGCGGGAAAACCATTGGAAATGAGCACCATTTCAGCATTGGCCGATGCGCGTTATTCGCTGCCGCAATGGTATGCCGATATGGAAGGCGTGTTTTGGACAGACGCAACCACGCTAGAAACGAAAGGTGGCGACTATCAATACCTAGAGTACGTTCGCCCGGTTCACAAGCTTAATCGCCGCGTTCGCATAAAAGCCATTCGCCGTATAGCGGATCGTATTTTGAACTCAACGCCGCCAAGTATCGAACTGAATCGCACGTACTTCAGTAAAGACATGCGCGATATGTCCAAGACCACTGAGATTGGTGGCATTCCGTTCCCCGGTGAAATCATGGCACCGCGTGATGAAGATGTATCGATTCAGTGGGTGAGCAAAACCAAAGTGAACATTGGCTTAATGGTGCGCCCACATAACTGCCCTAAACACATTGTGGTCAACATTGGGCTTGATCTCTCTAACCCTTCAGATGCGGAGGCATAACCGATGAGCATGCGTATTTCTGGCAAGAACATGCACTTTTCAATGGGCGACTACAAGTTGAAAGCGCAAAAAGTCACGCTATCGATTACCGACAATTCTGCCGTGAATAAAACTTCTGGTGTGCCAGATGGTTATGTTGATGGCGATGTAGACGCAAGTGGGGAGATGGAGCTGAACACACAGCAGTTTAACCAGTTGAGCAAGGCCGCTAAACGCGCCGGTTCTTGGCGAGCTCTGCCAGCCTTCGACGCCTTGTTCTACGGCAAAATTGATAAAGACGAGCTGAAAGTTGAAGCCTTTGGTTGTCGCATCAAAATATCCGATTTGCTTGATGTTGACTCCAACGGTGGCAGTGCTCTGGTTCACAAATTGCCGTTCGAAGTCACAAGCCCAGATTTTGTGAAGATTAACGGCGTGTCCTACCTACGTCCAGATGAAACGGAAGACTTGGTTCAGTAACTTTTTGCTTAATAGATAGGAGGCGTAATGTCTGATGTTATCGACCGTGCCAGTGGCCTTGAAGCCCAATTCACAAAAGTGGCGCTTGCTAACCACCTGGCAAGGGCTAAGCAAAATGAACAAAGGGAAAGCGCACAGGAATGCGGCGAATGTGGCGACCCGATACCTCAAGAGCGCCGTCAAAAAGTGCCGGGGTGTCAATACTGCACTCGGTGCCAATCCTCAAGGGAGCGATGAATGCGCGACTGGATAGATAAAATCACCGCAGGCACAGCGTATTTGTGTTCTGTATTTGGTATCGCCTTCAGCCAAGTGACGATGGAACATTTGTATTTCCTGTCTTCTATCGTGCTCGGGGTGATCATGGCGTGCGTCAACATTTGGCATAAGCGCAACATGCAGCGCATTGCCAAGGAAAAGGGAGTGGTCATCAATGAAACTGGCTAAAAAAGTGGTGTGTTCGGTTGGTGTTGTCATTGCTTTAATCACGGGCGGGGTGACGTTAGGTTCCAACTCGGTCGCCCCGACAGGGCAAGTCGTGATTGCGAATGAAGGGTTAGGTGAGCTTCGTATCAGTCCAAAAGGTCTAGCGATTGTCGGCAATATGGAAGGGTGTCGATTAGAGCCCTACACCTGCCCGTCAGGGCTAACAACCAACGGTATTGGTAATACGCACAATGTGCCAAGTCGCACTATTAGCATGAACCAAGTCGCTAAGGATTGGGTGAAGAACTTACAAGGTGCGGAGCGATGCATCACCAGAGTAGAGAAGCAATCAGAGTTAGTTTTATCTCAGGGCCAATTTGATGCCTTTGTCTCTTTTGCTTTTAACACGGGATGCCCTCGCTTTGAACGTAACCCTGACGGCAGTCAGACTCGCATTTTTCGCGATCTACTTGCACGTCGTTATGAGCAAGCGTGTAACCAGTTACCCCGATGGGTTTACGGCGCTGGTAAGAAGTTACCAGGTTTAGTGAAACGACGGAGAGCGGAATATGAACGCTGCATGGAAGTGGATTAAGTGGGGTGGGCTTACATTGTTCATTGGTTTATTGGTCGTGCAAGGGTTGGCACTCAAGGCGAGTTATGCCGAGCAAGCTCTTCTTCAAAACAAGCTCGATGTGAAAGAGCAGGACAACCAAACCCATCAACGCACGATTGACACGCTCAAACAGGATAACCAACACATCAACCAAGTGTTGATCGCTCGCAAGCAGCGGCAAATTACACAGCGTCAGGAGCTAGAAAATGAAATGCAGCAGCTCAAACAACAAATGGAAGGTATTGAATGTGTTGTCCCTCGCTCTGTTACTGACCGCTTGCGAGAGCCGTACTAAAACGACGGTAACTGAAGTGCTCGTGAAACTGCCACCCGCAGGTCTCATTGAGCCTTGCTATAAACCAACGGTCATCGGTACCTGGCCTGAAGTGGTGACCGATGACATACCGAATTTAAAAGTCGCGCTCAGAGAGTGCGCAAAACAACCCGATGAATATTTTAAATGGCGTGCGATGCACGAACAGGAGACACAACAATGAGCAAGTCAATTGTCCTAACTGTTGGCAATACCGATCTTGAGTTTATTCCAACACCTGCAGAGTACGACGAAGCACAAAACACCATCTTACAAGGTGATGCGAGCAGCGCGGCCCACAACTTCTTGATGAGCTGTGTGAGTGAAGGCTCAAAAGATGCGCTGCGCGAACTGACTCAGCAAAACCCAGGTGCGGCAACGCAGATTTATGGCGCGGTTCTTAAAGAGTACGCACCTAAGCTTGCTATCTCGGTAAAAAAATAGATGCGCTTGTCGCTGCTATTGAGAGCAGCGACAGGCAAAAAATGTATGCGTGGCGGCGAAAGTGGCTACCCAATGAGCCGGACACTGACCAGAGCTTGGCTTACGCGATTTGGTTAGAGAAGAACCACTGGGAAAACATGCAAGCCGTCACCGCCAGCGGTGTGGCCAAAGCCTTTAGCGGTTAACGACCAAGCAATAAGAGGATGGTTGATGTTACCAGAAGCACTCAGATTTCAAGTTGGATTGATTGACCAGATATCAAAACCTCTGGGCAATATTCAACGCCAATTGAATGATGTCACCAACACCTATCGTCAAGGTACCCATACCATGATGGCAGGTGCAGCGGGCATGGTGGGTGCTGGGTTTGCATTGCAACAAGCCTTGATGCCGGCGATTGAAATGGACAGAGCGTTAGGTGAAGTGAAATCACTTGGCGTTGCCGAGGGCCAATTAAAAACCCTTGCCCAAACCGCAATGAAGTTTTCGGTTGAATACGGCAAGTCGGCCACTGAATTTGTGGCGGCCTCTTATGATATTAAATCTGCTATGGGCGATCTGACAGGTGATGAACTGGCGGGTGTCACTAGAAGCTCAGCTATTTTGGCTGCCGCGACCAAAGCGGATACCGCCACGATCACCAACTACATGGGGACCATGTACTCGGTGTTCAAAGACCAAGCCGATCGGATTGGTAAAGATAACTGGGCAGAGCAAGTTGCAGGTATGACCGCCAAGTCTGTCGAGATGTTCAAAACGACAGGTCAAGGCATGTCGGATGCGTTCAAGAGTGTTGGCGCGTTGGGTAAAACGCATGGCGTAGCCATTCAAGAACAAATGGCCGTTCTTGGTTTGTTGCAAGGATCGATGTCTGGTAGTGAAGCGGGGACTCGTTACAAAGCCTTTATGAACGGTGTGGTCAAAGCGCAAGACAAGCTAGGGATAGCGTTTACCGACAGCAACGGAAAGATGCTGCCAATGTTCGACATTATGTCGAAACTGCGCAATCAGTTTGGTGAGTTAGATTCGCTTGAAATCAACCAAATAAAACAAGCATTTGGCTCGGATAAAGCGGTGATGCTTATCACCGACTTGATCGGCAAAACAAGCGATCTTCAATCGAGTGTTCAAGACCTAAATGAGGCCAGTCACCTAAATACGGCCATTGAGATGGCGCACAGCATGACCGACCAATGGGAGAGGCTTGAGCAAGGTGTGTTTGCCGTTCGGACCGCTTTTGGTGCGGCTCTTTTGCCTTCGCTTTTACCTGTGGTTTCAAGTTTGGCCGATGGTGCGATGGAAATCATCGAATGGACAGAGCTTTTCCCCAACATTACTAAATGGATTGGCTACGCCGGCATCTCACTTCTTAGCTTTGTTGCGATAAACGGATTGCTCACGATGGCGGTCGGCATCGGTAAACAAGCCATGGCTTCGTACATCCTGGTCACTAAAGGTTTTGGCTTAGCGGTCGCAGGGGTGAACAGTATTTTGAAAATGTTCAAAGTCGCAATGTTGGCCGCCAATATTGCAATGATGGCAAACCCAATCGGTTTGGTTATTGGTGCTGCTGTCGCCGCCGTAGCTGCAGTGGGCGCATTAATTTATTACTGGGATGACCTCAAAGCCACCTTTGGTGACACAAGGTGGTTTCAAGTCTTAGAAGGCGCACTCTCGTTAATTACGATGCCATTTAAAGCCATGTTTGCGTTCATCAAAGCTGGTTGGCAATGGGTAATGAGTGGCTTTACTGATACCAGTGGTTTTGCCTTTATTGGGCAGATGGTCTCTCGTTTGAAGGGTGGGTTTGAGAGCCTGATTTTTGGTTGGAAAGCGCTAACTGCAGGAGTGGCCGACACGTGGTGGTTCAGTGTGGTCACAAGTGCGATAGAGCGAATCACTCTCCCATTTAGAACGTTTTTTCAGTTTCTTTCTGCGGGTTGGCAATGGGTGATGAGTGGCTTTACTGACACCAGCGGCTTTGCCTTCATTGGGCAGGTGGTCTCTCGTTTGAAGGGCGGGTTTGAGAGCCTAATGTTGGGTTGGAGAATGTTGACAGCAACGCTGGCTGATACTTGGTGGTGTGCCGTCATTTCTAGCGCGGTAGATCTAATGGCATTGCCATTTCATACCTTATTTAATTTCTTATCGGCTGGTTGGCAATGGGTAATGAGTGGCTTTACTGATACCAGCGGTTTTGCCTTTATTGGAGAAATGGCCGATCACATGCGCAACATATTCGGTAATGTGTTTAGTTGGTTCACTGACAAGTTGGCAGGGATTTGGAAAAACCTTAAAGAGCTGGTTGATTGGGTTCCTGGCTTCGGCGGTGATGATGAATCCATTCAAGTGAAATCCAAGTCCGTGCAAAGCGCGACCCCTTATGCGCAGGTTCAGCCAGGCGGCGCGGCTAAAAGCATTGCGAGCTACCAAACCAACTCAACCAATTACGGTGGTGTGGCGATATATCCAACTTACATGAGCAGTCCTCAAGACATGGCCAGTGAACTTGAAATGGCAGCCGGCTAATGAAGGACTACGTGTATCAAGACATCTTAATTGAAAAGGGCGACGTGGTGCTCGATGCGGGCCGTAACCCTGTGCTCATCCAAGACCGAGCGGTGATTGCTCAAGATATTAAGCACGCCATTATCGAGAGCAACGTGGCCATCCATTTAATTTCTGAGCGTAGCCCTGCCAAAAAGGCCGATGCACGCACCAAGCTTGAACTGCTTGTCGAAGAGGATGTTCGTCTGGTGCCAGGGACAGTTCGTATTGAAGAGGTGGCCGATGGCCAAATCTATATTTTTGCTGAAACGGTGCAATTTGGCGGCGTAAGTACAGAGGTGAATTTTGACTGATATTCCAAAACCGAACTTTACTGAACTGGCGAAAAAAGCGGGGTTACCGCTTGAAGCGTCACAGTGGAAAGCGGCGCTCAAAGAGGAAGCTGAAAAGCACGGCAGTACGATTGCAAACGACTCTCAGTATTCTCCATTTTGGCGCTTGATTGAAGCGATGGTCATAGGCCCAACGATGTGGCTAGTGAACCGGTTCTTGGTCGAGTACATCTTGCCGAATATGTTTGTGGCTACCGCAAAAGAAAAGTGGCTCGATTTGTGGGCATGGCAATTCAATGTAAAGAGAAAAGCGGCAACGAAAGCGGTAGGACAAGTGGTTATCCACCGCGCAGCGAAGCAAGGCCCGGCGATTGTTGTACCGAAAGGGACAATGATCCAAACCGACCCCATCAACGGTAACGTTTATCGAGTGGTTTTACGTCATGATGCCACCTTACAAGAGAACGAAGCGTTTACTTTGAGCAACGTGGAAGCAGAGCATGAGGGGGCGGCTTTTAACCTTGGTGAAGGGTATTTCCATGTATTTACCAGCGCAATCCCTGGCATAAGTCATGCGGTGAATGCATCCGATTGGTTGATCGAGGCTGGCGCAGATGAAGAAAGCGACGACCAGTTACGAGTGCGCATCCGAAATCAATTCAGTAGCGTTGCGAAATGGCACATCGATTCAGCTTATCGTTCTTTGTTGATGTTAAGGGCAGGCATCAACAGTGAAAATATATTCTTTGAGCACAATGCCCCGCGTGGGCCGGGTACCGCTAATGCATTCATCTTATTGGACTCTGGCGAGCCTTCTTCTCAAATGCTGACGGATTTAAATGCGCACATTCACCGCGAGGGCAATCATGGCCATGGCGATGATTTACAAGTATTCGCCATGCCTGGGAGAAACATTTCGTTGGTGTGTCGCGTATGGGCAAAGCGCGTGTTGTCCTCGGAGGAAAGCGTTCAGCTTACCAACAGTGTGACCCAGCTTATTGGATCAGCCTTTCGGCAAAATACCGATTATCAAGTGACCAAAACAAAACCCGCGTCTCGCTTTAGTTTTTCAAGATTAGTGCAAGAGTTACACAGCGAATTTTCAGTCCTAGAGTCGATAGAGTTTGACCATGCAGACCTGACCAACGGTATGGAAGTGCCAAGGCTTGGGCATTTGGAGGTCACCATTGAAACGGCCTAATTTCACGCTCAAGTATTGGATGGGCAAGGGGGCCATGTGTGCGTTGGGGCAAACGTTGCTGGGTTACTGGACGCGAGTTCAAGACGTTTTAGAGTGGCCGCTTAAGCAGTTAGATCCGATGGTTGCCCCGATTGAGTTTGTTGATTTGATGGCATGGCAACGCGACATTGAGCGCTTGCCCAAAGAGCCTGAACATATCTACCGCATCCGAGTGAACTTTGCGTATGCCTTTGCCACGGGCGGCGGCTCAGAGGCTGGTTGGGAAGCCATGTTTGAACAGCTAGGTTACCCCCACATCGATATCGATGAGCGATTGAGTTATTACCCTTGGGATGTGGTCAGTGTGAAAGTTCAAGACAGCGATTTGAATGACGTTCCTGGTTTAATGGATGCGCTTGTTCGTCAGTATGGCCGAACCTGTCGTCGATACAGTTTTGATGTCACGACTATTGCCTGTCCTCATATTTCAGTTGCTGAGTTCAGTCACACTCATGAAACGTACAGCGCATCAATAGGATAAGTTATGGCCGTCATTACTCTAGCGGGTGAGCAGCTGATTGCTCAAAAACAAAAAGCAAAGCAACCTTTGATCATTAGCGAGTTTGTGCTGGCGTATGTACCGGATTTAAACAACAGTGTGACGCCAAGCAGAGCTCAAGCCTTGCCGCCGGACAACAACATCGTGTTTCGCCACGCGCCAACTCGGAGTGCTTACGTCAATGATAACGAGGTGGTGTATTCGCTCATTCTCGATAACACCGTGGGCAATTTTCAATTTAACTGGCTCGGACTACTGAGCGAAGAAGGCGTATTGATTTCTGCCAATCACATGGTGGTGCAATCTAAACGCAAGAACAACCCGAGCATCCACGAGGAAGGGAACAACTTAACGCGTAATTTCTTGCTCAAATTCTCTGGTGCAAAGGCGATCACCCAACTGACAGTGACTCCAGAGACTTGGCAGTTTAATTACGAAATGGAGCTAAGAGAGATGCGGTTGCTCTTAGCTCAAAACAGTGTGGGGCTCATCACTAATCAGCGTCACTTGGTTGAGCAACAAGGTGAGAACCTACGCATTGACACGCTGCATCGAGAACTCGAGAACAAATTTGAAAAAGCACTCAGTCAGCTCAGTGACACTGCTGCTCAATTAGATGAGCGAGTGTCACGTATGAACGAGCAACGTTCGGCCATGGACATCATTTTTTTGACCGCATTACTGAAAAGTCAGCAGAGCGTCATAGTTCAAGAAGGGGAACTGATGCAATTAACACAGTTGGTAAGACAAAAGGGAGCAGAGCATTGAGCAATGTAGATATTTTATTACAGCAAGCGGTTGAAGCCTCACTGGGACAAACGCAAGCCAGTAAACAGTTGGCAGATAAAGTGAAAGAAACGAGCTCACAAATTGAAGCGACGGTTGCAAGCAAGATTGAGCAATTGGATCAGTGGAAAGCCAATGTCAAAGCCGACCAAATAAGCGGTCAAGCTCGTTATGCACATGACATTGATTTAACAGAGTTACCTGTTGACCACTTTTTCCCAGTGTGGTGGAAAATGGCGACTAATGAACAAGGTGGCTGTGACATTACCATCGCAAGGCACTACAGCAGAGATCATAATTTGAAACCATTTGGAGAGGGCATCGTTCATGTTGCAGGGCTTCTGCTACAGATTGAAGGGTGTGATAGTGGTTGGGGGGGAGACGCCCAATATCTTCAAATCAAGCGCCTGTCGCAAACGTATCGAGAGACTGTTCGCAAGGTTGCACACCGAATGATGTGCATTGTAAGACCCGTTGATGGAAGCCGACCTATTTATTCAGGTGTTACCTCTGGCAATGTGGTTGCTTGCACTGTACGCAGTGGTTGTTACTTACGGGGAGGGTTGAGATACAAAGTGCTCACGAACTGGAATGCAGACCTCAAGTATAGCCGTGAACTTGATGAGGTTGAGATTACACGAGAGACCTCTTCAAAGGATAACTGGGAGATAAAATGGACCGCCAAAGCGTATTCTATTCACGATGCATTACTTGGTGAACGTTACCCGGAAATCAGGAACGCTTTCCAGCAAACGAACGAATTACTGTTTGAAGCAAAATCATAAGGAGCACTCATGATAGAAACATTGGTACTACCAAAGACGGGTGAAACCTTAATTAATGTCCCCAGCAATTTGGAAACCTTAACTGAACTTGGTTTTTCGACAACAGAGGCCGAAGATATTTTGTCCGCGGAGAATCTGAGGCAACAGCGTGAAACGATGCTTCACAAGCGCAAAGCGGCATACAAGAAAGAATCAGACCCATTGTTTATGGAGTGGCAGTTCGATGGCTCGACGGATTCTGAGCATGCATGGCGTTCGAAAGTCGAGGAAATAAAATCTCGTTACCCATTGCCTGAGTTAACGTAATGCTCATTCTCGACGGCACCCAACTCTCACTAAAAAACCTACGCATGAGCGTTCGTCAACAATTGGCCGGACAGGATATGTCCGGCCAGACCTCGGCGACCGACCAAGCAGAAACGGGCAGTAAAGGAAAGATACTCACGGTAAAAGGCGTGATCCCCTTTACTAAAAAACAGCTCTTAACCAACCTATTCAGTATGGCGGAAGCGCAAGAAAACAACGCGCGTCAAATCTACCGCATTAGCAACAAAACGGCAGAAGCTTTGAAAATTCGCCAGGTGAAATTCCAAGGCGCAATTCGTGCTGATGAGCAAGATGCTCACAGGCAATGGAGCGTGTCGTTCGAACTGGTTGAACATCTTTCGGTACCTGAACGAGTAGAGCAGCGCCAACCGGACAAACCCGCCGCACAGCAAAAAGTGCAGGGAGTGAATACGCCAGTTGAAGCCGGAGAAAGTGATGATGTGCCGCCGGATACCGAAGTGGAATTGACTGGCGTGATGAAGGTACTCAAAGCGGTCGATAATGCCTTAGCCTAACTAAAGAAAGGCGATGATGTATGACAACAAACAACAAGTTTCTTTGCCGTGCTTACCTTGGCAAAGCCAAAACCAAGATAAAAAGCTATCGCATTGTTCTAAGTGAGAACACACCAGGACGTTGTGAACTCTCAATTCAAGGAAGCCCCCAACCCAACGCCATCATTGCTGTAGACCTTGGGTGGGGTGATGAGCTTACTCGAGTATTTCTCGGTTACATCGAACGCGTGCAACCTGCCGAAACGGGATGGTCGAAAGTTTTTTGCCGCGAATTAGCGGCGATACTTTATAAGCCACTTAACATCATCATGCGTCACCCAACACTCATGCAGCTGCTTAGCGAAGTCACCAATAAAACGGGACTTCAATTTGTGGTGCCTGAGAAAGCTTATAGCAAAACGGCCATTCCTTGCTTTTATAGCGATGGTAACGGCTATCGAGTCATTGATGAGCTCGCTCAGGCGTTCAGTATTGATGGCTTGTTCTGGCAACAACAAGGTAACGGGCAAATATACGTGGGCAGTTGGGAGGATTCATTCTGGGCAGATAGGCCAGTCACCATACCAAGTGGACTCATGACAAACCACACCGCCAATAAGTCAGTCAAGGTACCGGCGATGCCAAAGTTGAAACCGGGTGCGGTTGTGAATGGCCTGCGCTTAGTTGGTGTTGAGTTTGAAGGAACGGAGGCCAAGCTCACATGGATGTGAACACCATCAAGCGCATCATCTTTAGGTTATTTCCTGAACTCACAGGGCGATGGCATTTGCCACGTTGGGGCAAGGTTGTGGCTCTTCCTGAGTTACCAAAAGAGGGGGACTTATCCGACCGCTTTTATCCTCATTACGCCGTGGATGTTCAGTTGCTCGATGAAAAGGGCATGGAGTATGAAGATAAACCACCACTGCAGGCGGTACCACTTCCGGTCCCTGGTCTGGGTGATCATGCTGGCCGTTTAGAGCCGCCGGCTATCGGCAGTGTAGTAGAGATTGGCTTTATGTTTGGCCAACCCGACAAGCCCTTTATTCGTTGCGTGCTGCCACTCGGTTTTAAACTACCAGGTATCAAAGAAGGCGAAAGCCGTTACCAACAGCGAAAAGGCGTGTATCAACTAATCGACCAGAAAGGCAACTTCGAACGAAAGACCGACCAAGCCGACAGGCTGGAATGCCTCACTCAACAAATCAAAGTGCTAGAAAATCGAATCGCTGAGATTGGTGGTAACCACACCGAAACGGTGAAAGGTAGTAGAACCATCAAAGCGAAAAACATTACCGAGGATGCCGATACCATTAAGTTCAATGGCGGCAAAGGCGTGTGTACCGGCGCGAGTATCTGCCCATTTATGGGGAAGCCCCATGTTGACGTATCAACCACTGTATTTGCAGGAAAAGACTGATGGCCATAAGCAAAGCATCACTGAAACAGAAATTGGAAACCGAACTGAAAGCTAAGGGCTTCGTGCTTGATGGTGATTTCGCCATGGCAGGCATGATGGCTGAAGCCATTGCGAATGCGGTAGTCGACGAGATCACGCAGAACGCTCAAGTGGAAGTCTCGGGTGGCAGTTCAGCGGGGAGCTACAAGGTTACCTAAGCTGAACAAGTACCATATTCCTACCAAGCGCCCACTACGGGCGCTTTTTTATATCAAAATCATCCCATTATTCGAGTGCTGGTAAAGATATATCCCATAACCTGACTAACTTATAATGCTTCCTGTCATTACTGACGGGTAATTATTGAGAAGAAGAATGCATTTCTACTTCTTTAGTTAATATAAAGCCTACATTAGTGAAATTGAAAACGTCGCTTTTTATATGATCAAGGTTTGTTTTATAAGACACGGATATCTTAATCATGAAGCTACGTTCGATTATTTCCGCCTGTGCGCTACTAAGTTGTAGCCAAGCCTTTGCTAGTGAACCAGAAACGGTGACTTGCGAATCAAATAAACCCGGAACCGTCATGGTTCAAGAAGACGAATTGTTTGTGGTCGTCAACGACGCACTCATTCGCAACTCAGACTATTGGCAAAACTTTCTGGATGGAAACATTCAACTCTGCACCACTCACGTAACAGACATGAGTGACCTGTTCGCTAAAGACCAATACTTCAATCATGACATCAGCCGTTGGGACACCTCTCGTGTAACCAACATGGACCGTATGTTCTCTGATGCCAAGCGCTTCGACCAAGACTTAACCTACTGGAACGTCAAGCGCGTCTCTCGTCATACCGATTTCGCTAAAGGCAGCAGCCTGTCTGAAGATAACCTTCCAACTTTTACGCAATAACGTCTATTCAACCCTAGGAAAATACAATGAAAAGAACCATAACTTCTCTTCTAGTAGGCGCCGCTGCGCTCGCTAGCCAAACCGCTTTTGCTATTGATATCTCGGTAAAGTGCCCTGACCAAGCCATTAACTCAGTAATGATTGAAAACGGGAAAATTTATCTCGTAGTGGATGACACTCTAATTAAAAATAAAACGTTATTAGATAACTTAGAACAAGGCTCAATTCGTTTTTGTACCACACAGGTAACGTCCATGGCCTCTGTATTTAGTGGACGTGAATCGTTTAATGCTGATATTAGTGATTGGGATACATCGAATGTTACGCGTATGAGTGGGATGTTTTTCGAAGCTAATGCTTTTAACCAAGATATCGGGCACTGGGACACATCGAATGTCAAAGGAATGCGCCAAATGTTTGATGGTGCTGAAGCTTTTAACCAAGATATAGGCCACTGGGATACATCGAAAGTAAAAGATATGACAGAGGTGTTTTATAACGCCAAAGCCTTTAACCAAAATATAGGCCATTGGGATACGTCGAATGTGACGGATATGGATAGAATGTTTTATGGAGCTCAGGCCTTTAACCAAGATATAGGTTATTGGAATACGTCGAATGTAACATCTATGTGGCGTATGTTTTGGCAAGCTGAAGCTTTTAACCAAGATATCGGACGCTGGGATACATCAAGAGTAAAAAATATGAGTGGCATGTTTAGACTTGCCAAAGCCTTTAACCAAGATATCGGGCATTGGGATACATCGAATGTGACGGATATGCTCCATATGTTTGTGGGTACAGAAGCCTTTAACCAAGATATAGGTAACTGGGATACATCGAATGTGACGGATATGGCTGGAATGTTTAATGAAGCCCAGGCCTTTAACCAAGATATAGGCAATTGGGATACATCGAATGTGACGGGTATGGCTTTTATGTTTACTAGTGCCAGAGCGTTCAATAAAGATATAGGCCGTTGGGATACATCGAATGTGACGGATATGGCTGGAATGTTTTGGGAAGCCCAAGCCTTTAACCAAGATATAGGTAATTGGGATACATCTAATGTCAAGGATATGGGTAGTATGTTTAGTAATGCCAAAACCTTTAACCAAGATATAGGTGATTGGGATACTTCGAATGTGACGGGGATGGGAGGGATGTTTGATACAGCCAAAGCCTTTAACCAAGATATAGGTCATTGGGATACATCGAATGTGACCAATATGAATGAGATGTTTGTAGGCGCTTCTTCGTTTAATCAAGATATTAGCCATTGGGATACGTCGAATGTAACATTTATGTGGCGTATGTTCTCTGGTGCTGCTGAAATGAGCCGTGATTTAACCAGCTGGAATGTAAGCAATGTAACTGAGCATACTGACTTTGCGAAAGATAGCGGTCTGTCTGAAGAACAACTGCCGTATTTTGTAGACTGATTATCTATCGGTCAAGCTAAACAAAAGCCAGTGTTGATGGATTCAACGCTGGCTTTTTTGTTGGGTGAGTCACTCCCAAAAAGTGGCGGCAAAAATGGCGGCATTCATTGTAAAACAGCGTTATTTATGGGGGTAAACTGTCTTTTTTAACTGTTTTTACGTACAGTCTCATGTTTTTAAGTGTATGATTTTGTGGGTTTTTGTCTTGTTTTTATTAAGTTCTACGGCATGTCATCACAGTCGGCGATGGAGAAGCACTCAGGTGGTGTTGCTAAGTACCGCGCAGCTGAAGGAAAAACCGTACTATTGCCATATCGTGGTAGCGTAGATCGCACGATTTCAGACATCCTTGGCGGAGTACGTTCAACGTGCACATACGTAGGCGCAGCAAAGCTTAAAGAGCTAACGAAGCGTACGACTTTTATCCGTGTACAAGAGCAAGAGAACAACGTATTCGGTAAAGAGAACTAATCAAATATTTCGGAAAAACCGAACTGTTAAGGGCCGCTTTTTGCGGCTCTTTTTTTGCCCAAAATTCGCTAAGTGGCGACAAAGTGGCGACAGCCGGGCAAAAATCTTTGTGGCGGCAGGTTACAGATTGGCAAGTGGGTTATAGGAAATGGCATCAGAGAGATGATCAGGTGCGAAGTGGGCATAGCGCATAGTCATGCTGATATCGGCGTGACCGAGAATATCCCTCAGTACCAAAATGTTGCCGCCATTCATCATAAAGTGGCTCGCAAACGTGTGGCGTAAAACATGAGAAGCTTGGCCAGAGGGCAGTGATCAGCACCAGCAGTTTTTAACTCGTGAGTAAGTTCATCAGTTTTTTGGGAGCCCAGCAGGGCTTAAGAATTATCGAGTTCTGTCTAAGGAAACGATCGCCGACAATGCTTATTTGAAACAGATGGGCGTGGCGTTAGATCTCTTGACCAAAGAGGTAGAGAAACTCAAATCAGACGACGAGGTGAGTTCTGAAGCCATGGGGTCGTGTGAGAATTTGGAAATTGAACCAGAACATTCGGCGTTTTTTGATGCTAAACGCTTCGCCGCAAAAGATGAAACATTAGAAGCTTTGTCTGGCCTGTCGATTGCTGAGTTAGCATCATAAGTTAAAGCAAGCTCAATTCTGATAACACCAAACAAGCGAAATTTGAAACCTACGATTTAGACGTTGAAACGGTTTACTGCGGGCCGAACATCAAGTTCCCGATGTTATTGACTCACGCCTTTATAGCGATCGCTTATTGGAAATATTTGAACTACTTATCAATGGTGATGAGCAATCAGTGAAGCAATTTATCGAAACATTATTGTAGGTTCACCACCAGTTTGGCCGTTGGGTTGTGAAATGGGTTGAGCGTGATGATGCGACAGAGGAGCAGCTGGTATTAATTCGTCAGTACCCAAGTGAATCAAAGGGCAAACGCTACATAAACCGCGACCCAAAAAATAAGCGAGCTAGTTTTATTACAGAGGGTTCGTAACTTTACTGGCGAGCGCATCGCTCAGTATTGGTTAACGCCGTTTACTTCAAGCTTTAGTAAGACTCTGAGGTGTTGGAGCTACTAAAAAATCGACAACAAAATGTCACAGTCTGTTGATACTCAAAAGAGGCCAGCTTTGTACTCGCTGAAGGCATAGAGCCAAACTGCCAGAGATGGCAATCTCAATCGACATATTTTGCAAAGTCGTTAGGGACGACTTTCGAGCACTACTGGTTTCATAAGCTTGAATATTTGATTCGGAAACAAATGAAGGCTTCAGAATCTTCGTTGTCTTCTGGGGAGTTGAATAAGTTCAAAAAGTACCGAATTAGGTCCAAAAACTCAGCAGAACATGTTCACCATCAAAATAATGAGTATAAGTGTGAGTTAGCATATGAAACTTTAAGCTAGTTTGGTAATTTAGTATTACTTAGTCTCTGTGATAACTCCTCTTATAGCAATCGAGACGTTGACAAAAAGCGTATTGATTTTGCTTGGAAGTCCCATTTTGATGCACTGAAATTAAGAGAGATATTTGGTGTGAAAGCTCAGGGACTATAGAGTAAAAAGGACATCGATGCCTATCTAGAAGACATGATGGCAGTATTTGGTCAGCACTATAAACGTCAATAAAAACTTCGAGTAATCAAACCAAAGAACGTGGTATTTATGGTTAGTAAAACAAATGAACAGGCGTTAGACGCCTTAATAGAAAAAGGTTTAGCAGGTATTTGTAAAGAGGAGCTAGCGCTGGGTGAAGCGCTTCTTAATTACAATAATGAGCTTTATCTCATTGGCTCTCCAAGTGACTTTGATAAACAGTACGCTCTAGATTCCCGTTTGTTTTGGCAGTTCCTCGAAGATACTCAAGCGAGTGAGTTAGAAAAACTTAAGCGCATCAGCCCCCACGATTGGCAGAGAAAAATCCTGAGCGTTTTGATCGTATGATCAAGTGTCATGGTGTTTTGCGTTTGTTGAAAAAGGGGCTTGATGCTGAGAGCACCCGAAATCCCCCAGACTTCGAAGCTAAATACCAAAACAACGCCGAGCCTCATACGTGAGAGCTAGCGTTTGAGAAGATGTTGAAAGAAATCATGCTTCAACATCGCAAAGACGAATTAGAACGCTATAAGTTTTTTACCCAAGATACTGCGTTTAAAGCATCTTGGAAGCAAAGCATGCAGCGTATGGTTGGGATGTAAAAGTCCCAACACTAAAGAACATTTTTATTAAACAACTAATCTTGGAAACAATTTGAATGACCAATAGCCTTAATCTCTCAAGTTTATGGCCAGACTTGAGCAGTCTAAATGTAATGCCACCTCAAACTCCTGAGCAATTGAGTGCTTTGTTTGTGGTTATTTTATGGGGGGTAGCTCTATTTTTCTTAATTTGCTCGGTGGTTGCATTTATTCGGGCAATACTACGAGTAGTTTGGCTTAACAAGTCCCTGGATTACGCGGAGAAGTCGACTCCGTCAGATGCTCGAAACGATTTGATTTCTAGAGCTGAAAAAAAGAAAAATTCCGTAGGGCATTTATGGCTAGAGTTTGACGAAACACTGCTCGAAGTAAAAGATGCTGATGACGTTGTTCGATTGCATAACACATTTGATGCCGACTATTTCTTTAACAGTTCTAGTTTAGCTGGTGGTAGTACTGAAAACCGAATGATTGCGGCGGTTCCTGGTTTTTTAACGGCTCTGGGTGTTATTGGCACCTTTGTCGGCTTACAGCTCGGACTTTCAGATCTAAATATTGCGGGCAACGTTGATGTCAATGAGATGAAAAACGGCGTTGCTGGAGTTATAAATGGCGCAAAAATCGCATTTATGACATCGGTTTGGGGTGTTTTACTCAGTGTTGCATTCAACTTCATTGAGAAAATTCTCGAGCAAGTAATTAGAAAGAAAATTAAGTCTTTGCAAAACCGTATTGACAGGATGTTCCCTCGATTAAGTGCGGAATATCAGCTGCAATCTATTGCAAATAACAGCCAGCAATCTCGAGAAAGCCTACAAGGGCTTGCTGAGAAAATTGGCGAGAAAATGCAGGAGTCATTAGTTCAAGCAACGCAGGGTATTCAACAAGGTCTCGAGAGTAGTCTTGAAAAAATCATGGCCCCGGCTATCAATAAGCTTGTTGATGAGACGTCAGACGGTAACCAAAAAGCGCTTGAAAGTGTTCTTCAATCTTTCATGGACGGTTTTGGTCAACAAGGCGAGCAACAACGTGTCGCGATGGACTCTG
The DNA here is from genome assembly GCF_000171815.1 of Vibrio sp. AND4. Classification (GTDB taxonomy): domain Bacteria; phylum Pseudomonadota; class Gammaproteobacteria; order Enterobacterales; family Vibrionaceae; genus Vibrio. The sequence continues at coordinate 224,137 of NZ_ABGR01000004.1, read as the reverse complement.
CGTCTCAAAACGTAAATAAGACTTTAGAATCAATGAGTACTTCGATGGCTGCTTTCGTCAATAAGTTAGAAGTTCAGCAAACCACATCTTCAGAAAGAGAAAAAGAACTGATCTCAACGATCTCAGTTCAAGTTTCTGAGCTAGTTACTCAGGGTAATGAGCAGAAGCGTGTTCTAACAGAGTTTGTAGAAAAACAAGTCTCTGAATTAGGTGAGCAGCTTACTAAAAGAGAATCAGCTGCTTCTGAACGTGAGCAGAAATTGGCTTCCTCAATGGAAAGAACGATTAAAGATTTAGTAGAAAATGTTTCAGCACAAAGCCAAGTGTTGACCGATTTTGTTCAGAATCAAGTTGGCCAACTAACCCAAACGTTCTCCGAACGTGATGGGATGGTAAGTCAGATGGAAAAAGAGCGTAATGATATATTTGTGAATCAAACGCAGGCGATGAAAGCTGGAACGGATGAGCTTCTAGCTCAAGTGAAAGCGGCGACTGAATCGCAGCAAACCACATCTAATAATATTATTGAGCAAGGTAAACAATTACAAAGCAGCATTGATTCATCTGTTTCGGCATCTGCTCGAGCCACTGAGAGTATGCAGCTTTCTGCGAATGAGTTACGAGCTGCGGCTGATAGTATGAATGTGTTTGGTTCAAATATTAAAGAAGCGGGCAACAAACTATCTGGAGCTGTTACTGAAGCAGTTAACAGTACGAAGGATTTAGCGGAACAAAACCAGTTAGGCGTTGTGAAAATTCATACGCTAAGAGAGCAATTACTGGAAGATACAAGTAAGTTTAGCGCAATTGCAGAGCAGATAAATAATATGTTGAATAGTGCAGAACAATCGTTTAGCACGCTTCGAACAAACCAAAATGAGTTCCTTGTGGAACAAAAAGATAATCTTAACGAGCTCACTTCAGAAATGAAGCGCAATGTAAAAGAGTTAACGGAACAAATGGCTCAACTGCTTGAAGAATATGCAGAACAGGCTAATGGACAAACTGCCGAGCACCTCAAAGTTTGGGCGAATAGTAGTACACAGTATGCAGAGAGCATGAATACAGCTGTTCGAGCTATTTCTAGTGTTGTCGATGAAATTCAAGATAAAGTGAGCCAACATGCGTAGAGGTATTCGTTCGCATACCCCAAACTCAGTAGATGAAGAAAATCCATACTGGGTTTCATTTTCTGATCTAATGTCTGCTTTGCTCGTTATTTTTATACTTGCAGCTGTTGCTCTGATAATTGAATTAACTCAAAAGACCAATGATGTCGAAGCTGGTATTGAAGAGCTTAAGCAAGCTGAGTTAGCAAGAAAGAATATAATTTATGATGTTCGAGACGAACTTGCTAAAAGAAACGTCATTGTTGAAATTGCTGATAATGATACGGTAATTCGGATCCCCGAAAGTACACTGACTTTTGCATCAGGTAAATCATCAATTCCGAACGATGCAACCATACAGCAAGCACTTAAAGACATAGGTGTTGTTCTTCATTCAGCAATTCAGAAGAAAGACCGATTTCAATATCTCGATACCGTATTTATTGAAGGTCATACTGATAGCGATGGTATCCATTACAGAGGAAAAGGGAACTGGGGCTTATCAACTGATCGAGCAATATCTGTCTGGAATGTCTGGCAAAATGAACTCAGTTTAACGCCTAAACTTGGTGATTTAGAAAACGCATATCATGCAAAGCTATTTTCGGTTAGTGGTTATGCGGCTACAAGACGAGCCAATTTACAAGAGTCTAATCAGCAAGAAAAGAGTCAGAATAGGCGTATTGATATTCGATTTACAGTTAAGAAACCATCGATTGCTGAGCTCGAGAGGATTGTTGGACAGTGAGTTTAAATATAAAAAAGCTCAAGGTTAGTTTGCCAGCTAATCCTTTTGGTCTAGCCATCAAGGATTTTGCACGTCTATCGAATCAACTAGAGGTGCTTTCTAAGAGTGCCGGTATTGAAAACAATAAGTTCCGAACTGCATATGGAGAAGTATGTAATGCGCTTGCCTCTAAGAAAAGAGTTGAGGACGTTATAGATAGCTCTGTACACGTTCGCGCCTTAGCTCTCTCGCTACATACGGATGCGAAGAAAAATGTCAGCATTACGCGTCGATTACTTAATAAGATTACAGAAATTGTAAAAAAACCAAGCTCTTTAGTCATAGAGTCGTTTTATCAGCATTTCTTATCTGAGTATGACCGACTGGCAGACTTGGAAGCTACAGCAGACTGGTTGTTGGAGGCTAAAAGGCTGCGAGGCAATGATGAGCAGTTTGATGAAAATATCTTGTCAACCAATGGCCCCCAGTGGCTTGCGGAAAGAGCTATTCAAAATAATATCGATTTTGATCATTTAATTGTGGAGATGAAGCTGGAACGTTATGCAAATGGCAGATATTTAACGGCGGCTAAAGGCATCTACTATATTAAGCAGTTAAACACCATACCATTAGGCCAAGATCATCCTCTCCTAAATGAGGTTCAAAAAACGGCGGTTTTTGATTCTCGATATGACTCTGAAAGTTTGTTAGGGCATCAAATTCTTAGAATTTTGATTGCCCGTTCGATAGGTGCTCACATCAGTGAGCCTTGGATGAATGTGATCTTAGCGATTGGCGGTGATCCACGAGTACCAAGTTCAAATCCAAGATACATTAAGTGGTGGAAGGGTTTAGAACCAAATCTGATTCAAGCTGTTCGCGGATGGTTATCAAAACTAGATTTGAAGTTGTTTTTGGAAGCGTTGGAGGATTATTCATACTCTTCAGCTAATTACGAGTTACAGAGAATGTACCCATCTAGGAAAAGTTTCTTAGAGGGGATGTTTGATGCAGGGATTATTTCAAATACTCGGCTTTATTTGAGTCAGGATGCTGCAAGGTATTTGAAGAGAAACTATGACCCTAAGCACTTACCCAATTTCTCGACTGTTAAAGATGGTGATAAATCTATAATTTATGTGCAAATGAATGGTGCGCACATGGTAGAGGGAAGCCACAGTTGTTACTTGTGGTTGTACAAGCATTTAGATTCGTCAGTATGCGTATTTAATTATGACATTGTTAGGCCAACGTATTCTCAGCTAACCAGTGGGATCAATAATCAGATGACACGATTATCATCGGGAGCTGTAGCAAAAATAACGCACTCGCCAATTGGCTACTCATGGCAGCGAAAAGCACTTACCGCACTTAAAGGGCTGGGAATTAAATTGACGCCTAAAGATGTGCTTTCAAATGAAGATTATATTGACTTTAAACAACGTTATGGGGTGCGAGAGTGGAGTTAACTTCTTTAATCAGTAAGTTCTTTTCTGGTCTAGATAAGACGTCTCAATTTGAGTTGGTCTGTGATGATAGTCTTGATTTCACTACCTCCAAGAAAACCTTAGAGAAAATTAAAGCTGGTAAAGCTGATGAGTGGATAACAGCACAATATGTTGCTCTTAAAATGCTTGAAGAGCAGGGGGATGTAAGCTCATTTCCAGATGGCTTTATTATGCCACCTGAAACAGCGGTAAGGCTCGACTCTGATTTGAGAATTTTGCTTGGTTTTCCTTCGGTTTGGCAAGGAGCTATTGATGCTGACATTCAAGGAAAAGCTAGTACACCTACCTTTAAAATTGACCTTTCGGTAACAACCAAACAGGGTCGAACAACGTTAAATTACACTGTGGATGGACCTTTCATTCGGTTTAGTCAAAGTGAGCAGTATCTGTTAACGCCCGAGCAGCTTATGGTTTTTAACGCACATAAAGCCCATGGAAAGTCCGCTCAGTCTGAATACGATAACTTACTTTACCTACACTCTTTACAAGAGGCTCAAAAGAGTGGTTGTAAGTTGAATCTAAAGCACTTTGAAAAGCTAAGAATACTAACACCAAATAAAATCACGGTAGAAGCAGAACTGAATTCTCAAGGTGAGCTGATATTGACTCCCAACATGGGGCAAAGTGCGAGCCATGAGGCGATTCAAAAGGTTCTGGGACAGTTGCAAAGCGACAACGCCGTTACGCTGAAAGTGGGTGATGAAATAGTCTTGTTTTCTGAAGAAAAGCTCATGGCTGTAAAAGAAGTTCTTAGCAATAGAGTCATACCTCAAAAACAAGTTAAAGCGTTCTTGGAGAACCCTACTGCATATATTGATGCGAGCTTAGTCGATCTTGATTTAGGCTTTTCTATCAGGGTTCATGGTGCGACAGTCTTTAAACACGCCTATTTTGGAGAAACGGACGAGTCAGGCATTGATTGGTTTGGAGCTTCCTTTTCATCTGACGTGATTAATCCAATATCTAAGCTGGCTGATAGAGTTTGCGATAAAACAACTCTTGAGGACGTAACTAAGAAGATTGAAGATGCCCAACAAACCGGAGCAACTGTTTTAGATTATGAAGGAAAATCATACGATATCAGTGAGCCTGTAGCTGTTGAGAAAGTTCTAAAAGAAATAGGTCACAAGATATCTAACCCTGAAACAGACCTTTCTAGTGAGGTGGAGGCAGAAGATACCGAGACTGAATCAGAAAGATCAGAAATACATGTTGTTGATATTGACCTAAATGATGAAGAGCTGTCTGAAAATTCTCCTAAAATTGAACAACTGATTTCTGATATTTCATGGGATGGTGAGTTAAATTGGGAAAACCACAAGCGTACACCTTTTCCACATCAGGATATTGGTGTTCGTTGGATTTTAGGCGTTGAACAAAAAAGCTCATCAGACTCGAAAATTAGTGGAGCCTTGCTAGCTGATGATATGGGGCTGGGTAAGACTTTTATGGCTCTCTCTGCAATCGAACATATTTATCAACGACAACAAATTAGTGGTGAAACGAAGAAACCTGTGCTGATAGTTGCTCCTTTAAGTTTATTGGAAAACTGGAAGGATGAGGTAGATAAAACCTTTAAACGCTCGCCATTCAACGATGTAGTTATTTTGCAATCAGCTGCTGAGCTAAATGACTATCGCGTGGGTGGTGTAGAGATTCGAAGCCAAAGTGCATCTGATGATAGTTTAGAACCCAAGTATTCTTTGAAAGTAGGGAAACACTTTGGTCCAGGCCGATTAGATCTACCAGAGCGATTGGTTATCACTACTTATCAAACCTTGCGCGATTACCAGTTCTCCATGTGTTTGATTGATTGGGGTATCGTAGTTTTCGATGAAGCCCAAAACATTAAAAACCCAAATGCACTTCAAACTCGTGCAGCTAAGGGGCTAAAAGCTGATTTCAAACTAGTGGCTACGGGTACGCCTGTAGAAAACAGCTTAGCCGATTTTTGGTGTTTGATGGATACAGCTTGCCCTAGCCATCTGGGTAGCTATCAAGAATTTCGTGCTCGGTATATTTCACCAATTCTTAAAGCTGCTGGTGATGAAGTTGAAGAAACAAGAGCTAGGCTTGGCAGAGAACTTCGTATAGCGGTCGGGGCATTGATGTTGAGACGCATTAAAGAGGACAACCTTAAAGGGTTACCTCTAAAACATATGTATGCTGGCGGAGAATTTGAAAACTGGAAATATTTAGAAGAACTTAAGTCGACAATGGTTGGCTACCAGAGAGATGTTTACGAAGGGACTATTAGTAACCAACTTGAGAATGAAGAGAGCCACGCACTTACCACGTTGATGAGGCTAAGAGATAGTTCGCTACATCCTCGCTTAAGTGATGGAGGTCGCCTTGATATTCCAAAAAATGCAAAATCAGCTAGGGTTTTATACGGAGAATCAGGAAAACTAGCTTCCTTGCTTGAGACTTTAGATCGAGTACGAAGTAAACATGAGAAGTGTATTATTTTTGCGGTTAACAAACGACTACAAAGTTTCTTAAGCGTGACTTTGGGACAGATCTATAACCTAGGTCCGCTCTCAGTGATTAATGGTGATGCTAAAGCCGTAGCAAAGCGTAAATCTGTCCCAACTCGAAAATCAATGATTGCAGACTTTGAAGCCAAAGAAGGTTTTAACTTAATTGTAATGTCGCCAGTTGCGGCTGGTGTCGGTTTAACTGTAGTCGGTGCGAATCATGTTGTTCATTTAGAGCGGCACTGGAACCCAGCTAAAGAAGCTCAAGCTACGGATAGGGTTTATCGTATCGGACAGGAAAAAGAGGTTCATATTTACATTCCGCTGTTACATCACCCTGAATTTGAATCATTTGATGTAAATCTACATAGGCTCCTTACTCTAAAAACTTTGCTGAAGGACGCTGTTGTCACACCGGAAGATGTTGTTCCACAACCAGCAGGTGTTGGAGGAGCGGTTTCTGGTGAATTGATTGATAAACGTATTACAGCGGCTGAACTTGATAAGTTAAGTTGGCAGCAGTTTGAAGCGTTATGTGTAGAATTGCTGGCAAAGATTACCGGTAGTCAAAGCACGTGGCTTACGAATAATGGAGCTGACCATGGTGCTGATGGTGTGTTACTCAGTCGTAGCGGTAACATTCTAGTGCAGGCTAAGTTTACGCAAAGACAATATGATGGCTATAAAGGGATACAGGAGATTCATTCTGCTAAACCTATTTATGAATCCGCGATGAGAAGTACTTTTGAGCGCTTGATCTTCGTCACCAACTCACCATCGTTAGCTAAAAGAACTCACGAAATAGCGACCACATGTGGTGTTGAAATTTTGGGGAGAGCGCAGCTGTTAAATTACCTTGAAGACTACGAGGTTACACTTAAAGAGGTACTCACTAGATTGGGTAAAGAGCGACTCAAAGCATAGAGGCTCTAATTGATTATTTGTGGGTGAAGGCTTGTCTAGCACCTTAAAGCAGCTATCCGCTCAATGGAACAACCAAAACTACGGGATCGGATAGCTTGCGTAAAGCATGTGAGATAGCAACATTACACATTTGATTGATCTTAAGCAAAATCTAAGTTGTGTGTATTGGTATGCTGTGTGGTAAAATTACTTTTGCAGTTATCCAAGTTCACTATGAGTATTTTAAGTGTCCTCTTTTATCCAAGCATACCGTAATACGGGCAACTCGATTCTTGCCTATCAACAAATCACCGATTGCACTTCTAAATCATTGAAAGATATTGTTAATGATTCATTTGCTTCACTAGAAAATGTGTTCGAAGAAGTTGATTTTTATGAATCAACTGATAGTAAGCGAGGGATTCTCCGAAATACCAGTAAAATCATAGGCGGTATTGTCTCGCTTGGTGGTTCATATATGCTAGAGATGCATAATAAACATTACACGGATATTTATAGTGCGGTATATGAGCCAGTCCGTAAAAAGATTGAATCAATCGAACGAGATACAAATGAAAGCTTATCCGCAATAGGCGAGCAACTAACAGGCCTTAATAAGCTACTGAAGCCTGTAAGTAGAATCTTGAAAGCAAAAAAGGTTACTAGTAAGTCAGAAATCCGATATTCGCTAAGTCAATTGGACAAGTTTTATTCCGGATTTAATACGAGTTTGAATACCGGGTTTGGTGGTTTAGTTGGAGGCTCCGCAGCGCTGGGCGCTTGGGGTCTCGTTACATTAGTCGGCTCAGCATCAACCGGAACAGCTATTTCTTCTCTATCCGGCGTTGCTGCCACTAACGCAACACTGGCTTGGTTTGGTGGAGGCTCTATTGCAACTGGTGGTGCAGGTATGGCTGGTGGCTTCTGGGTTCTTGGGGGGATTGTCGCTGCTCCAATTGTGTTTTTTTCAACTAAAAACGCTTACAAAAAAGTCGATACCCTAAAAGAAAAAAAACGTGAGTTAACGGAAGAGTGTGAAAAGCTAAATACATTATTGATTCAAGCGACATCTCAATTGTGTGAAGCTAGGAAACAGCAAGCTAACGTTGCCAGCCTGATGTCTGAGTATGTTCCTAAAATTCAAGCAGAGCTTGCGCTATTTAGAAAGCATAGATCTTTCTGGAATGACCTTTTTGGGGGGGCAATGAAAACTCAACAAAAGAAGCACCATGATGCTTTGGCTCAGCTAACAAGTGAATTGTTAATTCGTTTAGGAATCAGATAGTGAATGTATTCATATGTGCTTTAACGTTTAGGGTAGGACAGTAGTGGATGATAACAAGCTTCTTTATGATAAGAATTATGCTAAGCAACTCGATGACAACGACTTATACAAATGCCTATATGACGCTTGGAAGGTCCAAAATGAAACTATCCAAGTATGGGGAAGCTTAGAAGGTAATGCCGCTAGAACTTGGTTTTCTTTAAAGCAAGCAAAACTCATCGATACAGGTGAGCACATCGAATATCCACTACCGAACAACAATGATTTGCAGGCGGGAGTATTCCTCCACCCTGCAACAGCTCAAGCCTTATTGTGAATAGCCACCGACTAATATAAAATGCCCAAAATGTGAGTCTCCGGTTTAAGAAGTCGTCTTTTGAAAGATTAGCCAATATTTGAAAGTAGTTTTCTTTCAGACCTCATTCGACTAAATCTTAACTTTCACAAAAATATCAACTTATAGTTGTTTTTGGTGATATCAACATATGGTTGTTTTTAGGTAAATTATTGAAATTATGGGGAATGAAATTATCAATTTATGGTTGTTTCAACAGGAAAAATCGAACTGTTAAGAGCCGCTTTTTGCGGCTCTTTTTTTGCCCAAAATTTGGTAAGTGGCGACAAAGTGGCGACAGCCGAGCAAAAAATTTTTGTGGCGGCAGGTTACAGATTGGCAAGCGGGTTATAGGAAATGGCGTCAGAGAGATGATCTGGTGCGAAGTGGGCATAGCGCATTGTCATGCTGATATCGGAGTGACCGAGAATATCCCTCAGCACTAAAATGTTGTCGCCATTCATCATAAAGTGACTTGCGAATGAATGACGCAAAACATGGGAAGCTTGGCCAGAGGGCAGGGTGATGCCTAGTTTGTTCTTCAATATGTAGCAGAACGGTGTATAGCACTCTTCAAATAGCTTTTCTGAGGTTGGTTTGTATATCTCGTTGTAAAGCTCCTCAGAGATAGGTACAGAGCGGTTCTTTTTGGTCTTAGTATTGGTGAACGTCACTTTATATTTGCTTAGCTGAGAGCCTTTTAGCTGCGCGGCTTCATTCCAACGCGCCCCTGTAGACAAGCACAGTTTAACTATTTTTATCATATCAGTGCGTTGGTGTTTTTCGACTAGTTCAAGCAAAAGAGTGAGCTGCTCTTTTTGTAAGAAAGCCATGGTTCGCTCGTGGTCTTTAAATGGCTTTACTTCTTCTAGAGGGTTTGGCCCTTTCCACTCACCAAGCTCTTTTAACTTATTGAACATCGCCTTAAAGCGAGCGAGCTCAGAATTAAGCGTCGCAATGCTTGGTGGCCCCTTTTGCCAGCGCTCATCAACAAAGCTAATTCGGCCACTCATTCGGTTACTTCTGAACTCAGAATATGTTTTGGCCACAAAGGCGGTGGATACAGGATCACCCATAGCGTTAGCCATTCTCCGGAACTTACTATGGATAACATGGCCTTTGGCAAGGCTGACGCCGTATTGTGAGTACCAGAGCTCAATAAGGTGAGAAAGCCTGCGGTGGTCAGGTTTTTCCCCCATCCAAGGCTTTTCATCTACTTTTTGCATCGTGAAGCATTCAAAAGCGGCGGCTTCGCCTTTGGTTGTAAACTTCTTGCGAACACGCTTACCGGAGCGACCATTTGGGTAGCATTCGCAAAGCCAAGGTTTGGCAGAACCATCTTTTAAATTGCGGATAGACATAATAAAGACTCAATTTAACTGTATATAAAAACAGTATAATTTGGCGTAAAACGTAGGACAATGTTTTATCTCGCTTGAAGGGCACAAGGCTGGTTGCTTTTCATGCAGTTAATAGGCCTGAAGACTACAGGTAGTGCTGGGTGAATTAATGCCAATAAATGATTGATCACAAATATGCAATTCAATACATTGCAAAAGGTGGCTTGGTTGTTGAATTCAGTTACAATTCTTCGCTCACTCGTAGTCGCAAGGTGTATTAAATGGAGCTTTTCATTAATCTTGTAGGGTTAAGCATTGCCCTTTTCATAATTTGGCTCTTATTTGCTAAGCGTAGAATGAAAAAAACTCTAGAAGACAGAGCTGCTTTTGACGAGTTTGTGAAACTTCGAAAATTTAGCCTTGAAGAACAAAAAGAGCTCTGTTCTCGACTTAGTTTAAATCACCAGATAGGAACACGCTCATACGATTCAGTAGAAGATTGGAAGAGAGAACTTACAGTTTTATGGGTAGGTGAAGCTAAAGACATCGAATTCACATACCGTAAATATGATGAGAAAGAACGACGTAATATATCCCCCACTGAATTTGGGTTTGACGGCAATAAAAAAGCATATATTCGGGGTGTTTGTCACCAAAGCAACGAGGCTCGAACATTTAAAACGGCTAGGATAGAAACAAAAATTAAAGTTGGTTCAAAGCGATTTGACCTAATTGACTGGTTAGAAAACGAATTGGGTATTGATGCTAATGACTTGGTAGGAAATCTTGAGGTAAAGCTTTAAGTGAGACAACTTACTGATAAACAGAGACAACGTGATGTTATCCGCAGTTTGAAGCATAGAACTAAACAATGGATAGTCCCGACATCACCGTTCGTTCATATTGGGCGAGATGTTTACGGACCTGTAAACGAATTGATTGAACGTGAGATGCAAAATGGTTTAATACACCATTACGCACCACCAAAAAAAATGAAAGGACCGGCTCTTCGTAGCAAAAAGAAAAAGAAAAAAAAGTACAAAGGCATCATTATTTGTCTACCTGAACATATGGACTTTAGTGAGAATTACAATGTGACAATGCAGCATCTCACTGTCATCAGCAAACTTGTTGAACTAGTGAAAAAAAATAAAGGTCGCGCACTACCCAAAAGTTCTTTCAACTTAGTATCTGTAAATTTTGATAACCTAAAGTCGATTTCGACGCCAGCAGCGCTTGTACTTACCGCAGAAATATCAAGCTGGGATGATAGCTTGCGTAATGAGCTAACTCCGAAGATCGGACAATGGGACGACGATATTTACAGTCAATTCCATGATCTTGGTTTTTTTGACCTATTTACAAATAAACCAGAATACAAACCCTGTACTGATGGTCACCCGTGTTCTGACAAAAGGCTTGTTAGATTCAAAAAGGGGCAATGTGGAGTTAAAGGCAAACCAAGAGAACTCAAGAAAGACTTAAAACAAATTGTTGGTGATGAAATCGATAAATGGACTTTTCTCCATACAGGTTTAGGAGAAGCCATTACCAATGTAAGTCACCATGCCTACCCTGAGTCATTTGAGGCGAGAAGCCCCAAAAAGCAGTGGTTCCTGACAGGTTCTTACCATGAGCCCTCAAGAATCCTTAAGGTTGCTTTTTATGATCAGGGAATAGGGATTCCTCAAACTCTGCCGACATCAAAGTTTGGAGAAAAGGTAAAAAGCTTTTTCGCTCACTTGCCACTTGATAAATTTAAGCAACTTAAAGACGAGCATTTATTGAGAGCAGCGGTTGAAATTGATAGAACTAGCACAGACGAAAACGATAGAGGAAAGGGGTTGCAAGATCTACTAGAATTTATTAAGCAATTAAAAAATGGTAGATTATCAATCTTAAGTAGCTCAGGGCATTATAGCTACTCAATGGAAGGTGGGATTGAATCAACTGGTTCTTACGCTCTGCAGCGACCTCTGTTAGGCACACTAATAATCTGGAGCGTAGTATTATAATGAAGAGACTTATCATGAGTGTATTTAATATAGGGCAACAATTCAGCAACGATCCACAAGGAAGGTACTATAGTGATGGTAAAGGTAGCGGTGAAGAGTTCCGAGAAAAGCACTTAAAGGCTAAGCTATCAGAGCTAGCAAGCGGTGAGACGTTGACCATAATTTTGGATGATGATGTTGACGGTTATGGCTCTTCATTTTTAACTGAGGGCTTTGCAGGAATGGTCAAATATGGCTACATGAAAGCCGATGTTCTATTGAGTAAAATTCAGTTCAAATACTCAGATAGTGACTTCGCATTTTATGAAAAGAAAGTACGTCAGTACATTTCAGAAGCAAAGTTTGACTCGAAAAAATATGAACCAACCAAACCGTTCGGTGCTGCATGAGTTCTTCTGCTGTATCAAGAGATCAACCTGAGATTGCCTGTGATAATGTCACAGGCAATTTTTCACTAACCCCTCAAGAAAATCTAGATTTACAATACCCTGAACTAATTAATGTTCTAGAGAGTCTCAATAAGACTATTGCAGAGGGCTCGCAATGTAATAGCTTTGATTCTAAAAAAGCTATTGCCGAAGCAATCCACTCACTGAACCAGTCAGCCTCCTTCAACGCCAATAGTGAGAAGCTTCTCCAGGCGCTAAGGGAATTAAACAGCACTCTTTCTTCTACACCTTCAGGTTCGTTGGTTGAGCTTCTTGGTGGTGCTGTTTTCTCTGTAATTGCGGCATTTGTTTTCAACTTCCTTTATTGGAAGTCAAAAGAAAAGAGTGAACGACTACGTGCTGCTATAAACGAGGCCAGAGATGCTCTTCGAGATTTTGAGGAAAACGCAGTAGATTATTGGTCTAACGACTATAGCCCAAAGAACACAAAGACCAACGCTGTCCAGCAAGCCAAAATCAAAGCGAACCATACATTATTACTTTCAACTCATACTAATCGAATTTTACCGCTTCTTAACAAATCACAAAAAAGCATTGAGACAGTCAATCCCAAAAAGAATATCTTAATAGAGATTGAAAAATTGTTTGATATTGCAACTGGTGGTGAGTTCGAATCCAGCAGGCGAAAAGCTAATAAACGAAATGTATCTGACATTATCCGCCGTTGCACCAGAATACGAACTCGGTTAGCAAACTTGAGTTCATAGTGTCGGTTAGTTAACTGAACGACTGAATAAAAAGCCGAATCTACCGCTTAAAGGTTCGGCTTTTCCAACCTCCAAGATCAATTCTCGCTGTAGATATAAGCATACTACCCCAGCAGTATGAATTCGTACTTTTGGCACTTTGATGCACTCCTCTGTTCCTAACCTCTACCTTCCACTGCTGTTCTTGAGCTTATTTTTTATAACCATGTCTCAACGATTCGATGAAAACATAGCCAGACATGAATCAGGCACAAATTAAATATGTAATTAATTTATCTTGTCGAAACGAAAAAAAATTTAGTTGTTCATTTTATTTCTTTTACAGTATGTTGTGTTCTTGGTTGGGAAGTTTACATAAGAAGTACTCTGTGCTTTGCGATGGTAGTAGTTAATGATGGAATTTGAAGTAGATGATAAAAGGTTGGCCGAATTATTAGAACAACAAGAAATTCCTGTATTGTACCGGACAGGGAAAAAAGGGCTTCCATTATATGTAAAACTTCCATTTGATAACATGAATATGTTGTGGCTTAGAAATAATGCAGCTAGAAAGCCTAAATGGAATACGAAATATAAATGGTGGGAAACTCCAAACACTTGGTTCAATGACTTAGTTACCCGCAGTCTACATAAATATGAGAAAGTATATATTATACAACAATATAGGGAGCAACAAAAATGCGCTCCAGCATGTTGGAAGGCGGGAGGGCACAAGTGCCAGTGCTCGTGTATGGGTGTACATCATGGTTCAGATAATCCCGCAAATGGGTGGTATGTCGTATCAGACACTTTTGCAACTAAATGGGACGACACTTCGGTTGCGTGTCGACTAATGACGAAAAAATAAAATATATAATACAGCCCCAGAGTCTTTTTTAACGCGTGGCATTTTTGCTATTGGGTACTTTGAGTGATTAAGATGGTATGGGGTATCACAATTGTGTTGCTGAGAGCGTAAAAAAATGAGTTGAGAAAGCCTACGCTGATTTCTGCCCCTTTTCTGTTTAGAGTTGTTATTCATAACATTTCTGAGCACTCCCATTTAAAAGATATTGCTTAAGCCTGTGCAATGCAACTAACCCCATAGGGGATGGCCACGTACGGATTATGGGTAACAGAAAGACCACTGTATCAATTGACTCAGAAAACACTCCACACCCAAAGCTAAACTTAATGATTAAAGAGCTATCTAGTTTTGGGTAAATCATCATTAATTTTAAGTAAAAACAATGAGTAACGATAATTACTCTATTTTCTGTCTGGTGTGCTCGAAAACTAACAACGAGCTAATAGGAGGCACCTTCAGTGTGGGCTCTAACTATGTCATATTCAATAGGTAAGCTAATAAAATGGATAGCGCGAAACCAATTACACTCGTTTCTGAGGTCGTTGAGCGTAGTTTTACAAACGATTTTCACTGTTTAATCGCATTAATTCAGCATCTAGGTGCTCATGAAAAATGGAACAGCAGAACACCAAGAAACATAGCTGATAGCATTGGCTTGGATTTAGAAGATGTAGAGAATGTTCTTGATGGATACCCCGCCTTTTTTAGAAAATCCTCTAATCTAAGTGCCCAGAAAGAACCTTTGTACTCTCTGCATATCAGGTATGCGAGAAGAGTAAAGAAACATATTGAGGGAGAAAGCAGTCTCAAGGAAAGGTCAGCACCATTGTCCTCTGAAGAAATGCAGACACTCCTTAACCTAGTAACAAATATGATTGGGTTAGAAGCCGAGAATCGACGTCTTGAAGAAGACTCGAGGCACAACAATATGAAGGTTTGGGTTGCGCTGACAGGTGCTTTTGCCACGGCAATCGCGGCGATTTTAGCGCAGATTGTCAGTAGTAGTTCTTAAAAGGAATAATGATGAAACTTACTAAGTTCCGAGTTAGAAATTTTCGTTCAATCAATGATAGTGGTGAGATTACGACAAATGATTTAACAGCCATACTAGGTCGTAACGAAAGTGGCAAGTCTAACATTTTGCTTGCTCTTCAACACTTAAATCCTCCGGGTGGCATAACTGATATTGAAGCCATAAAGAACTTCCCGCGCGATCGCAGACTTGCTGAACAGGATGAAAACACACCATTCCTTAACACCGAATGGAGGCTGTCACAGAAAGATAGAGAATCCCTGTCTTCAATTTTTCCTAGAGCGTCTGAGGTTTCAACTGTCACTATTTCCCGCCGATACGGAAGCACTAGATATATTGGTTTATCCCGCTTAAAAAACCAGAGCTTAGATATAAAAGCAATAAACAGAAACATTGATAAAATAGTTACGCTACTAGATGTTTTAAAAACCGATGAAAATGCTGATAGCGTCGATACTGCTGTGCAGCAGGTAAGCATGCTGAAAGCAACTGTAACACAATCTGCCAATAGTTGGTTGAAAGCAGTTTTAGACCAATATGACCAAGTGTTTAGAGGTGCCGCGCAATACACGTTAGAAAAACAAGACGAATTCCTCGACCTGAAAGATGAGTTCGAGCAGATAGTTAAGGCTTTAGATGATGGCGAACAAGAGAAAAAAGCATTTAACTTTATAATTGAATGCCTCCCTGTTTTTGTATATATCGATGAATACCCACATTTGGATGGACATCAAAACCTCAGCATCCTTAGTCAGCATAGACAAAATCACCAGTTGACTGCGGAGGACGAGGGTTTCATTAAATTGTGTAAGGTTGCGGATATAGACCCATCTGAGCTCCAAGAGTTAGAATCAGATCCTGAGACACGAAACCAGCTCGTTAATAGAGCAGGGGCTGTTGTTACCCGTGAGATTAGACGCTTATGGACAGACCGCGAGTTGAAAGTCCGCTTCAATTTGGATGGCAACTTCTTTGATACTTACGTATCTGACCCAACGTCTACTTATGATGTTGAAGTTAACCTTAACGAAAGGAGCCGAGGTTTTAGGTGGTTCTTTTCATTCTATATTACGTTTTTTGCAGATACACACGGCGGGGATGCAGAAAATGCGATCATTCTTCTAGATGAGCCAGGACTTTATCTGCACGCAAAATCTCAAAGTGACTTGTTAAAACATCTTGATGACGACTTTAGCAATCAGATTATTTATACAACGCATTCACCTTTCTTGGTCCCAACAAAGCAACTTTCTACGGTTAAGACCGTGAATATATGCCAAGAAAAAGGAACAACAGTTACTAATGATCCCACTGGTGATTCAACTACGTTATTCCCTTTACAAGCGGCGCTCGGATATGAAGTTTCTCAGTCGCTATTTATCGGTTCAAACAATTTGGTTGTTGAAGGGGTTACGGATTTTTGGTACCTGTCCTCGATGTCTGAATACCTGAAATCGTTGGGTAGGACAGGTCTAATGGATAAAATAACTATAACTCCAGCCGGAGGGGCCCAAAAAATACCATACTTAGTGAGTTTGTTGTCGTCTCAACACCTCAATCTATTGGTGTTACTCGATCATGAGAAAGATGCAATTGCCACTAAGACCGATTTGATAGCTAATCACAAGCTATCTAAAAGAAACGTCATCTTAGTCTCTGAAGCAATAGATAGCGATGTCGATGAATTGGATATTGAAGACCTTTTTGGTTCAGATTACTTTCTTTCTCTCGCAGAGGAAGCCTACAGGGATGAAATAACTGGTGATCTCAAATACAACGATAATATTCCAAGGGTCTGTAAACGATTCGAAAAAGCGATGAAGGATTTCGGGTTAAAGAAGCAGTTTGTAAAAGCAAAACCAGCAAGAGTATTTATGGGTAAACTCTCCGAAGGAAAAGAAAACTATCTTCCAGAAGAAGTAATCGATAGCTTTGAGTCGCTATTCAAACTTATCAATAAACGAATGAAATAGGTTTATAGGGGGGGGATATGCAACCCCCGCTATCTCTACCCGACATTGGGCACGCATAGAGGATATCTCATCTCAAAGATTCAGGAACTTGGTTGAGGCAAATTTTAACTTGAGAACATCGGCGTTCTAGTGCCCAATACAAATCTTCTTTTACTAAATTCAACTCAGAGAACATGATGGAACTCATTGAAAAGTTAATAAAATACCTACAGGATAATCATGAGTGGTTATTTAGTGGTCTTGGAACGTACGTAATCTCTGGTATTGCCGCAGTTCTGTTGGCTGTGCTCACAATAAAGATACGGAACAAGCGCAGTTTGGCTAATCAAAAGATAAAGTCAGGCAAGAAATCCATAAATATCCAATCTGGCAGAGATACACGTTTCTAGGAGTAACAATGTTCAACAAGCAGAAGATAGACTCTGGTGATGAGTCTATTAACATTCAGGCAGGGAGAGATGTTCATATTAACCCTCAGTTTCAATTTTCTCTTGAGGAACTTAAGGCATTTTTGAACGAGTCACAGACCTCTCTTCCAGAACCGACTATCAAATATCTGGTATCACAGTCCTTTGATGATCTAATTGCTATAGCAAACAGGAACTTAGAAGTTATCCCTGTGATGAATCCGTTGCTTGTTGAAAACAATGTATTCACTTCCCTTCAAGAGCTAACAAGGGGTGATAGCGGAATATATCGAGATTTGGGTAAATATGGGAATAACTTTAATAGTGTTGAAGATTACTTAAAAGAATACCCTGAAGCTGAGGTTGTTGAAGGGAGACAAGGCAGGTTTCCTTACTTTGATACTATTAGATCACCTAAGTTTGAGGAGCTTGAAAAGCTCTCAGAAGATGACCCTCTGACAAGAGCAATGCTTGATCATAAGGTTCACGAGAAGTTTTCGATAGCACTCATCGGAACCTACGAGCATGGCTGTTGGGGGGTACCTTTGATCGAAGAGTATATATTAAGAGGTGTTTGGGGGGTATTCCTCACCATTACAAATAACTCTGATACCAACATTATTTTTGAGCAATTAGAAAGTGAAACACACCTGAGTCAAACCTTCGAGAGCACTTCTAAGGCTGCTCTCAAATCTCTAGCTTATACTTTACCTAGAGCACCTATAAAGCCGAATGAAACGGTTGTTATCCCTGTAAGCATATTGATTACTCCAATCGGAGGCATAACAACAAATGAAATCTCTAGAATCCCGAAATTTGCCGATGGAGAATGGTTTAGGGAACTAAGCCATCAATCAGGGTCGCCTGCCGACTTAGAAGAAATGTTGAGTTTTGGTACGGTCATTGCACCAAAATCTATTGGTTTTCAAAGCCAAAACAAAAATCACTCCGTAGGCATACATGACTTTGATATTACCAACATGTATACAATAAACAGAGCATGGCAATGTGGTTCCTGCCCACATTTGTTCTTCACTTCTGATCAGGAAGTATACATAAGAGAGTTGCTTCCAGATGGTCAAAACACTACCGTCTCAGATTCTTTTACTGTCCCTGAGAATGTAAAACAGTTCACAATTGCCGAGTTGGAAGACGAGACTACTTATATCGATAGCTTATACATCAATGATGTGCTTACTGCCAAAAGCCTAAAATTAGACACGGGTGACTCTGTTAGCTTTTTTGTTAGTTCAGGCGATACAGTCCGGTTACAAGGCCGATATCTCACTCATAGAGACTCAGCAAGTGATGCACCATTTGGTACTTACCGAAACTCGCTGATCAACGACTATCTAAATTCAAATCGTGACTCACGTATAAAATAGTACCTAATATTTCCTCATAAAACGTTAGCCTTGGCAGTTAGTTTATAAACTGGGGCTAACTCATGGAGCGCTATATTTGTGTTGATTCATCTTTCTCTAAATTAGTAAGAATGCTGATTCATTTATGTCCAAAAGTAGCTCAGCACTTCTTAGCGCAATAACAACAAAAAAAGGCTGCCAATCTGGCAGCCTTTGTGGTTTGCAAGCAAAGTTGTTATCGCCCTCTCCCCGTGGGCAGAGTGATAATAATCCAGTTGAATATTCGTTCTACCCTAAACTAGATCGGCTGCGAGTCAGCTCAAAGAACGAATTCACTTAGACCAGAGGCTGAAACTTTAGAATTTCACCAAAGGCCAAAAATCGACGATAAATCTATCCTAGAAATGGAGTGAGATAGGAGTGGTCCCGCACGGGACGCAATATAAGTTGCTGAAATACGGTTTTTGTATGCGTGCTCTCTCATCACATTCTGGGTAAATTATGCTCATATGACACCATGAATCTCCCTAAATGACGGGTCATGGTGCTAAATTATGGTGAGGATTTATACAGTTCTACAATTTTAGAGGCCGTCTTTTTGTCCTTCTGAATGGGCGTGCTTACCTAGATGAGCCACAGTTGGCGAGCTATGCAGAAAAATTCTGTATTTTGTTAAGTAATGAATCATACGCGATAGATAAGTTATTGAATATGTGGCATATTAATGTGTACACTGTCTTGCATAAGATAACTAGATAGATGAATGCTGTATTTAAATGCAGAATTTTTCTATCTAATAAAGCTGTTATGAATAATCTAAATCGGAGATTGTAAATTGAAGAAAGTATTGTTGTTATCATTGTCAATATTATTAACCGCTTGTGCTTCGGGTCCAACCCCAAAACAAATGTCAGAAGCAATAAAGGACTTTAAGCTAGAATCAGAATCTAGTGGCGATATTGTAGATATCTATATTTACTATTTACACGCTAAGGATAAGACTATCTTTGGTGATGTTGCCTATACGCTAGACGGTCAAAAAGAGTATATTGCTAAATTGTTCTACGGTGAGTATGTTCATTTTCAGGTATCGCCAGGTCAGCATACTATTTCCTGGCGAGGTAAGGGTAAGAAAACGGGTACAATGGCCGGTGATAGTCTTACCATGAACTTTGAAAAAGAGAAAACATACATCTTTAGGCAGGTTCACAAGACGATCTTCAATCAGTACGCTGATGATGGTTTAAGTACTATAAGTAGTCTAACTTTAGCAAAAGATATGATCTCTGGTAAGTACTATCTATCCAAAACTAAAAAGACGTCCGTTACAGAAAAATGTGTTAACGTGCGTGAAGTCTTACTTTTGCCGATGCTCTGTGGGTAGCTTCTTCATAACAAGCAATTTAAGAGGGATTCACAACGCTTGGCACTTTTGCTTCTACTTCAAATTTAGTGTTTATGGCACAATGTTTTAGTTTGGTTCTAGAATTCAAAGACTTATTAATGGCTTAGTATCAAGTTTTAAGTGCGACTACCTCCAATAGCCACCCTTCGGTGGCTTTTTTACGCCTGTCACATAACCCCACCGAAAGCACGACCAACCCACGGAAAACGCACTCCTCCTCCCCACCTGAAGCGTTTTCGATCTCATTTTTTCGCAACTTTTGTTCGGGGAAGATTAACTTATTGGTTTTATAAATGTATATTGCTTCGTCTTATCATATTGGAAAATCAATTACTTACTTATTTGAATTCAGAAGTGATTAATTGCAAAGGAGCTAAAATGAAAAAGTTATTAGTTATGATATTGAGTATAGGGCTGGCTTTTCCAGCTTTCAGTCGAATAGATTGTAAAGGAAAAATTACAAATCTCGCCTTGCACATTGATAGCTGAATTTTGTTTGTTGGGTTGGAAGGTGGCCCTACCGCAACTCAACTTTGTTCTGTTAGTTCACAGTACAATGGAGTCCCTCCCGAATCATGTAAGGCCCTGTATAGTAGTCTATTGTCAACAAAAGCAGCAGGTAAAAAATCTTTGATACGTTTTTACAATTTTGATACTTGTGCTGATTCTAATCTGAATTGGAAACCAGCAGGTATTCTTGGCTGGAGCCAACATATGCTCGATTAGTGAACATTGCTTGCTTCACTCCGCTTCCCAACAGCCACCGATTACGGTGGCTTTTTTGTGCCTGCTATACTGCGCCACCGAAAGCACGCCCAACCCACGGAAAACGTAATACTCGTCCCCACCTGAAGCGCTTTCGAACTCATCTCTTCGCAATTCATTTCAGCGAAATTCTGCTGGTGCTAAGAAGGGTTAACCAGCCGTTAGCGCAGTTTGTTGATT
Organism: Vibrio sp. AND4; assembly: GCF_000171815.1. Classification (GTDB taxonomy): domain Bacteria; phylum Pseudomonadota; class Gammaproteobacteria; order Enterobacterales; family Vibrionaceae; genus Vibrio. Next base: position 203,309 of record NZ_ABGR01000004.1, on the reverse strand, counting down.
GGCAATGGCATTAACATTCTGTGTTTCGCATGGTCTATCATGACAAGCAGTCGTCTCCTGCATAAAAATAGATTTATAAAATGAATATTTTTTATAAAATGAGAGGTAAAATATATGCAATTGCTTGAAATAAAACTATACGTCCATATAGTGATAGCATTCATCGTTTAAGTGTCAGGAAACATATGTCAATTCAAAATCTAAATGCTGACGATACAGTTGTCAGTAACTTTGGTTTCTGTCTGCATTGGTCGTTAACCACACACTGCCTCTGAAGAGGTAGGGCCCTTGCTCAGTTCTGCAAACGAGAAATAGCGTCGTTCAAGCAAAGCGCTAGGATGCATTGTTCCAAGGTGAATATGCCTATCAAAGAGAAGTTACCTGTGACTGTCCGGTATTTGGACTACTTAAACTCGCCTTTTTAAATTGGAAAGCAGTATTGAAGTGAGCACGGGGTTAGTGGTTAAGGTGTTATTTCCAAGATTATGTATTGCAAGCCTCACACCTTAACAAGGAACCAAAAATACAAGGAAACTCAGTTTAACAATGGAATTTCTAGAAATACTTAAGTCAAAAGAAGTGGACATATACATCGCATTAGTTGTGATGATCTTAGGGCTCATTTTAGGCCTGATTGTGGATACCTTCAAAGATAACAAAGTGGTGGGAGCGAGTCATAAAGGTATGCATATCACCCCTGTGAGCGTGACCACTATTATAAAGCTACGAGATAATCAACCTAATGAGTATTCGGGTGATGAAGGAATAATGTTTGTCATTGGGTTTATTCTCTTCATTGCTGGGGCTGTATATGTATTCAATCGATTGGAGGTACTCAACTCTTTGTACTACCTGACCGTTTTTAACATTTCTCTTTGGTCAGGTGGCATGATTCATAACCTTTTAATAGGTAAGTTCGCCGGATGGCGTTGGTTTGCAAATTTAGCATTCTACTGTGTTTTTTTTGTAGCAATGTCGCATATTGTCAATAAAGCAATAACGCCTAATTATGCACCTACGAACTTCGTTTATAGTCAACGACTCGTAAATCAAAATGGCCTTTTGGGGTTAAGTGATTATTTCTCGTATTTAGACTTTAAATGGTTCATGTTCCACATTGCGGGTGTTTTATTACTCTTTTTCTCTATGATTTTGCTCATCTTATCAACAACTTACTTTGCGATTATGGGCAATTATGTAGTATCAGATAATTGCGAGGAGCCTTGGCTTGCAAAGCGAACAAGAAAATACGCACATTTTTGGAGCAATATCATTTCCATATCGATTTTATTGTGTGTCTCTTACTATTTTGTCGCTGGAAACTTCTTTATGTGGTTTGAATACGAGTTTCCTGAAGGAATGAAGTCCTTTATGAGTAGAGCTTTATATGGTGGGTGATGTCTCACTTATCTGGAGAATAAAGGCTTTAAAGCAGGATTCGGGCGGTTCGCGGGGTGTAACTTCGCTTTGCACTATATATACCAAGTAACCGCGGGGGGCCAAGTTCAGCGAGAAAAACTCGGCGATTAGGCTGGGTTATTTTCCTTACTTACGTTTGGTAGACAGGGAATCAATCACTGTGTCTTGAACCCTGCATCTTGAGGTCTTTGAGTATAGTGTTTAAACACGTACTTGTGCTGTTTTGAATTCAGGAGAGTGAACGAAGATAAACTTTCCGTAACAGGCAATTGTTATTGCACTAGATTAGGCACGAACGCTGTCTCGTTGTTGACGCTATTCTTTAATTTACCTTGGATCCATTGGTTGAATAAACTAAAGTCAGAATGCATGGGCCAGAAAAGAGAAGCAGTAACTCGCTTGCCAAACAAATCAGGGTGGTCATTAACCAATTTCAGTTTGAGGTTGTTTTCATTTTCGTTTTTTTCGACGAGAAACTCTGGCAAAAAGGCAATGCCCTTTTGAGCGTTACAAAGGTCTAGAATGGTGCTTAAATCGTCAAGGCGCCATAAGTTATAGGCGGCTAAATTAGACAAATTGAGTAACTCTTCGCTTCCATCCATTAAGAGAACCCGCTGCAAAAGAGTATTGTCGCTGTACGTTAAATTCTCATGGGCTACCCACCAACAGTTCACATAGAATAGTTCTTCAATGTTAAAGTCGTTTCGCGTTTTGTGGTAAGGGTTACCTAATGCTAGATCGATCTTGCCTTCGCTTATGTAGTTACCTAAAACAAAACTTGGTTTGGTTACAACAAGCAAATCTACATTCGGGAAAGCTTCTGAGAAATCTAATAGTGCTTGCTTCACTTCTTTATTAAATACGAGTGGGTCAATTCCTACACGATAAACAATTTGTTCTGATATATTCATCTGCTGCGCAGTGGTAACTAACTCTCGGTATTTTGATACCACAGGGGTAGATAAATGGAATAGTCGCTTCCCTTTTTCAGTCAACCGTACTTTAGAATATTCTCTATTAAATAAACTAAAGCCCAGGTCTGATTCTAGATTCTGAACGGCAGTACTCACGGTAGATTGTGATTTACCAAGCTTACGAGCCGCGGAGCTAAATGAACCTTCCTCAACTACAGCTACAAACGAAACGATATTTTCGAATTGTAGTTTCATGATTAGACCAACCTTTTTAGAGTCAAGTAGATTATAGTTTTAGCTTTGCTACTCGTGTAAATAGCGCGGTAGTTGTCTTATTTCAACAGTTTTTTAAGAGCATGGCAAATTAAATTTATCGAGACTAGTCGCCAACATATTCCCACATGGCATAATAGTTTATCATTGATATCAATTATTTAATGTTTAACTATTCGTTAATTCTTAGGGTAAGAACTTCATTAATGACATGCATTCCAAATTTTAGAAATATTAAATAGCCATAATCACTGTCATGATAGTGTAAGATATAAAGTAAGTTGTTGTATTTTGGTTGATTGCTTGCTTTTAAGCTTTCTTGGCAATTGTAATATTGGTTGTTATTTGCTCATCTTATCGATTTTATCAATAGGTGCTATTTTTTCTTGTGTAACAGTATTAATTAAACTTACGTCGCTTTTATAAATTACTACATAGGAACAATTATGATTACTAAACTATACGTAAAAACAAAACTTTTTCTGTCAGAGTTTAACAAAGATGAGCGCGGTGTAACAGCGATTGAATACGGGTTGATCGCGGTAGCAATGGCGGTTGTACTAGGACTTGCTTTAGGTACCGATGGATTTATTGGTCAGCTAGATGCTGCATTTGATGAAGTAGAATCAACCATCCAAGGCGTACTACCAACAACCTAATATCATTGATAGATGATAGCACCAGACCTTTGCAAGCATTGGTCTGGTTTTATCAATTCTTAATGTGTTATAAATATTAATGTTAGCTAATGTAAATTCAGGAAAGAGTCTAGACGTTTGAGTTATGAATCGTATTTTTTTCTATTGTTCATTGTGTGTTTATATGTATCTGTAGTCGATTTCTTACATCGAAAAATACATAATCTTACTTTGTTTATATTACTAGTGTTTCAGTGCTTCTTGTCACCAATAGATATTCAGATTGCTAGTTTTTTCCTGATACTTGGGATTGGGCTCATTTTATATTCTCAGAACTGGATTGGCGCAGGTGATATTAAATACGCTGCTGTTCTATCCCTAACTATCGTGCCTAACGACTTACTTTGGAGCTTCGTTATGACTGCTTATGCTGGTGGTTTCTTGGCTGTTATGTATTTGCTCGGTCAAAAGTTACCTATTAACGTGTCTAACACACAAGAGGGGATTCCATATGGGATAGCAATTAGTATTGGATTTTACTTAATCATTCTAACTCAAAATACACCACATATTTAAACCTCTAACAATAGGCACAATATGAGATCTCGACTAGTACTACTTGTTGCTATCGTCGCTTTGATAGTTGGCGCGTTAGGTGTCATAGACTTGTTCAAAAGTGAACCTCAAGCGATAACTACGGCTCCGGTAACTTCGAACAAAAAAGAAAAGTACGTTTCTGTTTGGATGACCACGGAAGTTTATGAAAAAGGGAATGCTATCAAGGCCCAAGGAGTGGTTAAACAGCAGCTTCCTCTGAGCAAAGCGCTTAAACTCGGCATTCGAGAAGATACCCAAATCAGCTTTTCCCCTTCTGCTTTATTAAATAGAGGCTTGGCACAAGGTGAAGTCGTGTTGCCTGAATACCAAGTTAATCCGGATCAACCTGGATACATTGACCTTTTGATAAAGGATGGGATGACATTATACCCACTTAAAGTGAGTACACAGAATTTAATCAAAGGTTACATTCGTCCAGGAACATTTATTGATATTCTTACGGTCAGTTCTCCCAACGCTAACCTCGCTACGGGTGCCGAAAAACCAAAGCGCTTTAAGGGCGTTAAAGCGTCAATGTTCCTTAAGCATGTAAAGGTGCTCAATATCGGCAATGATGAAAAAGATAAAAACCCAGTTTCCGCGCGCTCCCCAAGTAAGGAAGAAAGCTTAACGACCGTGATCATTGAAGTGAAACCGGATGATTTAGCAAGGCTCGCCTTGGCACAGCAAACTTTGCACATTGAAGTATATCGAAGCCAAACTTACAACCAACCAGAGTACGCTGAAGTGCGAAATATTATTGATAATTATACAGGCATTGATGAGTTACGCGGTAACGTAACGAGTCGAAGGGAGGAGTTATAATGGTGTTACCACTTCGGATTAGCCAGTCATTGACAAAAGTTGTCACGTCAGCTCTTTTAGTTTTTCTCTTTGTGACAAATACTTACGCAGCAGATCGCTCGATTACGCTCAATGATGGTAAGCATATTTCAGTTAAACAGCCCATCGGCAAAGTATTTATCAGCAACCCGGATATCGCAGACTACAAGGTGATTAACGATACCACATTAGTGGTTTTTGCTAAGGGCGTTGGCCACTCCCGCTTACTTGTCTATGGGGCTAATGAAGATGTTTTGCTTTCGGACCGAATTATCGTTGACCTAGATTTAACCCAAATTAGACGTCAGCTTAAATTTCATTTCCCTGACGCTAAGGTCACGGTTCAGTCCGTGGGTGAGCAAGTCGCTGTTAGCGGTGTTGTTGACTCAGAAGAGACCCGTGATGCTATCTACCGTTTAGTTGCCAACTTACTTGGCCGTGAAAAAACAGAGAAATGGGAATCTTCTAGTAAAAGGTCGTTCAAATCCGATCACGGTACCTTTGAAGAGCCTGAGAGCATGATTTTCGCACGTAATATGACCTGGGAAGGAATTATCGAGCAAATTCAGGTTGCAACGACACAGCAGGTGAACGTCAAGATTTCAGTTGCCCAGGTGACCGAATCCTTTGGGAAAACAGTCGGTGTCGACTGGAACTCTGTGGGCTCTAGTGTTGGTGGGTTTGTGTTCGATCAATTTGATGCGGCCAATCTAAGTACGTTAATCACTGCATTAGGCAATGATCAAGTTGCTGAAGTTTTGGCGGAACCAAATCTTACAGTGCTATCAGGTGAATCGGCCAGTTTTTTGGTTGGTGGGGAAGTGCCAGTTATCATTTCAGACGCCAATGGCACTAATATTTCCTTTAAAGAGTTCGGTATTAAGCTCGACCTAGCAGCGAAAGTTTTAAGCCAAGACAAGATTCGCATGCAACTCGCACCAGAAGTCAGTGAGGTTGAAAGTTACGTCGAAGCTGCTGGTATAAAAGTACCACAATTAGCGTCGCGACGAGCATTGACAACCGTTGAGTTGGCCGATGGTGACAGCTTTATTCTAGGTGGCTTGATGAGTAGCGCGGATCTAGAAAAAATGCAGAAAATTCCTTTCATTGGCGATATCCCTATATTAGGCGCTGCGTTCCGCAGAGCGACGACTGAAAGAAAGCGTACGGAACTGATTATTGTTGCAACGGTAAACCTAGTTGAGCCAATTAAGCCGAAAGACGTGCACTTACCTTACATCAAAAAAACGTCGACATTAGCTCGTTGGTTGAACATAGAGTCCAATAAAGATTCAGTTGCATCATCTGATGCGACGATTCGCCTGCTGTCAGAAGGAGGGTTTATCCAATGAAGAGGCTATTATTGGTTGCTTTATTGACATCATCTCTCCTCGGTTGTGCAAACGAACGGTATTTCGGGGGCAATGGTGCTGAAGCTGTGGTATACAAAGAAAACCACAGTTTCGAGTTTGCCATCAAAAAGCGCACTGAAACCGTTAAGCAAATTGAGCAACTTATTCGCAAAATTGAGTCAATAGATAAAGGCGCCACTTACATTGTTGAGTACAAATCAACACGTACGAAAACGATGTTAGAACCCATTTTTAAGCAGTATCCATCGCACATCATCGCACCGAAGAGAGTGGAATACCGCTCTAAGTCTTCTTTGCCGAGTGATCTCAACATACACGTTACGCTAACACGTTTGAAGACTCAGCAATGCCTTCCAACCAAGTTTAATACTCGGATTGGGCAACCAGATTGTTTTGTTGAATCGATGCGTTTAAAGCAAGTGTCTGACAAGTCTCGATTGATAGGTGAATAATTATGTTTGATCTGACTAAAGCATTATCGACGAAATCAAAACCTGCACCGTCAACAACGACAGGGATTGCGAACTGCACATTATTTTACCAATCGCAAGAATGTTTAGACCTTGTCGAGGAAGTATTTCGATTTGAGGGTTGGAATGAGCCTGAATGCGTCAAAGCCAAAGAAGACTCAACCAAACTGACGGAACAGCAAAGCAGCCATATTGTCATTCTTGAATTGAATGAATCAAAAAGCGTTATAGAGGATGCGAAGGCGTTTGCTAGCAAAGTACCCACTCATAAAGGGGTAGTCGTGATCGGCAAGGAAGATGCGATTTCGACGCTTCGTTCTCTTAAAGAGATGGGTTTTTATTACGTGTTTTGGCCAGTCAACAAACAAGAATTTGCTGACTTTTTGACCCATGTTAACAAAAACCTCAAGACATTTTCTGGTGTAAGCCAAAAGCGTAAAGCAAAACGAGTAGCGGTTCTTGGCTCAAAAGGTGGGGTGGGTGCTTCTTTCATTACTGCTGAACTGAGCTCATTACTTTCCACTCAAGGTAGCGATACGATTCTTGTTGACCATCAATATACCGATACTAATGTCGATGTTTTGCTTGGTTTAAAAGAGTTTTCCGCTCGTTCTATTGACGAGTTCACCACGCCATTGCACGAAATGGACGAAGATGGTGCATTAAGCTACTTGATTCACGCACGAAAAAACCTGCGAGTGTTGGCGATCGGTGGGGAGATAAATCAAAGCGATCTCCTTAACTATAATCAAACACTCTGCGACCTTCTGGCTCGAAATACCAACTTCATCATTGAGGATTTTTCTGGTGGTGTTGATTTTAAAGTTGAACCGCAACTCTTGGTTGATAACTTTGATGTGGTTGTACTGGTGCTTGATGCTTCTGTGTCTGCAACAAGAAATGCCAAGAGGCTGTTCGAAAAAATAGTAAACCTGCAGCTCACATTATCGTCTCGTACCCGTGTTATTACCGTAGTGAACTACCATCGCCCAGAAAACGCTTATGTTTTGCAAAAGCCCGATCTACCTAAGTATCTTGGCGCATCGATTGACCTAGAAATCGATTACTGTAAAGCTTTATCGCACATCATTATTGATGGAAAGCGAGCCCACAAACACGATCGCAATATTAGTCGTTCGATGGAACAACTGGTGAAGCTGATTAATGGTCAGCCCGTCACACAAAAAGGCATGGGATCTTGGTTAAAGAGAGTGGGTGTTAAATGAGTTCTAATAAAGATCTATACCTAACGTTTCGCGGGCAAATATTTGAAGCGCTAGACGCCGAAGCGGTTCAGAAAATGAGCCGTCGCGACCTTGAAACACAGATACAATCTGCGGTTGATCTGTTGGCAAACAGCTACCAGCGTCCGATCACCTCAATGATGAAGTCAGGCTTGGTAAAAAGTTTGATTGATGAGCTATTTGGATTGGGACCGCTCCAGCCACTGGTTGAAGATCAGTCAATCTCAGACATCATGGTTAACGGCCCAGACAATATCTTTTTTGAGCGGCACGGTAAGGTACAAAAGTCAGACATCACATTTGTAAATGAAGAACAATTACTGTCGATCGCGAAACGTATCGCGTCACGTATTGGTCGTCGCGTGGATGAATTGTCCCCGACCGTCGACGCAAGGCTTGAGGATGGCAGTCGTGTTAATATTGTTATTCCGCCGATTGCTTTGGATGGAACCTCTATTTCTATCCGTAAATTCAGAGAGCAAAACATTGGCTTCGAGGATTTGATTGGCTTTGGTGCTATGTCTCAAGATATGGCCAGAGTACTGATGATTGCGTCTCGTTGTCGAATGAACATCCTAATCTCTGGTGGTACAGGCTCTGGTAAAACAACGTTACTTAATGCGTTATCTCAATACATTGCTGAGGATGAGCGTATTCTCACGATTGAGGATGCCGCCGAATTGCGCTTACAAATACCAAACTTGGTCCGATTGGAAACCCGAGCTTCCAGTGTCGAACAAACCGGAGCAGTGAATCAGCGTGATTTGGTCATTAACGCGCTGCGTATGCGCCCAGACCGCATCATTCTGGGTGAGTGTCGTGGCTCTGAAGCATTTGAAATGTTACAAGCGATGAATACCGGGCACGATGGTTCGATGTCTACGCTGCACGCTAATACACCACGTGACGCAATTGCTCGTGTCGAATCTATGGTTATGATGGCGAATTTAGGCCAGCCCCTTGATGCGATTCGGAGAACGATCGTCAGTGCAGTGCACTTAATCGTTCAGGTTAACCGACTGCGCGACGGTTCCCGTAAGATCACCAGTATTTCCGAAATCGTAGGTATGGAAGGGGACAGTGTGGTGATGGAAGAGATCTACCGCTTCCGTTATGACGATGCTCACTTTGGGGAAACCGTTAAGGGCGACTTTGTCACTGACGGTATAATGCAACGATCTGAGCTTGTGAAAAAAGCCCAATTTTTCGGGCTTTATGATGAGTTGATGGCATCATTTAAGGGGGTATAGCATGCTTTGGCTCTCGCTGATCCTTTTTGCCTTGGTTTTGCTTTTGGTCCGAGATTCAAAGGTCAAAAACGTGGATGAGTTTTTCAATATTGAACAAGCTGAAGCGGAAAGTTTCAACGCTATCAACGTGAAATCTCTGGTGCACAAACAAAACTGGCAAAAGCTCAAAGAGGTGATTTCACCAACTCTGAAAGTCTTGGGGCCTCGTTCGTCTTTGTATATCGCTTTGTATATCACAGGTAGCTTCATTGCTTCTTGGTACATTGTTTTTAAGTTGCTGTTGTTCTCCAACATCTTCATTGTTGTCGCTCTGTCAGTGTTATTGACCGTACTTGGCTACCGTTATTTGGTGAAAAAAAGACGCACAAATTTTGAAAACACCTTTCCAGATGCTTTAAACATTCTGATGAGTGCGATAACGGCAGGTGACAGCTTAATGCAAGCTATCAGTTATGTCGGTGATGTGATGAATGATCCGATTGGTGTTGAATTTAAGTTAATGGGCGACCGACTTAAATTAGGCGAGACTCCGGAGGTGGTGCTGCAACGCTCGTGCAAGAACTACCCGTATCCAGAGTTTTTGTTTTTTGCTGTGACACTAAGAGCGAACATTGCCAGAGGTGGTCAACTAAAAGGTGTGTTAGCTCGTTTAATTCGTGTACTCGTCGATGCAAGAACGTTAGATAAAAAGAAAATGGCGATGACGTCGGAAGCGAGAATCTCAGCGAAAATCGTAGCGGCAATTCCCGTGATATTCATGATCATCCTTAATTACATAAACCCGGATAACCTGAACTTTGTTCTGCATGATCCATCAGGGCGAATTGTACTGTTTTATGTGCTTGGCAGCGAATTTCTCGGTTTGCTTATCGTTTGGTTATTGGTGCGAGGCGTGCGTGTATGATGTTATTGACTGCGTTTATTGTACTTTTCGTAGTATTACTTATTTTGTTATTCGATTCATTTCGTACAGAACAACGTCGCAAGAAAATTGCGTTGTATGTAGATGGAAACGTACACCGTGCACCTTCCAGTGTTAATCGATTTTTTGTACGTTTTGGCAAAGAACATCGCAAAGAGTTAGAACAGAAGCTGGTTCAGGCTGGCTATTACAACACTGAGTGGGCAAAGTTTTATTTTCCGGCCAAGTTATTGGTATTAGCGTTGGTGTTTGGGGGCGTATTCTTGTCTGATATGAAGCAGAGCAACCAACTAATCGCTATTATGGTTGGTCTTATCGTAGTCATTCTGGGCCCTGATTCGTTGCTGCAAATGCGGCGCAAAATGCTGATTAGAAAAACGTCTGCTCAATTACCGTATTTGCTGGATATGATGTCTGTTTGTGTCCAAACCGGCATGACGATTGAAGCCGCATTAGTGTATCTAGGTAAAGAACTCGCCGAATTTGATTCAGATCTTTGTTACCAAATTAAACGCACATCGGATTCCGCGAAAATACAAGGGTTAGAAAAGGCATTAACCGACCTAAGTGAGCGAATACCGACACCACCGGTACGGAGCTTTGTGCTGACGATTATTCAGAACCTACAACATGGTACTTCTGTGGCTCAAATTTTGAGTGATCTCGCGGAGGACATGCGGAAAATGCAAATTCTTACCGTGGAAGAAAAGGTCGGCAAACTCTCTGCGAAGATGAGCCTACCTTTGATTATATTCATCATGTTTCCAATTGTTATTCTGATTCTCGCGCCGGGCATCATGCAAATGAATTTCAATAAATAGAGGTATAGCCGGTGATTGGAAAACGTATTTCTATCGTCTTGTTTACGTTGGGTGTATTGGCGGGTTGTCAATCGACATCTTCGCAAAACCAGAAACAAGGCGAAGTCAATAACATGGAAAAAGTGGAAAATTATGATGGCTTAATCAGTCACTATAAGTCCATGCTAGAGCAAGGCTCTCAAGATCCAAAAGTAAAAGAAGAATTGGCATTGGCGTATTTTCACAAAGGAGATATCGAATCGGCCGATTTTTATGTTCAGCATTTACAAAAAGAAGGCGTTAAAACGCCAAGCTTGTATCAGTTAGCGGGGCAGGTTTTTGATGCAAAAGACAATACTTCTGACGCTATCTCTGCCTATTTGGCTTCCATTGAGTCTGGCAATGCATCTGGGCAAGTGCATGTTTTGCTCGCAGTGTCCTATACCAAGCTGGGTCAATATGACGACGCTTACCAAGAACTAAACGAAGCCCGTTTAAAAGGCTACGACGATCTTGTGATTAAAAACAACATCGCGATGATCCAAATGGCAAATGGTGAATTCGAGCAGGCGATAGTAACGCTCACCCCCATCTTAAAAGATCACCCATCTAATAAAGTGGTTAAAGCCAACTTAGCGATCGCCTTAATCAAGGCTCAAAAAGTGGACGCAGCCAGAAAACTACTTAAAGGCGATTTCTCGGACCAAGAGGTGGTCAGTATTGCCAATGAATTAACTCAAACCGGGAGTTATTGATGAGGAGCCTGTACAAACATAAAGGTGTGACGTCGATTGAATTTGTGATGGGCGCGATCGTTTTGTTTTTTGTTACTTTCGCTATTTTTGAGTCGTGTTACAAAATTTACGTTGTCAACATGACGGAATATGCACTTCGAGAAACGATCAGAAATACCAAAATTTATCAAGGCAATAGTGTCCACGAGAGGTATAAAGAGACGTTCCGCTCTTTGATCGAACAAGAAAATAACTTGTGGCATTTTTTAGTTGATCCCTCACGGTTCAATATTACAGGTCGCTATTTTCTAAGCTACAACGATTTTATTGTGGGTAACGGAGTCACTGAAGAGGATTTGGGCTCCAGCTATGACCTCGCGGAGATTACCGTGACTTATAGTTATTCTCCGATGTTTAGACTATCGGGCGCCGGAGATAGCGATATATCAAGAACTATGGTCCTGAACTTAGAGCATGAAGGGTGGCAAAATGATGCACCATAAACGATCAATGTTGTCAATAAAGAGTCAAAAAGGCTCATTTACGATTGAGCTAATCTTTGTAATTACTGCGTTGTGGGGGGTGTATTTGTTTGGTGCTGATTTGAGTCACCAGCTGCTTGTCCGTGCAAAGCTTGATCGAGCCAGCTTCTCTTTGGTAAATGTCCTGAAAGAACGCACTCGTTATTTTAATGCGGATGTTTTGGCAGGGGAAAATCTATCGGTCACCGAAAAAGATTTGTTGGATCTAAAGAAAGCTGCCAGCCGAATGCTTGATACGCCAGTAGACGATGTCGCGATTAAAATAGAGTCTCTCACCAATAAAGCTGACGTGGCCGTATTCTACAGCTCCAAATATAAGAACCTAAATTGTAATAGAGACTCCATTCGGCCTCACGCAAATTTGGCCCCAGTAGACGATGATGTTGTGTACCCATTATATCGAGTTAGCCTCTGTGAGGAGCAGATCTCTTGGTTCAAACCTTTCTTTAACGGTGGTAACAGTACAACAGTCACCATTAGTACCTCTTCAATCATGCCGGGGAGATAACGAAATGAGAACGCATTCTTACCAGAATCGAAGTTTACACAAACAGAAAGGGGTTGCTGCTATATGGATGGCCTTATTGCTGGTACCTATCATGGGCATTACTTTTTGGGCCGTTGAGGGGACACGTTATATTCAAGAAAGCAGTCGATTAAGAGATTCTGCTGAAGCGGCGGCCTTAGCTGTGACGATTGAAGACAAACCTGGAGCTGCTTCAGTAATGGCCGAGAATTACGTTAGAAGCTATGTCCGCGACATTAAATCCATCAACGTTCAAGCTGAGCGACGTGAACCGGGGAATTCTCGAAATGAGGAAGCGGCTGATTTTATTCAATACACAGTGAACGCGACCACGACGCATGATTCATGGTTCGCCAATAGTTTTATCCCTTCGTTTGATGAGACGCAGGATATCGCTGGCCGCTCTTTAGCCAGAAAGTATTTGAGCTCCGTAGGCGGGAAAAATATCGATATTGTTTTTGTGTCCGATTTTTCGGGCTCGATGAACTTCGATTGGATGGATCCTAATGGGAATAAGAAAATTGATGATTTGAAAACCGCGATTCGTGCAATATCGAATAAGTTTATTTGTCAAGATGTGCGAAATGAATTTGTTGAAGGGGAGTTGAAGCCAGTCTGCCATGATCAGGAAGATGGCTATACGGCAGACAAGCTTAAGAATCGAGTCGGGTTTGTACCGTTTAATTCTCGAACAAGAGAAAAGAGAGGCTCTAGCGTATATGCAACTAGCCAACTTAAATACAAAGATAATTATAAAACCGACATATCAAGTGTGTCATACAAAGGTGTTGACTGGGATTATTGGACTCGATTTAGATCGGAAGAGATCAAAAATTGTGCTACCAATTCAAATTTTTGTGAGGCCCCTCGTCAGGAGCGTCACCTAGAAGCTAAGCGTGCTATTGATGTACTTGAATATCATACATTACCATCTTATGGAATTGACTGGGGGTTCATGGATTCAGCTGAATATGTTGATGTTGACGAATCGGTGAACACAATGTTTATTGACAAGTCTAAGGAAAAATCAAACTATTATCGTGTAGCTCCTGATATTAAGCTATTCGGTGTACCTGAAGATTTCGACGAATTACAGTTTAATAATATTAGTTTAACTAATCGTTCTGAAGAGATAAAAGCTATTGATTTGATGTGGGCAAACGGCGCTACTGCAGCGTTCCAAGGCATATTAAGAGGCTCTCAGATTTTATATGATGGTAAACCTGATGGTTCTGATCAACAAGAACTGCAAGCCTATAATGATAAACTGAAAATTATGTTTATTTTGAGCGATGGAGAAGAAACTCCACACGACAACGGCATTCTTAAATCATTGGTTAAAGCAGGTATGTGCGACAAGGCGAGGGATAAGATTCCAGGTTTATATATAGGGTTTATTGGTATCGACTTTCATGCAACTCAGCAAGATGCTTTTAAACAATGCGTGCTTGACTCTGAACAAGACATCATTGATGTACATGACGTTGACGAATTGATCGAGAAGATTGAAGAGCTTATTGGTAAAGGCTCAAAATCAAGCGGAATAACTAAGTTGTACTAGAGGAAAATATGAAGAAGTTAGTCATTGGTGCCGTCGCTATTTCAACGCTGCCATTTAGCCTTTTTGTTAAGGCGGAGGATGGGGTAAGCGTCTATTGCGATAACACGTTCAGCGAGTATCAACATAGTGTGAGTGTAGATAACGTTGTCGGGATTGCTCAACATCGACAGAGTTTTCTACAGATCGAACAACAGTCTGATAGCGGAGAACTAAAACAAGCCTTGGCAGAGAAGTCGAAGCTTGGGCTGGATAAATCTGGGTGTATGACTTGGATCAGCAATCAAGATAAGCATCATACCGGAGAGGGTTTGGTTGCGCGCTTGCACTTTGGTTTTGATCACTCCAGCTTAACGCCGATGGGCAAAAAGGCACTTAAGCAACTTGCGAGTTCTTTAAATAAGCGTGACAGTGCAATTACTGTGGATGGACATACAGACAACAAAGGCTCAGACGGGTACAATCAGGACCTAGGCCTGCGAAGAGCATTGGCCGCATCAAATGGCCTGACCAATGCCGGTGTCGACAACAACAATATTGTTGTGCGCTCCTTTGGTGAGAGTGAGCCTATGGCGTCTAATGCAACGCCTGAGGGAAGAGCGCAAAACAGGCGTGTAGAAATATGGGTTGCTGACAAAGATGCGGTGAAGCCAGCAGATTAGTTTTCAATTATAGAGCTTCACCTTGCCCCATATGCAAGGTGAAGTGTTAAAAGGTGTATCGGTGGGGCAAACTGGAGTGACCGTGCGTAGATCACGAACAATAATAGCGATCATGGTGGGTATGGTATGGAGCGGCGGCGCTTCTGCCTCGGAGTTGATTAACTTTGATGAGCAAGATGAATTAAACCGTATTAATACTGCTTATGAGCAAGACTTCGGTGCTCTTGGTGTTGATGAAAATATTGCCCATTACAATAAACTGAATGCTGAAATTGAATCCACCAAGATCAAATTGATCAATAGTGTCGATAGGATCAAATCGGACTCAAGTCGTTTGAAAGACAAATTAGTGGATGGTGTTTACGACGAGTCGCTGATTCTTACTTTGCGAAATATGTCTGCGAAAGTGAACACCATGAAAAAGCAAATTGAAACGGCAGGCAAGGAACTTATCGAAACCAAACGTGCACTCTCTGATGATCAGCAAGCAGCAAGTCAGGTTGAACGAGCGAAAAATGATGCTCTTCTCGCGCTGTATGAAAATATTAAAGCCCGTCATTTGACTGAGTCAAAACGAGTTATAAATGATACCTTCGAGGGGAATTTGCAGTGTAACGTTGCAGAGAGTTTGTCGACTTGTGTGAACCGAAACCTTCCTTCCATTAAAAACGCGTTTGTGCTGAGCAAAGGTGGCTTGTCACGTACTCAACTTACGAGTTTTAGAGTGGTGGACGCGACCCAAAGATTGAATGGTGACCTCTCGTTTACTGCGGATGCAAGTTACAAACATGCGTACAATGCAAACACAGAGATAGAGCTTAGGCAGGCATTAAATCTTGATAAAGTACGTTTTGTTTTTCGTTCAAACTCGAAAAATACGGTGTTCTACATCAATGATCAAGAAGTCGGAAGTGGTGAAGTTGTTGATGTAACTGGGAATTATATTGGAATTTACAGCGTACGTGCTGTGAACAATGGTAAAATTCAGTCGCTCAAGCTAAACCTCAAAAATGGTGGTGATTACTTCTTTCCATTTTCAAAAAAGGCAAGTCCAAAGCAAGTGACACTCGCTAATCCAGTCGCAGAAGTAGCAATGGACAAAGACAGTACTAACACAACGTTTTCTGAGAGTTTATTGCCTTCCCCAGCAACGGTTAAAGTGAATTCAGCGAAAAAGCAAGTCGTTAAACGTTACGCTAACAAGGTTCTCTTCAAAGACGAAGTGTTCACTTATCTAATGCCTAGGTCCAAAAAAAACCGGAAGTATAGCGATGTTTTCTTGAGCCGCGAGGAGTCGACAGAATATTGTGAGAGTCTATCCTCAAGTTTGCCGAGTAAAGAGGCTTATGAGTATCTGGAACAGTATGCAGACCTTCCATCAGGAAACTATTGGACAGAGAAGGGTACAGTGTATTCATCGGTGAAAAACCAAGAGCAGGGTAAGACGCTTGAGCAGAATAAACTGATTTGTATGGTGAGCATGAGCTAGCCGTCTCCATCGAGCTACACCGAAGATTTGTTTTAGGGCCGCTGTTGCGGCTCTTTTTTATTCCGCCGTAGTAAAGACACACTTCGTAATCAAGGCTTTTTGCTTGCGAAAAGTTGCTGATGATGTCTTAGCAGGCAATTAAACACCCCATTTCTCAATTGGCAACTCTAAAAGTAAGATGCACTTAAATTATTTGCTCTCACCGTATTTATCTTTATGTTCCCTTTTGGAGATTACAGTACTCGCATGACTTAATGGTTCTATAACTTAATCTTTGTAGACCTTTCTTCTTGATTTTTAAAGATTAAGTTCTTTTTGGTTTGTTTTTTTAACATAGGTAAATTTTGTTTTCTCCGATAATTAATCAATAGTTTCGTTGAATCTATTTGGTTAAATCTATCACTCTTACTGGATAATTAGTTTGAGTTCGAATTAAATTTAAGGCATTTTATATTTAACTAATCATTCAATTAAAAATAACAAGGATGAAAAATGCCCAAGGTTGGGATGCCTGAAATCAGAAAACCTCAGCTGGTAAAAGCGACGATGTCGGTCATCGACAGAGTTGGTTTACACGCCGCGAGTATCTCGTTGATCAGCAAAGAAGCAGGGGTATCAACGGGGATCATTAACCACTATTTCGGTGGTAAGCATGGTCTGCTAGAAGATACAATGCGTGAGATCCTGCGCCAGCTTTCTGATACCGTCAAAGAGAACCTGAACAAGTTACCAGCGGATGCGTATTATCAGCGTATTAACGCCATCATCGATAGTAACTTTGTGGGTTTCCAAGCCGAGAACCAAGTGGCAAAAACTTGGCTAGCATTTTGGTCGTACTCCATGCATGACGCGCAGCTCAAACGTCTGCAACGAGTGAATGAACGACGTCTCCTTTCTCACCTAAAAAAAGAATTAAAAGCTTTGCTGGATAACGACCAAGCAGAGCTTGTAGCGCATGGTATTGCGTCACTGATCGATGGCATTTGGCTGCGCGGAACGCTCAACCCGCAAGGCATCGATGCTGAGAAAGCACGCGTCATCATCAACGACTATCTCGATAAACAGCTCACGTTCTACTCAAAACTAAAATAAAGAGTCAAACCTTCAAATGGATATGAAAGCACACTACATCGATGGTGCCATGCACCTAGGATGCTCAGAAGAACACTTCACTACATACAATCCCGCCAATGGTGAACCGCTTGCGAATGTGAAGCAGGCTAACCAGCAAGATATGCAAGCGGCAATTGAATCTGCCAAGCGCGGTTTTGCGATTTGGTCTGCCATGACGGCGACAGAACGCAGTCGCATTTTGCTTAAAGCGGTGGCGCTACTTCGTGAAAGAAACGATGAACTGGCGGCGCTAGAAGTTGTGGATACAGGCAAACCGATCCAAGAAGCGAATTGCGTAGACATTGTAACGGGCGCAGATGTGATCGAATACTACGCAGGTCTTGCGCCTAGCATGCATGGCGAACAGCAACCGCTGAATGAATCCCAGTTTTTCTACACTCGCCGCGAACCTCTGGGTATTTGTGCGGGCATTGGTGCGTGGAACTACCCAATTCAAATCGCGATGTGGAAGTCTGCTCCTGCACTTGCTGCGGGTAATGCGATGATCTTTAAACCATCAGAAGAAACTCCGTTGACCGCACTCAAACTAGCAGAAATCTACAGCGAAGCGGGATTGCCAGATGGCGTGTTCAACGTCATTCAGGGTGATTACCGAGTAGGACAGATGCTCACCGCACATCCAGACATCGCTAAAGTCTCTTTCACGGGTGAATCCGGTACGGGCAAAGTCGTGATGGGTGACAGTGCTACAACGCTAAAGCAAGTCACTATGGAGCTTGGCGGTAAGTCTCCAATGATCATTTTTGACGATGCCAAGCTAGACGATGCGGTTTCTGCTGCAATGGTGGCAAACTTCTACACCCAAGGTGAGGTTTGTACGCACGGTACTCGAGTGTTCGTTCATGAAGGTATTTATGATGAGTTTGTCGCTCAACTAAAAACTCGTACTGAGTTGCTGGTGGTTGGCGATCCGCTTGATGAGCAAACCCAAATTGGCGCGCTAATTTCCAAAGAGCACGAATCAAAAGTGCTTTCCGCAATTGAACAAGCGAAAGCAAGCAAAGCAACGTTGCTGGCTGGTGGCTATAAAGTCACAGAAAACGGTTTGGCGAGCGGTAACTTTGTTGTGCCAACGGTTTTCATTGATTGCGAAGACGACATGCCTCATGTGCAACAAGAGATCTTTGGTCCAGTGATGTCCGTGCTTAAGTTCAGTGAAGAGGACGAAGTGATTGCTCGTGCTAACAACACCGATTACGGACTTGCGGCAGGCGTATTCACACAAAATCTCTCTCGTGCACATCGCGTCATTCATCAAATCCAAGCAGGCATTTGTTGGATTAACACCTGGGGTGATTCCCCAGCTGAAATGCCAGTTGGCGGTTACAAACTCTCTGGCATTGGACGTGAAAACGGCGTTGAAACCCTCAAGCATTACACCCAAACCAAGAGCGTGTTAGTGCATTTGGGTGATTTCGATAGCCCTTACGCGTAATCAGACTGGAGGATTTGTAATGCAACGACACTACGATTACATCATCGTCGGTGCGGGCTCGGCAGGCTGTGTTCTGGCGGATCGTTTGAGCGAAAGCGGTCAGCACCAAGTTTTACTACTTGAAGCGGGTGGCTCAGACAAGAGCATCTTCATTCAAATGCCAACGGCGCTGTCATACCCTATGAACACCGAAAAGTACGCATGGCAGTTCGAAACGGTTGCGGAAGACGGGTTAGACGGACGTCAGTTACATTGCCCGCGTGGCAAAGTCTTGGGCGGTAGCTCGTCGATCAACGGCATGGTTTATGTTCGTGGTCATGCTTGCGACTTTGATGAATGGGAAGCCGAAGGCGCGAAAGGTTGGAACTACCAAGCGTGTCTGCCGTACTTCCGTAAAGCGGAAACGTGGACAGGCGGCGCAGACGAATACCGTGGCGACAGCGGTCCGGTAGGGACGTGTAACGGCAACGATATGAAGCTGAATCCACTTTACCAAGCGTTTATTGAAGCTGGCAAAGATGCAGGCTACCCAGAAACGCAAGATTACAACGGTTACCAGCAAGAGGGCTTTGGTCCAATGCACATGACGGTAGACAAAGGCGTGCGCGCTTCTACCTCTAATGCTTACTTAAGCCGTGCGAGAAAGCGCAGCAACTTTACCTTGGTGAAAGGCGTGACCGCTCATCGAATTTTGCTTGAAGGCAAGAAAGCGGTTGGTATCGAGTTCGAGCAATCTGGCAAAATCAAACAGTGCTTTGCCAACAAAGAAGTCGTGTCGAGTGCTGGTTCTATCGGTTCGGTACAACTGCTGCAACTCTCGGGTATCGGTCCCAAGGCTGTGCTTGATAAAGCGGGTATTGAAGTGAAACACGTACTCGAAGGGGTGGGTAAGAACTTGCAAGACCACCTTGAAGTGTATTTCCAGTATCACTGCAAACAACCAATCACGCTCAACAGCAAGTTAGGTTTGTTCAGCAAAGGTTTGATTGGCGCGGAATGGATTCTTACGCGCAAAGGGCTAGGGGCAACCAACCATTTTGAGTCGTGTGCGTTCATCCGCTCTCGTGAAGGATTGAAATCACCAAACATTCAATATCACTTCCTACCAGCGGCAATGCGTTATGACGGTCGTGCTGCGTTTGATGGTCACGGCTTCCAAGTGCATGTCGGTCCAAACAAGCCTGAGAGTCGCGGCAGTGTTGAAGTGGTTTCTACCAATCCAAATGACAAACCAAAAATCGAGTTCAATTACATCTCGACGGAACAAGATAAGCGGGATTGGCGAGACTGCATTCGTTTAACGCGTGAAATCCTCAATCAACCTGCAATGGATGCATTCCGCGGCGAGGACATTCAGCCCGGTCTTAACGTCACTAGCGATGAATCAATTGATGAGTGGGTGAAGCAAAATGTGGAAAGTGCTTACCACCCATCGTGCAGCTGCAAAATGGGCTCGGACGATGACCCAATGGCAGTTTTGAATGAAGCCTGCCAAGTGCGCGGTATTGAAGGTTTGCGTGTGGTGGATTCATCCATCTTCCCAACCATTCCGAATGGGAACTTAAACGCACCAACCATCATGGTTGCAGAGCGTGCTGCGGACATGATCTTGGGTAATACCCTTGAACAATCTAATAACACACCGGTTTGGATTGCTCCGAATTGGCAAGAGACGCAAAGAATGCGTCCGCCGAAAAGAGTCGTAAGCTCAACCTCTCAATAATGTAAATAAAGTCAGTAATCATTAAAAGGAATTTAAACATGTCTACGATGACAAAAATTTATTCATCTATCGCACTGAGTGTAGTGTCGACAGGTACTTATGCAAACCAATGTGAAACCGTTCGATTTGCCGATGTAGGTTGGACTGACATTACCGCAACCACTGCGGTCACCTCTGAACTGCTCAAAGGTTTGGGTTACAAAACCAAGACCGATCTGTTGTCTGTACCTGTGACGTATTCTTCAATGGCAAACGGCGACATTGATGTATTTTTAGGTAATTGGATGCCGACCATGGAAGGTGATATTGCCAAATATCGTGAAGCTGGCACAGTGGAAACCGTTCGTGCAAACCTTGAGGGCGCGAAATACACACTAGCGGTACCAAAGTACGTGTATGACGCTGGCGTGAAAAGCTTTGCCGATCTAGCGAAAAATGCCGACAAATTTAAAGACCGCATCTACGGTATTGAGCCGGGCAACGATGGCAACCGTTTGATCCAAGATATGATCGACAGCGATGCATTCGGTCTGAAAGACTTCAGTCTAGTGGAATCAAGTGAAGCGGGCATGGTTTCTCAGGTGTCTCGCGCGGCGCGCCGGAATCAATGGATTGTTTACTTGGGTTGGGCACCACACCCGATGAACAGCAACGTTGAGATGGAATACCTATCTGGCGGTGATGATTTCTTTGGTCCAAACTACGGCGGTGCGAATGTGTACACCAATGTGCGCCAAGATTACTTATCTGAATGTCAAAACGTCGGTCAACTACTTAAGAATCTCGAGTTTAATCTAGAGATGGAAAACCAGTTGATGGAAGCCATTCTGAATCAAAAACAGAAGCCAGCGAAAGCGGCACAAGAATGGTTGAATGCTAACCCACAACAATTTGAAGCCTGGCTAGAAGGCGTGAAAACGCTGGACGGTAAAGATGCCAAGCAAGCGATGGCTTCTTACCTAAAAACAAACGCTTAATCGTTCCTATCTTAAGCAGCAGGTGGGCAGTGACGCTCACCTTTTACACAAAGGGTTTATTGTGAATTTTATTACGGACAACAAACTTCCGTTGGGCGAATGGATGGAAATGGGCGTGGATTGGTTGACTATGAACGCGTCGGGTTTCTTTGATGCAATCTCTATTTTTCTCGAAACCATCATTCTATTCGTGGTGGATATTTTCAAATGGATGCCACCGGCTGCACCTATCATCATGACTGCAACGATTGCGTGGCTGTTACACCGCAGCATCCCTCTCGTCGTGTTTATTGTGTTGGCGTTGCTGACCATACTAAACTTGGGCTACTGGCAAGAAATGCTGGAAACCTTTGTTCTCGTCTTCGCTGCGACAACGATTTCCGTATTAATTGGCGTGCCGCTTGGTATCATGGCGGCGCATCGTCCGTGGTTGTATACCTTATTGCGCCCGATACTCGATTTGATGCAGACCGTTCCAACGTTTGTGTATCTGATCCCAACACTGGTTCTGTTTGGTTTAGGTATCGTTCCGGGGCTGATTTCCACCATTATTTTTGCTATTGCTGCGCCGATTCGTCTGACTTACCTTGGTATCACCAAAGTGCCAGAAGAACTGATTGAAGCGGGTAAAGCGTTTGGTGCCAGCCGTATGAAATTGCTATTCAAAGTTGAGCTTCCAGCGGCACTGCCAAGCATTATGGCGGGTGTGACTCAGTGCATTATGTTGTCACTTTCTATGGTGGTGATCGCCGCATTAGTGGGAGCAGATGGTTTAGGCAAACCTGTTGTAAGGGCATTGAATACAGTGAACATTTCTCAAGGTTTTGAAGCCGGTTTAGCGATTGTTTTGGTCGCGATTATTCTCGACCGCTTGTGCAAGGCGCCAAATCAAAAAGAGGCATAACATGGATGCAATTAAGATTGAAAACCTCGACGTTGTGTTTGGTCATCAGCAAGAGCAAGCATTGGCGCAACTTGACCAAGGTAAATCTCGCCAAGAGATCATTGATGAAACCGGACAAGTGGTCGGGGTGGATAACGTCTCGCTAAACATTAAGCAGGGTGAGATTTGCGTATTGATGGGGCTGTCGGGTTCGGGTAAATCCAGCTTACTTCGTGCCGTTAATGGTTTGAATGCGATCTCTCGCGGCTCCCTCAAAATCAAAGATGGCGACGACATGGTCGAGCTTGCCAACTGTGACGAACAGACTCTACGTAACCTGCGTACCCATCGCGTGTCGATGGTGTTCCAAAAGTTTGCGCTTATGCCGTGGTTAACCGTGTTGGATAACGTTGCCTTTGGGCTTGAGATGCAGGGCATCGGCAAAGCTGAGCGTCGTAAAAAAGCGCGTGAACAACTTGAAATGGTTGGGCTGAGCGAGTGGGAGAGTAAGTTCCCGCATGAGCTTTCAGGTGGTATGCAGCAAAGGGTTGGTTTAGCTCGTGCTTTTGCTATGGATACTGACATCTTGTTAATGGATGAACCGTTCTCTGCGCTCGATCCACTGATTCGCGCTCAGCTTCAAGATGAATTGATTCAATTGCAAGAGAAGCTCAACAAGACGATTTTGTTTGTTAGTCACGACCTAGATGAAGCGCTGAAAATCGGCAACAACATTGCGATCATGGAGTCGGGCAAACTGATTCAACACGGCAAGCCTGAGCAAATTATTCTTGCGCCAGAAAACGACTATGTAGCGGACTTCGTCGCTCATACTAATCCGCTTAATGTATTGAAAGGCCGTTCACTGATGCAAGCCAGCACAGAGCTTAAGCAGCTAAATGACCGCGTATTGGTGTGTGCAGATAAGCAGATTTGGGTTGAGCAAGAATCGAAAGGTTTAGCGCTTCTGGACTCTGATAAATCATTAGTGAATTGGGAGAGCGATTCAACCACGCTCGATGACATAGGCGAAAACACCGTTGTGCAAGCCAATCCAGACATTAGCATGCGTATGGCGGTTGAATTGAAGCAGCGCAGCAATCAACCCATTTTGCTTGTAGAAGAGAGCAAGTTGGTGGGGGTGCTGAGTGACAACGAGCTGTATGACGCGTTGCTCGGTAACTTTAAGTCCAATCAAGTCGTGTCGTGACCGATAGTACCTTCTATTGAAAACAAAACAGCCGCTGCTTTTAGGCTGAGAAGCAAAAAGCAGCGGCGAGTATTTTTTAACAATGGCTTAGGCAGAATACCAGCTCATTAAAGCGTGGTAATTACGTCGTCCATGTGTAAACGTGCTTTTGGTCGGCCGTAGTTGTAGTCTTCGCCGTCTTTGTGATAACCGATAGCCAGTGCAATTTCACATACGTGGCCGTCTAATTCTGCTTTAAATTCTTCGCCGATCAGTGTTGGGTCAACACCTTCCATTGGCGTAGAGTCGATACCCAAACGTGCCAGTGTGTGCATTAGGTTACCAAGAGCGATGTAAACTTGCGCTTTTGTCCAACCGTCGTTGTAGCCGTTTTCGTCTGTGTTTGCTTCAGCAAAAGCGTAAGCCCCCATAAAAGTGTCGTACATGTCTGCGGGTAGGTGACCGGAGGTGACTTCAACATCAACACGCTTAGCAAATTTCTCTTTGGTGAATTTTGGGTCATGCGCTAGCAGAATGGTGTGTGATGCTGCTTTAGCGTGCGGTTGATTGAATTGGTGCATGTTAGCGAATGTGTTGTGGAAACGCTGCTTCGCCTCATCACTTTCAATGACAATGAACTTCCAAGGTTGAGAGTTAATCGAAGACGCAGACAGGCGAATGGATTCCTTGATGATTGCCATCTCTTCTTGAGAGATGCGTTTCTCTGCGTCATATTTTTTCGCTGTGTAGCGGTTGTTTAGGTCTGTGATGATTTGATGAGACACGTTTATACCCTCTAATAGTATTTACAAATGAGGATGCGCTTAGCATCGGTAACCATGCGTACCTCGAAAGTGAGCTCATCATATCGATTTTTCTCGAAGTGAGAATACGCCTTTCATTTAAATCACTTTCTACTTTTTATTGAAAATGGAATCCCATGAGTTGAGAAGGACAAGAAAAAGGGTGAGTGTGACTCAGATTAATAGTTGAATAGTAATGTAAAAACTAAAGCAAAAATTAATGCGATAAGCTATCGTGACGCTCGTTACCAACTAATCAGGGCTTTCATCGATTGTGGTTAGTAAGAAAACCAGTAAACTACTAAGAATCAACGACAAGAAGATAAGTTGGAAATTATGATGTTAATTGCGATTCGATTGGTGAAGCTTGCTGTTATTTCTGCGGTGTTCTTTACTATCTACGATTTGATTGCTTTCGGTGAGGTGACTTGGATTCACCGTTTCTTCAATCTTTAAACCGAAGCGACATATACAACGAAACTGCATTTAAAACGAAACGACAGGGGGGAGTACCCTCTTTTGGGCAGTTTACTTCCCCCGTTCTCTATAGCTGTTTTTTACCGACACATGCATGCAGCGATCTTGGGCGAGTAAAAGAAATTTATCGTAATCACTTTGCGCTAGTTCCTCCCTCGTTACTAATTGCCTGACGATGTTATCGCATCGTTTGATCAAGATTTCGACTTCTAACGATGATTTGTTGCTTGGTAAGGCGCGCGTCAATACTTTTATGATGTTGATGCAAACCGTTCGCAATAATGGACAGCGTAAATGAAGCTCGACCAAGGCATCAATCAGAGCTTGATGGTCTTTTTCTGCTGCCCTGATTTTTTTGTATTGCGCCTGCATCCAAGCTTGGCGCTCTGCATTGTCAGCCTCAAGGTAGCGACCAAGGGTAATTTTACTTGAAAGAATCGTGTCGCTTGAATCGGTTTTTAAGTTTTCAAAACACCAGGTGATCGCGTGGGAAAACTCCGATTCGAAGTTCATCTCGTGCAGCAGCCAAGCAAAGTGGAATTGCGCATAAAAGTGAGTGAAGGGTTTACGTCGATATAAATCACTGAGAACTTTAAACGCTGCAAAGAACTGGTTTTCTGCAATAGCAAGGTGTGCGACGATCAGATCAAGCTCGTCCTTAATCGCCTTGTTTTCTGGTCCAACGGAGATCGACGTAAACAAATTCTTTGCTTTTATCAGCAGATCCTGCCGGCCTTCCAATTTATGTGCGCAGTAGAGTAAATGTCGAATCAAGTTTAGCTGTGCATAGATATCATTGCGGTAGGTGTCTTTGTTAATTTCCATATACGCTTGGTAGTGTTGCAGTGCAGAATAGTAGTCATGCACCGCCAAACACAAATTAACGATCACCAACTCACGCTCTGAATTACCCTCAACCAAGCGGTTCGCCAACTCTAAATGCTTAATTGCACTCGGTACTTGGTTATTAAGCATGTTGAAGTTAGCGACACATTCTCGTACTTCGACATTGTTTGGTGACTCTGCTAACAAAGTTTGTATTAAGTGTTGCGCTTCATCGTGCTCAGCCATTGAAAGTAAGGTGTTTGCTAAGCCGATTTTCGCCCAGTTAACGTCCTTACGCTCGATGACATGTTCGTAAACACTTTTGGCTTCGTGGTATAACTCCAAACGCCTAAAAAAGTCAGCGCGAAACTTTTCGATAATGAAAAAGTATTCGGGGTGAAACGGTGTTAGATCCTCACACGCAACTAAACCGGCTTGAGCATCGTTGCTGAGCTCTGCTTGATAGATGGCCTGTAATGTGTTTTTGCGTTTCACTGCTGCTGAAATACGTTCTCGTAGTGTGTTCGAATTAAAAGGCTTTAGCAGGTATTCGTCAGGCTTTAGCTCTATGATGGCGCGGACAATGGTTGCGGAGCTTTCTCCAGTAACAAGGATAAATATGGTGTCATGGTTAAGCAGTTTTAAGTGTTTAAGTTCTTCAAATAGTTGTTTTCCATTCATCCCTCGACCAAAGTTGTAGTCACAGATGATAAGGTCGATACGCTGTTGCTGAGCAATAGAAATTGCCCCTTTTGCTAAGCGAGCGGTGAAGATGCGTTTTTCAGTAAAACCAAGCTTGGTCAACATGTTACGTAGTGTAAGTACCACGATAGGCGCATCGTCGACGATTAATACATTGTACTGTGAGAAAGATGTGGTATTCATTTCAAAATGACTCATAAAATGAACTTTTCAGCTATGTCTAAAAGTCGCAGAGCTCGAATTAGATCAAAGCTTCCAGTTGCTCAAAGGGGATGGGACGAGAGCGAAAAAAACCTTGATAAAGATCCACACCAAGTTCGCTTAGGTAAGTCAAAGTCTCATGATCTTCCACACCTTCTGCCACCGATTTAAGCCCCAAGGATTTAGCGAGATGCAGACTCGATATGGTGATTTGCTGACTTTTGAAGTTGCCTAAGGCATCTTTTATAAATTGACGGTCAATTTTTAATTCAGTGTAAGGTAGCGTTGCTAGTTGGCTCAGTGAAGAGTAGCCAGTACCAAAGTCATCGATGGCTAGACCAACACCTTTTAAGCGTAAGTTAGCGAGGTTAGCAAGTGACGTGACGCAGCAGCCATACACCTCATCCTCAGTCAGTTCAAGGGTGAGGCGTTCAGGCGCAACTTGGTATTGTTCACATAGTGCAAATAGTCGCTCACTCATAGGCTGCTTGAGCGTTTTTTGGTTCATATTTACTGATAAGTTGATATTCATTCTTAGCTTGGATATGTCTTGCAGCGCGTTCTCCAGCACTATCCAGAATAGTTTATCTAACTCATTACGAGTTTGAATCTCAGCAATAAATTGCGCGGGTAAGAGCATCCCGTGTTGCGGATGTTGACAACGAACTAAGGCTTCGACCCCAACCAAGCGGTTATCCTCTGTTGAGTATTGAGGTTGATAGTAGTTGATAAACCAATTTCGAGTGAAAGCGGTATTGATGTCTTCGTTACTCATCAATTCTGGTAAAGCCCCCACTTGATCTTTCAATTTGTATTGTTTTAATTCATTGAAGATCTGGTTTAACTGTTGATGAGAAAACGGTTTAGTTAGCGCTCGAACGAAGGGGTAACCTGCAGACAGGCACATGTTGTAAGTAATCTCGACTACGTCCTGTGTCATTGCGCTTAAAATCACTACGCACTTTGGTCGATGGTTCTCTGCTAGGGTAGACAGTAGGTCGACTCCGTTGATGTCTGGCAAACCAATGTCGCAGAACATGACATCAATGGGCTGGGCTTTGCAAATGGCCTCGACTTCACAGCCTCGGTGGACGATGGTGATTATGCTCTCAAGTAGGCGATTAAGAACAATTTTTAGATTGATGGCTTGTAAGCGATCGTCTTCAACAATCAAAATGTTCATTTAGTTACTCTCACCCATATCCAGCCACTGCTGAGTGCTGTTGACGATAGTTTTCAGTTCATGAATAAGTGCAGTGCGAGCTTGAACCTCCTGCTCACTGCCTGCTAAAGACTCACATTGTATTGCCGCATACCCAAGTTGGGTCAAATTGAGTGCAGCGGCTGATCCTTTGATACGGTGTGCAATGGACTTAAGGTTTTCTTCTCCGTTATGTATCAGTGCGATATCATTGCTTAGTGCCTCACAAATCACCTGTGCCATTTCGACTTTCTCTTCGCCGTTATAGGCTTGGTGCCAGTTTTCTTCAAAGTCAGTGTTGAATTCTCTCAATAGATATTGTTCGCACAATGCTTGTAAGTCACTCAGGTTGTATGGTTTAAACAACACGGTTTCAATACCGTGATGCGCTGCTTTTTCAATGACATTCCGTGAGTTTTCTGCCGTGCAGGCTACAACGGGAATGGACGCAAAATTTGGGTTTTCTTTCAGTCGCTGAGTCAGCTGATATCCATCCATATCGGGCATGTGGCAGTCGGTAATAACAAGGCTAAAGGGGGCGTTAGCCTTGTTATTTTCCGATTGTGTTAATGCTTCAATCGCCTCTATACCTGTCGCTGCGAGTTGACAAGTGATTCCCATTTTTTCAAATTGACGCTTAAACAATAATCGGTTGATTGGATCATCATCGACAACTAAGACACGGCCGCTGCACTGGCATGTTTGATTTTGTTGAGGTTGATTTCGCGTTATTACATCGCCATCCAGTTTGCGCAAAATCAAATCTGGGTACACGTTGGCGGAATGTGGCTCTAACTCGAATTTGTGATGCTGGCTCTCAAATTCATCGAGCGGAACCTGCCAGGCGTTCAACCATTGTTGGACTTGCTTGTTGTCGGTGTAAACTGGAACCAAGGAAGTCAAATCGAGCGGCTGACTAACCATTGGCAGCGTTATCGTGATGGTGGTGCCTCGCGTTTTTTGGCTTTCAACCTCAATGGAACCATCCATAATGTCGACCAAGCTTTTCACAATAGACATGCCTAGCCCAGTTCCTCCGAAGCGGCGACTTATGCTTTTGTCGCCCTGTACGAAGGGTTGGAACAGGGTAGCCAGTTGTGCCGTGTTCATTCCACAACCTGTGTCTTGCACACCGAGTTCCAGCTGGTTTGGGCCTACGTGAACGTTGACAATAATCTTGCCTCGCTCGGTGAACTTTACCGCATTGCTTAATAAATTGTTGATGATCTGGTTGACTCTTAACCAATCTAGCTCCACCATCGCATGAGGTGTCGGAGTCCAACTGAGTTCAAAGCTTAGTGACTTTTGTTCGATGGCTTTCTCAAAGCTGCGCAGTGTGGAGCCTAACTCTTGATAGACATTTCCTTTCTGAACATCCAACTGAAGCTGATTGGCGTTTATTTTAGAGAAATCCAGAATGTCATTGACGTGCAACTGTAATCGCTCTGCTGATTGCATCGCGTTCTTTAACAGTTCTCGGCTTTTTATCTGCTCCAAGTCTTGCTCTAACAATTCCATCAAACCTAACATTGCTGCAATTGGCGTTCGGAGCTCGTGACTAACCACTGCCAAAAAGTGTTCACGAG
The DNA here is from genome assembly GCF_000171815.1 of Vibrio sp. AND4. Classification (GTDB taxonomy): domain Bacteria; phylum Pseudomonadota; class Gammaproteobacteria; order Enterobacterales; family Vibrionaceae; genus Vibrio. The sequence continues at coordinate 173,919 of NZ_ABGR01000004.1, read as the reverse complement.
CTTCGATAGCTTGCATGGCTTTCAAGTTTGATACTTTCAGTGCGGTTTCTTTCTGTTTAAGTTCACTCACGTCATCAAATACCGTCATGCAGTATTGAGTTTCTTCCTCTGGGTGATGCAGTGTTTGCTTGCGCACGCGGTAGTGTTTGTTGCCAAACGAAAACAAAGACGTCTCAGCGAACTCTGAACCTACGCTCGAACATTCTCGTGTTAGATTAAGTATTTTTTCTCTTTCCTCTTCCGTGATGCCGCTATCGGCATTGGAACGTGAAAGCATGTTGATAAAGGGCTTGTTGGCCAGAATCTGTTTGTTATTGCCGTCAGAGATTAGAATTTTATTCGGTAGCTGATCCAGTACGGAAGACAGCCACTTACTCTGCTTTTGTCGAATCTGAGTTTCGTACTCTTTGCGTTTGATTGTGCGAGTAAGTTGGCTCGTTCTGAGTGAATAAATAAGCAATGCAACCAACAAAATACAGACGCCAAACAATGCCCAAATAACGACGATTTCTCTTTCAATACCGTAGTATACGGTAACTTTGTTATGTCGCTCTTTAAGTTGTTGAAGCTCTTCTTTCGTGGTGATCTGAAGCACGGTATTGAGCACACGACGCAGAAAGTCTGAGTCTTTTCTCAGCTCCATACCCAAGGTGACTTCTAACTTTAAGTCATCGGGTGGCGTTACCGTTTTAAAGTAGCCTTCGTGAACATGATGATTGATCAAACTTTGATTGACGAAAGCATGGGAGACATCACCATTAACCAAGGCTTTTTTCAGGCTAGTAAAATCACGGTAAATGGTCGCGGATGCATATTCTGGATAATTGATAAAATGCCTATAGAAATTACCAGAGCGATCCAAAATACCTACCGTTTGCTGTGCATCCTTATTCAATGACTCGATATAGCCGTACTGGAGAGTGCCGAGAGAGCGGGTTTTAATAACCCGCTCTTTGTTTGTCAGTGCGATATTACGTGCTGGTAGGACGTCAACGATGTTTTCTTGCAGCATCCAATCGAGATCCCGACCATTAGGGGGGATGTATTCAAACCTAAGCATGCTTTTTTGTTCGATCAGCTTGAGTAAATCGTGTATGTACCCCTTAATTTCTTTGGTTTTGGGGTCGATATAAGAGAGCGGGTACACGTTATCCTTAATGGTGTAGCGCACTTTTTGATGCCCGTTTTTTTGTTGCAAAATCTCTAGCATGAACTCGTTGTGTAAAACGTTAATATTCTCTTCAATTTGGACAAGGTTGTGCTCAGATTTTTTAGTGTAGTCAATGTATTTGTTGATGATACTCATCAGCTGGCGGGATTTCTTTTCAGTAAAGATCGTAATAGCGCCGGGAGCGAGCGATTTTACATAAAGTACTTTTCCTTTGATCTTGCCTTGAGGATTCTTAAAACCATAAGTACTTAGGGTTGATAGGCCGACGATTGCTGCGTCTGCAACCCCTGTGTTTAACGATGTTGTCATCATGACACTGTTGCGCACGGTATGGACGTGCTCAAATCCGAGCGCTTCTATTTGTTCACAGGCACTTGAGTCTTTAACGCAAACCCACTTAAGTTCTTTTAGAGGTGTATTGCTCAAAGAGGCGTCACGTAACCAAACTAAGCGTAAGGTCTGAAACATAGGGTCCGAGAGCAAAAAGCGCTCTGCTCTTTTTTTGGTTGCAATAAAGCCAACAGTGAGATCTATCTCGCCGTTTTCTAGACTTTCAAAAAGGGTGTTAAGGTTAAAATAAGAAACATACTCAGCTTTAATGTTCAGTGCCTGCGTCATGTTTTCTGCATACTCGATGTTGATGCCTTCTTTTGACCCAAGACTTCCCCAATAAGGCAGCCAATCGCCAGCGAGCACGCCAATCTTTACCGTTTTGTGTTTGCTCAGAAACAATCGCTCCTCTGTCGTAAGAAAATCTTCTGCTACTGCGCTAAGAGAAAAAGTGATGAGCAATAGTGTGATTGAGGCAAACAGTTTCACGATTTTATTGTTCCAAGTGTGGCGCGAATCAAAAGGGAGCCGGATCGTATAGCTTTTCACCGATGGTCGCCAATCAAGGATGTTTGTCTTGTCGACAAGTTCCAATTGAGGTTTCGTAACGTGAAGCAAGACATTTCCTTTTTCATAATGGACAGCACTTGCGTTAAGCAGGGGTTGTGCAAGCTTTAGCGTTGCCGGAAGCAACACATAGCTCGAATAGGATTGATGGTTTTCACACTTCAGTCTGTTGGAAGCGGCTATCTGGGCCAATCTTGTGCAGTAGCGCAAGTTGTTTGATGTTGAGTTAATGTTAAAGTTGTGTGATGTGCCATTGATTGATAACGAGCATAGATGTGTAAATGCCTTTGAGCCCTTTTATCCAAACTAGCGGGTTACCTCAATTTGGTCACCTAGCCTCGATACCGGAGTCGCTGCAGTTGGATGCGTTTCGTTATCTCGATGAGATGGATCAACCTGTGTCTAGTTGGCGTAAGCGATTCGATTATAAGCAGTTCCAATTTGTCTCACTCACGACACAGGACTATATTATTGGTGTTGCAATAGCCGATATTCGCTATCTAGCGTCGGGATTTTGCTATGTGTTCGACATTGAAACCCATGAGCTGGTGGAACAGCAGTGGCTAAAGCTGCTTAATATGGACTATCAAACACAGCCTTCTAGTTGGAACAGCCACGCATACCTCGCGAACAATGCCATCCAGTTCAAAATTGAAAACGGAGAATGGCACATACGACTGTCTACGGATCTTATTCAAGCTGAATTGCGGTTAAAGCCGGAGCCGGAGAGCTTACCTTTGATGCTATGTACACCAACCGCATATTCGGGTTGGACATACACCCAAAAACATAATGCGCTTACTGCACAAGGAACGATGTATTTGAATGGGCGACCACTCAAGCTGACGAATGCAGTCGCTGGTTATGACTTCTCTGCTGGTTATATGCGAAGAGAAACGAGTTGGCGGTGGGCAAGTATTAACCACCACAGTGATGGCAAACGCATTGGGCTCAACTTTGCTGCTGGGGTGAATGAAACTGGCTATTGTGAAAATGTGATATGGATTGATGGTGAGCGTCATTTGATGCCGCCTGTACAATTTCAATTTTCCCGTTTACATCAAGAAGCCCCGTGGCGAATTACTTCACAAGACAGGAGTATCGATTTGGTATTCACGCCTAAAAATCAACGCTCAGAGAAAAAAAACTTTTGGTTGCTGAAGAGTAACTTTCGACAATTTGTCGGCTATTTTTCTGGCTATTTGATTGATAGTAATGGAATAAAGCATGAGCTCGACGAGGTGATGGGACTCACCGAAGATCATTATGCGAAATGGTAGGGAAGGGCAATGGAATGGTCAACAATGACGGAGCATCCTGATTTATTACTGATGTTGCTCGCGCCAATATTTTTTCTTTGTATTGCGGCTGAATATTGGTTTGGGCAACGCGGTGGTCGATTACCCGAGAGTGCTCGATACTATTTACCTGAGGTGGTGTGTAACTTCGTTTTAGCGGGGCTTCATCAAGCGGCGGACATTCTAACAGGGGTGCTGATCGCCAAGCTGTACTTGTGGTGGTTTGGCTGGCGTTTGTTTGATATCGAGATGACAGTTTCTACTTTCCTGCTGCTAATGGTCTTACAAGATTTCTTCTATTACTGGTTTCACCGAGCAAGTCATCGTATCCGCTGGATGTGGGCGGCACATGTGGTGCACCACAGTTCAGAGCGCATGAACTTCAGTACGGCATTTCGTCAAAGCTTAATGTATCCACTGGCGGGGATGTGGCTGTTCTGGTTGCCTCTCGTCATTATTGGTTTTGATCCCAAATGGGTAGTGTTTGTCGTGTTACTCAATCTGGGGCTGCAATTCTTTGTTCATACTCAGTCGGTTCGCTCACTTGGACCTTTAGAGTGGATCTTCAACACACCCTCTCACCATCGCGTCCATCATGGCGTGAATCGTCAATACATTGATAAAAATTACGCAGGGGTGCTGATTGTCTGGGATCGTATGTTTGGCACATTTGAGCCAGAGGTAGAAACTGTTCGCTATGGTATCTCAAAGCCCGTTAACAGCTTTAATCCAATAACTGTGACGTTTGCGGAATGGAAAGATATGTTCAAAGAGGTGACGCGCCCGAATTTGTCTTGGCGTCAGCGCTGGCGGTGCTTGGTTGCTCCACCGTCCGATACAATTGAGTAGTGGTTCTGTAATTTAACCAAACGAAACATTATTGGTTCTTTATCGTGCGAGATAATGTTGTTTTAATTTCTGTAGTGGTAGTGGTAGTGGTAGTGGTAGTGTCACTTGAAAGGAACGAGGTATCGAATTTTCTCAGCCGCACTAAGGTATTTGTGGATAAGTCACAAGTAACAAATAGGTGTTTAGGGAAAGGATATTTCGTAAGCATTTAGCTTGAAACTAGAATTGGAGCGGGCAGCGGGAATCGAACCCGCATCATCAGCTTGGAAGGCTGAGGTAATAGCCATTATACGATGCCCGCGCATCGATAGGACACGCTCAATATGCCAGATTGGTTGAAAAAGAAAAGCCTTTTTTGCTCAATAAGTTGCTGAGTGAGCAAATAAATATCATTTTGTTTAAAAAGCACACAAAAAAATGAAAGTTACCTGCCAAATGGCCATTGAATCACTTTCTCAGCTTGTTATTTACTTCGATTAGTATGAATACTGAAATGATTCACTATGTTCTTAGGTTCGTAGAATTTGAGAATGCAATTCGCTAAAGATTGGCACAAAGATAAAGGAGATAGGCTATGTGGAAAAGTTTATTGGGTGCGCTGTTCGTTATTTCTGTGACAGCGTGCACCACCGTTATAACGGACGTGGACAAGCAAGCAGATTTTTCAACCTACAAGACGTTTGACTTTGGTGATAAATCTGACATTCCCGCCAGTTTGGATGCCCGTCGAATCGAACAGGGGCTATCGTCTCTAATGGAATCAAACGGACTGGTACGCGTACAAACTGATGGTGACTTATATGTACACCACGACATCGTTAAAGAAACTGAACTTGTTTCTTCAGGGTCAAGCTTGAGTTTTGGTTACGGTTGGAACAGTTTCGGTGTCGTGACGTCTAGCCCAGAGCGCTATCAGGAAAAAAAGTACGGCAAACTGATTGTGGAACTGGTTGATACCAAAGCCAATCAAGTGGTGTGGAAGGGAATCTCTAGCCGCAGGTTGACCGAATCAATGAGCACGGAAAAACGGGAAGCCTTGATTGCTGAGGAGATAACGAAAATGTTTGAAAACTATCCTTACAGCAAGAAGTGACCTCACAGCAAGAAGTGATCCAAGGATTATATTACGGGTCTATGGCGCGAATCGCCATTGGTAAAAATCGCTTTGTAGTGTCGATTAAGGATCTGAATTGAAAAGCTTTGCGCATGGCGTTACAACTGCATGTCGTTGTGGTTTGGGGGCATTTTGTGCGTGCTTACTTAGTCTGTCTGGTGGGGCTTTTTTTTGCGCTTATGGCTCTTGGATTGAGTCAGGGTTCATCTTCTCCCAAAACCTCCTACGCCGTTATTCACACCTCGTTATTGAGTGATGGCAAGGCGCATTTAAAGAAGGTGCCGCTTCTTCCTGTACGTATGTTGACTGTCAGCTTATTCAGTCGAGGTGTACTCCGAGTTAATCATCCCACTCAGTCAACAGGATGGGATAACATTGCACTGCTACCAATACATTGGGCGGCTTACATTACGGATTTCAGCAAACTTTTCCTCTCCGATGTGGCGTTTCCTGTGCTTCATATTTTCTATTTCCACTCAAAGTATCGGTTGGCGGCAGGCAAAGAGGCCAACCTAATTTACCGCTTTATTCATGCGCGGTGATTCCTATTCATTTATTCGTTAGTTAGGTTTGATTATAATGTTTGGGAGTTGTTATGTTTGATTCAATTATGCAGGTGCTACTTGCGTTGTGGCACCAAGACTTTATGGCACTGATGGCACCAGGTAGTACAGGAATCATCTATTTTGTGGTCGGTGCACTTATTTTTCTTGAGAGTGGCTTTATCCCCGCTGCGCCTTTTCCTTGTGACAGTGTGGTGGTTCTTTCCGGTACTTTAGCTGCAGCGGGCGTCCTTGAACCGATAACGATCATCTTGGTTATTGCGGTGAGTGCGGCAATGGGAAGTTGGGCGGCGTATTTGCAAGGGAAAGGGCTAAACCGGTTACCACAGGTGCAGAGGTGGGTAAGTGCGGTTCCAGTGAGACGTTTGCAACAAGTTGACACACTGCTTGGTAAACATGGCTTGATTGCCTTGTTCTGTGCGCGTTTTATTCCGGTTGTACGTTCTTTGTTGCCATTGATGATGGGCATGCGAGTAAATCGCGTGAGTAAGTTCCATTACTTTGCTTGGCTAAGTGCGATTCTGTGGACCTTACTTTTGTGTGGTTTCGGTTTATTGTTGCCTTTACTACCAGAAAAACTCAACAAAATTATTACCATGGGGCTCATGGCCGCACCAGTCATTACGTTAACCATTGCTATTGTGAGTTTTGTTGTGGTCAAGGCACGAAAAGCTTGGAGTAAGTGGAAAACACCACCCCAATTGCCGTCGTCGTTTTAGCGAGAAGCTCGAAAAGTAAAAGGGCGCTATGAAAGCGCCCTTTTGGAAGGTCAAACAAGAAATCTTAAGCGCTTGCGTAGATAACACTGCCGCCCTTAATGGTATCAATGATTTCTCGGGATAGCTTTTGTGGCAGAGCAGGGCAACCCCAGCTGCGCCCAAGATAACCATTCTTCTTGATGAAAGAAGGGTTCGCATAGTCTGCACCATGGACCACTATGTAACGCTCACGCGCTTTGTCGTTAACACCAGATGTGAGTCCCTCCAAGCGCAGTGAATAACCGTTTGAACCATAGTATGTTGTGTCGGTTAAGAATGTCCCCAAAGATGTCTTGCGTGAATTGACAACATTGGAAAACTTGGTTGCTGTTTTCTTGCCGCTGTTTACACCGTGAGAGACATAGGTGTTAAAGATAAGCTTCTTCTTGTCTAAGTCGACTACATAAAAACGTTTTTCAGTAGAGGGCTTACTGTAATCGATGATAGTCAAAACTGGCTTCCTACGCTCAGGTGCTTTCTTGTACGCTAAGAACGCTTCATTGAACAAGCTGAAGTCAATAACACCTTGCAAGTTGGCTTCTTTGTATGTCTTTTCAACAATTTGTTTGGTGGCCGTAGTCTCTGCAGATTTGCTTGAGTGATGTGCAAATGCAATAGGAGAAACTGCCAGCGAAGTCCATATCAATAATAAAAATAGCTTTTTCATTTGTACTAAATAAAACTCTTGGTTTGACAAATTTAACGACTGCGTCGTGCAGTCGTTAATACAGCATGTACATCAATTTAACTCTATTCTCAATGTTGCCTATTATGCGCAATAATACCTACTAGGTGACAATACATGGTATTTGGCATAGGTAATTGATAATTCAAGTAACTCACTGACTTACAATAAACATTGATAGATTAATCGATGACTTTAAAAAACCTTCAAAACGAATACTAGCTGATTTAGATTATTAATAAAACTGTGTTTACTGATGTTTACTCAAGTGAGGCATACAATAAAACACCGTTTAATTGTTTTGTAAATTACAATATCTTTTGAATTCAATGATCTTCTTCCAAACTGAGCACTCGCAAAAATTTTTTAGACTGTGATCCTAGTCGTAACAAAATATGACGTAACACAATGAGAGCGTATTGAACGCTACTATGGGCTACTGAGCTTGTTCAACCAAATCTCTGGCAGAGGGTATCGATAATGGAGGTTATGATGGTATCTCGTTCCACAAGTGAAGAGTGAACGTATGTAATGAGATTCAGGTTTGAAAGGCTGGGGATTTTGCAAGGTATGATTGTGCTACCCGGTGAGCAAGTGATACTAGACGAATACTTCTATTAATTATTATTATTTAGTTATTAATTGGATGGGAGGCATATGGAGCTAAGATTCAGAATTGTGAATAAGCTTTCGATAATAATCACTTGCTGTTGTTAAATATAATAGAATCATGCAAATATCAAAGATAGAGGTTCGTTCTAGAAATAGGGAATAAGCACTAGATGCTAACAATTGATGATTATTGAAAAAGATAATGATTTTATTGATCATTTAATGGTTGAAATATTATTAATATTTTTTGTTTATACAATTGGACTTATCTATTCAACCCACCAAAAATACAGCCCTCACAGCGCGGTTGTTGACTTAAATACTAAGGTTGCAGCGATGTGAAATCCCCCAACTCATAACAGGTTTTTGGCACCAGCAGTTTTTAACAAGATACATGAGTCCAACGATATGTTGCTGGAGAACGAGTTGCCTCGACTTAAAACCAATTGTGCTTGCTGAACTCAGCAACTCAGGAGTGCTTTTGATATCGTTTAATTGATGACTTTAGGTGCTCGCTGATTCGCTAACGAAACGTTTCGATTGTAAAATGTGACTTCAACATCTTTTTCTTACTCGCTTATTAGTCAATTGAAGATCATTCTCACACCTTATTAATCTGCAGCTGGTCAATTCTTTTTGACGTTCTATTATGGCATCGAAACGTTTCGATGAGTATTTTGTCAATATATTTTAACCCAACATAAATGCTCGCTGTTGTATGAACGTGTAACCGAAAGGTCGATGAGATGAAAAAAAGTACTCTAATTAACTCGGAAATTTCTTACTTGGTGGCGACACTGGGTCATACCGACGAAATTACCATTTGTGACGCGGGCTTGCCAATTCCTGACCATGTGCAACGTATTGATTTGGCGTTGACCCATGGCGTTCCGGGTTTCCTTGATACTGTTCGTGTGATCCTGTCTGAATCCCAAATTGAGGCTGTCATCATTGCTGAAGAGTTCGCAAAAGTTAGCCCAGTTCACCATGACGCCTTGATCTCTGAACTAGCAAAAGAAAGCGAGCTGATAGACAAGCAAATTGCGATTAACTACGTATCGCACGAAGCTTTTAAAGCTCGTACAGAACGCAGTCGCGCTGTCGTTAGAACAGGTGAGTGTACACCATACGCGAACGTTATTTTCCAAGCTGGCGTGGTGTTTTAAGTCGAAATATTTGAGGATAAGTTATGACTCAAGCCATTCTACAGCTGAGCGATATCGAGAAAGCTTTCCCCGGCGTAAAGGCACTAGATAAAGCTAGCCTTAATGTTTATCCAGGTCGTGTCATGGCCTTGATGGGCGAGAACGGGGCAGGGAAATCTACCTTAATGAAAGTGCTGACGGGCATCTATCAGATGGATGAAGGAAGCATCAAATATCGGGGTCAGACAGCGGCGTTTAAAGGTCCACGTGACTCTCAAGAAGCGGGCATCAGCATCATTCACCAAGAACTGAACCTGATTCCTGAACTGACGATTGCTGAGAACATCTACCTAGGTCGTGAATTTACCGGCGCAATGGGCCGTATTCAGTGGGGTAGAATGTTTGAAGAGGCGGATAAGCTTCTCAAGCGTCTAAACGTAAAATACCCATCAAAAACATTGCTTGGTGACTTGAGTCTTGGCGAGCAACAGATGGTTGAGATTGCCAAAGCGCTGTCCTTTGAATCCAAAGTTATCATCATGGATGAACCAACCGATGCGTTGACTGACAAAGAAACAGAATCACTATTTAAGGTAATTAACGAGCTTCGCGCTCAAGGTTGCGGCATTGTTTATATCTCGCACCGCCTGAAAGAAATCTTCGAAATCTGTGATGATATTACCGTGCTACGTGATGGAAAGTTCATCGGTGAGTGTGAAGTTAAAGATACCAACGAAGACGGACTTATCGAGATGATGGTAGGCCGTAAGTTGGAAGAGCAGTACCCGCGTCTTGATGTGACGCACGGCGATATTTGCCTTGAAGTGATTGGTTTAACTGGGTCAGGTGTGTACGACATCAATTTCACACTTCAACGTGGTGAGATTCTTGGCGTATCTGGCTTGATGGGCGCTGGTCGTACTGAGCTGATGAAGGTGATTTACGGTGCGTTACCAAGCGAACGCGGCGTTATCAACCTAGACAATAAAACCATCAACCCAGTCAGCCCACAAGATGGTTTGGCGAATGGTATTGCTTATATCTCGGAAGACCGTAAAGGTGATGGCTTGGTATTGGGCTTGTCAGTAAAAGAGAATATGTCTTTGTGTGCGCTAGATCAGCTCACGAAAGGTTGCCAAATTCAACACGGCGAAGAGGCCGTAGCGGTTGAAGACTTCATCAAACTGTTCAACATCAAAACGCCAACTCGTGACCAAATCATTGGCAACCTTTCTGGCGGTAACCAACAAAAAGTGGCGATCGCTAAAGGCTTAATGACCAAACCCAAAGTTTTGATTTTGGATGAGCCAACTCGCGGTGTTGACGTTGGCGCGAAGAAAGAAATCTACCAGTTAATCAATAAGTTTAAAGCCGATGGTATGAGCATCATTTTGGTTTCATCTGAGATGCCAGAAGTGCTCGGCATGAGTGACCGCATCATGGTAATGCATGAAGGTCGAATCACAGGCGAATTCGATGTGGAAGACGCCGACCAAGAAACACTACTCGCTTGTGCCGTAGGCAAGCGGACGAATGAGGAAGCAGCATGAGTACTAATACCATGAGCAAACCCAATGAAACCACTAGCAAGAAGCTGTTCACAAAAGAGTGGCTGATTGAACAAAAATCACTGATTGCACTGTTGTTTTTGATTGTTGTTGTGTCTTTTTTGAACCCAAACTTCTTTACGGTAGACAACATTCTTAACATTCTGCGTCAAACCTCAGTTAACGCGATCATCGCCGTGGGTATGACACTGGTTATTCTGACAGCGGGCATCGACTTGAGCGTAGGCTCTGTACTTGCGCTATGTGGTGCCTTCGCGGCAAGTATGATTGCGCTAGAGGTGCCCGTACTTATCGCGGTACCGACTGCACTGTTTGCTGGTGCGGCACTGGGAGCAATAAGCGGTATCATCATTGCCAAAGGTAAGGTTCAAGCCTTCATAGCAACACTGGTTACCATGACGTTATTACGTGGTGTAACCATGGTTTACACCGATGGTCGTCCTATCTCTGCGGGTTTTACTGACACTGCTGATGCATTCGCATGGTTCGGTACAGGTTACGCACTTGGTATCCCAGTACCAGTTTGGATGATGGTCGTTGTTTTTGCTGCGGTTTGGTACCTACTGAACCACACTCGTTTTGGTCGCTACGTGTATGCACTTGGAGGCAACGAATCAGCTACGCGTCTTTCTGGTATCAATGTTGATCGTGTGAAGATCGGTGTTTACGCCATCTGCGGTATGTTGTCAGCGCTTGCAGGCATTATCGTTACGTCTCGTTTGTCTTCAGCGCAGCCAACAGCGGGGATGGGCTACGAGCTTGATGCTATCGCAGCGGTAGTTCTTGGCGGTACCAGCTTGATGGGTGGTAAAGGCCGCATCATGGGTACCTTGATTGGTGCTCTGATCATCGGCTTCTTAAATAACGCGCTGAACCTGCTTGATGTTTCTTCTTACTTCCAAATGATTGCGAAAGCAGTGGTTATTTTGCTGGCGGTTCTGATAGACAACAAAAACAAGTAATTGATATTCAAAAATCTCTATTAAATCCTGAATAAGAACCGAGCCAGAGGATGCTTACTGGCTCACCCTACACAAAGGACTATAACGATGAAAAAACTTGCAACTCTTATCTCTGCTGCCCTTCTTTCTTCAACCGTATCGGTAGCGGCGCACGCCCAAGATACCATGGCGATTGTGGTTTCTACGCTGAATAATCCGTTCTTCGTGACGATGAAAGACGGCGCAGAGGCCAAAGCGAAAGAATTGGGATACGATTTGATTGTACTGGACTCGCAAAATGACCCGAGTAAAGAACTGTCAAACATTGAAGACCTAACTATTCGTGGTGTAAAAGCAATTCTGATCAATCCAACAGATTCAGATGCAGTATCGAATGCGATTCGTATGGCAAACCGTTCTAAGATCCCTGTTTTGACGCTAGATCGCGGAGCGAGCCGCGGCGAAGTAGTGAGCCACATTGCGTCTGACAATGCAGTCGGCGGCGAAATGGCGGGCCACTACATTATGGAAAAAGTGGGTGAGAAAGCAAAAGTCATTCAACTAGAGGGTATTGCCGGTACGTCTGCAGCGCGTGAACGTGGTGAAGGTTTCATGACGGCAGTGAAAGGAAGCAACATGGACTTACTGGCAAGTCAACCAGCGGATTTCGACCGTACTAAAGGTCTGAACGTAATGGAAAACTTGCTTGCTGCAAACCCTGATGTTCAAGCGGTATTCGCTCAGAACGATGAGATGGCATTAGGCGCACTTCGTGCAGTGCAAGCATCAGGCAAAGAGGTGCTTATCGTTGGCTTCGATGGTACTGACGACGGTATCGCGGCGGTAAACCGAGGTAAACTCTCAGCAACTATTGCGCAGCAGCCAGATCTTATCGGTGCTTTGGGGGTAGAAACGGCGGATAAAGTATTGAAAGGCGAAAAGGTAGAGAAGTACATTCCTGTGCCACTAAAAGTCGTGACTAAGTAGGTTTAGCGCCCGACTTACTGATTCTTCTTTGTTGAAGAGAGCGGAATGACCCAATGAGGGTATTGGGTCATTCTAAACAACGAAAGCAGAACGTTAGAAAATTAAATCTTCTTCCATCGTAATACGTTTACGTTTTTTCTAAGAGCGTAAACTTATTACTCCTATTCAAATATAAAGGGTTCATTCAGAACCGAGGATAACCGTATGAATAAGTTAGTGGTGTTAGGTAGTGTAAACGCTGACCATGTTCTTCAAGTGCCTTCTTTCCCTCGCCCTGGTGAGACGCTACATGGTCGCAACTATCAAGTTATCCCGGGTGGCAAGGGTGCCAACCAAGCTGTTGCAGCAGCTCGATTAAACGCAGACATCTGTTTTATTGCATGTGTGGGTGATGATCCGTTCGGCATCAACATTCGTGAGAACTTCAAACTGGATGGCATCGACATCACGGGTGTCAAGATGCAGCCAAACTGCCCAACAGGCATTGCCATGATTCAGGTGGCAGACAGTGGTGAGAACAGTATTTGTATCTCCGCAGAAGCGAACGCAAAACTTACCGCAGAAGCGATTGAGCCCGATCTAGAACGCATTCGTCAGGCTGATTACTTGTTGATGCAACTAGAAACACCAATGTGCGGCATTGAAAAAGCAGCGCGAATCGCAAAAGATGCGAAAACCAATGTCATCCTGAACCCAGCGCCAGCGCGTGAATTGTCTGATGAATTACTGTCTTGTATTGATGTCATTACACCAAACGAAACTGAAGCCGAAGTGCTGACAGGCGTAAAGGTAACGGACAATGACAGCGCTCGAGAAGCTGCGAACCTTCTTCATTCGAAAGGCATTGAAATCGTCATGATTACGCTCGGTGCGAAAGGGGTCTGGTTGAGCCAAAACCGTCACGGTCAAATCATTGCTGGTTTTCGTGTGGAAGCAATAGATACGACGGCGGCTGGCGACACATTTAATGGGGCACTAGTGACTGGTTTATTGGAAGGTTTACCTTTAGAATCAGCCATTAAGCTAGCTCATGCGGCCGCTGCGATCTCAGTAACTCGTTTTGGCGCGCAAACCTCCATTCCAACCCGTAAAGAGGTTGAGGAGTTTCTGGCTCAATACCAATAATTAAGGAGTAATAACATGGCAACGATGAAAGATATCGCAAAACTGGCAGGAGTTTCCACTTCAACGGTGAGCCATGTTATTAACAACAATCGTTTTGTCAGCGAAGAGATCTCTGAACGAGTCAACACTGCTGCCAAGGAACTCAATTACCACGCACCCTCTGTATTGGCGCGAAGCCTAAAAATGAACCGAACTAAAACGATTGGTATGTTGGTGACGACATCAACCAACCCATTCTTTGGTGAAGTCGTTAAAGGTGTCGAGCGTAGTTGTTACCAAAAAGGTTACAGCCTGATTTTATGTAATACTGAAGGTGATAACGAACGCATGCGTGATTCCATCAATACGTTGCTACAGAAGCGTGTTGATGGCCTGATACTGATGTGCTCCTCGCTAGAGGGAGAGCGAATTGATGTGTTTGAGCGTTACCCTGACATTCCTGTTGTTGTGATGGACTGGGGGCCTATGCTTTTTACTAGCGATAAGATTCAAGATAACTCATTGCTTGGAGGTTACCTGGCTGCGAAATATCTTATCGATTGTGGCCACCAAGAAGTTGGTTGTATTACAGGTCCATTGAGTAAACACCAAGCACATATGCGTTATGAAGGCTACAAGCGCGCCATGATTGAAGCAAACTTAGCGTTTAATCCCAACTGGATTATCGAGTCAGATTTCGAATGTGAAGGTGGTTATCGAGCGCTCAAAAAAATGATGGCACGTGGCCGATTACCAAGCTCTATTTTCGTTTCTAATGACATGATGTCGATGGGCGTAATCAACGCGGCCAATGAACTTGGCATTCAAATTCCAGAGAAGCTCTCTATTATCGGCTATGACGATATTCATATCGCCAAGTTTATGTCGCCTTCGCTCACCACTATTCATCAGCCCAAATACCGCCTTGGGCAAGCTGCTGTAGAGACATTATTGCGTAAGTTGGACAATAAATCTGATGAAGCGCAGGTTGTACAGTTAGAGCCAACATTAGTTGAGCGAAAAAGTGTGAAGCATCTCCGTTAGTTTAAAATTTATTTATTATCATAAATTTATAGAACTACACTTTACTGAAAGTGATTTATGAAAGCACTAATAATGCAATACCGTGCCTTTTGATAAAAAACTCAACAAAGTGTGACTTTTTGCACGTAACTTAAAAGACTTTAAGTGAAAAGACCGCAAAAAGTTTAATATTAGATTTAGCTATAGATGGGTTTATAAGTTATTTTTATTAATGGAAAAGTTTATGTTCGTTAAGAGATACGCGAGACATTCAGTCGATAGGCCATGGGCTCACCGAATTACTATCCTCATTGTCTTATTCGTGTTTTCTGTGAGCGTGTACGAGCTGCTTGAGAATGAAGAGTTCATTTATCTTTGGGGGATTGCTTTCACGTTTATAGCTACTGGTCTGTTCGGATTATCATCATCGTTCAAAAAACGCTACCTGGGTCATGAGTCTTGAATAATTAGGCGAAAAAAGCATCTTAAAGCAAATGTTTATCTGATTTATGATCAGTGACATCAAAGGGAGGACAAATGTCCTCCTTTTTGATTGCTACGAAATTATAGGATGAGCATCTTAGAGCATAATAATACAGGATATCTTCATGGACTTAGTTGCCTTGTTAGACATCAATAACACCCTTGTAAACATTCCTATTGGCGAAGGCTACGCAATGAGCTGGATCGAAGCTTTTGGCACCATTTTCGGTCTACTGTGTATTTGGTTTGCTAGCCAAGAAAAAACCATCAATTATTTATTCGGTCTTCTGAACGTAACTCTTTTTGCGGTTATCTTTTTCCAGATTCAGCTGTATGGGTTACTTTTGCTCCAGCTGTTTTTTTTCTGCGCCAATATTTATGGCTGGTACGCTTGGACCAGTACAAATGCGCAAGGCGAGAGTCTGGAAGTTCGTTGGTTAAGTCAACGAAAGCTTATCGCTACCGGGTCAATCAGTGTTGTCGCGATTGCGATGCTCACTATTTATATTGATCCATTCTTCTTTGCATTGGCTCACATTGCGGTTGATACGTTGAATGTGCTTGGTGCTAGCTTGTCCGAACCAGTATTAGAGCCTGATGCCTTCCCTTTCTGGGATGCAAGTATGACAGTACTGTCTATCGTGGCGCAAATTTTGATGACACGTAAATATGTTGAGAATTGGTTGCTGTGGGTCGTAATTAACATCATTAGTGTTGGGGCTTATGCAACACAAGGTGTTTACGCAATGTCAGTTCAATACGCGATTCTGATGTTTATGGCTGCAAACGGTGCGAGAGAGTGGGCTCATAGCGCAAAATGCAATGTTGGGCTTACCTCCCCCCAATACAGTTCAGGGGTAAGACAATGATGAAGCGACCTTATATTGGTGTAGACAACACTCAAATTGCCCCGCGAGTGATTATTTGTGGTGAGCCAGATCGAGCAGACCGCATTGCTTGCTTGTTTGATAACGCGGAATTGGTCTCTGAAAACCGTGAATACAGAGTATTCACTGGTACTTACCGAGGTCAACGTGTGTCTGTGTGCAGTACAGGCATTGGTGCACCTTCTACGATCATTGCGGTGGAAGAACTAAAACAATGTGGCGTGACAGATGTGATTCGTGTGGGATCGGCAGGTGCGCTGCAAACGGGTATTCAGTTGGGGGAGCTGATTGTTGCTGAAGCCGCGGTTAGGGACGAAGGTGGCTCTAAAGGTTACGTCCGCTCTTCTTATCCCGCTTACGCAAGCTTTTCATTATTAAAAGGTCTAGATGATTTTTTAGCTGAAAAAGAGGCCTGTTATTATCTAGGTATCGTTCGATCCCATGATAGTTTTTATACCGACGATGAGGAGTCTATTTGTGAGTATTGGCGCCATAAAGGTATTCTCGGTTCAGATATGGAAACGTCGGCATTATTTACTGTAGGTCGTCTGCGTGGCCTTAATGTGGCCTCTATTTTGAATAACGTAGTGCCATATCAGCAAGATGTTAGGGAAAATGTCGGAAGGTACTTAGATGAATCGCAAATAATAACGGATGGAGAGTGTTTGGCATCATACGCAGCTCTCGAAACTTTGATTGTGCAAAGCTAACAGAACAGGAATTAGTTAAGGTCTAAAGCGGCACTTCGGTGTCGCTTTTTTATTGGCTGTGAACAGATGAGTCGAACAAGTACAATCTATTGGAAGTTGTTATTATTAAAGAGAAACTTACGTGAAAATTAGCTCTAACCATACTGGACGTTTCAAAGACTTTCTTGACCAGAAAAGCTTCGAGTTTCGTGATCTTATCTATCAATGCCAAATCGGCAGTCGCTATTTTAATGCTGGAGATGCGATCCTTAACCAAGGTGAGCAGCTTCAATATTTGTACGTTGTGCCTATCGGTCGAGTCTCTATGAATGTCGTTGCGACTAACGGACGCCGTTTTCAGCTGGGTGAAGTTAATAGTGATTATCATATCTATGGTGAAATGGAGTTCTTTACTCAGACGCCTTGCCAATGGAGTGTGATTGCAGATGAACACTTGCAAGTGGATATCATTTGTATTCAAAAATTGGCGGAGGTTCTCCACAAAAAGCCCGGTATGATGTTTTTCTTTGCTTCTGCGTTAGCAGAGGATTACCAAGATTCGATGGAAATCTACACCAATCGGCTGTTACACCCCATTGTATACAATATTGCCTATGATTTACTGATACAAAAGCAAGCCAACAACTTTTTAGGAGGTTTTGAAAAAGTAAACCAAGAGGCTGAGAGGTTTGGTACGACAGGGCGCGTTTATCGGCGTGCAGTGAAAGATTTAGTGGATAAAGGTTTGATCAGAAAAGGCGAGCAGGGGCTTGACATTGTTGATGAATCAGCACTAAGAACGTTTCTTAATGCTTACGAATAAGTTCCGAAAGTTCTGTTTATGGACCTTTGCTAAGGTAATAAATGTTAGAATGAAAACCTTGTTTATACCGCTTTAGCTTTAATTTAATTAAGGTTTAATTTGTTGATTTAATATACTAATTTAGATTTTTGGCACATGTGAAAGAGTTTAATAATTGGTTGAATCCCCGTGTAAGTAAGGATATATTGCGAATGCTTATGATAATGGGTCTCATTCTGGCTCTAAGTGATAAAAAGTCGTCACTGCGCTATCATTTTTCTACTCTAATCACTTGTGCCTTTACACTGGTATTAAGATTGATCGCTACATGGGAAAGACAGAGGCAAACAATCCCTAAAACGTGCCATTGTTAGCATCATTAGCTCACTGAGACCCTGGATGGTTTTGGTATCGACCCTCTCATGGCACTTACTTCTGGTATTTACTGTTAAAAAACGAAGTCATATATAGATGATTATTATAGATAAACTAACCAAAGCATTTGGTCCCAATAAAGTAGTTGATGAGGCTGATACTCAATTTAAAAAAGGAAAAGTGACTTCAATCATTGGTCCTAACGGCGCGGGTAAGAGCACCTTACTTTCGATGGCATCGCGCTTGACTGAGCGAGATGGTGGCAGTGTCATAATTGACTGTAAAGAGTTGGCAGAATGGGATACTAAAGAGCTCGCGAAAAAGCTGGCAGTATTGCGTCAGGCAAATACGGTTACAATGCGTTTCACGGTAAGGGAGCTTGTTTCATTTGGGCGATTTCCTTATTCGAATGGTAATCTTTCCAAAGACGATCATGTGATCATAGAGCAAGCTATTGACTATTTAGCTCTGAAAGACATCCAAGATAAGTTCTTAGATGAATTGAGTGGTGGTCAACGACAGTTAGCGTTTATTGCAATGGTTATTGCCCAAGACACAGATTATGTTTTTCTCGATGAACCTCTAAATAATCTTGATATTAAGCATTCGCTACAGATCATGAGAGTTGTTCAAAGCCTTGCACACGACATGAATAAAGCCGTAGTGTTGGTGATTCATGATATTAACTTTGCAGCTTGTTATTCCGATGAGATCCTAGCCTTGAAGAGAGGAAAGGTGGTGGCTAGTGGCAAGGTGGAAGAGGTGATTCGAGCCTCTACGTTAGAGGACATCTACGAAACGCCTTTCAATATTATTGAGCTTAATGGCAAGCGCATGTGTACTTACCACTAGGGGGACTTTTTTAATGTAGGCCTAAACTACTTAGTGAGCTCGTCTATTATTGGGCAACGGCTCTTCGCATCGCCAGGGCATGAGGAAACCCAACTCTCCAACTGCTTCTTCATCTCCACCAAGTGTGCAATTTTTTGCTCAACTTCATGAAGCTTATCCATGGTTCGGGCTTTGACTTCGCTACTCTTTCGGGTTGGGTTATGTGCTAGTTGCACAAACTCTTTACATTCTTGAAGTGAGAAACCTGCATTCTTTGCCCGGAACACAAGGTTTAATTCTTGGACGTGTTTGCTGGAATATTCGCGATAGCCTGAATCACTACGAGCAGGTGCGGAGATGATGCCTTTGTCTTCGTACATACGAATCGATTTAGCAGACAGCCCAGTGAGTTTCGCAACCATACCAATGTTCATGATGACCTCTAAATTTCTCGGAAAGCCTTCTCGAAATTATAACGTCAAGTACCTGTCTTCAAAATGGGTTTAGCGCGGTTTTCAAGTTGTCGAGCAAGGGCTTTTTAGCGTTTATCAAACAAAAAAGCCCGTAAGCATTGGGCATACGGGCAATTCAACGTTGTTCTTACTAAGCTTTTTCAGGTGCTAGTCTTTTTTTTTCCTGCTGCATTTTCGCTAGGAAGTACACGTTAACACATGCAATAAACCCGTTCGTTAGTACCACAGGCCAGGAATCAATCATAAGGCCGTAAGCCGTGAACAGCGCACAGCCTATGAAGTTAAGGATACGAAGCTTAACGATATCTTTCATAGTTAAAGAGATTGCAACCATGATCGAAGCCGCGTAGCCAAGAATCTCAACCATATTCATTTCCATTATTTGATCCTCTTAAATCTGCCGAATTTTCTGGTACCACTTATTCTCATCTTAGGATTAATGAGGAAGCTTCATGCCTCTAATGGTTTCTTCGTTCTAATGGGGAACTATAGCAATGGAAAAACCGTGATGAAAGCCTCATATAGAGGTTAAGAGAAGGTTAGCGATTACGCAAACGTTTAGGAAGTGAAATTATTGATAGTTTTACTAATTATCTTTATTGGTGTGAATGAAATGAGACTAATAGATAAAACAAAGTTGAAGGAGGGTAAGCAATAACATAGAATTGAAAATGATAATTATTACTATTTGAGTGTTGTGTATGCCTATTGCTGCCAGTTTTATTTTTTCATTTGCCCTTGTAATGCGTACAAAACCGAATTCACTGGGCATTGGGGTTCACACCCTAACACACGTACTTATGTTGATTTTTGTCCCCTCTTCCTACGTTGTCCAGTATCTTATTGTTATGTTCTTTACTTCCCCTGTACTTATTCGACTGGCCAAATATTCATCTGTTTATGATGTTTTGTTTGCATTTTTACCATTGCTGATTGGTACTGGCGGTTTGCTTGTCACCTATTCGGGTATCTAACTAACTTCTCCTTTCACCAAACTACAACTAAACTTAAACGATAAGTGGTTTGTTTCATAATATTAACAGACAAACGTTAATCTTAGGTGTTGTGCACCTGGTATTTGTTGGTATTTATGTTTCATGAGTTTGATTAATGGTAAAAAATGATTGTTTATTGGCTTAATTGTTAGTTAAATATTTTTAGTGTGAACGTGTGAGTCACGTTTCGATAAATGCAAACAATTGACAATGGCCGTAACGGAATACGTTAGCCATCAGCGGGGGTCAGATGAGTACACAAACTGTACCGCAGGAAGTAACAGTAGATGCTGTTAAAGGGAATGTTTACTTACTGAATATTCAAGGGAAGGTCAGTGAGATAAACATTGGAGATGTGTTAGTCCCTGGTGATGTTATTATCACAGAAAATGGCGCGTCTATTGAAGTGGTCGCGAATGGGTCACTTTACCTCGTCGACGAGAATTGTGTGGCCTGTATACCAGCGGCATCATTAGAGCAACAAACGAATGCCGTCGTTAAAGCGCCGATTGATGGACAGATAAATGTCGATCCAACAGTGGCGGAAGGCGCTGAATTCGGAGCAGAAGACGTAGCGGCGATTCAGCAGGCTATTTTGGAAGGCGCTGACCCCACAGCTATATTAGAAGCGACGGCAGCTGGTCCAGCTGGTGGCGGTGGTTCTGGCTCTGCTAATGCGGGCTTTGTTACTATTGAGTATAATAACCCCGAACTGTTAGCTTCGACGTTCTTTGAAACCTCAGCACCTACAGCTAACACCGTCACTGAAGAGGATTCTGAAGACTTCAATTCCACGCTTTTTACCGCTGGTGGGCAATCCTTCTCTTCGCTGGTGGTTGAAGGCTCAATTTCACTCTCAAGCTACCCACAAACAATCTCTTCTAGTCTGCTCGTCGAAGCTGGTGATTTGGCTCTTCAGGCTGACTCTTTTGTCCCTGAATCTTCTTCATTAGCGTCTCTGCTAATTGAACTCAACAGCGACATCACTTCTGGCGGTAAACCTGTTGTTTTCTCATATGATGAAACGCAAAACGCAATCATCGGCTCTCAAGCTGGCAATGAAGTGCTTCGCATCGAGATCGAAGCGAAAGCTTTAGGCCGCGATATCGAACTTGAGGTGATTACAACAATTAGCCAAGGCATTGACCACGTTGCCTCTGTTTCTTCTGGTCAAGTTTCTATCCTTGGTGATCAAATCAATATCGCCTTTGATATAGCGGGTTCAGACACTGGTGGTAACAGCATTGAAGCGCCTATCAATTTTACGACAACCGTAGTTGACGGCGACGACCCATCACCTAAAGTTGCTACTTTCGAAAACGTTGAGTCTTCGTCTGCAGCTATCATCGGCACCTTCGTGGACATTGGCAGTGATCAATTGGCAAACGTCACTTTCAAACCAGAGGGACTGAGTCAATTTAACGGCCTACTCAGTGATAATCAAGCGACGAAAGCGTTCCTTTCTGACGATGGAAGCACCATCACGTTATCAATTGCAGGGTCCAACGAAACCGTCTTAACCATTAGTCTTAATGTTGATGGCACTTACCAATTTGAGCAATTTAAGCCATTAGAGCAAACAAATAGCCAAGATAAGGTTGAGTTATCCTTACCAACGACCATTGTTGATTACGACCAAGATACGACAAGCAATATCTTTAATATAGCCATAGTCGATGGCGGTAATCCTGTCATTGAAAATGTGACAGAGTTATTTATCGATGAAGCAGGGGTTGAGCAAGGTTCGCAAGAAGGTTTAGTGATAACAACTGGGACAGGATCGATCACGACATCAGTCGGCAGTGACATACTTGACCATTACGAACTGGAGCCTGCTGAGTTTAACCTTGGCGGTGAACTTCGTTCTCAAGGGCAGGTTGTCCAGTTAGAGTTTGCATCTGAGACCAACGGTATTCGAACGTACGAGGGGTTTATCGAGCTTGAAGGTGTGCGTATTACCGTATTTGATGTATCGATCGATGTCCCCGTATTGGGTGAATACCAATTCAGCTTGTATGAACAGCTTGATCATACTGGTGTGAATGAAGCTTCTCTTTCATTTTCTTTGCCAGTTTACGCCGTTGATGCCGATGGTGATCGTTCATCACTGACTGATGGCTCGAATATACCAGAAGCTGCACAAATTATTATTCAAGTTCAAGATGATGTTCCTACTATTGATGGCGTGGGAGCGTTAGTCGTCGATGAAGATGATGTATTAAATATTGGCTCGGAGCAAAACGATGATGCTTTTGTGTCGGGTTCCTTTACGACAACAGAAGGCTCTGATGGCGTTGTTAAATACCAGGTCGATATTACGGCGGATCCAGTCGCAGGGATAACTTCTCAAGGTGCACCAGTCGTGCTTAATGAAATGGCAAATAGTGACGGTAGCTTCACTTACGCCGCAACGGCAGACGGTAAAGCGGTTTTCGAGTTGGTGATGAGGGTTGATGGTACCTACACGTTCACTTTGCAGGGGCCACTAGACCATGCAGTTGATAGTGATAGTCTACAGATCGATTTTCCAATAATCGCAACAGATTTCGATGGTGATAAAGCATTCGCCACGCTACCGGTCACTATCATTGATGATAAGCCGACAATCACTGAAGCGACTGCTATCCGTGTCGATGAGGATGATTTGGCAACCATTGGCTCGGATCAAAGAGGTCCAATATCAATGGATGGCAACTTTACTGCCATTCAGGGCTCTGATCGAATAGTGAGTTATCAGTTAGACGCTTCTGCAACGCCTGTGGATGGCTTGAGATCGCAAGGTGTGGCGGTTACGTTAAATGAAACAGCAAACACTGACGGCAGCTTCACTTACAAAGCAACCGCTGGTACTGAAACCGTCTTTACGTTAACGGTAAAAACAGACGGCAGTTATAACTTCACGCTAGAAGGCCCTGTTGACCATGCTGTTGATAGTGATGAGCTCACGCTGAATTTCCCAATCATTGCCACGGATTTTGATGGTGACACCACCACAGGCATGATTCCTGTGGTAATCGTTGATGATAAACCAATAATTATTAACGCCGATGAGATTACTGTTGATGAAGATGATTTGGCGACGATTGGTTCCGACCAAACTGGCTCAATATCAATGGATGGTAACTTCACTACCACTCAAGGGGCTGACCGAGTCGTAAGCTATCAGTTAGATACTTCTGCAACTCCGGTGAACGGTCTGACATCCCATGGTGTGCGCGTTGACCTGAGTGAAACAGTAAACCCCGACGGCACCTTTACCTACAAAGCAACGGCTGGCACTGAAGCGGTCTTTACGTTAACGGTGAAAAAAGACGGTAGTTATAACTTCAAACTAGAAGGCCCTGTCGATCATGCTGTTGATAGCGATGAGCTCATACTGAACTTCCCAATTATCGCGACAGATTTTGATGGTGATACCACTCGCTCCATGATTCCAGTGAAGATCGTGGATGATAAGCCAGAGGTTACCGACGTTGATGCTATTAATGTTGATGAAGATGATTTAGTCTTGATTGGTTCAGATCAAAGAGATCCCATTACTGCCAGCGGCAATATTAGCACGACACCAGGCTCTGATGGAGTCGTCAGTTATCAGTTGGATACATCTGCCACACCAGTTGACGGTTTGAAATCTCAAGGAGAAGCTGTAACTCTGGTTGAGACGGCAAATGGCGATGGTAGCTTTACTTACAAAGCAACCGCGAATGGTAATCCAGTATTCACGTTCACTGTGGGTATCGATGGCGCTTATAATTTCACCCTCGAGGGCCCAATCGATCACGCCATCGATAGCGATGAACTTACGCTTAACTTCCCAATTACAGTGACGGACTTTGATGGTGATACTGTGACCGCAATTATTCCGGTCACTATTGCTGATGATGTACCGACGATCACGGCAGTTGATGGGTTAAGTGTTGATGAGGATGGTCTTGGAGGAACAGGCTCAGGTGGCGTCTTATTTGATGAAGGTGCTTTTACCATAACACAAGGGTCTGACCGCGTGGTCAGTTATCAGCTTGATCAAACTTCCACTCCTGTTGCGGGTCTGACTTCTCAGGGTAAGGAGATTACCCTGAACGAAATCGCCAATGGTGATGGCAGTTTTACTTACGTGGCGACAGCAGACGGTGATTCTGTCTTTACCCTAAATGTAGCGACAGATGGTACCTACAACTTTACCCTGCAAGGTCCGCTTGATCATGCGGCCAACAGCGATAGCCTGACCATTAATTTCCCAATTATTGCGACTGACTTTGATGGTGATACCACAAGGGCAAGCATTCCAGTAACGATCACGGATGATGTACCAATCATTGATGTTGTCGAACCTTTGGCTGTGGATGAAGATGATTTGTCAGTCATTGGTTCAGACCAAAGTGATGCTGTTTTTGTTGAAGGTGCATTCACTACATCTCCAGGATCAGATCGTGTGGTGAGCTATCAACTTGATTCCGCCCCTGATCCTGTCGCAAGTTTAAGGTCCCAAGGTGAGCTGGTCACTATGGCAGAGACCGCAAATGTTGATGGTAGCTTTACTTACATTGCTACCGCTAATGGCAATCCTGTCTTCACGATGAATTTGAATGCTGATGGCACGTATAATTTCCTTTTGGAAGGGCCTGTTGACCATGCACTAAACAGCGATGAATTGGTACTCAGCTTCCCAATTGTCGCGACTGACTTTGATGGTGATATGACAACAGCGATCATCCCAGTCACGATTACCGATGATGAGCCGACCATAGCGACTGTTGTCCCGCTCAGGGTGGAGGAAGATGATCTAGCGACGATTGGCTCCGACCAAACTGGCTCTACATCAATAGATGGCAACTTTACGACCACTCAAGGGGCTGACCGAGTCGTAAGCTACCAGCTAGACGCTTCTGCGACACCGGTGATCGGTCTGAAATCTCATGGTGTAGATGTTGACCTGAATGAAACAGCAAACCCTGACGGCAGCTTTACCTACAAAGCAACAGCTGGAACTGAAGCGGTCTTTACGTTAACGGTGAAAAAAGACGGCAGCTATAACTTTATGCTAGAAGGCCCTATCGATCATGCTGTTGATAGTGATGAGTTCATACTGAATTTCCCAATCATTGCCACGGATTTTGATGGTGACACCGCCACAGGCATTATCCCTGTGACAATCGTTGATGATAAGCCGATAATTATGAACGCCGATTCGATTACCGTTGATGAAGATGATTTAGCGGCGATTGGTTCCGACCAAATTGGCTCAATATCAATGGATGGTAACTTCACTACCACTCAAGGGGCTGACCGAGTCGTAAGCTACCAGTTAGATAGTTCTGCAACTCCAGTGAACGGCCTGAAATCTCATGGTGTGAGCGTTGATCTGAATGAAACAGTAAACCCCGACGGTAGCTTTACCTACAAAGCAACAGCTGGGACTGAAGCTGTCTTCACGTTAACGGTAAGAAAAGATGGCAGCTATAACT
Source organism: Vibrio sp. AND4 (assembly GCF_000171815.1). Classification (GTDB taxonomy): domain Bacteria; phylum Pseudomonadota; class Gammaproteobacteria; order Enterobacterales; family Vibrionaceae; genus Vibrio. The sequence goes on along the minus strand of NZ_ABGR01000004.1, from coordinate 148,204 downwards.
TCAAACTAGAGGGCCCAGTTGATCATGCCTTAAATAGCGATGAGCTCACACTGAACTTTCCAATCATTGCAACGGACTTTGATGGTGACACCGCTACAGAAACGCTCCAAGTCAAAATTGTTGATGATAAGCCAGAGATTATTAGCGTCGATGATATCATCGTTGATGAAGATGACTTAGCAGTTATTGGCTCTGATCAAATTGGTTCGATATCAATTGATGGCAATGTCACTACTATCCAAGGTGCTGACCGAGTAGTGAGTTATCAGTTAGGCAGTACAGCAACACCAGTGGATGGCCTGAAATCTCAAGGCCTCGATGTTACGTTAAACGAAACAGCAAACCCTGACGGTAGCTTTACCTATAAAGCAACCGCGGGCACTGAAGCGGTCTTCACGTTAACGTTGAAAAAAGACGGCAGTTATAATTTCACGCTAGAGGGCCCTGTCGATCATGCCCTTGATAGCGACGAGCTCACACTGCTATTCCCAATTATTGCGACCGATTTTGATGGAGACACCGCTTCTGAGACGATTGCGGTCAAAATTGTTGATGACAAACCGACGCTCGATGGTATTGAAGCGGCTAGTGCACAGACGGTTGATGAAGATGATATTCCGACTATCGGCTCCGATGGCTCGCAATCGAACAGCATTGCAGGGAACTTCATCGCAACAGATGGCTCTGACGGCATTGTGGAGTACGGCCTTGTGGATCTTTCAACACCAGTACAAGGTCTGACCTCTGGGGGAGTATCACTGGTGATGGTTGAAGTGTCGAATACGGGGGGTGTTTCAGTTTATGAGGCGCGTATCGATGGTACCAGTACAGCGGTTTTCCGATTGACACTCGATGCATCTGATGACAGTTATACGTTTGATTTGCTTGGTCCGTTAGATCACCTTGATGGTAATGGACAGAACGAACTTGTGATCAACTTATCGATCAACGCCATCGATTTTGACGGAGATGTCTCAAATAACCTCACTTTGCCAATTACGGTTGTTGATGATGTTCCAACCATTAATGGTGTGGAAGCGGGAAGCGAACAAACGGTAGATGAAGATGATCTTCCAGTTGGTACTGACTCTGCAAGTCTTGAAGACACCGTTATTTCAGGTTCCTTTGACATCACAGAAGGGGCCGATCAAGTTGCCTCCATTCAGCTCAGTGATCTAATCACTCCTGTTGCTTCATTGACGTCTGATGGTGAAACGATCACCTTAGTATTGTCGTCGAGTACAAATGGTGTGAATGTATACCAAGCTGTGGCGGGGAATCCTGCTGAAGTGGTCTTTGAAGTGACCTTAGATGCATTGAACAACTCATATGAATTCGATTTGCAAAAGCCACTTGATCACCCAGACGGTAATCAACAAAACGAGATTGTGATTAACCTTGCTGTGACGGCGACCGATAATGATGGTGACACTTCGCCAGCCTTTACGCTACCAATCACGGTTGTGGATGATGTTCCTGTCGTCACCAACATTGACAGCCTACAAGTCGCAGAAGATGACTTACCGCTTGGTTCTGATGACAGTAAGGAATCGCTAACCGTTTCCGGAGAATTTGAGGTAACTAGCGCGGATGGTATTGATTTGTTCGAATTGGATCTAAGTTCGAATCCTATCCCTAACCTCAAATCAGCGGGGGAAGACGTTACGCTTTCACAAGATGCTAGCGCTTCAACTGCGAACGCACTTGTCTATATCGGGCAAACCACAGGTGGCGTTACCGTCTTTACTTTGACGTTATATCAAGATGGCAAGTATGACTTTGAGCTTTCCGGCCAGTTAGATCATGCCGTTAACTCTGATGAAATTTTGCTCAATCTCCCAGTGAAGGTGACGGATGGTGATAAAGATGTCATCACTGCGACGCTGCCAGTGACCATTATCGATGACAAGCCAAGCATCGATAATATTCGTCCGGGCAGTACTTTGTCGGTGGATGAGGATGACATTCCAAGCCTAGGATCGGACGATACGCCAGAATCTAATGTTATTAGTGGTAACTTTGATGTTACTGATGGTGCAGACTCTATTGTAAGCCTCCAATTGGATAGTTTAACTTCACCCGTCTCGGGGCTTACTTCTGGTGGTATTGATCTCGATTTGGTTGAGTTCTCTAATAACAATGGTGTGATTGAGTACCGCGCTTATGTTCAAGGCACGACGGATACCATCTTTAAATTGACGTTGAATAGCTCAGCAGACAGCTATGAATTCGAATTATTGGGGGCACTTGATCATCCAGCAGGCAATGACGAAAACTCGTTAGTTATCAACTTCCCGGTCAATGCGACCGACTTTGATAATGATGTGTCAAACAACATAACGCTACCGATCACTGTTATAGATGATGTCCCTACGATTGTGAAAGTGACAGATACTAGCCAACAAACGGTTGATGAAGATGATCTTGCTGGAGGTTCAGACTCGGCAAGTAGCGATTCAACCCTACTGATAGGCGGTTTTGAGGTCGTTGATGGTGCGGATGGTGTTGCTAGCTATCAGGTATCAGACCTTGATGCTGTTGTATCGGGGCTAAAATCTAACGGCCAAGACATTGAGTTTAATTTGCTGAGTTCGGTCGGTGGTGTCACCAGTTACGAAGCGGTGGTCTCGAGCACTTCAAGCCAAATCTTCACTTTAGTGTTGGATGCTAACAATGACAGTTACCAATTTGAGTTATTAGGACCGGTTGACCATGATCTTGCTCAGGGTGAAAACAACCTTGTCATTGATATACCAATCACGGTAACAGACTTCGATGGTGATACTTCTCCAGCATTAACGCTACCAATCACAATCGTGGACGACATACCGGAGATAACATCAGCAGATTCGCTCGCGCTAGACGAGGATGACCTGGCTGATGGCTCCCAGTTTGTTAACAAAGACAGCCTAGAAGCGTCAGGTAACTTTAATACTGTTGAGGGGGCAGATACCGTTGTTTCTTACCAACTTGATCTGACCTCAAATCCTATTTCAGGGGTCACTTCCGCAGGTTCAGTGGTTACGATTGTGCAAATCGCGGTCAGCAGTAATAACTATACCTACCAAGGCCAGACTCCAGATGGAAATGCAGTATTTACCTTGGAGCTTAACGCTGACGGTTCATATAAATTTACCCTGGAAGAAGTGTTAGACCACCCTGTACAAGGGGAAGATGACTTAGTTCTAAACCTTCCTGTATTTGCCACTGACGTTGATGGCGATACCGCTGGGATCAACTTACCTGTTTCTATTACTGATGATGTTCCAACCATTTACGATGCATCAATCTCACGCGTGGAAGGGCTAGGTAGTCAAACAGTACGATTATTTACGGACCCAGTTGAAGGGGATCGAAACTATGGTGCTGATGGCGCAGAGATCACCTCATTCACTGCAGATAATTCTGGCATTTACTTCAAACAGAACGGGGTGGATTACGGAACGATCGACATGAATGGCAATAATCAAGTCGTCTTTGTACGTAAAGTGCTAGATGGGGTTGATACTGAGATTGGTCGCTTAATCGTTCGTACTGATGGCCGAGTGAATTTCCGACCGAACGATGACCTTGACCATACTGAAGCGGAGCCTATCGAATTCACTATTAACTTCGTCGCGACCGATGGTGACGGCGATACCAGCGATGCAGATGTCGATATCTCAATCTCGGACCGAAATGCTCAGATTGTTACCTCAACAGTTTTGGCTTTTGAAGATCAAGGTCGAGGAGGTGTGATTGCGGGTATTGATTCTGCAAATGCCCAAGATAATCTCTCAACATTGGACGTTACTCCTGCGAAAGTTGATTTGGTGATTAATTTGCATGATATCGATCGTGCAGAGAGTTTGGGCGATATTACTATCCGAGACGCGAGCAGCCATGACGGTACGTTCTACTACAAAGATGGCAGCGGTAATTATGTTGAGTTAACGTCAGTTGGAACTTCGGTTGTTCTTGATGCTTCAAATGTAGAACAGTCGTTTAGTGGTGAGTTTGTCACACTGGAGAACTTGTACTTTGTGCCGGACCGTCATTCGTCAACGGACGCTTCTGGTATTGATCCACGTATCCGTGTAGAGATCCTAAATAATGGTACGCCTGACCACACGATCAATGGCCGTTTAGATATTGAAGTGGATGCCGTCGCAGATATCGCGACGTGGAACGTGACAAGCGTGTTCGATTACGCCATTGATGAAGACAGCGACAACGTCCAACTGGATATTGAAGCGAATACGCAAGATGTCAGTAACCCAGAAGCTATCACTTACGAGTTTGTATTTACTGAGGGTGGTGCTAACGCGACGCTTGTTTACTCTGACGGCTCACTTATTCCCGAGGTGGGAGGAAAGTACCTAGTAGACGCGAGCAGAATTAATGAGGTTCAGGTCGACCCATCGGAGAATTTCTCCGGTAGGATTAAGCTGGACGTAACAGCGATCACTGCTGAAAACACAAACCCGCTTACTAGTAAAGAAACCGCCCGTTCTATCACTGAAGAAATTGTTATCGACGTTAACCCTGTTGCTGACCAAGGCAATTTCTCGGTGAGTCGCATCAAAATTTTTGAGGATAACGCTCGAACTCAAGACACGATAGACCCGGTCACCGATCATGACCCATTTCAACTTAGCGAAGTAATCACAATGACGCCATCTGCTGATGGTGATGGTTCAGAAGAGTTATTTGTCCGTATTTCAAACTTTTCTGAAAATGGCGTGACCTTGGTGTGGTTAGACAGTGTGAACCCAAGCCAAATCAACACAGTAATGGATGGCAGTGGCAACGTATTGTATTACGAAATCCCACAAGCCAATCTAGCCGATGTAGAGGTGCAACCACCTCTGCACAGTAATAAAGATTTTACCTTTGATGTTGAAGGGATCGTAAAAGACAACGCGTCATTGTCTTCTGGTGCTGCTCAAGATGTTCTCTCGCTGGGTACTCGAACCGTGAATGTCGCAGTAAAAGGCGTGGCTGATATTCCTGATCTTGTATTAATCAACCAGAACAATGTTTGGTCCGTTTTTGATGATGGCACGACAAAAGGTATTGAAACGACAATTCGTGAAGATGGTTTTGTACTACTAAATTTCTCCGTTGTGTCAGGCGAATTGAGAGAGAAACCTCTCGATAGGTCTGAATCCCTCACGGTATTGCTTTCAAATATCCCAGAGGGCGTTCGTCTTGTTGATTCAGATGGCAGTAGTGTTGACTTAGTCTTTGTTGGTGTTGACGGTGATGGTAAACCAGTCTACCAAGCAAACATCACTGGTTTGAATTTCAACTCAGGGATAGAAATCATCCCTGAAAGTTCATCAACTGAAAATATTCATATTACAGGTACCATTGTAGTGACGGAAGATGATGGTCATACCCGTAATGTTGAGCGAGAAATTCGTGTGAAGGTTAAACCTGTCATCGATGCTCAAGATAACTATATTGTGAGCTCCGAGGGTGATGAAGATACCCGTATCAACATCGATTGGGAGCCAACGCTGACTCAAAGTCCTGATGCCGACGAGTTCTATGCCGAACTGACCATCAGTGGCTTTCCAACTGGGAGTACCGTCTACGTTGGTGGTGTTGCTCAAACGGTCACTGGCAATAGCATCACCTTAACCCCAGCACCTGGCGAGTCAGAACAAGATTTTTCTGCACGAGTAACTCAAAATGGTTATATCCAAGTTCAATTAGAGCAGGATTCGAGTACTGATTTTAGCCTTAGTACTCAGGTGATTGTCAGAGAAATCGATGCTGAGTACGTGGATGCGAGCGACCCAGGTGAGGGGATAGTTTCAGCCGTTATTAATGGCACAGTGAACGTGACTGTAAACCCAATTGTTGAAGCGGAGGATTTAACTGGACCGATTGCCAATCAAACTCGCCTCCTAGTTGAAGAGCCGGGGGGCACAACGACCGATGTCGTTCGCTCCGATGCGCAAGGTCATATTGATTTTACCATTAACACTTCCGCTGGCGGGAAAGCGGGTGCTCATATCATTAAATATCAAGAGTTTGATGCCTCTTCAGATGAAGTTGTAACACAGTTGGTGGTGCAGTTCAGCAATACAGCACAGGACATTCTTGACCAGTTAATTATTTTTGGCGCATCCTATGAAGGCAATGGTCGATGGGTTATTGTGGATGAAGAAAACTTTTCCATCAGTGCTCCTGCGGGGTTAGATCTAACGCCAAACGATGATTCTGACGATGGAGATAATAGCGGTATCTCATCGATTGGTTTGAAAATTTACGCTGAAGTTAATGATTTAGGTGAAGATACGGTAGAGAAAGATGATATCGAACAACGTCGAACAGATATCACGCTGGAATTCCCAACTGATATTGCCCCAGAAGATAGTGTGGCGGCCGAGATTGAAGTAGACAGTGATGTCTTAATTAATGCAAATGAAGATAACACAATTGATTTGGGTTTTCAGCTCTCGTCAAAACTCAGCACTATCAATGGAGATAATGTTGAAGATGTTCTGTCAATCGTGATAAACCCTAATGCTATCGGCCTTCCTCCAGGCTTAAAGGTTAATGGTGCAGTCACTGACTTTGTCGATGGGGAATTTGTTTTTGAGACAGTTATTGATAGTAGTGGGAATATTGTGGGCTTGGATAGCCTGAGTTTAACCGTTGACCAAGATTGGGCTGGTGACTTTATTCTGCCTGTTAAATTTGTTATTACCGATAGCGTGTCAGGTGATGAAAACGAATCTATTGAACCTATCCCTATACAAATACTGCCTATTGCAGATGTTCCTAGCTCTTTTGGCGATCAACCACTTGATAACAACGTGACGCCAGATATTACATTAGATATCACGGGCACACTTGGCCTAGATGCGGATAAGCAGCCAGTTAATGACCTGAATATTGACGTTCCAACTAATGATGGTGTCGGCTACGAGGATGGGTTGATTCAACTTAATCTAGGTATCGATTTCGCAGACGATCTCAATAGTATAACGGAAGGGCGAGAAACACTCACCAATGTGAAATTGACGTTGGATGATACCACACTGGGCGAGTTTGTTGATTCTAGTGGCAACTCATTAGGTATAAGTGTTGAGTTTAGTGCTGCTGAAATCAACGCGGGCGCTTTGGATGAAGTGTTATTTAAACCGAAGGAAAACTACCCAGTCGGTGGTGGACAAAACACGGTTCAGATTAATGTAGAAGGTGAGATTACAGATACTGCGACGATAGACCAAACGGTGCCTGTGAATCCTGGTGATGATATTGATGTACGTACTTTTACCGATAACGTATCGTTTGAAATTACACCAGTGGTTGATGAGATAACGATCAGTGGCGCCGATCCCATGCAGCCAATTGAAATTATTGGTGATGAAGACACGCGCATTTCACTCAACCAAGCAGGCACAGGCCTGACCGTCAGTCTGAATGATAATGATGGCTCTGAGGTATTTGTCTCATTAAAGTTAACAGGCGTTCCGGACGACTTCCTTGTTTATTCAAACTCGCCCGATTTCTCGGTCAACAATAAAGGTAATGGTGAGTGGACCATTCAGTTATCTAACCCAAATCAGGCGTCTATTGACTTGAGTGGTATTGAAATTCAACCACCGAAGAACTTCAGCGGTGAGGTGGATTTGGGTATCACCGTATTTACTCAAGAGGAGCTATTAAATTTACCAACAGAGCACACTGGTACTTTCAATGTTACCATTAATCCCATCGGTGATGATGTTGATGTGAATCCGGATAGCCTAGTTTCAGGGAACGAAGGAGAAGATATTGATATCAATATAAATGCTCGCGTTCTCGATAACATTGAGTCGATTGTTAGTGGCGCAAACTATCAAGAAAATGACCCTGAAACACTGCGGGTTGAAATTACAAATGTACCTGACGGCGCGAGCATTGAACTTGCGGATGGCACAGCGTTTGTTGATCAAGGTGGCGGCATATTCCTCCTTGAAATCGACGCTCAGGATCTTGATAAAGTGGTGTTTAATTCGGGCGACCGCAACAATAATACTTGGAACGGTACGCTAGGGTTTAAAGTTCAGGCAGTGGATACGGGTTTAGATGGAAGCCAAAGTTTAGGTACGCCGCAAGAGTTCGATGTTAACGTTGAAGTGGAAGCGGTTAATGACCGTCCGGAGCTCATAAACACGGTCGACTTGGAAACACCAGAAGATACCCCGCTGCTTCTTGATGGCTTCAGAATTGATGACATTGATGCTGCACTGGACGATCCGAACGCTGAATACGCATTAAATGTCACTGTCGATAGTGGTATCTTGGTGCTCAATCCAGCGGTCGTCGCCAGCAATAACATAACAGTGAGTGGTAATGGCACGGGTTCGGTTGAGTTAAAAGGCACCGTTGGTGATTTAAATGCTGCTATCGCAAACGGACTGATCGAATTTAACCCAGATCTCAATTTCTTTGGTGACGTTCAAGTTGATGTCACCGTTGACGACCAAGGTAATGAGGGCATCGTAATTAGTGGTGTTGATGACACCCTCAACACCAACAGTGGTAGCTTTAATATTGAAGTCACAGAAGTTAACGATACGCCAGAAACGACGCCAGTCACTTTGCCGGATATTGAAGAAGACAGTGGTATTTTCTCTATTTCTGAAAGTGACCTTATTACAAATGCCACAGACGTAGAAAATGATAATTTAACGATAAGCAATGTTCAGCTTACGGATCCGAATGCGGGTAGTATTTCCTTTAATAGTGGCACTGGCGAGTGGGAGTTTACCCCAGCGCCAGATTACAACGGCCCTGTCGAAATTACTTACACCATTACTGACGACGGCACGACAGATGGTGCCCCTGATCCTAAATCAGTAAGTGGTAGTGCTGTGTTCAATGTAACTGAAGTCAATGATGCCCCAACCACATCGCAAGTAACATTGGCCGATATTGCGGAAGGCAGCGCCGCGGTGGAGCTAACGCAGGCAGACTTGTTGGCAAATACTACAGACATTGAAAACGACAATTTATCAGTGAGTAATGTTCAACTGGTTGATACCAATAGCGGTGTGATAACTTTTGATAATGTGTCTGACACATGGTCATTTACACCTGCGCCGGGTTACAACGGTACGGTTGATCTAACCTATGATATTACTGATGACGGTACGACGAATGGTGCAGCCGATCCTCAAACGATACCGGGTAGTGCAACCTTTGAAGTCACGGAAGTTAACGATTCACCAGTCACATCTGAGGTAACCTTAACCAGTGTGGAAGAAGAAGGTGGGGCTGTGACAATTACCGCTTCTGAGCTACTCAGTAACGCCACAGATCCTGAATCGGATAACTTGACCGTTGACAATGTCGCGTTAGTGAATTCCAACGCTGGTGTGCTCACTCAAGTAAATGCAACGGAGTGGACGTTTGAGCCAGCCACCGATTTTTCTGGAGACGTCAACTTTACTTATGAGATCACTGATGACGGAACCACCAACGGTTCCCCTGACCCAATTACGATAGCGGGTACGGCAGTATTGAGTGTCGAAGCAATCAACGATGCACCAGAGATTACCGTGGCATCGGTGACGGACACGATCAACGAAGCCGATAGTCAGAAAATAACGGGTATTAGTGTGAGTGATGTCGACTTTACCGGCGCGCAGGCAAACGAGTCAATGACTGTTACTTTGAGTGTAACTGAGGGTGATGTACGTGTTGAGCCTCCTGTAGGCAGCAGCGTTACGATTGGAGCGGGCATTGCTGGTGAAGTCATTCTGATGGGGACGCCTGACAACATTAACGCAGTTCTTGGTGCGACAGACGCTTCTGAAGGCATATTTGTCGATGCGGGAGATGTTAATGCAACTTCTATTACTTTGTCAGTGAAAGCTGAGGATAATGGGGTGTACTTTGAAAACGCGACTGGTACTGCATTAGAAGCAAATCAAGACTTCGCTATTAGTGTCGTTCCTGTCGCAGATACGCCGACATTAGACATAAACCCTCAGTTTAACTACATTCGACAAATTGCGGTCAGTCAAACCGCAAGCAGTCAAGGTTTAGCCATAGTTGGAATCATGGCTGCTCTGACCGATCTTGATGAAGTGCTTTCTTTGGAGCTCACTGACATACCTGCGAGCGCACAAGTAACCAGTGGTGTGTCTCCATCAAACATCAGCTTTGATGGAACAACTTGGACGGTACCAAGTGATGAAATAGATACGCTGCAAATCATTGCTGCGGATACTAATAGCGGAATTGATGCAGGCTCTTACACGATTTCTATCACGGCGGTATCAACGGAATCTAATGGCGATACAGCGCAGTCCGTACCTGTACAGATTAGCTTGGATGTTAGTGCTGACAATGACGATATTGACCTGTCGGCCTCAACTGATGATAGCTATGTTGTTGGTGGTGATACCGGTATCAATTTGAGCGGCAGTGAGGGGAACGACGTTATCGTCGGCGGAGACAGTAATGATGTGCTCATCGGTGGCTTGGGATCGGATATCTTAACTGGTGGAAATGGCAGTGATGTCTTTAAGTGGACCGTTGATTCGGTGGATGAAGGGGCAGTGGATACAATTACTGACTTTACTGTCAACGATGACGCGATAGACTTGCGTGAAGTTATTTCTGATTTAAGCAGCCCGATGATCGATATGAATGATCTACTTGGGCACATCACAGCGAATTATGACGCGTCGACAGAAGCCGTGTCGTTAAACATCACCACGGATGCTAACGTAAATCAGACTATTGTTGTCGAACATTTGGGCGATTCAATTGACTTTACTGGGTTAACTTCTAATGAAATTATTGAGTCGTTATTGAACAATAACGTTTTAAGTAATGGCTAACGAGAGTCAAAAGAGTCGAGACTAACTTGTCTGGAGAAAAAGCGTGGTGGCTCATTGAGCCGCCACGCTTTGTGCTGTACGGTTGCCTTTGGTATCAGATAATGGATAGGTTGACGACAGAAAGCATCAGAACCGTCTCGTTATCGCAATAAATGAACACAAGAAAATGAAGAGATGACTTGAGAAGATAAAATGTCTATGAAAGGGCTGTTAGTGGCTGTGGATAAAACAAAGTTTTGAATATTGAGTGAGTAGACTAAGCGTGGATATCGAGCATACTACCAATCACCTCATTATTTTTGTCGACGACAGACGCGCCGATACGGTTATAGCCCGCGGCTTGAGTTAAGCTGACTAGAGGTTTGATTGGATTGGAAGGTAGTTGAGTGGTTACTTTGTTAAACGCGAGTTCGTTATCTTTAGATGGCCCAACGTTATTAAACGTTAGATCTTTTCCTTTCGAAAAATCTTGTTGGATTTCATGCGCAGCCCCTTCAACCATCTTCTGTGATTGTTGAATCATGATATGTCCCGACTGAATTCCCGATACTGGCATGTTACCCCTCAATTCTTTATGCTTTACGTAGCATAGTAAGTATCGTTATTTTACGCAAGTGGTTTTATACTCAATGTTTTATCAAGCAAACAGCTTCGACAGTAATTCGTACTCTTCGCTCGACAGTAAAGGAGAGGCTTTTTTATGGAGAGAGTGGTTAATGTCACCTTGTAGTGATTTCAGCTGAGCGGCGGTCAACTCATTAATCTTCTCGCGCAGCTCATTAAATTGTTGAGTTGTCATACTGATCTCCTCACATTGCTTGGTTTTTTCATTCATAACCACTTCTCGCTTATCTTTGCGGATCTAATAAAGCGTATTCTAATATGATCAGGATAGGTTTTTCATGCTTGTTTTTTGTCCGAGAAATGTCAGCTTGAACCTAGTGGTGTGTAAGAAAATTCTTATAAATTAAGCTAGGGATTATAAATGACTAGAACCGACGTCTACTTCGTCAATATACCCAAGTAACCTCGGGATACATGGTTAGGGAGAATTTCTGCATTCCGAAATCACAGAGCCTGCGCAGTTATCCGATAAGTTTGTTCAGTGTACGCGAACGGCAAACTTTGACGCGAGCGAATGTAACTCAGGCAGCATTCGATAAATAAGGTGTAATTGTTGGAGTACCATTCGGGCTGAGTGATCATCCTCGTCGCGCCATTCATTCAAGCGTTGCTCCAAGTTGGTATCATTAATTGTGGTTAAATCGCATTCTTCACAATGGTGATGCAACTGTTGCTGAAGTACATCTAAATGCTGGTGAATACAACGATGTGCATCAAGTACCAATTGATGAATGGTCTCATCTTCGATTCTTGTGCGGTGTGCGCCAAGTGCTGAGATATAGCTGAGCATGGCGTGGTTGAGTGTTAAAAAGCGGAAACTCTCATCTACAGCGGTTCGGTACTTTCCAGGTTCTGCCAGCATCGTACTGATTGCCGATGAGAGGTTTGCATCGTTGTTGTGTGCCTGTCGGCGCGCAACTCGATAACTTAAATTATCTTTCTTGCCAATTCGGTACTGGCCAATGATCTGACCAAGATATTGTTTGTTTGCTTCTATGGCGTCAGACATAACCTTGTGTAGGCGTTTGGACTGCCAATCAGGCAAGATTATCATGACTGCTGCCACTGCTAGTACACAACCAATCAGAGTATCTGCAAGGCGAGGGAGTACTACCGCATAACCTTCGCCGAGTTGGTTGAATAAAAACAGCACTAACAAAGTGATAAAGCCGGTCGCATACCCGTAGTTGTTGATTCGAAAAGCAAAAAACATCACACCAGAAACCACAACAAACACTAGTTGGCTTTCTTGTGAAGGAAAGAAGGTGAGAAGAAGTACTCCAATCAGTAAGCCTGCCAATGTACCTATGACACGCGCAGTGAGTTTTTGTCGTGTTGCGCTGTAGTTTGGTTGACAAACAAATAACGTGGTAAGCAGAATCCAGTAACCACGGTCAATGTCGAAGGCTTGAATGATCCCGTAACCTGCTGTCAGTGTCATCGACATACGCAATGCATGACGGAACAACATAGAATCCTTGTGCAAATTGGCTGAAATACGTTGCCACATGGCTTTGAGCGTGTGTGGGGTGGTGTCATCGAGCACACCTTCTTCTAAGCGATCTGCATCTGGATTGTTAATATTACAGAGTTGTTTTTCTACTGTCGCAAGGTTATTGAATAGGTAGTTCAGTTGGCTCAGGAGTCGTTTCCAGTGGGGTTGCTCTTGCTCTCCTAAATAGCCTAATGAGTTTTGGAGTTCTGCCAATGCCATAATCGATTGGTTGGTGTGAGTGTATTCGTTGCCTAATCGGATGGCATGGGCAATCTCGCGACAGGCTTGAGCTTGAGATTCAAGTAAGTACTTAAATCGGAAAAGAATGTCTGAGCGTTCAAATTCGGTGGCCAAGTCTTGGTAACGATAATGGCTTGAGCTAACACGCTCGTGAATATCCTGAGCAATAAAGTAAATATTCAAAAATCGGTCACTTGGGCCATCAATATGACCACGTTTAGAACGGCTTAATAGTGTCGTTTTACAAGCGTTGAGCGCATTCACTGTTGCAGCATTTAACCTTGCTGCCTCAATACGCATCGGCTGAGGGGTTAGGTTTGTGACCGGGTGAAATAGCTTGGCTTTTGCGTCGAGATAATTCGCGATTTGGAGGAATACCGCAGCAAGGCTTTGCTGAACAGGCTGAAGTGGCCAGAACATCTGCCAGATCATAGACATAAAATAGTACCATGCCGCACCGGTGAGAAGCAGTAGTGGTTGAAACCAAATATTGATGCTTTGATGGGCGCCGAGCATGGTGTAGATAGCGATCAGTAAAGAACCAAACGCGATGCTGGCGTATTTCGGGCCGATAGCACCGAGCATAATAAAGCAGAAGGTTGAGACAAATAGACCGACGGCAAAAGGCCAAGGAGTAGCAAAGAGGATCTCAATCGAGAAAGCGGCGGTGGCAAAACAGATAAAGGTGAGAATCAATGCTTTGATCCTTCCTGTGAAACTATCATCGCTTTCTGCTGATGCTGCTGCGATAACACCCAAAATAAGAGGTGTTATCAATGAGGTTTGTTGAAAGTACCACGCAGGAATCACCACACCCAGTAAAGTGATAAGGATCAAGATACTGTAGTTGATGGTTTTGTTTGCCCAAAAGAGGCGAAATTTTAAAGCAGCTTGCACAATGCGCCTTTCGTTGCCGATGGAAAACGAGAGAATTTTAATGAACTCACTATAGCGCGTTTATGATAATACGTTTATGACTTAATTTAATAAAAATTGTCATTTGCTCAGGAAATCAACAGAGCTGCCATTGACTTAATCTGTCGCAAGCGAATGAGCGGAAAATCGTTGTTCACAATTTCAACAGTAATGTGATTTTTAATTAAGAATCCCGACAGAAGGCGATATATACCGCATCGATTGCTACAATTTAGCCGTCTAAAATGATATAAAACGAGAACTTCTATACCAAAAGGCGCACCTTTCATGCAGCTTACTGCCTCTAATAAAGCACAGTTTTTTATTCAAAAAGAGTATTATCAAGTCGAAATAAAAGAAAATAGTGTTTTATTAAGCTCAGTCGGAAGTGAAGAACACATTCCATTTACCGTATGGAATGGCAAAGTGAGTGTTAAGCGCGGTCTTCTTTGGAGTTCAATGCAATTTTTTGCCCATGAGCAAGACGGAAAGCAACAAAGTTGGCTTGTCCAGGGGTTACCTTGGCCGCATTGTCGTAAGTTTGCTTTTGAAGCGGTTCGACAATATCAAGACTGGCACAACACCCAGTGTCGCAGACTCGCAGAATATCTCCCTAAGTGGGAGGAAGAGTTGTATCAACTTAAACATTACCCAGCTTATCTCTCGCATTCAAAAGTTCAAACTTGGGTGGACCAAGTCAATGATGAATTGGTTGACATTAAAACCAGTTTGGAGGAAGCGAAGGTGCGCATGCCTAAACGTATGGCGGAGATCGAATCATGGCTTTCCGATACATCTCAAACGTTGAGTGAGCGAAATCATGCGTGGCTTGAAAATGAACGTCCAAATTGGGAAGTACTATTTAGCCGAATTGAGTCTTCGCCATTGAATCTTTCCCAGCAGCATGCCGTGCTTATTAATGACGATCATAACCTTGTTTTAGCAGGCGCAGGCTCAGGTAAAACGAGTGTATTGACCGCGCGTGTGGCGTATTTGCTACAAAGTCACCAAGCACAAGCTGAAGAGCTCTTGATGCTTGCCTTTGGTCGTGATGCTGCGAAAGAAATGAAGGAACGCTTGATTGACAAAGTGGGGTTGGCGGCAGAAGACGTACGTGTGAATACTTTCCACCAACTTGGTCTGCGTATTCTAAACCAAGTGGAACCTCAGCCAGTCGAAATCAGCCCACTTGCCCTCGATGATAACCAACGCACAGCATGGTGCATCGATTGGCTTAAAAAGCATTGGATGACACCAACCAACTTTAAGCGTTGGCAAAAGCATTTAGACAAGTGGCCAATAGCCTACCTAAAAGGTGATGATGAATTAGGCAGTCACTCGGAAAATCCCAAATTAATTGCCTGGTTAGACAATCAACTCTCGCAACTGGCTGCTGTCGGTTTAACTAAGAAGCAAGTGCAGGAGAAGCTAGTCAGTCATCAAGACTACACGCGTTTAAACAGTGAACTCGCGCTATGCTGGCCTTGTTTCAGTGCATGGCAAAAAATGCTTAAGGAGACCAATCAGGTTGATTTCCCTACCATGATCACTCGAGCGACGGATTACGTTAAGAAAGGTAAATATATCTCCCCTTGGCGTTTTATTATGGTGGATGAATATCAAGACATTTCTCCAGATCGATTAGCCCTGATTGAAGCACTGTGTGAATCAACAGAGAAACAAGCGGGAGCGACTTTGTTCGCGGTTGGTGATGATTGGCAGGCTATTTATCAGTTTGCAGGCGCGGAGGTTGATCTCACCACGGGCTTTCAAGACCGATTTATACATTCAACTGTGCATCATTTGGACACAACATATCGTTTCAACAACCAAATAGGTGACGTGGCGAATGCTTTTGTTCAAGAGAACCCATCTCAGTTGCCCAAGGTGCTCAACAGCCATAAACAACGTAAGCAAAAGAGTGTGCATACCGCTCCGAGCAATCAGGTTGAGAAGATCCTTGATCAACTGAACCAACAGGCGAAGAAAACCAAATCAGTATTGTTGTTGGGTCGTAACCATTACCACAAGCCTGATCTCTATGATGACTGGCTGGAGCGATTCCCTAAACTTGAGATTCGTTTTATGACCTGCCATGCGAGTAAGGGTAGGGAAGCGGATTTTGTGATTGTACTGTCTGTGGATGAAGGGCAATTTCCGGCTAAGAAAAAGCAAGCGCACATCGATGGCGCATTGAGCGAGTCGAAAGACAACTATCCGTATGCAGAAGAACGACGCTTGTTTTATGTCGCATTGACGCGTGCAAAAGAGAAAGTGTGGATCACCCACACTGGAGCGGGTTCGGCGTTTGTACAAGAGTTAGTCAATGGCGATTACCCAATCGTGACAGCAAGATAAAAATACATACAGGTACAACGAAGGCGATACTCAGTATCGCCTTTGTTGTATTTACTGTTTACTGCTTTTTATTCGGAACTTGCTTTTTGTTCGCAGCTTGCTGTTTGCAGTAACCCTAACGGCCATCAAGTGCGTTCCGCTAGGTATGCATCGTAGTCTGGAACTTCAATATCCACTTCTTGAGCGAGCAGCGGAGAGCTGAATAGAAATTGCGCGGTTGCGCGGTTTGTTGCCACAGGGATGTTCCAAACACTCGCAATACGAAGTAGTGCTTTCACATCTGGGTCATGAGGAACGGCGTTAAGTGGATCCCAGAAGAAAACAAGTACATCAATATTACCTTCAGAAATGAGAGCGCCAAGTTGTTGGTCACCCCCCATTGGACCGCTGATCAAGCTCTTGATCGCTAACCCTGTCTCTTTGCTGAGCATATGACCTGTTGTGCCAGTTGCGTATAAGAAGTGGTTTTGCAACTTTGCTTTATTTTCTTTTACCCAACGAAGTAATTCTGGCTTGCAGTTGTCGTGGGCAACCAATGCAACGTGCTTGTGTGCGGCCATAGTGCGAGTTGTTTTTTGCATCAAATTATTTCCATTTCGAATGACTTCACTACCATCAAATAAAGCACATTTTTTGCCAATCAATCGACGGACCCAACCCTAAAAGTCGGCCTATATTTTGATGGTGATAACGATTCTTCAATCGTATCATCATGAAGTGTCTCTGGTGTCAAAGACTTGATCATGGGTGACATTTTTTTTTCGTAAGCTTCATTACGCAAATAATGGGTTGCTTGCGCTACAGAAAGGCGTCCTTGTTCCACCATTTTGTCGGTTGGGGCGAATAATACTTTATTGCGAAGTAAGCCACGGTAAACACCGTGGCTGAGATACACAGAAAGCAAGCCAATATCTTTGGCCTTATCGGCACTGCGCAGTTCGCTGATCGCAGCCTCTATTGCAACTGCACTACCAACGATATAGTCAATATTATCCAGATCAATGACGCGTTGAACAAGGTTACGTTGCAGTTCCTTATCGTTGTCTGCCCAGTAAGAGCCAACAATATGAATGTCACTGTCTTTAATTGACTCATAAAAACCGGTGGCAACGGGCTCTGTACCGCCGCGCGTTTTTGGACCAAGTAACAGTGCCACGTTCGTCTTTCCTGAGCCTTTGGGGTGCTTCTGCGCAAGGTATTTGCCTGTTTCGTAGCCCATCCAGTACCAATCGACACCGACGACGCCTTTAAGTAACTTGGTTTGTTCTTCATCAAGGTTAAGTCGGTTAACGGTGGCAAAAACGGGCGTATTGCCAACCCAGTTCTTTAGATTGTGTTTGTAAGCTTGTGGATCGACAGTCCCTAAAATGATGGCACTTGCTCCCCATTGGGTGCACAAAGCAAGCTGTTGCTCTTGACGGGACTTATTTGTATAACCACCAGCTTCCAGAACACGAAGATCCACCCCAAGTTTTTCTGCTTCGGATACCATCCCGTAGTTTACGGATAGCCAGTATGAATCCTTTAAATGAGGGTAAATGGCACATATTTTTTCTGCAGCAAAATTTGGCATTGAAGTAAAAATTAACAATGCGAGTGCAGAGTGTGCGAGAATTGTGCGAAATGGACGCTGATTTTTAACCATTAAGTGAAGTTCGTTGGCATAGAGTAAGTAAACATTGCAAAATATAACGTAATATGTCGCTGAACACGAATATTAAGGTCAGGAAACTATGTTGCTAGCTACCGCAAGCATCGGTCGGAAACTGCTGTTGTCCTTCATTGCTATGGCAATGTTGGTGATGTTATCAGCGTTAATCGGTGTATCAGGGTTTTCTCTGGTGGCAAAAACTGAAAGGAATGTCGTGGACTCTGCCATACCGGCAATGATTGAGGCACGGCAAGTATCAGAGCTCAGTACCCGTATCATATCATCGGTTCAAACGCTTTCGAGCGCTCAAAACGAGCAAGAGCGCAAGCAAGCGGGGCGTATTCTATTTGATCAACTTGAATCATTGCTGTCGCACATTAAAGAGTTAGGCAGCGAGTCTTTTGATTCTCAGCTCCTTGAAGCTCTGGAAAATAATGTTCAAAATGTGATTAATAACTTAGCGGAGCTTGGCGTCACGGTAGAACGCAAGTTGTGGCTGACCAAAGAGATCAATACGCGTGTTGAAGAAATGCGTTTATTAAGCGAAGAGCTAGAACAGTTAACGCGTACTCAGGTGCAAAACACCAGTACGATTGCGGTTGCCAACATTACTCATATTTATGGCTTATTGGAATCTAACAAGAAAGACCAAGTCTATCAGGCTCTTGATGCCTTAGTTGAAGTCGATCTTGATCTAAACGAACGATTGCATGAACTGCACTTGCTCGCCTTTCAAATGCTTAACCAGATTGAAGAAGCCCGCACACTCACTAATGCTGATCGGATTCAACAAATCCAAACGGAGTTTGAAACTAACCTGAAAATTATGAAGCGCCGTGTACTCGCTGTAGAAGATCCAACCCGCTCAGAGCAAATGAGTCAGTTGCTGACGGATCTCGGCAAGCGTCAAGTGGTGTTCACTATTTTGTTGCAACAATATGAGAATGACGAGCAGTCACAAGCGTTAATGCAAAAGACACTTGAGTTATTCTCTGAACTGAATGGCACCGTGAACAAGTTGGTGGATGATTCCAACCAGACGACGCGAGTTGCGGTTGATCAGTTGACCAGCACTCTGAAATTCGCGCAGTGGTCGCTAACAGTAATCTCCATCATTGGTTTGATCATTTTAGTGATAATTCTGTGGCGCGTTGTTTATTTGTCGGTAGTAAAGCGGTTAGCGGAATATTCAGCTGCATTGCTATCCGTTGCTCAAGGTAACCTTGCCGTTGAGTTAGAGGTAAGAGGCAAAGATGAGCTGGCACATATGGGCCAAGCTATCATCACAGCACGTAACACCGCACAAGCACTAAAAGTCGTGGCAGAGGGTGAAGCGCAAGCGAAACGTGAATTGGAAGAACATAAAGAACAATTAGAAGAGCTGGTTGGACAACGCACATCCCAATTGAAGCAAGCGAACCGTCGTTTGAACGAAGAGGCGTTAAACCACGCTAAGGCACGCCAACAAGCGGAACAAGCCAGCCGAGCGAAGTCTGCTTTCCTTGCTACTATGAGCCATGAGATCCGCACACCAATGAATGGGGTATTGGGGACCGCTCGTTTACTGATTGATTCGGGTCTGAACCCAATCCAAAAGCGCTATGCAGAGATCATCAATCGCAGTGGTAAAACCTTATTGGCGATTCTGAATGACGTATTAGATTACTCGAAAATCGAAGCCGGGCACTTAGAGATCCGTTGTCTGGGTTTCGACTTACACCAGATGGTAGAAGACACATTCCAATTAATGAACGGTAAAGCACAAGAGAAGAAGTTACTGTTCTCATATCATATAGAAAGCGATGTAGGCCGTTATTGGAAAGGTGATGTCACACGCATCAACCAAGTTTTAAGTAATTTGGTTGGTAACGCGATTAAGTTCACTGAAGAAGGTGAGGTTGATATCTATGTGAGCCTGAACCCGGAAGATGAATCACAGGTTTTGTTTGAAGTGACAGACACTGGTATCGGTATTGCCAAAAAAGACCAAAAAACCTTATTTGATGCTTTTACTCAAGCGGAAAGTGGTATGCATCAAACTGGTGGTACAGGCTTAGGTTTGGCCATAAGTCGTCGCATTGTTCAAGCGATGGGTGGGGAGTTAAATGTGGATTCTGATGAAGGTCAGGGTAGTCGCTTATGGTTTTCTATTCCTTTAGAGGAAAGCGAGCCAGTCGAAACAGTATCGATCGCAAACGCTCGTTGTGAGGTCCGTGCAAAAGTTCTGCTAGTCGAGGATAACCCAGTTAACCGCGTGGTGGCGGAAGGCTTCTTAGAGAGCATGAACCATGTCGTTATCACGGCAGAAAATGGCCAAGAAGCGGAACAGATCATCGGTAACCATGACTTTGACATTGCATTGGTTGATATTAACTTACCAGATTGCAACGGTGCTGATTTAATCCAGCGGCTTAAGCGCATAGAGCGCAACAAATCAGCCGATAGCGCATTGGATCCAACACCAATGGTTGCTGTTTCTGCTCATGTATTTGCTGAAGAAGTTGAAAGTTACTTAGCAGCAGGCTTTGATGGTTACTTACCTAAGCCAATGGAAAAAGAGGCCCTTTCTGCAATCATCCAGGATATGTTAGATGGCAAACATCTACTGTTACCTCAAGAGTGCGCATCTAAAGACGAGACAATGACAGACAACAATGATAGCTTAGTGATTGATAGGTCAGCAGCAGGGGTGCCAGAGATGGTTATCATCAATCCTGAAGTGATTAAGTCAGACATGAAGTTTTTGGGTAGGGAAAAGATGTTGCATATCATCGATTTGTTCCGTAAAACTAGCGCTGAAATACTGGTCCAAATGGACACTGCGGCTGAGCATGGTGAGAGCCGAGCCTTAAAAGATCTTGCGCACAAGTTAAAAGGCAGTGCAGGTAGTTTGGGACTGACGGTTTTGATGAATACTTGTCGGAATATCGAGGTCGCGAAGGACACACAAGAGGCTTTCTCTGAACACCGTATTGAGCTACAAAAGCACGTGAGCGAGTCGGTTGATGCTTTGGAAAATTTGATGTCACAACTGGTGCATTAGTTGTTCAAAAAAACCTCCGGGTTGCGCCGGAGGTTCTTTCTATTTAGTCTTTTTATTTTCCCACTCAAACCGAGTGCCTAGGGCATAGTGATCATCTTCAAATGGATGCTCAACTCTGCCACGCAAGTATTCGAGTTGGTGCTCTAGCATAGTGACCGTCTCGTAATCCCCCTCGGAGCATGCAACATAAATCTGTTGCTCGAGAGCGGCAATATTGTCTCGGATACTCATGAGAACCCCCTTTAATCATTAACGATTCTCAAATCGATTATAGTCAAGTAAAACAGATTCATTAGGCATTTTTATACGCAACCAATCGTTGACACGATCGCTAGGTGGGCTGAACTTTTCAAAGCCTCGACGAATCGTAAAACTATCCAGTAACTTAACGTACTCAGTTCCTGACCTTAGGGGCTAAATCGGACGATAAATTTTTTACTTGGCCTTCTTTATTCGCCAAATGTGGGGAACGCATAGCCTTGCGATAATCGTTGAACCATTGCATAGATTCGAGCGATCGCGCAACTTCGAGTGGGCGAGAAACTTTGAGCCCCTTAAAACGCGAAGCGGCACCATATTGGTGCCGCTTCGCGTTTTAGAGCTGCCACTGGGTATCAGCTGTGCGTCGCAAGATAAAGCACGATGAATGGTGTGACTAGACCGAGTGATGCAGCCATGCTGAAGTAGATTAAAAATGCTCTTTTCATAGCGAGTTCCTTAGATAGCGAGATTTCTTTCGTGCCGACCAACGATATAAGCGATATATCCGACTTTGAATATACCTGCAAAGACGATTGTTCCGATGTGTGCGATGGCCTGTTGAATGATCGAGAAGTGATTTGCGTAGGGAAAACTGATCAATATTGTTGTGCTCATGATTGCCAACGAAATGACCATTACGATTCCACCAAGTGCTGATACAGTTTTGAATTCCATAAGAAATACCTCTTAACATGTATTTAATTTACATGTTATATATGAAGTCGAAAATGTCAATAAAAAGATTAAGTTCCAGAGAAACGGGTGGTTGTTTTTTAACCGTCAAACACAGTCAGCGCTTTGTACTCTTGGTCTTGCTGAGAGATGGAGTGTAGGCAGATAATGACATCAAACAAGCAGTAGAGATGACTGATGGACATTGACAGAGAGAGCGGGAGTGGACATTGAATTATGAAGTGAGAGGTGCGTTTGTCGCCTGTTTCGCTCAATTCCTTTACAGAGTTGGAGTTAACTCCAACTTCTGTCTAGTAATAATTTTAAGGCTTGTTGCCCGCTCGACTCCTATTTTCTTATGAGGGATCGTAAATATTTAGGAGAGTTTGTGTCGGTTACAGTATTTGAATGTTTAAGCCTTGCTATAAATCAATAGGTTCGGCATGGGAAAATTCAAGCTGTTGCTTGATCTCCTCTCGCAAACGTTGGTGAGCTGGATTGTATTCGTCACGCTTGTGATAAACGAACTTATAAGGAATGCGATCAATCTTAATAGGGCACTCAAGAACCTGTAATTTGAGAGCCTTACTCCATTTCATCGCAAATGATCGAGAGACGACGCCTAGGCAATCTCGCTGCGCGACGTACATTGCCATTCCTGCCAATGAGGAGGTGACGATTTCAACATTTCTCTCCTTGATGGGCTCTTTTGCTAATTGTTCGAAACCAGAAGTATTATTCCACTTGCCTGAAAATATACAGTGACTCTCTCGATAGAAATCTTCTCTGCTCAAAGCCCCTTGGATCCTTGGGTGGCTTTGACGGCAGATGATCATTGCGGGTTCATCATAGGCGTTTTCAATCACGAAAGCGGCATCTTTTGTGATGATTGTGTCGATCGCCAAGTCAATTTTTTGTTGGCGGATCTGCTCAAACAACAAGTACTTTTCAGTTGGAGATTCATGAAAAACCACGTTCTCAATCGGATTTAAGCTATTGAGTAGGGTCTCTGAGCAGCAGACTTGGAAAATGGTTCTTTCTGAAATAGCGTTGTCTACTATGCTTACTGCTTGACGAAATTGTGGTATGAGTTGATATGCGGTCGAAGTGGGTGCGATTCCTCGTCCTTGTTTGACAAAAAGCTGTTTTCCTACCACCTGTTCAAGCCGTTTGATAGCAGCGCTCACAGCCGGTTGCGTTAAGCCTAAATGGTCGGCCGCTTTGGTGTATGACTGATACTCAGCAACGACCAAGAAAGTTTGAATTAAGTTTAAGTTCATATTGTTACCCATAAACTATATTTATATATCAACCTATTATAACCCTATTTATCAGTTAATTAATAAGCTTTATGTTAATAAAATCTCGGTATCTACTTTTACCAAGATTTGCAGTAACGGATTTATGGAGCCCTGTTTATGGCAGACTACAGTAAAAAACGCGGCAAGAAGCTGGTCTTAAACGCTTGCACGCTTGCAATAGGAGCGGCGTCAGCGACCGCTTATTCAGCAGAACAACCTAACATTCTCGTTATCTTTGGTGACGATGTTGGTTACTGGAACTTGAGTGCATACAACGGCGGCATGCTGGCTTACAGCACACCAAATATTGATAGCATTGCAAGAGACGGCGCAAAGTTCACCAACTTCTACGCTCAGCAAAGCTCAACTGCAGGGCGTTCTGCGTTCATCACAGGACAAATGCCAAAGCGTACAGGTTTGTCTAAAGTGGGTTTGCCTGGAGCAAAAGAAGGGATATCTGAGAAAGATCCAACGATTGCAACTTTATTACGTGATCTAGGTTACGCAACGGGTCAATTTGGTAAAAACCACTTGGGTGACCGCGATGAGCACTTGCCAACCAACCACGGTTTTGATGAATTCTTTGGTAACCTTTACCACTTAAACGCGGAAGAAGAGCCTGAGAACGTTGACTACCCACAAGATCCTGAATTTAAGAAGAAGTTCGGTCCTCGTGGTGTGATCCACTCTTACGCAGATGGCAAGATTGAAGATACTGGCCCACTGACACGCAAACGCATGGAAACTGCAGATGAAGAGTTCTTAGATGAAGCAGAGAAGTTCATTGAGAAACAAGTAAAAGCAGACAAGCCATTCTTTACGTGGTTTAACACCACGCGCATGCACAACTTCACTCACGTCCCAGATGAGTACAAAGGTAAAACAGGTGCAGGTTTCTACGCTGATGGAGTGAAGCAACACGACGATCAGATTGGGCACTTGCTCAAAAAGATTAAAGAACTTGGTGTCGATGACAACACCATCATCGTATACACCACGGATAACGGCCCAATGATCAACTTGTGGCCAGATGCGGGCATGACACCATTCCGTAGTGAGAAAAATACGGGTTGGGAAGGTGCTTTCCGAGTGCCAGCGATGATCAAATGGCCTGGTCATATTCAAGAAGGAACAACGCTAAATGGCATTGTGTCTCTTGAAGATTTCTTACCAACACTTGTAGCCGCGGCGGGTAACAGCAACGTCAAAGAAGAGCTACTCAAGGGTAAGGAAGTGGGCAATATGAACTACAACGTTCACTTGGATGGTTACAACCAATTGCCATACTTGACGGGTAAATCAGACAAATCTGCGCGTAACGAGTTTGTTTACTGGAGTGATGACGGTGATCTGTTGGCGCTACGCTACGGCAATTACAAATACCATTTCATGATCCAAGAAAACGAAACTGGCTTGGATATCTGGAAGAAACCATTTACTAAGCTTCGTGTTCCGCAATTCTATGACTTGAGCATTGACCCGTTCGAACGCGGTGATACAGGCATGGGTTACGATCGTTGGATGTACGAGCGTACCTTCTTGGTGATGCCTGCTATCGAAAAAGTAAAAGAAGTCATGGATACCTTCAAAGACTATCCGCCACGTATGACTCCTGGCTCGTTTGTACCGAAATAACGTTTTGTTGTTATCGCAATAGACTTGAGTCCTTTTCAATTAATACAGCGCCTAATTTAGGCGCTGACTTTCTTTTATTTTCGAGATCGCTTTTTATGAAAAAACAAGCTCACATTCATTCCACTCAAATGGAGCTAACACCGCTCAAAACGGCGTTTGCATCCAACATTGATAACGTGGAGCGACGTTTCCACGTGATGGCGAAACCAGGTGGGGCCAAATGCAACATAGATTGTCAGTACTGTTTCTATCTGCATAAAGATGAATTGCTCAATCAAGGTACGCAGCCAAAAATGGATGATGAAACACTTGAGGCGTTCATAAAGAGTTATATCGAAAGTCAAGACGGTGAAGAGATTGTTTTTTCTTGGCAGGGCGGCGAACCGACATTATTAGGTTTGGATTACTTCAAGAAGATTGTCGAACTGCAGAACAAACACGCCAAACCCGGTGTTCGAATCGAAAACGACCTTCAAACAAACGGCTTATTATTAAACGACGCTTGGTGTCAATTTTTGCATGATCAAGGTTTTCTGGTCGGTTTATCGATAGATGGCCCTGAATTCATTCACGACAAATACCGTAAAACTCGAAGTGGTAAACCGACGTTTCACCTAGTCATGCAAGCCGTTGAGTTGATGAGGCGTCATAATGTTTCGTTTAATGCCTTAGTGACGGTGAATCGCTATAACGCTAAATATCCTCTTGAAGTGTATCGCTTTCTTACCCGAGAGCTTGGTGTCACTTATATTCAATTTACGCCTTGTGTTGAACCTCGTTCTTTTACGCATACCGCCCCACATTTCTGGAAAGAAAATCAGTCGCCAAAGGTTGGAAGCGAGCTAGCGAAGCCAGGACATTTGATGTCGGTGGTCACCGATTGGTCTGTGGATGCGGAAGACTGGGGTCAGTTCCTGATCGCGGTATTTGATGAATGGGTGAATAACGATCTGGGCAGGGTATTAGTTAACCTATTTGAAACCGCAGTCGCTCAAGTCATGGGAATGCCCTCGCAATTATGCGTTAGCGCGGAATTCTGCGGCAAAGGGCTTGCGATTGAGCACAATGGCGATGTGTTTAGCTGTGACCATTATGTCTATCCGGAATATAAGTTGGCAAACATTCGCGACCGCTCTTTGAACGAAATTGCAATCTCGACTCGTCAGTTCAGCTTTGGTATGGCCAAAAAAGACTCTTTACCTCAATACTGCCTTGAGTGCCCATATTTGAAGTATTGCTGGGGAGAATGCCCAAAAAACCGGCTACTTACCACGCCGAATGGCGAAACTGGTCTTAACTATCTGTGCCCAGGGATAAAAATGTTCTTTGACCATTCGCTGTTAATCTTAATCGGCATATCAAAGTTAATTGAGTCTTAAACCTAGGTAAATGCAACCAATCTTAGTGATTACTCTCAGTTTTACACTCAATTTTTAACGCTCAGCTCCTTGTAAACGTAATAGGCAGACTATGAACCAGGCACAACAGGCCATTAAAGAATTAATCAAACAAACTGAAAAAAGCGTCATTGGACAGAGCCACGTGGTTCGGGCTTTGGTGATAGGCTTGCTGACCAATGGTCATGTATTGTTAGAAGGCTTACCGGGCACGGCAAAAACGCGCTCGGTGAAATCGCTAGCAAATCGACTTAATGCCAGTTTTGGTCGTATTCAGTTTACGCCTGATCTATTGCCATCAGACGTAACGGGGACCGAAGTGTACCAAGAGTTGGATGGTAAACCACAGCTGCATTTTCAACCGGGTCCGATCTTCAACAGTATCGTATTGGCGGATGAGGTGAACCGTGCGCCAGCGAAGGTACAAGCAGCACTGCTAGAGGCGATGGCTGAAGGTACCATCACGGTGGGGGATAAGACGCATGTCTTGCCTGATTTATTCATGGTACTTGCTACCCAAAACCCAGTAGAGCAAGAGGGGACGTACCCTTTACCGGAAGCGCAGATGGATCGCTTTGTTATGAAAGTGACCGTCGACTATCCAGAGGATGAGGCAGAGCGTGACATCATCCGTTTGGTGCGCAGCGAGGAGTTGGGGCCTACAAGCAGCAAAGAGGCAGTGACGTCAACGCACATTGCGCCTGATTTGGTGATGGAGGCGCGCCGTCAATTGTCTTTGATTACCGTATCTGACTTAGTTGAAAGCTACATTGTGGCACTGGTTATGGCGACACGTAAACCAGAGCGCTACGCCGACTCCCAGCTCCGAAAATGGATCGAAATCGGATCAAGCCCACGTGCTTCTATTGCTTTAGACAAATGCGCTCGCGCTTATGCATGGCTACAAGAACGTGATCATGTCATTCCTGATGACGTGCGAGCTATGGTGCCGTGGGTACTTGGGCACCGTTTCTCACTTTCTTACGATGCGCTTGCGGAAGGCGTCGATCACCAACGTGTCGTGCAAGAACTGCTTGATTGTGTAGAAATTGGATAAGTTGGAGGCACCATGGCAAAGCCAACACTGGCTCCTCGAACCCAAGGGCTCGACCCTCGTATATATTGTGATTACTCACGTTTAGTCGAGTTACAAGGGCAGGCTGATTCGTTCAGTTTGCTTCCTCGTTTTAAAGCTGGTAGCGCACTTTCTGGGCGCCATAACTCTTTATTCCGTGGTCGTGGTTTGAACTTTGAAGAACTGCGTCACTATCAGTTGGGTGACGACATTCGAAACCTAGATTGGAAAGTCACCATGCGCACGGGTAAACCCCATGTACGCAGCTATAGCGAAGAAAAAGATCGCAATGTCATTGTCTGTGTCGATCAACGTAGTGCAATGTTCTTTGCCTCGACCGAGGTCATGAAGTCTGTAGTCGCCGCAGAGATTGCGGCTATTTGCGGTTGGCGAATATTGAAAGATGGCGACCGAGTCGGCTTTGTCATTGCCTCTAACCACTCCCTAGTTCACAGTAAAGCTCAACGTTCACAAACCGATTTACTTGCGCAGTTAAAGCGGCTCTCTCAAGCAAATCAGCGATTGAGTGTGGATTCATTCGACAGTGATAACGTTACTTTTGGTCACTGGATGGCGCTCATCAAACGGATGAAGCCCTCGCAATCGACGCTGATTTTTATTAGTGATTGGCATGATTGTGACGCGCATCATATTGACCATCTAAAACAACTTCAACGACATAATGATGTGCTTGCAGTCATGGTGAGTGACCCATTGGAGCAATCGCTTTCTCAAGATATAACGAGAACGAAATGGGTGATTGGAGATGGTCGTTACCAGCTTAGCTTAGACAGCAAGGCTAAAGTTGATGCAGCCAGTGCCAATTTGTCGGAAAAAACACAGTTACAACGCCAATCATTGGCTCATTTAATGGCCATCAAAAAACTGCCCTATATCGAAATAGACACAAAAGGTGACCACATTATTCGATTCCAAAAGTTCGTAGGAGGTCGATAAATGACCGATACACATAAGCCTCCTAGCAGCTACATCCTGCGTGAGTTACATGATGTCGCGGTTCCAGAAAGTGTCAGTTGGGTACCGCAAACCATAGGCTGGAAAATTCTTGCAATCGTCGCCGCAATCTTACTCGTTTATCTTGGTTACCAAGTTGTGCTTCATTGGTGGGATAACCGCTACCGCAAAGAGGCAATTAAGGCCGTTTCTGGTTTGAATCCAGGGGATTCGAGCATGCCTAATGCCTTGTTCTCCATATTAAAAGTTGTCTTAACTTATCTTGATAGTAACAATGCGCGCCTGTTTGGTCCCCCATTTTTGCGCAAGTTAGATCAGCTTAATCCCAAGCAGAAAAGATTTGATGACCAAGCTGCAAAGCGTTGGTTGCAAAGTCTCGTTGACCCAAGTAGTGAATTGGCACACTCAGAACGTTTACAGTTGCTTCAGCGCGCTAATGAGTGGTTGAAAGACCATGATGGAAACGCTCCAGACGTTGAAGAACCCACGCTTAACGGCAAAGCGCGAGTAATCAAAGGAGGTCGCCATGGGTGATTTTTTTGCCTCATTGCTTGGCGTAAACGGTCTTGAGTTTGATCATCCATTCTGGTTCATCGTTTTACCACTGCCTTTGATGGTGTATTTCCTTGCCCCTACTTACCGAACCAAACAGATGGCCATCAAAGTACCTTTCTTTCGTCAGCTTGTGGATGCCATTAATGAAACACCATCAGAAGGGGCAAGCCAACTTACGCCAAGTTGGTGGCAGCGTGCGACGCTGATCATTTCTTGGTTGTTGGTTGTGACCGCAATGGCAAAGCCGATGGTACTTGGCGAGCCACAGCTGCGAGAGAGTTTGGGGCGTGATGTCATGGTTGTGGTTGACTTGTCAGGCTCGATGGCAGAACAAGACTTTACCTCCAAAGCGGGCGAAAATATTTCGCGTCTCAATGCGGCTAAAGAAGTACTGAGTGACTTTGTCAAAACACGTAAAGGTGACCGTTTAGGGCTGATCTTATTCGGTGATGCTGCGTTTGTTCAGACGCCGTTTACGCCAGACCAGAAAGTGTGGCTAGAGCTCCTTAATCAAACGGATGTAGCAATGGCTGGACAGAGCACACATTTAGGCGATGCGATGGGGTTAGCCATCAAGGTCTTTGAGCAAAGTAAGTCGCGTATCGGCGTTGAAGAGAACAAAGAGAAAGTCGCAATCGTTCTTACGGATGGTAATGATACCGGAAGTTTTGTTGAGCCGATTGAGGCGGCCAAAGTCGCCAAAGCGAAAGGCGTCCGCATCCATGTTATTGCTATGGGCGATCCACAAACCCTAGGCGAAGCCGCATTAGATATGAAGACCATTCGGCGTATTGCAAAAGAATCTGGAGGTAAGGCGTTTGAAGCGATGAACCGCGATGAACTTGCTAAAGCGTATGATGATATCGGCCGATTGGAGCCTCAACTTTATGAGAGCACGACTTATCGCCCGAAACAGAGCTTGCATCATGGTTTAATGGCATTCGTTATGATTATGTACTTAATCGCATTCTCGGTGGCGAGCTTTAAACGGCGACGCCTTTGTTTGAATCGAGTCGAACGGGCTCAATCAGAAAGCACTCAATCAGAAAGTACGAAGGGAGAGAGCCATGTTTGATTCTCTTTTTTCTAGCACGGGTATTGAACAACTCTTCACTCATTTTCATTTTATCCGCCCTATGTGGCTATTGGTCTCGATTCCAATGTTTTTTTTGCTGTGGGTAAGATGGCGGGAAGAAGCCAAACAGGATTGGCAAGAGGTTCTTCCCCAGCACTTACGAAAAGCGCTCACGATTGGTGACGAGGGTTGGCGAAAGCAATTGCCGCTTAAGTTACTTATGATGATTATGGCGACGGTCATCATCATCTGTGCAGGGCCATCTTGGCAGCGCCAAGTTTCACCATTTGGAGAAGACAAAGCGTCCATGCTGGTGGTGCTGGATAACAATGATTCGATGTTGCAAAAAGACCTGCCGCCAAGCCGCTTGGAGCGCTCAAAGCAAAAGCTCCGCGACCTATTGGCGATAAGAAAAGGTGGAAGCACAGGGCTTGTTGTGTATGCAGGTTCTGCTCATGTGGCGATGCCAGTGACGCAAGACAGTGAAGTTTTTGAGCCCTTTCTTGCGGCGATAACACCTGAGATTATGCCGCTAGCAGGGAAACTTGCAGAAACGGCTTTGCCTTTGATTGATCAACAATTACGAGGACAAGCCGGTTCTACGGTCATGCTTGTGACGGATGGCGCGAGTCCTGCGACGATTGCGGCCTATAAAAATTACTTTGAGGATAAACCTTATCAATTATTGATTCTTGCGGCTGGCAACTCGAATATTGTTTCTAGTAACCCCCTCGATTTGGATTCGTTGAATAAACTAGCCAAGGTAACCGGTGGTCGTGTTATTAAAATGACCGTTGATAACCGTGATATCGAAAAGCTGAACCATTTTGTTGAACGCAATATGCAGCTTAATGGTGAATCCTCAATGCCTTGGAAAGACATGGGATATAACCTGTTATTTCCAGTTGCGTTTATCATGTTACTTTGGTTCCGCAGAGGTTGGTTAGTGCAATGGTGTGTTGTTGCCATGGTGTCGATGTCTTTATTAACGACACCAAACGCAATGGCGGAGACCGTCTTGATCAAAGTGGATACGCCTGAAGTGGTACAAGAGGTGACGGCTTGGGATAAAGCATCCCAATGGTGGTGGGGGTTATGGTTAACCCCTAACCAATATGGGCAATACCTGTTCAATGAAAACCAATACTTAGAGGCAGCAAAACACTTCACGGATCCACTGCGAAAAGGGACCGCTTATTATTACGCGGGAGAATATAAGCTGGCGCATAGCGCTTTCTTGGCGATGCAGAACAATGATTCAGAGACAGTGAAAGATTATGGTTTGTACAACGCAGCGAGTGCACTGGCTCGGCAGCGGGAATATGTGGCTGCGCGTGATTTATTGCAAACATTGGTAGACAAAGGGTCGCTGAGTAAGCAACTGCGACCAGACGTCGAGCATAATCTCAAAATCATCGGTGGTATTGTCGAAGAGATTGATCGCACTAGTGCAAGCCAAGTGGGAACAACGGATACACCAGAAGAGTCACTTGAACTGGGCGATAATCCGCAAACGTCTGACGGAGCCGAGGAAAAAACCAATGCTGAATTCATGTTGAAAGAAACACTCAACGCAAACGAAATACTTGGTAGTCAAGAATTAGCGGATAAGTGGCTAAAACGTGTAGAGGCGGACCCCAAGTTCTTTTTACGCACTAAATTTCAAGTTCAACTGCGTGAGTCTGTTCAAGCCGATCCAAAGCGACAAAGAGAGGAACAAGATAAATGGTAAATGCATTGATACTTGGTGCCGATTTTGTTGCAGCGCGTCTGAGCACTTGTTTAATGTTGTTCGTCTTAATTTTTACGGGTGTGGCAAATGCCAATAATATGCAAGCCTTGCAGGCATTGAATGAACCGAAAGAAAGTAATGTTGAGTTGTCAGCATGGGTTGGTCAACAAAGGCAAGATGACGATAGTAAAGTAGCACCTAAATTTAGTGTGAATGAGCAGGTGATCTTGTACATAGAAGTGGCAACACCTCGCTGGTTTACAGGCGGAACACACATTAGCAATGTAGAAATTCCTGATGTAATTGCAAAGCAGCGTAACCAGTTCGCGACGAACTATACTGAGCGTAAAGGGGGACAAACTTGGTCTCGCCAGCGTTGGGAAATCACCTTGTATCCGCAAAGATCAGGACAATTTGTCATCCCACCGGTTGCAGTGGACGTGCAAGTTTCTGCGTTAGACGGCTCCAAAACCTCAAGTACACTTTTTACACCGCCAATCACATTCGAAACATCAGTTCCTTCAGGTTTGCTCAGTGATAAGTCTGCTTGGTTTACGGCGACCAAAGTGGATGTGGAACAAAAATGGACGACCTCAAGCGATGAGTTGAAAGTGGGCGATGCGATCACACGTACTATTGCAATTAACGCACAGGACAGTTTATCTGTATTACTCCCAGACCTGTTATCCGACGAATCCACCACCAGCTATCAAGCGTACACTCAGCCAAGTCGTCTAGACGACAAACAAACACGTGGCGATTACCAATCGAGTCGGATTGAAGAGAGCGTATATGTGATCCAACAAGGCGGCGAGCTCACCTTGCCTGAGTACAAATTCCAGTGGTGGAATAGTGAGAGCAAAGAGTTGGAAACCGTGGTTATTGAGGGCATGACCTTCAAAGCCAAGCATACATTCAAATCCTTCGTTAGCGCTTATTCCAACTGGTTGGTTGGCAGCACAGTGACGCTCTTTGTTCTTGTTATCACCGCGTTGAGTGTCTACCGTTATTATTGTTCTCGTCCTACTCCACCATGGTTCAAGCTGAAAAAAATGGTGAAAGCCAAACGATGGGGGGCTGCGCGAGCGATCCTGTATAAGCAGTTGAGGCACAATGTGGGTGAACTTGAAATGAGTAAAGTCAGACATTCAGATGCATGGCAGAAATGTTCTCAGCGGCTACAAGAGGGGCAGGAGGACGCAAACTTGATCAACGACCTGTGGAGAAGAATACAAGCGATTAGGCCCAAACGTTTTAAGTGGTCGATACCCAAGGCTTTGCCGCAACTTGATGAGCGGTTCGGCAATAAAAAGTGAAACAATGCTGACTCTGATAGGGGGGCCTAAATCATAGGGCTTGTGTGGTGAAATCGTCAGTGAATTCCCCCCTTTCTTGGTAAGCCCTGAGCTCTAAAAATAAGACAATTTTCCCATTTAGGCTGGCGAAATGAAGACTACTGATTTAAACCTTATCCCGATTTTTGTGGCAATCTATGAAGAGCAGAACATATCTAAGGCCGCTGCTCGATTAGATGTCAGTCAGCCTGCTGTCAGTAAAGCGCTTGCCCGTTTGCGTGATGTCTATGATGAACCTTTATTTAACCGCAGTCCGTCTGGCGTCGAACCGACCAGCTTCGCAATGGATATATATCCTTCCATGGTGACAGCACTAAAGAATTTCACATCAACGCTTTCTGCATCTAGTCGTTTTGAGCCTAAAATCTCTAGCCGTATCTTTTCGATAGCTTGTGTTTCGATAGCGAGCTACGAGTTGATGCCGCAACTACTCCGTCAAATTCGCGAACAGGCACCAAATATTGCTTTAGAAGTGCACCCACTCTTTACAGAGGATTATGAAAGTGACTTACGTTTACAACGTTATGACTTGATCATCGATTTGCCCCCGCGCGGGCGAACAGTACTAAGGAGTGAGACTATCTTCTCTGAGCGCATTATGTTGGTGTGCAGTACCGAGCACCCGCGCATAAAAGATACCTGCACGGTTGAGCAATTCTTGGCAGAAGAACACGTTGTGATATCTCGGTGGCACGTGCGTAATAGTCTATTGACAGCAGAAGATATCCCAGATTTGGCTAGCCGCAATATTGTGTATCGCGCAGCGGGAGCGATGGAAATGCTGCCAGTCATCAACAGCAGTGAATATATTGGTATGTTGCCACTGTCGACTATCGAACACTTCTCAAAGACCTACGATATTAAAGCAGTACCATTACCGTTTAGTCACAGTATTCGTGAGCTTTGTTCGATTTGGCACTCAAGTCGAAGTAACGAAGGTGCTCACCAATGGTTAAGGGCGCAAATCAGGCAGGCGGGTAAGACGATTCGATAGCCATGAGTTTAGTGTGATGAGTGGCGTGAAAATTTACAGGTATGATCGCTGGGTAAATGGAGCACTAAATAAGCGTCAAACTAGCCTGTGTAAGGTTATGATATCGGACGCCTACTAGAAAAAGGAAAAGTCACTATTAGAAGTGACTTTTCGCTTAATTAGGATAAAGCAAATGCCTGGCGTTTTGACAATGCTCTCTCAGTGACTTTTCCTTGTCGATAATACATAACCACCATAAGCAGTTAATACTGAGAGTGATATTAAATTACGTGTCAACGCAAGGATCGGCTTGTCATGTTAGAAATAGTAAGTAGAGCCTACGTTAATTGACGCTGTATTTGCGTAGCTATCAAGCTGATATTTTGCGTTAGCGCCTACGGTTAGCTGAGGGAAGATTTCGTATTCTGCTCCTACAGCGACCATTGCACCAAACTCATTGCTTTTTTCTGAGCGGTGGAATAGGTTTTTGCTCATTTCGATATCGTCGTTGAATACGTGTTCGTACTCTCTTGACTTGCTTGCTTTCGATTCATACTGTGTGTAAGTCAAGCCAGCTTTTGCTTTTGCTGTCCATTTTTCGCTTAACGTGTAGTTAAACACAGGAGCAAGGCTGATTTGCTTTGCTTTAACTGAAGAATCCCATTCCAGTTTTTCGTGGTAGTTTTGTCCACCAATTTTCGCAATACCCTGAGGCTGTGATTGGCTATCTTCCAGCTCAAATTGATGATAGCCCAGTTCTAACGCCCAAGTGTCGTTGATAGAGTAGCCAACAAAGCCACCAAAAATACCATCTTTCATTTTAGGATTAAGATTCACGCCTTCATTTTTAAAAGATGTTTCGAAGTTGTGGTTGGTTGCGCCGAATCCGTACTCTAAACCTACATAAGGTGCTGCTGTTACCGAAAATGAGCTTGCCACTAGAATTGTCAGTGCTGTTTTTTTCATTATTTTTACCTCTTTGTTTTGATGGGGGGCATTTTGTATGAAGAGGCGTGAAGGGATCGTGAAGGAAAAACGAATATTTAAAATATTTGATAATAGAGAGAACTCCCCGAAAAGGGGAGTTTCTAATGGCGCTGTTATCGCATCAGTAGACAGTGCACCATTCTTTTTTCATGTTAATTAGATACCAATTTTCGCGTTGGTTGGCTTCATCCATCGCTTTATCCAAATGGCCGACACTGGACTTGCGGTCGTATTTCCATTCACGCGCTTCGTCGGTATGGTGTACGATCATCGCCATCGAGTTTGGTTGACTGGTCGCCCACTGCATCATTGCGAGATCACCGTCCGAGTTACCAATAGCGAGAACGGGTTTCTTACCGATAATGTGCTGAATGTTTTCGACTTTAGCGGCTTTATCATCAATCGTTAGGATTTCACCTAACTTCGTCACGGTTGGCTTACCGTCGTTGTAGTCATATTTGTATTTCAGAGCGCTACCAATGATTTGTTCTTCAGGAATGCCGTATATTTCTGGTGCCCAAACACGCATGAAGTCAACGCCGCCGCCTGATACTATGTAAGTCTTAAAACCATGCTGTTGTAGGTAAGTCACCATTTCGCGCATGGGTTTGTAGGTAAGCTGAGTATAAGCTTTGCCAAAACGCGGATCTTTCGCTGCCTTCAACCATTGTGCGACCTTCTCTTGGAATGCCTCCACTGTCATACCACTATGGGTGACTTTGACTATCTCAAGAAGAGCTTTTTCCCCACCTTTGAAGACGTTTTCAATATCATCATTCAATACTGATTTAAATGGCTCTTGAGTTTTCCATTCAGGGTGGTCTTTCGCCATCCGTTTCACGTCGTCTAGTGCAAAAGCCAGTTGGAAGTAGAATGGTTTTTCAGACCATAGCGTGCCGTCATTATCGAACACAGCGATGCGGTCTTGTTCTGCAATGAAGGTGTTTTTTGAAGCGTCAGTCGATTGGTCTACGTATTTCACAATCGCGGATTTACTCGCACCATCTTTCCATGATGGGAGTATGTTTGGATCGCAATTTAAAGCCATCGCAGAGAAGGATAAACCAGATAAGACAGTAAGGGCACAGATGTGTTTTTTCATATTATTATTGACCTAAGTTTGAATGTAGAAACATCAATTTCACGTGCTAAATCTTCGCCTTCTTAGTAAAGTTGCAGTCTGATACTTTGGCAAATAACAGCTAACACCAAGTCTCGAACCACATGAGCATAAGTAGGGTGCTGTGATTGAATCGAGATAGGTTGAATGACAAGGTGGTTAGTCGCGTTAAATGTTGATTTAAATTGACTATTACCAATAGTTGCTCACCAAGAAGGCAACATGAACACTAGCAACAAATGCCATGAAAAAAGGTTATAAAAGGTATAACAACCACCCTGAATGGATAGTGGCTGGATGGGTTACTTTGAAAGGAGTGTTAATGATAGGTTGAGGGTAGAGTCGTGAGACGCGATGTGTAACATCCATGCTCGTAACATCTATATTTGTAGTGTCTATGTTCGTGGAATCAATGAAAGTAACGCTTATGTCTGTAACGACATCCCGAAAAACAGAATGCTTGAACAACGAGAGAAAGTTATAACCAGTTACGATTCGATTAATCTTGCGCGGTTACATAACAGACAGAAAAGGGTACATTGAGGCGATTGAACTCTTTTATCCAGCGCCATTGGTTATCTTGGAGTTTATCACCCGGTCCTTTCACTTCTATCCATTCGAACTCTCCATCTTTGAATGCAATAAGATCTGGCATGCCGTTGCGGTAAAGTTTCAGGTCACGCAGTTGCACGTTAAACAGCTCGACCAAAAGTGCACTTGGAATGTGTTCCAGTGCAAGGGTTAATAGTTCTTCGTTTGTATAAGCCCAATTGATGAAAGGATTACTGATCCCTGATTTGCGTTTGTATCTATCAAGCAGCGCCTTTGTATTCCCTTGTTTCACCATTTCAAAAGCATCATCGATGAGTCGCTTTCGTTTATCAGCGAAATCTGCGTGATACAAATCTAGCGGTCGGTGCTGATAAGCGTTAATGAACGCACCTTCTATGGGAGCATAT
The DNA here is from genome assembly GCF_000171815.1 of Vibrio sp. AND4. Classification (GTDB taxonomy): domain Bacteria; phylum Pseudomonadota; class Gammaproteobacteria; order Enterobacterales; family Vibrionaceae; genus Vibrio. The sequence continues at coordinate 110,974 of NZ_ABGR01000004.1, read as the reverse complement.
ATCACATCCCACAGGGTTAATCCCAATAAGGCATTGAGGAGGGCATTTTCAGAATAGAAAACAGTCCAACCTAGACTCTCGAAATAGGCTTTGCTCGCCAGCTCGACGCGTTGTTGTGAGAGATCCAATTCGATGTGGTATTCGCTGAACTTTGGTTTGGTCGTTCTTGAGACTTTTAAACCATGTTTGCGTTTAACTCGCTGCTCCAGCTTTTGTGCGACTTCGAGCTCAGAAACATCGATAGGGTGGGTAAGCATATCAGTGACAATGTCACTAAATAAATCATTTTGTTCCTGTTTGTCGTAAATACGAGCGCGGCGTTCTCTGCTCGGAGGGAGCGTGGTAGTTTTAAACAATGAAATTGCAATTTCAAGTTCGCTTAAACGCTCATAATCACGGGCGATGTCGTTAATCATATGCTCACGTTTACGGTCGACGTAGCGATGTCCAACCTTAACGGGCATCGCTTCGATGAGTCTATCGAGGTTGGCTTTTTGTTTTCTATCACATTGCCAATAACAGTTGGAAAGTTGACCCAGTTCGATAAGACGATCGATTTGCTCTCGGCTCTCAAAGAATCGTCGAGCGGTACTTAATGGGTACTGCTCAAATCGTTGTAATCCTAAGTCGTCAAGCACGAATTGACTGAGATCTTGATGTGTATTAGCAAAAAACAGAGTGAGTAAGACATCAATCATGTGCGACGAATTAAGTTTGATGATCGTGAAATCCAAAGCGTCAAACTGATCAAAACTGTCTTCGCATAAGCGCGCAATTAACGCCTCTTTTTTAAGCGATTTAGGATGTTCAGGATAAAGCGTTAAGATCTCTGGTTTGGTTAGTAGGTTCGCTGCTAACTCTTGCATTGATAACTGAGGGGAGAGGCAGACAAATCCATGATCTGCCAATTCATCCAAGGCTACTTGGATAGACGCTATTTCTTGATAATGAAGTTTGTCACTGCGGAACCAGCACCCTTTACGACCGTATAGCCGCACGAGAAGGCATTGTGCAGGTTGGTTTAAGCTTTCAAATTTACTTAGCCACAGATGTTCATCTGAGCTCAGCAAGTCGCTGTACCATTCGGTAGCGTGTTGTGTGAGCTTAAAGAAGTTACCGAGATAGTAATCTGGTGCGAGTTCGGTGGTGTTTTCCATAACCAACTAACAATAAAAAAGGCTTAACCCATAGATTAAGCCTTTTTCGAATCAATTTCTGCGGTTCTGTAAGATAATGAGAACCAGACTGGCGATTAAGCGCTCTTCAGTTGCGCTATTTTTGCTTCAGTCAGTGGTTTGGTGACGAAGGCCAGTACGATACATACCGCCATCATTACTGCCGAAATAGTGTAAGCCAGCGTGTAGCCGTCGCCATTCGTCATTGAGAAACCGACAACGGCAGCACCGATTGCACCACCGATACCCCATGCCGTGTAGAGCACGCCGTAGTTAGTACCGTAGTTCTTCAGACCGTAGAATTCAGCTGTTATGGTCGGGAATACTGCCAGAAGTGTACCGTAACCCAGTGCTGCGATTGCTGTGCCGATAATCAGTGTCAACTCAGTCTCGAACGTTGCGAACAGTGCCATGTTAATACCCTGTAGAACAAACGCGAGAAGAAGAGTACGTACACCACCAATTTTGTCTGCCAGCATACCAGCGACAACTCGACCGCCTGAGTTAAATACTGCAAGGATAGAGGCTAAGTAAACCGCGTTTGGTAGGTTTGCTTGAACGCTTGCGATCGTGGTGATGTTACCGATAATCATGAGGCCAACAGAGGCTGCGAACGCGTACATTATCCATAAAGAATAGAACTGTGGCGTTTTCAGCATCGCTTTCCAAGTTAGGTCTTCAGATTTTTTCACAACCTTAGGCGCTTGACCTTGTTTTACTTTAGGTTCTGCAGGTACGTAATCCGCAGATGGGTTGTTGATTGTTGCCGCTAGAGGAACGGCGATAGCAAGAATACCAACACCGAGAACTAGGAAGCTCGTCTGGATGCCCACGCTGTCGATAAGTGCAGCAGTGACTGGCGCTAGGTAAATCGCCGCCAGACCGAAACCTGCTGCGATGATGCCGTTAACCATTCCTTTTTTCGACGCATGGAACCACTTCATTGCAGAAGGGGAAAGACATGCGTAACCAAAACCGATACCAGCACCCGTGATAACACCGAAAGTAATATTCAGCATGAGTGGTGAGTCAACAAAACTGGATGCGATCATGCCTAGGCCTGTTAGAGCGGTACCTAGGATTAGAATCAAACGTGGACCCATGCGGTCTTGAAGGATGCCTGCAACAAGAAGACAGATAGAGAAGGTAATAGTTGCAGTTGCGTAAGGTGCAGAGGCTTCTGCTGCGCTCCAGCCTGACTCTGTTACCAGTGCTTTGTTGAATACACTCCAAGCATACAGGATGCCAAGACAAAGGTTGATACAGAATCCTGCTAACAGGATACGCATAGCTTTATCAATCTTGCTCATTTTTGTTCTCAGTAATACCTCTTAGCGGGAAGCAAAGAGGGGTCGGTTGAAAGATAATGTTTGCTCAAAATAAGTTTGCATTTTTCGATGCAAAACAAAATGAGCGCGGATTATAACCAATAAATGTGTGATTGGAATCTGTTTTTAGCCATGTTTATAAAAATAATTTGAAACATTAAACATCATCTGTAACGAAAGGGTTTTGTAAAAGAGCAAAGTGTAAGCCCAAGGGAAGATCGTTTTTGCTCAGTGTTGAGGCAACAATGAAGTGAGAGAGGACGCGTACAGATGAACGTTTGGTTCAAAATTAAACAAAAAGTTACAAATTTTTCATGTTAACTTCCTGTAACAAAAAGTATGAAAATAGAGGCTGCTTTCTGTAAGTGCAAGATATAAGAGGTTTATAAAGTAGTGGATGTTAACTGATTGTAATAATTAAATTCGTGCCAGTTTCTTAGGTATAAAACAAGCAAAAATAGGCTTGTATTTGCTGAAAAGATAAGCAAAATAGGTCGAAAAATGAGTTTTCATTAATGAAAGGATGCTTTTCTCTACTTGTAGTGAGGTGATTTATGAAATTGTTCCTATTACTTATGGCTTCTGTTTCTGCAGGCGTCGCATCGGCAGATCACATCCATTCATTCATGTTAGGCCTTTCTATTGCATTGCTTGCCGTCGGTAGCTGCTACTTCTTCGCATTCCGTAGCTCGCGGTTTCCTCAGCTCGCCCTGTTCTTACTGATCTGTGGTATGTTGTCTAAATTGACGATTACGGTGGTTGGCGTGATGTGGGGGATGTCGGCAGAGCTAATGACTTCTCCTATCGTATTTGCGTTGTCTTACTTGTTCTTCTCGCTAGCAGCAACCTACTTGTGGTTTAGCTATCGTCAAAGCATCACTAAGATTCCAGAGCGCTTTAAAGCGGCGTAAATCGCGTTATTAAGCACTGAATATAAAAAACGCCAGCGATAGTCGCTGGCGTTTTTGTATTGCTGACGTTTTACTGTAAACCGCTAAACCGCTAAACCGCTAAACCACTAAGCTACACAGGTATACGATGGTCGTTGAATGCCACATTCGTTAAAACGAAACAGGATTGATATAAGCAAGCAAGGTTGTGAGGAACAGATAAGACTCGACGATAACGCCGAGCCGTAATAATCCAACGGTGTATTTAGCACTTACGCTGACATTGGGACAAGAACCATAGTACCAATGATCACGGTGATCAGACCTGCTAGCACAGGCACTGATGTGCGTTTCACCACTTCAAATGGACTGATTTTGGCCATACCCGAAGTTGCCACGATAACACCAGAGACTGGCGAGATCGTACGGCCTAGGTTAGAGGCTTGCAGCATTGGTATGATAAGAAACGCAGGGTTTAAACCCATCTTCGCAGCCAGTGAAGGAGCAAGCTCTACGAACGCATAGAAGGGTGCGTTACCAGAGCCCGTGGCAATTGCGGCAGCCACGGTAAGGCCAGTCAGAATAAACATCAGAGCAACACCACCAGCGCCTGCGTTATCAGCAAGGTGAAGCAGGTTATCGATAGCACCAATGGACATTAGACCTTGTGCGAACACACCTGCCGCTACCAACAGCATTACCACGCCTTTGAACGCATCCGCCATGCCTGCGTAACAAGAATCTAAATCCTCAAGTGACTTTTTGCCGTCGAATTTGTTCACTACATAGTGAATCACAGCGCCTAGGAAGATAGAACCAACGACGATGGTGTAAATGTCCAGAGTCAGGCCCGGAATTGTGCGGCCGTTAAATAGAAATACACCGATGATGGGTAGAAAAGGTAGAAGAGCGTAAAACCCTGGTGCGTCCGCTTTTATGTGAGAAACGTCAACCTTTTCCATTGGTGTGTTGTCTTTCTTATCTAAGTACTTGTTCCAAAAGAAAGCTGCCGCTGCCATCACAATGATTGCGCTAATCGAAACTGGCAGAACGGTCTGAACTGCGAATACATCCAATGCCAAACCTGATTTTTCTGCTGCGATAACCACGTCACCGGATGTCGGAGAAAGAATGATGGCCGCAGGTGATGCACAGACAGCGACGGCTGCAGGACGAGAGATACCCATTGCGGTCATCATTGGGAACAGGGTCGCCATTAATAGCACGCCTAGGCCAGTCGCTGAGCTTACTGCAAGAGACATTAAACAGGCAACGATGTAGGCCGCTACCAAAAGGACGTAAGGCGATTTGATAACAGAGAGCGGTTTAGAAAACTGTTTTACCACAACATTGTTTGCACCTATGTGTGTCATGTAAGAGGCGAAACCACAAAGAAGCATGATCTGCATACCAAGGCCACCGCCTCGGTATTGAAGCATGTATTTCACGTACTCTAATGCGTCCGTTACCATATTACCTGTTGAGGTTATTTTTGATGGTAGAACATCATGGCCGAGCAGACCTGTCATTAAGAGTAAACTAATACCTGCGGTTAATAACACGCCAGCGGCTTTGTAGCCTTTGACAATGAAATAACCCACAGCAATGGTCACGACTAGGCCAATTAAAAGCTCTAACATAGGGTTGTCTCCAGATACGATTAAAAAGAAAGAAACGGTTTCAGTTTATGACAGAGAATTTACAGAATTCTTTCCTGTGGCACGAGACGAAATTAGAGCTAGCATGATCTAAAACAAATAACATATTAATAAATAGTTGTCTTAAGTGACATTGTTTGAATTATGTATTTTTGGTGTTAACTGTTGGTTTTGTTGAGTTTAAAGAAACAAAAGTATGAACAATACGGCGAATAAATTTAATGTGGAATGATTGAAAGCGGGCAGATAGATAGCGTGAATTGGATCACATTTAAGCGCTTGTTTGAATGAAAAGCTCCGGATTGACGGAGCTTTTTCTGTTGTGTTTATGCATGAGCTACACGTAGCGACGCACCAAGCGGTTCCAACTGTGTTGTTGACGTTCAAATTCTTCCTTGATTTGCAGGTATTTTAAATGAGATACCGATCGTTCGTACTTTTTCACTACTGTTGCTGTTTTCTCACCGAGTACTTCTTTGCGGGCTTCATAGTATTCCTGCATATGATGCACTAAAGCGTCAAACTCTTGCTGTAACTGCTCTCTCATCGATTGGCTGTTTGGCTTACTCTCCAGCTTCTCTTTGGCTTTTTTCAATAACTGAGTTGCGCGCGCTTTCTCGATACGAAATGTTGAGGTTGTACGTAACTTTGTTGTTAAACCCAACCAAGAGCAAGACTTGATCAACCATTTGGTTGGATCGTAGTGCCACCAGTCCACGCCATTTCGATAGTCGTTCTCAAAAATGTGGTGGAAGTTATGATAACCCTCACCAAAAGTGAAAAATGACAAAATACCATTATCGCGAGCGGTATTTTTATCGGTGAAGGTTTGTTTACCCCAAACGTGCGCCAATGAGTTGATAAAAAAAGTAGTGTGGTGGCTCAAGAACAGCCGAGCAGCGCCAACAATCAGGAACATTCCCCAGACATCTCCGTAAATAAGACCCAATATAAGAGGAAAGGCGATGTTTGTCGCAACGGCTAAAGGAACGTAATACTTGTGTTGCCACGTTACGATTGCATCTCGCTTTAAATCACGGCAGTTACTGTAGTCGTTCTCTTTTGACCGATTGTAATCACGAAGCATCCAGCCAATATGTGAGAACCAAAAACCTCGGTTCGCTGAATAGGGATCTTTGTCATTGTCATCGACATGTTTGTGATGAACACGATGATCAGAAGACCAATGCATCACACTATTTTGAAGAGAGAAGGCACCACCGATAGCAAAAATAAACCTTAAAACTGGGTGAGCTTCATAAGTCTTATGACTCCAAAGACGGTGATAACCCGCAGTAATTGAGAGATTGGTGAAACTGAAGGCAATAATGCCCCAGACCATATGCTCCCAACCTAACCCGTAATGGTGTGCGTACCAAGGCAATACAATAAAAGTCAGAATAAAACTGGCGGAGAATATCAATATATTGAGCCAAATAAGAGGCGGTTTATCATGCACCATTATAGGTCCCTAACTTTGAGCTAACACGTGTACGCCAGAATATCAGCGTACACGTGTAAGTCAAACTAAAGTTAGACGACTTTGTTTCAAGTTGTGATAATTCTATAGTTAAGGGGGCGCTCGCAACAAACAAGTGTTGTCGATGGGATATTTTGCTTTTAAAAGAATAGTGAGTAGTATTAATCAATGGGTCGCGGCGCAAGATTTGTAATATCTGCCAATAACACCCTGTCAACGAGGTGGAAAATGCCAAAACTCGTTAGAGAAGCGACAAAAGAGTAAAGGAAGAAGTAATGGAATTACGAGTAGCCGAATATAAGGATTATGAACGCATCGCGCGGTTGCATGCTGACAGCTGGAAATGTGATTACCGTGGCGTGTTAAGTGATGCGTACTTGGATGACGAAGCGAGTGATGATAAACGCTTGATATGGCAAACACGCCTTACCAATCCGCCCTTCAACCAACACATCGTTTTAGCAGAAGAGGGAGGACTTCTTCTTGGCTTTATTTGTGTGTTCGGTAATCATGATTTTGAGCGTGGCAGCTTCATAGAGGCATTACATGTAGACAACAGCTATCGAAGAAGAGGTATTGGCAAGCAGTTACTTCTCGCTGCAGCAGAATGGCACCAGCAATACTTTCAGAGTAATGGGCTGTATCTTGAAGTTGTCTCTCAGAACACCCTTGCGATTGAGTTCTATCTGCATATTGGTGGACAAGAATGTGAAGAACGAAACTGGAAAGCGCCTGGTGGCAATGAGGTGCTAGAAAAAGTGTTTCGTTGGTCTAGCGCACAAACACTTATCAGTTGCATTAATGAGAGTGTGGCTTACTCATAGCATTAGTGAGATTTTTATATTGTAGTGACAAAGGGCGGTCAGGTACTGCTCTTTTTATCCTAGCGACTCATATTATCTTAGTGGCTCACAGCTAAGGAGTCCTTAACACCAACAATAAGATTGGGATGAGCCCACAAATGGTGTTGGCAGTTTCGATTGGTAACCAACACGAAAGTACAGTACTCTGTTGACCGCAATATTGTTCTCATTATCAATTAGCAGGCTTCTTTGCTCGACAAGTTGGCGAGTAAAGAGAGCAGTATATCGATTGGTATGCAATGTGGAGTTCGCCCCAGAGATTTGCACTACCTCTCCCTTTTTGACTAATAAATCATCAAAAATACTCAGTTATCACCTTGGTAAAGTAAAGCTTTGAATTTAAAGAGTAGTACCTGAACATATTTGATTAATGTGTCATTACTCACTGCCGATAACTAATATATAATTAAATAGCAAAACTAAAAGATAGAACAATACACGAAAACCAGTAAACGCTAGGCTAAATATGGACGCGATTCGCAAAGTATACCAGTACGCAGAACCCAACCTTACTCTTGTAGGATGGATGGGGTTTGTCGGCTTTCCTATTTACTACATCGTGTGGGCATTTATGTTTCCGCAGCCATATGAAAGTTTGCCGTTTCGTATCCTTTGTTCGATTTTATTCTTCGGTATCATTTGTCGTAACCATATGCCGTTTAAGTGGCGTAAGTTTTTGCCAGCTTATTACCAACTCGTCACGACCCTCTGTTTGCCCTGCTTCTTCTTTTATATGTTGTTGATGAATAACTGGTCGAATGTATGGGTGATGTCGTTTATGTCGGCGATTTTTCTTCACATTTTGCTGGTGCACATGACATTGGTAATGTTTGTGCAGACATTTTTCGGTGTCGGGTTGGCGACGTTGTTTGCTTGGATTGCACAGGGTTTTCATCTTGAATACACAATGGATTGGACGCACGTTCCAATTTTCTTGTTTATTTACCTATTTGGTAACTTATTCTATTTCAGAAACCAAGTAGAACATGAGGCAAAAGTATCAATCGCGAAATCTTTTGGTGCAGGTATTGCACATGAGATGCGAAACCCCCTGAGTGGCTTACTAACGTCAATCGATGTCATTCAATCCGTTTTGCCCAACCCAAAAGAAGGTAGGAAAGAGCACTACACATTGAGTGATGAAGATTTGACATTGTTACGTGAAGTGAGTAGCGATGCGGTGAAGATCATCCATTCTGGGAATGAAACCATTGATTTATTGCTGACTTCTATTGATGAAAACCGTGTTTCTCGTTCAACTTTTAAAAAGCACTCCGCACAAATCGTCGTCGAGAGTGCCATCGAAAGCTTCAGTTATAAGCGTGCTACTGACCGTTTTGCTATCTCTTTGGATATAAGAAACGAATTTGATTTCTTGGGCAGTGATACGTTGCTGAAGTATGTTATGTATAACTTGTTCAAGAACGCATTCCATCATCGCAGTTCTGAAGATTTTCATATCCACGTTACCATGCACAGTGATAAGTTGACTAACCAAATTGTGGTGACAGATAACGGCTCTGGCGTTGCACCAGAGGTACTCCAAAGCATTTTCCAAGATTTCTACACCACGGGTAAATCGGGCAACTATGGTCTCGGTTTGCCTTTTTGTAAAAAAGTGATGTGCTCATTTGGTGGCGATATTCGTTGTGATTCAGAAGTCGGTGAGTGGTCTCAATTCACCCTGACCTTTCCAAAAATTGGCTCAAATGCAGTAAAAGAGATTAAAAGCGAGCTGACCAAACTAAAATCGATACTGTTTGTTAGCGAGCAAAACATTTTAGTCTCAAAATTGACGGATGTTTCGCGCTTTATGGGGTTTGAACTCAAGGTTCTGGATGTGCTTTCAACACTTAGGAAGAAAGAATACGAGTTCGAGTTTGATTTGATCTTGATCGATATGGAGAGTCTAGATCCCCGTGGCAGTCATCTAGACAAGGTCGAGTCATTACTTTCATTTACTGAGGCACGTATTGTGTTTCTGTTTGAGCGCCACCCAGTTCAGAGAGCGATAAAAGCTTCTTTTGAACCGATTTGGGTAGAAACGCAAGCTTGCCTGTTGAACACGCTCGCGATCATCGACCGCTTGTTGTATGACGCCAATTATGTCGTTCCTGTAATGCCAGTAACGTCTATAGACTCTGCATATAAACGAACCATTATGGTGGTTGATGACAATGAATCTTTACGTAAGTTTACGGCCATGTTGCTTGAGAAGCAGGGCTTTGAGGTGATTCAAGCAGAAGATGGGCTACAGGCGATTAACTCGTTGAATGAGAATGACGTCGACCTGATATTGATGGATATCGAAATGCCAGTGATGGGAGGGGTCGAAGCCTCTCGCCAAATCAGAAGCTCAAATAAAGGCTACGCTTCGGTACCGATTATTGCACACACTGGCGACAGTTCAGCGGTTACGCTTGATAAGATTGACTCGTCAGGCATGTCTGATTTCATCGTTAAACCGGCGGATAAGAATAGATTGTTCGATAAGATTGCAAATTGGATTTAGTATTAACGTTCAAAATGCGAGAGAGAAACATAAAGAGCTCAGCATTAGGCTGAGCTCTTTATGTTTCGGCAGTCACAAGTTTTTATGACACCGTGCTGTTCCGACCTACTATACGAATTCTAACTCTGGGTGATTGTACGCCTCCTTACAAACGCTGAGTACATGGTTAAGGTCACTGAGTGTCATGTCAGCGTTGATCGATAATCGAATAATGTTTTTATTCTTACCCGTAGCAGGGCGACAGAATACGGCACCAAACACGTTTCTTTCCTCTAAGAAGTCACGCACTCGCTCTGTATTTCGCTCGCTACCACACTCTAGCGCAATGATTTGCGATTCGCTGCGGATTTGATAGCCGATCTGTTTAAGCCCCGTTCTGAGCGCTTTAGCGCGTTTGAATAGCCTTGTTCGCTTTTCATCTGCACTCTTAATAACGTCGAGCGTCTTTTCGAGTCGAACAATCTCTTGCGGCAGAACCGTCGAGCTAAAAATGGCAGGGAACGCAACAAAGGGTAACGTTTGAGTCAGCTTTTTAGGGCCAAGAATCGCGCCAGCCCGATAGGCAAAGGTTTTTGCCAGACTTACCGTAATAAAATCTACCTGATCTGTGAGCCCCAATGCTTTTACCAAACCTGAGCCATTGGGACCATGCGTACCCAGTGAGTGGGATTCATCGACCACCAATGCACAGTCGAACTCACGCGCCATTTCGTAGATGTCGTGAAGTGGAGCAATCGTACCAATTGTGCTGTAAACCGAATCCACCACAATAATACCAGAACCATAGCGCTGTATTTGCTTTCGTAAATGCCCCATATTATTGTGCATGAATGGGTGTGCTATCCCTCCTGCGGCGCGAATACCTTCCCATAACGACATATGTGCAAAGAAGTCGATATAGACAGGCGTTTCTGGTGAACAAATAGTCTGCAACAGACCAATGTTTGCGGCCCACCCAGATTGGGAAAGTAAGCACCCTTCCATACCAACATAGTCTGCTAGTTGATTTTCAAATGCGGGCTTAGACTCACCATCTTGTAAGAAGATTGCTGACATGACGACGTTGTCATCGTGTTCGTAAATAGCCTCGCGATGTGCCTGCTGAATTTGTTGGTTGTGGGACAACGACAGATAGTCATTACTTTGCATGACGACTGCACCTTGTGGTGGTCGCTTCCCTAATACCAAGTGTTTTTGGTTATCGTTCTGTTCGATCAGATCTCGAATATAAAAGTCTAGGCGTTCCTCGACAAATGAAGGAAGTGGTTTCGTTTTCAGTTTATCAATCATAATAAAATCTCTTCGTAACACAGAAAAACGCCAGCGCTGACAGTTATATAGTTTGACCGATATGAGTTTGGTGTCACTGCTCGGGTTGCATAAGTTTGCGCACACCTGCAAACTCCGCATTTAAGGGTTGGGTGAGCTTTGTAACTCCTTACTCTTTGGGGGTCTAACTAGAATTAAGCTAAAGAAATAACTGTCAAATAGCACAGTAAATATTGATGAATTTATTCGAGTTTCGATAAAAATTAAGGAAAAATACAAATTGAGAACTTTTGAGAGGAAGTTGTGTTTCGTGGCCTTGGTTCCATAGCTGATGAGAAAATCGCTGCGCTATTACACTGGAATAAAAAATTTAAACACAAAAAAAGCACGTTTAAAACGTGCCTTTTAAAAAGAGTGGGGAAACGATTATCGTTTATTACGAAGGTAGCGCTTTCGTCGTTCTTCTTTACGTTTTGCTTTCTCTTCCTCTTTGCGAGCGGTTTCGATTTCGACTTCGATTAGCTCTTGAGTAATCATCTCAGGAAGCTCTAAAGTAATTTGACCCAAAGTACCCTGACGAAGCTCGTGCAGTAAGATCTCAGATACCTTGTGCAAATCAACGCGACCACCAGCACGCAGCGCGCCACGACGACGACCAATCTCTTCGATGATTTCAATATCAGACTCAGGCAGTTCGTCAATCTGATAGCGCTCTTTTAGCTTCTCTGGATAGTGAGCAGCTAGGTATTCTACTGTGTAAAACGCCACTTCATCGTATTCCATTGCGGTATCTTTTACCGCCCCGGTTGCCGCTAGACGGAAGCCGCTGTGTGGGTTTTCAACCTTTGGCCACAAAATCCCCGGAGTATCTGAAAGGACAATACCGTTTTGCAGATTAATGCGTTGCTGACGGCGAGTGACCGCTGGTTGGTTGCCAGTGACGGCAATGGTACGACCCGCTAAGGCATTAATAATGGTTGATTTGCCAACGTTTGGAATGCCCATGATCATGGTGCGAATGTTTTTGCCGATTTCTTCGCGATGTGGCGCAAGCTTACGTACCAACTCCATAATTTTTTGGACTTCTTGCGATTGTGAAGTAGTAATGGCAATCGCTTTCACGTTGTGCTCTTTCTCGAAGTGGTCAATCCAAACCTGAGTCAACTGCGGATCCGCGAGGTCACGTTTGTTAAGCACTTTTACTACAGGCTTATCTCCCTTGAGCTCCGCGATCATAGGGTTTTCACTACTAAAAGGAATACGAGCATCCAGTACTTCAATAATCACATCTATTTGAGGGATCGCTTCTGCAATCTCCTTCTGGGCTTTGTGCATGTGGCCCGGAAACCACTGGATAGAGTTATTAACCATTCGAAAAATCGCCTTATTGTTTCATGGTTATGCTGGTGGGGTACCAAAAGAAAAATCAGATAGAGAGGTACTGGAAGTATTTAATGACCACCTGAAGCCACGTCAGCATTGATATGATTATTCTAACACTTTAATTGTATGGACGAAAATCTTAGTCGTTTTAAAAATCTAATCTCGTTCTAAGGTAATTCAATGCTGCTTTGTTTTTTAGGTATTCGTCACACTATATCATTCTTTTGACAATTATCACCGTCTTATGCAACAAGGTTGTATATCATTGTAAGTTAAAGATCTTTGATGGTATTGATAGGCTTAAGTTAGTGGACAATAGAATAGAAAACTCAATAAATATATTGAGAGCTTGGCATTTAGTGGAGTTTTTTCAAGCCTACTCGGTGCCAGATAAAGACGACAGTAAAATTGCACCAGTAAACGTGTCCGCTCACGAGTTGCAGTCACATGGTAATTGCCTACTGCCGTGGTTAAATCCCGCGGTTCGTGATTCGCTCGGTCTTACACCGGGCAAAAAATGTACTTATACTCTATATCTAGGGTTGTTCGATAAATCGTCGATAGATAAAAAAGTTGCAGAGTATTTTTCTACTAACCGTCAGGAGGCTTGCTTCTCTGAAGAGATAGAGCAAAGAAGGGATAATGAGGGAGCGTCTTGCTTTGCAAAATTGATGTTGGATGAGTTCGGTACTCCTCGACTCGATACTTTTTCGATAAGTACGTTGCCTTGGGCTCTAGCAGAGTTACTAGAGGGAAGGGCTGGTAGTATATCTCAGGAACGATTTGATAGTCGGTATGGCGACCTTAACGTGCTTTTGGATCGCTGTAAAAACAATTTGCTCAATCATCCTAGCTCAGAGGGTAGGCATACTCTTTGTGTGAAAAGCCTCATGAGCTTAGTTGAGGGGCTTTACCAATGGGCTGGCATTTCCAATCAAGATTTGTTGCTTTCAAAGAACTCGAAGGTTTACCCGTTTCAGATGGCTTTTTATGAGTATGAGGCGAAGTCAGACAATCTATTGGAGAACAAAAAGGCTCCAGGAAAAGTTGAAGACGATAATGAAGATGCATCTAATGAAGATGAATCTCAGTTACCTATTCTAAACAGCTTCTATATTCGAGATATAGAGCGGGCCATTAATGCGATTTCCGCAGGCAGGGCCAGCCAGCCCCTTCAAACCTACTTGGGGCGATCCAGTTATAAGCATGTCGACCTTTATACCAATGACTCGATACTGTTGATTCACAATCACTTGAACCCCAAAGAAACACCAGAAGGAAGGTGGCTGACAGAGCCTGCGCATAATATGTCTTTAATGCAGCAGTTCGCCATCAATACGGTATTCAAGGAGCTGAAAGCAGGTGGAGTAATCTCGGTTAATGGCCCTCCAGGCACAGGTAAAACGACGTTATTGCGGGATATAATTGCGCAAAATATTGTTGAGAGGGCGAAAGTACTAGCTTCCTTTTCGAAAGCTAGCGATGGGTTAAGTTCAGAAGGGTTCCTTGTTAAAGAACTTGCTGATTTTGAAATGGTTGTAGCGTCATCGAACAATGCAGCGGTTGAAAATATCTCAAAAGAGCTTCCACAAGCAAAATCGGTAGCTGGCAGGTATGCTGATACCGGTTTTTTTCGCCCTGTAGCCAATCAAGTAAGTGCTGATGAGAAGAAAGGCCGTTTACAGCCCTTGAAGGATAGTAAGCAGAGCTGGGGGAATATCTCTGCTGCTATGGGGGCTTATAAAAAGAGGCAAAAGTTTCTCGACCGTTTTTTCTTTAAATACCACTATGAAAAAGGCAAAGAGCCAGCGGTTAGAGAACCTTCTTTAGACTTCTTGAATTTTTGGCAATATCGCTCAACCTATACAGGCCCTTCTTTTAACACGGCCAAAAAAATTTTTAACGAGAAATTATCTCGTTTCCATGAGTTGAATGACAAGCTAGCCTATTTTGATAGCCTACAAAATACTTTCGATGCACATCAATTTGATATTGATTTACATCGAATGAACAGTGGTCTAAATGAGCTAGAAAACTATGTTCATTCGCTCTCTGTGGAGCTTGATGCCCTTAATTCAACAAGAAACGCTGAAGTGAAAAGGGAAGAAGAAATCGCAGTTTCCTTAGAGTTACTAAAGGTTAACTCTCCAGGTTGGTTCAGTCGGTTCTTTAATACTAAGAAAAATAAACAATATAAAGTTTCACTATCTCAAAAACTCGGTGAGTACGAAAATGTCAAAAAATCTATTCGCTTGATTATTGGTGACGTTGATTCCAAAGAAATCGAGAGAAAAGGGTGTACAAAGAAAATTTTACAGCAGCAGGTTGATATCCAATCCAAAGAGCTTGAAAAGCAGAAGCTTTTAGATGAGTTAGATGCCTATAGAACGGAATTTAAAGGGTATCACTTACCTGAAGTGACTGATGATATCGAGGGACATGATAGGCAGAGGCACGCATGCTGGCAGCACGAGACCATCAATGCACTTCGATCTGATATATACTCGGCTGCGTTACAGCTTCATGAGGCTTGGCTGATAGAAGCTAGTAAGCAAAGTACCTTCCGAACCCAGATAGTTAAAATCAATGATGTTGTATTAGGTAAGAATAGCGAAAATGCACTCGCGATTTGGCAGATGCTATTTATGTTTGTCCCCGTGGTTTCGACGACTTTTGCTTCATTGGGAAATATGTTTTCTAAGTTGCCGCCAGACTCTCTAGGTTGGCTCATGATTGATGAGGCAGGGCAAGCAGTACCACAATCTGCTGTAGGTGGTTTGCTTCGTGCTAAGCGAGCGGTGGTTGTTGGAGACCCTCTGCAGATCGAACCTGTGTTTACATCGCCACCAGAGCTGATTGACTACTTAATGAAATCTAAGTTGGAAGAAGAATCAGAGAAGTGGGACCCTTGTATGTGGTCAGTTCAGACTTTAGCCGATCGCGTTAATCCATATGGCTGTATGATAGATATGGATGGTGAAGAACAATGGATAGGCATACCGTTATGGGTACATCGTAGATGTATCGAGCCAATGTTTAGCATTTCGAATGAAATAGCTTACAACAACCGAATGATACATGGCTCTGACAACGATAAAGACGTTGAGCCAAGAACTCATAAGGCCTTAGGACACAATCGATGGAATGATTCACAAGGAGACTGTGTACTCAAACAATACAAGCGAGAGTTGGGTGAAGAGGTTAAAGCCCTTTTACTTGAATTAGCAGCGCACAATGGCGACTTAAGCAGCATCTATTTAATAACACCATTTAAAGCAGTCAAAAAAGAGTTGAGAGAAGATCTGAGGCGTAGCAAGTCAGAGCTGCTTAACAATTCAAGTTGGAATAACAAGGAGTTTAACAACTTTTTGAAACACAACGTGGGGACTGTTCATACCTTCCAAGGCAAGGAGAACGATACCGTCATTTTAGTACTTGGTTGTGACACAAGAAACAGTGGCGGGGCGTCTTGGGCTTCTTCAAAACCAAATTTGTTGAACGTAGCGGTTACCCGAGCCAAAAAACACTTGTATGTCATCGGCGATATTCAGGTTTGGTCCGACAAGCGCTATTTTGATAAAACATACAGTAAGTTGAATCATTTTAGTATGAAAGACTATTCGCAGAGCGATAGTACAACGAAACACAAAGACCCATTGCCTGTTTAGGTTAGTAATAGTTCTACACTTACGAGTTGCTGAATTATCAATATAGTTTGGAAGCTATCACTGCATTGATAACTATGAAACAAATATCCACCAGCTTTCACTGGTGGGCATTTGTATTTTTTCTATGCACTCAGTCTTGTAATGAACCATCCTACATTGCCGATTCCCCAATTTTCCCATATTCTCTCACCATTAATTCTGATGAATAAAACCAACATGAGATAACACTCTGAATGGTAGACCAAATTTTAACCTTGAAAGAGGTGGCTGCTTACCTAAAGTTGGCCGAAAAAACAGCATATAGATTAGCAAGCGAAGGAAAGCTTCCTGGTTTCAAAGTCGGCGGTTCTTGGCGCTTCAAGCGTGAAGACCTTGAAGCGTGGATAGAAGAGAATAAGAGTAAGCAATGACATTAATAAATCTCAAAGACTTAGAAGCGCACCTTTGGCATGCGGCCCACATCATTACGGGACCAATTGACGCTTCAGACTACAAAACCTACATCTTCCCAATCCTATTCTTTAAGCGTATCTGTGATGTTTACGATGAAGAGTTCGAAGAGGCGATGGAGCAAGTGGGTGACGAAGAGCTTGCGAAAGGCGATATGTTTCACCGCATTCAAATTCCAGCTAACTGTCATTGGAAAGATGTGTTTGCAGAAACTAAGGACATCGGCCAAGCCTTAAAAGATTCATTCCGTGGCATTGAGCTAGAAAACCCACAGCTACATGGCATTTTTGGTGACGCGAGCTGGACTAACAAAGAGCGCCTCTCAGACGAACTGCTATCGACACTGCTCAACCATTTCAACAAGGTTAACCTTGGTGTATCGAGTGTGCGTAATGATGATATGGGCCGTGCTTACGAATACCTCATCAAGCGCTTTGCTGATAAAGCAAACAAGAAAGCAGGTGAGTTCTATACGCCACGTACCATTGTTCGTCTTATGGTTAATATTCTAGACCCACAAGCTAATGAAAGTGTTTATGACCCGGCTTGTGGTACAGGCGGTATGCTGCTTGAAACCATCCACCATGTTAAAGAGAATGGCGGTGACCCACGTCTTCTTAAAATCAAAGGTCAAGAGAAGAACCTTACTACCGAAGCGATTGCTCGAATGAACTTGTTCCTACACGGGCAAGAAGACTTTGAAATTGTGCGTGGTGATACACTTCGTGATCCTAAGTTTTTGCAAAATGACCAACTAGAAAACTTTGACTGCGTAATCGCAAACCCACCATTTAGCTTGAAAGAGTGGGGGCATGATTATTGGACAAGTGATCCATATGGCCGAGCAAGCTTTGGCCTAGCACCAAAAACCAACGGGGATTTTGCTTGGGTGCAGCATATGTTTGCCTCATTGAATGATGAAGGGCGCATGGCGGTAGTACTGCCACATGGCGTGCTTTTCCGTGGTGGTGCAGAAGGTAAAATCAGAACCAAGCTATTAAAAGAAAACCGCATCGTGGCGGTAATCGGCGTGGCTTCAAATCTGTTCTACGGTACGGGCATCCCTGCTTGTATTCTCGTGTTGCGTAAAGCGAGACCAGAAGAGCATAAAGACCATGTGCTGATTGTGAATGCGGAAGAAATCTTTACCAAAGGTCGAGCGCAAAACACCTTGTCAGAGCCTCAAGCTGATGAGATCTATGACATCTATCAGAAGATGCGTACCAAAGGCCCGAAAGCAGACGACATTGAAGGTGTCGCACGTTGGGTGCCACATAGCGAGATTGAAGAGAACGATTTCAACTTGAACATCGCTCGTTATGTACAAAAGCCGCTAGAAGAAGAAACCATTACCGTAGAAGAAGCATTGAAAGATTTCCAGCAAAAATTAGTAGCCTTAGAAGTCGCTGAACAAGAGTTAGAAGCCTTGTTAATCAAAGAGGGCTTTGAGCTATGAATAAAAACAAATTAGAAGACTTACTTTGGGGTGCTGCCGAGTTCCTGCGTGGCCAGATTGATGCGTCTGATTACAAGCAGTACGTCTTCCCATTGCTGTTCTTTAAGCGTCTATCGGATGTATATCTGGAAGAGTATAACGAAGCGCTAGAGTTGCATGAAGGTGATGCTGAATATGCTGCGATGTCGATGTACCACCGTTTCGATATTCCAGAAGAAGCGAGCTGGGAGAAAGTGCGCAACACCAGCAAAGACATTGGTGAAGCGATTCAAAATGCACTGCGTTTGATTGAAGCAAAGAACGAGCGTTTGCACGGTGTATTTGGTGATGCGCAGTGGACCAACAAAGAGCGTTTGCCAGATCACTTGTTGTCAGACCTTATTCAGCATTTCAGCAAAATCCCACTAGGCATTAAGTCTGTTGCTCAAGATGACTTGGGTGAGGCTTACGAGTATTTGATCAAAAAATTTGCGGATGACTCAGGCCATACCGCTGCGGAGTTCTATACCAATCGTACTGTAGTGCATTTAATGACCCGTATCATGAAGCTCAAACCAGGTGAGAGTGCGTATGACCCAACCTGTGGTACGGGCGGAATGCTGCTTAATGCGGTGATGGATTTACGTGCGCAAGGGGAGGAGTCTTCAACCAATGGACAACAGTGGCGCGGTGTTCACTTGTATGGCCAAGAAGTAAACCTGCTAACCTCTGCAATTGCACGTATGAACATGTTCCTGCATGACATTGAAGAGTTCGATGTCATGCGTGGCGATACCTTAGGCGAACCTAAGTTTATCGAGAACGACCAGCTCAAACAATTTGATGTCATTTTTGCTAACCCGCCGTACTCCATCAAAAAGTGGAACCGTGAAAAGTTCGCAGCAGACCCGTATGGTCGTAATATGTACGGCGTACCACCACAAGGTTGTGCTGATTATGGTTTCTATACCCATATCATCAAAAGTTTAAAACCTGATACTGGCCGTGCAGCCATGCTTTGGCCTCATGGGGTACTGTTCCGTGATTCTGAGCAAGCGATCCGCAAGCAGGTGATTGAGTCTGACATCATTGAAGCGGTGGTAGGGCTTGGACCAAACCTGTTCTACAACTCGCCAATGGAATCATGTGTTGTGGTGCTTAACTGCAATAAACCTGTTGAGCGCAAAAACAAGATACTGTTTATCAATGGCATCGAACATGTAACCCGTGAGCGTGCCCATAGCCGCTTATCTGATGATGATTTGGATGTGCTTTGTGAAGCTTACTTCAAACCAGACAACCAAAGAGATATTACAGCATTGGTTGATTTAGACACTATCAGTGAAAACCAATACAACTTATCTATTCCACTTTACGTGGAAGCTAAGGTTGGTGGGCAAGTACATGATATCGAACATGCTATTGAGTCATGGAAAGTAAACCGTGTGCAATTGAAAAAGCAGGCGAATAAATTTTTCAAGAGCCTTGCAGAGCTTGGGTATATCGTTGAAAGTAAGGTGGAACAACTGTGACAGAGCATAAGTCATCAGAAAGCTGGCAAATGGTGAAATTTGGTGATATTGCCAAACAGATTTCTAAGCGTGTTGAGCCGAATGAAACCGATCTTAAAATCTATGTTGGATTAGAACATCTAGACCCCGACAGCCTAATAATTAAGCGCCATGGTGTACCTTCTGATGTAAAAGGTCAAAAATTGTTAGTCAATAAAGGGCAGATAATATTTGGCAAGCGACGAGCCTATCAACGGAAAATAGCAGTGGCGGATTGTGATTGCATCTGCTCTGCTCATGCGATGGTACTTGAAGCTAATCCTGATAAAGTTATTCCAGAGTTCCTGCCATTTTTCATGCAGTCTGATGTATTTATGAATCGGGCAGTAGCTATATCAGAAGGTTCTCTTTCGCCAACGATAAAGTGGAAGGTTTTAGCATCGCAGAATTTTAAAATTCCTTCTGTTGTACAACAACGTAAAATTATTGAGGCCGGATTCCTTTTACAAAGAATACAAGAACAAATAACAGACCTAAATGAGTCGGCGATAAACCTATCAAACTCCATTATACAAAAATCACTCAACCGAGATAAGGTTGAGGTGAAAAAGTTAAATCAGCTAGTCGACATGCAAGTTGGGTATGCCTTTAAGAGTAAAGATTTTTCTGATAAAGGTGTTGCTTTAATGCGGGGTGCGAATGTAGGAGTAAGCAAACCAGATTGGGCTAATGGGAAGAAATTTCTATCCAATGAGATGGCTAAAGATTACTCTGAATATTTGTTAAATGATAAGGACATCATCATAGCAATGGATCGCCCATTTACCGGAGCAGGGTTCAAGGTAAGTCGATTGAGTAAATCCGATTTACCATGTCTACTAGTACAGCGTGTGGGGCGATTTCACTCATACAAAGGCATAACACAAGAATACCTTTGGCTCCTATTGAACTCCAAATTCGTAAAAGGATATTTATTTTCTCAGCAAAAAGGTATGGATATACCACACCTTTCCAGAAAGGAAATTTTAGAATGTGAAGTTCCTGTACTCTCCGAGGACGAGCAAAACGAACTCTCTAATACGATTGGGTGCTTGTTATCGAAGTGCGATGCTTTAAGCGAAAAACGTATTTATGTAAGACAAATTAAAAAAACTCTTTTAGGTTAAAAAATGTTTAACGAACAAAACGTCACAGAAGATGGAATTATTGACCGTTTAAAAGGCTTGAGCGGAGTAAAGTGGAATTACTGTCATGGTGAGAGCTTGCCTAAGCAAACTCACGATATCTTCGTTGATACCTGGCTTAAAGACGCGCTTTGTTCGTTAAACCCTGATATTTGCAACAATCCTGATTATGCTGATGAGGTGATCTACAAACTTCGTGGCTTGATGTTAGAAGCTAAGCATACTGGTTTAGTCAAAGCCAACGAGAATTTCCATGAATGGTTGATGGCAGAGAAAAGCCTACCGTTTGGCGAAAATGGCGATCATATCACTATCAAGCTGATTGATTTTGATACTCCCGAAAACAACCACTTTGTTGTTTCTCAGCAGGTTCACTTCATTGCCGCGACAGAGGTGTTCTTCGATATCGTTCTGTACGTGAACGGTATCCCGCTGGTGGTGGGGGAAGTAAAATCTGCCACTCGTCCAAGTGTGACTTGGCAAGATGGTGCTGCTGATTTTATTGGTGGTCAAAAGCATTATTGGAAAAATGTTGAGCCCTTCTTCGTGCCAAACCTTCTATGTTTTGCTTCTGAAGGTCGCACTTTTGCTTATGGTGCGATTAATGCCCGAGTTAAAGATTGGGGGCCATGGCATAAAACCGATCAGCGAGATGAGATTCCTGCAAGTTTAGCTACCGTGCTTGATAGTTGCGAAGGCTTGTTGAACCCAGAAACCTTGCTGCAAATGTTAGAGTCTTTTGCGCTGTTTTCAACGGTGAAGACAGGCAAAGACACTCCACCTAAACGCATTAAAATCTTACCGCGTTACCCTCAATTCGAAGCTGCAAAGCAAATTGTTGAGCGTGTAAAAAAAGGTTATCCGAAAAAAGGTCTTATCTGGCACTTCCAAGGTTCAGGTAAGTCCTTGCTTATGCTCTATGCGGCTCGCATGCTTCGTGCTGATAACAAATTGAAAAATCCAACCGTCTTGATTGTGGTAGACCGTCGAGATCTCGATAGCCAAATCAATGAAACCTTTGGTGGAGCGGATGTTAAAAATCTCATCAAAGTACAAAGCTGTAAAAAGCTTGGTGAGCATATAGAACAAGATAGTCGCGGCATTTTGATCACCACCGTCTTCAAGTTTAAAGACGTCGAAATCGATGAGAGCAATGAAAACGGTCTAAACAGTCGTGATAACATTATTGTGCTGGTGGATGAAGCGCACCGCACTCAAGAGGGTTCTCTTGGCGACAAAATGCGCTGGGCGCTGCCTCATGCTCATTTCTATGGCTTAACAGGTACGCCGATTTCTGGTATCGACCGCAATACTTTCAAACTCTTTGGTGCTGAAGAGGATGAAGGGCGTTATATGAACCGCTACAGCTATAAGCAGTCCATACGAGATAAAGCGACCAATGCAGTCAAGTTTGAGCCTCGTTTGGCTGAGCTTCGTGTGGATCGTGCAGCAATTGATGAAGCCTTTGAACAAATGGTCAAAGATAACGACCTAGACGATGATGAGAAAATGGCATTATCTAAGCGTGCTGGCCGCTTAGCGATTATGTTGAAGGCGCCAAAACGCATGGCGGCGGTAAGTGAAGATATTGCCAATCACTTTGTAAGCCATGTAAAGCCAAAGCAGATGAAAGGCATGGTAGTGGTCTATGACCGAGATACCTGTGTGCAGATGTATTATTTGCTCGGTAAGAAACTAGGCTTTGATGCGGTAGAAGTGGTCATGAACGTCGACCAAGCACCAATCAAAGATGAAGACGCAAGTAAGAAAGGCAAGGTTAACAAGGACTGGCGTAAATGGAAGCAAGACCTTGAGCTGCCTATCAAAGAGTCCGACTTTGAACGTTGGCAAGAGATTGATGGTAATGACCAAAAGCAGAAGAGCCTGATTGAGGATTACAAAGATCCAAAACAACCACTTCAATTGCTGATTGTTACCGCAAAACTGTTGACCGGATTCGATGCGCCTATCTGTTACTGCATGTACTTAGATAAGCCATTACGTGACCATACCCTGTTGCAGGCGATGTGTCGTACTAACCGTTTGTACGAGACGGACAACGTTAGTAAGCAAATGGGCCTCATCATTGATTACTTAGGCGTGTTTGAGAACTTGCGTACCGCATTAGCTTATAACCCCGAAGAAATAGAAGGTGTGGTAGAAGGTATCGAGGCCTTTAAAGAGCTACTGCCAGCTCAGTTAGACAAGTGTTTAAGCTTCTTCCCTAATGTCGACAGAACCATCGATGGTTTCGAAGGTATTATGGCAGCACAAGCTTGCTTACCAACTAACGAGAAACGTGATGAGTTTGCGGCCTCTTTTGGTGTTTTAGCTAAGTTATGGTCTGCGATTAACCCGGATGCTTTCTTAACGCCTTATCGAGCGGATTATAAGTGGCTGGTACAAATCTATGAATCAGTTCGCCCTGTAGGGCAGACAGGCTCTCTTGTTTGGGCTGCACTAGGCCCAGAAACCATCAAGATGATTCACGAACATACCGATATTAATCGCATTCGTGATGATATTGATGAATTGGTCATGGATGAGCACGCTATCTTCACGTTGACTGAGAAAGAGCAAGAGAAGCGAGCGAGCCAGCTTGAAATTGATCTCATGGGCCGTCTGCGCGGCAGCGGTAATCCTAAGTTTATCGCTCTCGGTGAGCGCTTAGAAAAACTACGCCAGGACTATGAAGCAGGCGTAATCAAGGCAATTGACTGGCTGAAAGGGCTACTTGATACGGCTAAAGATACAGTTCAAGCCGAACGTGAAACGGGCGATTCACCAGTAACTCAAGAAGATAACAAACAAGCACTAACAAAACTGTTCTTAGAAACTCGCCCCGAGAGCACACCAAAGCTAATCGGTGATGTCGTTGAGCAGATAGACAAGATTGTAAAAGCTAAACGCTTTAAAGGCTGGCAGAGCTCGAACAGTGGCCCAAGAGAGATTCAAAAGGCCTTGTTACTGACACTTGCTCAGTTTGGTTTAGGAAAAGACAAAGAGCTGTTCGCCAAGGCGTATGGTTATATTGAGGAACATTATTAATGGCAACTATTTCACTTCCCTTACCACCAAATGTCCTTCATGACCAACCACAGGAGCTAAAGTTTGACAAAATTGCTACTTTCATCGGTGGGAATGGCTCTGGTAAATCAACAATTTTAAAGTCTATCTTTGATGAAAAACTAAAGGGCTCTCTATACGAAGAATTTAATGTAGTATGTTTTTCGTCTGGCCAAAATGAAAGCTATTCGGAACGTTTTGCTCATTACTTAAACACGGAACGAAAAGATAAAAGGGCACTAAACCTAGATTGTTTTTACTATGACAAGTCGCTGGCGAAGCTACTAATATTTTTATCTACTACTGGTAACCAAAATGGTTTGGTACGCAAATTCTTGCGTCACAACGGTTATGTCATCGAAAGTGAATTTGAAGAGGATGATTCAACAAAAGTCTCTTTTGATATTAAAGTTGATAAAGCATATGTGAGCTTAGTAGGTCAAGCTCAAAAAGAAGAAGACCAAGGCAACAGCGATGTTATGACCAATAAGGCTTACCATCTAACTCTAAGCAACTTTATTAACACTTTAGTGGATGAGAGTTACGATTTTAGTCAACCTATAGAGCTGAAAACGATTCAGTTATCTCAAAGTGAGTTATCCAAGGTGTCTTTTGAGACAGATGAGCATACCTCTTTTGATTCGAAAATCATGTTCTTTACACAAGCTGCTGATAACGATTACTTTGTAGTTAAAAAAAGTCTCAACCTTGAATTTTTTAAAGTGATTGGTTCTTCAGGCGAGGACAGTAAGCCGCTACGCTTGGAGGATTTGAGTGATGGTGAGTACCAACTACTTTTCCTGTATGCATTAATAGATCTTTTTGACAGAGAAAATACTCTATTTTTGTTTGATGAAGCAGATTCTCATCTCCATTATAGAAATATTGATAGATTGTGGGAGGTTTACAATGAAATTAAAGGTTCACTAATCACAACATCACACTTGTTGGACTCTATTGCTAAAGCTGGGATCGATAAATTAAGAACTATTGAGTGTGGAGAGGTTCAATATGCCAATTCATCATTCAAACTACTTCAGAGATTAGAAGCTTTATCTGAAGTTGAAGAAACACAGTATAAAATTGTTTCTATGTATAAAAATGTCGTAGTTATGGATCATGCACATGACTGGGAAATTTTTAAGTTGTTACTTAAGAGAAAACTATCTATTGATGAAGAGTATTCAGATGAAATGATTGAGGATAGTCTATCTGATTTCATTTGCTTGAGTATTTCTTCTGGGTTTGTTGAGGGGCAAGATAAAAATACATTTGGTGACAATAAAATAAACTGGTTAAAAAATTACGAAAGGTTTTTAACGACTTTAAAAACATTGAAAAAACTGAAAGCTAAAACCGAAAGAGTATTCATGATATGCGATGCTGATGAATACCCTAATAATCTAATTGGTACAACTGAAAATCCATTTTTAGTTAAGGGCCACTTGTTTAAGCCTACAGAGCCCCCTAAGCCTTCTAAAAAAAATACTAAACAAAAAACTGAAAAAGATTCAAAGCCATTGAAAAAAGTGGTGTTATTGTCTTGGAGAAGAAGAGAGATTAAGCACTATCTACTGTCTTATACTGCTTTAGGGGCTGCATGTAATGAAATCAATAGGCACTACGTAGAAGATTGCCAGTTAAAAGTAGGCAAAAATGGAGATATTGGAATTGATGGTAAGTTCAATAGTTACTTGGCTAAGCATCCATCAAGTTCAGTTAAGAAAATCGTTGACCCTTATATAAATGTTGATGGTAAAGGGTTTTGCATCGAAAAAGCTCAAAAGTATGTTAACAAAATAATTCCTGAAGAGATCAGTAATGATATCGTAGATATGTATAAATACTTGGTGAGAAAGTAATGAATAATAATAGATTGACAGATATCATTGAACTCTTAAGAAAGGATACTGGCATAAATAATGCTATTGATGCCGTCGAGCAATTGTCACTGCTACTATTAATTAAATATATCGACAAGGCGGTCTCAATAGAATTACTAAATGAAAAGCATGTTGGTTCATTTCCGATCTTATTTACCGGGCTGGATAATCTTTCACAAAATGGTTCAGTAATTGATTGTTATACTTTAAGAGATAGATTAATTCAGATTGAAACTAATATTATTTTTAGTGAAGATGAATTATCTCATAGAATTTTCTCTCGCCATAACTGGAAAAAAATCGAAAACATATTTGAGCAGATACCTTTTAGAATAAGGTCAAATAAAATATTATATTTGGTTATACATAAACTGGAAGAGATAGATTTATTTGAAGATATTGAAGTTGATTTTGACTATCTACTGCTTAATATGATTAAGGATTCTGGTTCATCAGGTGCATATTATTCACCAAGACCGTTGATTAAGGCAATGGTCAGTGCTCTAAATCCTGAGCCACTAACTACAGTTTACGATCCTGCTATGGGAACAGGTGGTTTTTTTGTTGAGGCAATCAAACACGTAAAGAATAAGAGCTACTTTAATGATTTAAATTTTATTGGTAATGATCTAAGTCCATTCGCGCATTTGATAGGAATGTTGAACTTACTTCTCAACGATATCGACATTAGTGGTGTATCGATATCCGACTCATTGCTAAATAGAGATTGTCAGCAGTATGATTTTGTCATTTCTGGAGTGCCATTTGGAAAAGTTAACGAGTTAACTAAGTATGAATATTACTATCACGGTTATAGCGGCAGTCTTGAAGCTATGTTTCTTAAGCATACGATGGATAAGCTGGCAAAAGGGGGACGGGCTGCAATAGTTATTCCAGATGGCATTTTGTTCGGTAATGCATCACATCTAGATGAACTAAAGCGACAGTTGCTAACGCAATTTAATCTGCACACCGTTCTGAGCCTTCCTAAAGGTACGTTAGCACCATACTCTGGAGTTAAAGTTAGTGTTTTGTTTTTTGATAATACCGTGTCAGAAAAAGACATATGGTTTTATGAGTTAAGAACGGATAAACCTTTGAGTAAGTTAAACTCAATTACTGATTCTGACTTTGAGGACTTTACGTCATTGTACGAACGTAGAGAAGTTAGTGAGCATTCTTGCTTAATAAGTAAGGAGTCTTTACTACAAGATAAGACACTTAACCTTTCATTTTCTTTACCTAAGAAAGAAGCGGGCTTGAAGTTCGACAAACAGAAAATGATCGCCTTATTAAAAAGCGAACAGTTAGCTTTGGTGACATCAATTGAAAAGCACTTTGATACTATGTCTCGCAATTTCGAGTTAGAGTACATACATCATGTAGCGTTAAAAGATGTGTGTAAACTTAGAAGTGGAAAGAATCTCAATAAAGATGACGTCGAAAGCAAGGGAGAATTTCCTGTGTATGGGGGAAATGGAATAATAGGATATTACCTAGACGCTAATAGACCCGGAGACTCAGTCATAATTGGAAAGGTTGGTGCACACTGCGGAAACATACACTTTTCATCTAAACCATATTGGTTAACTACCAACGCGATAAGCTTGGAACTACTGGACACGACTAGGGTGTATTTACCTTACTTAGCTCATGTTTTAAAAAGCTTAGACTTGAACAATTTGGCAACAGGCACCGCACAAAAATTTGTTTCTATCAATCAGTTATATGAAGTGGAAGTTTCTTTACCTAGTCTAGAAAAACAAAAGGAACTGAGTGACTGGTTTACTTCGATTGAAGAAAGCAAGAGTAAGATACAAAGTCTGTTAGAAGGTTTCAGCAAAGATATTGGA
This sequence comes from Vibrio sp. AND4, assembly GCF_000171815.1. Taxonomy (GTDB): domain Bacteria; phylum Pseudomonadota; class Gammaproteobacteria; order Enterobacterales; family Vibrionaceae; genus Vibrio. The sequence goes on along the minus strand of NZ_ABGR01000004.1, from coordinate 83,366 downwards.
GCTATCTCAACGGAATCAATTCATGAAAAGGCGCTGAAAGGATAGAAAGCTATAGCGATTCATAACATGAAATTTCAGATTTAGGGTCGAGTAGCCAGGCTTAAACGTAATGGAAGGGTAGTTAATCGATATCTTTCCATTCAATGGATTTTATTGAGTAATACTTTTAAATCATAGATCTGCTGTTTGTTTTTTAAATCAAGATCTTGATTCGCTAATCTTGCTGTCTCTCTCCCATCATATTCTGATGCCTAAGTATTTCTGCTTAGGCTTTTCGGTTTAGTAAGCGTCCCATCAAGCTAAGGGGACTTACCTCGGTTGGAGTACGCCGTATGCGCCCATAGTGCGATACTGCAGTGCTTAAAGTTTCAAGGCATGATATCTTGCCTGCTTTCGCCAGCTCTTTCTTACACTTAACCATATGGTTATAGAGGTTAAGACGATTGGCTTTGGCTAATTTTACGATTCTGTAAAGTGCCGCGCTCGCGTCAGCGTCTTATGGTGTGGTCGATAGCGGAGTTTTTCAAGGTAATTTTCAGTCAATAATCGGCTATTTAAATGTGCGCTGACAACGGCTAGTGCCTATCGATAAGTGTTCGCCACTCTTATCTTTTTCGTTGTTTAGTGATTACTATTCGCTTCCATTATAAACTCACTCCACCAGCTCATGATTTCTTTCCTTTGTTCAAAAAAGTCTGAGCGGTTGTAGCTCGCTCTTGTCGTATTCTTGTCCATGTGTGATAGGCAAGCCTCGATATGCAGTGTGTCAAAGCCTTGCTCGTGTAGGGCGGTTGATGCAATAGCTCTCAAACCATGTGCAACGAGTTCATCTTTAAACCCTAAGCTGCGTTTTAAAGCAGCATTGGCTGTGTAGATGCTTATATGACTCTGTGGGTTTCGTTCACCAGGGAAGACGAATTCTTTACCGTCACTTTGAATTCTGATTCGTTCAAGAATGGTAATAGCCTGCTCAGTTAGAGGGACTCTGTGTTCACGTCTACGCTTCATTTCTTCAGCAGGTATGGTCCAGCATCGGTTTTTTAAATCTATGTCTTTCCAGCGTGTTCTTGCCGCTTCTTTTGGACGTGCGATAGTGTGCAACTGCCAAAGTAGCAGTAGTTTGGTTTTATCTTGGATGTTTTCATTTTGCTCCAATCGAGATAAAAAGTCGCCTAATAGTTCAGGTCGAATGGTAGGCATGTTTTCAACGTGATGTTTCTCAAATGAATTGCTCATTTTTGTAAGAGGGTTAGCGTTGATAACATCGCTTGCGACAGCGAGAAAGTTATCATCGTGCTTGCGTAGCTCTTCAATTCTCTTATCTTCTTTGACGCGCTTAGGATCTAAACCTAACGCAATTTGTTTGCGATATTCTGCTGCTTCTAATTTGGCGGCAGCCAGCCCCAGGGAAGGATAGGTTCCCATTGAAATTTTAGTTACTTTTCGTGTTACAGGGTGACGATATTTGAATTGCCAGGTTTTCGTTCCTTTTGCGGTAGTGGAGCGTTTAGGGTGAATACGAAGTTGTAAGCCCTCTTTAACTTTCAGAAGCCTAACTCCAGCTTTAGCTTTTACTGGGGCACTTTCGAGTCGTTTGAGAGTGTCTTTGATGGAACTCAGCGCATTATGGCTGCGTAGCCCTAATGCGCTGAGAAAGGATTCAATTCAACACTAAAAATTAAGAAGGGTATTTCTGCAATTGTTCAATAAGCTCTTCACGTTCGGCTCTTGCAGCTAACATCATTTGAGTGTTGACGGGCGGAGCAGGGTTCGTTTGGATGTAACGTGCGTAATCAACCGGGACGCCATCAACGATTAATTCGAGATGTAGGTGCGGACCAGTTGTCCTTCCTGTGTTGCCCGTGCGGCCGATGGTTTGGCCTTTGGTTACGCTGTCACCTGCGTGAACATCACTGCGAGATAGGTGCAAGTAGCGGGACAGTGAACCATTGGTGTGGCGGATGTTGATGTAGTTACCGGCAAAGCGGTTGTAGCGTGATTTAACCACGACGCCATCCGCAATACTTTGTATCGGTGTTCCGATCGACACGGCATAGTCGGTACCTAGATGTGGGGTAAGTAACCCTGTGACTGGGTGTTTTCGCTTTAAATTAAAACCTGAACTTACTTTGTACTTTTTTGCCAGTGGAAATGCATAATATGGCTTTCGAATTAACTTATTGCCATATTCATCGTAAGCGTTGTTATTGCCATCATTAATGACGAAGAAGTCTCTTTTACTACCAGAATAGTAAAAAGAACTAATGTATTTTTCATTATGACTATTGGTTTTGGTTTTAATTGAAAACTGATCGCCTTTTCGGACAGAACCGATAATGTCGAATTCATTTTCAATTAATTTAATTAATGATTTAATTTCGTGCTGAGATAATCCAGCGTTGATTAAAGAAGTAACGAAAGAATAGTCAACAATACCTGTGGTGATCTTTGTGCGTTGAAAGTGAGTTTCGTAGGTTTGCTCAATATCTCCATGGACCGTGCTCTTTGGCACAGTGGTTTGGTTCTTTGAAACAGTAGTTTGAAATCGAGCGGTGACAGGCTGAGGCTGCTCTTCTGGTGTGAACAAGCAGTAGATAAAAGACACAGCAATAATGACAATGAATGCAATGAATACATGGGCTAACGCAATGTTTTGAGTATGCTGTCTTAGTGTTAAACTTGTCATTAGATCGGATTTATGCTTAGGGCGAAAAATTGAGAGGAGTATAATATTTTAAATAAAATCTTACACGCCGTTAATGCCAATTCCTGTGTTTTTACTAATCAAATAACGATAGAAGTGAATTAGTGTTGCTAAAGTAAGTTAATAATGACGGCTTTTCTAGCGTTTATGAATGATTGTATGGTTATTTTGTCATGTTGAGAAAATTTTAGACAATAATATAATCGCGGCAAAATAGACTCTGCCAAAATACTATGTTCACTAAAAATACGATAAAACCAACGTTAGGTCTCATGGCTGCTTCACTACTATTAAGTGCATGTGGCGGTGGGGAGGGAGGTGATAGCACACCGCCTGCAAGAAATACAGGGAGTATCTCGGGTAACGTTTTTGACGCCCCAGTCAATGGTGCCAAGATCGATGTGTTTGAATACAAGGATGGAAAGGTTGGCCGTAAGCTCGATAGCACGACATCTGATGCCTTTGGTGATTACAAACTAGAATTCGAATCTGCTTCGATGCCCTTGTATGTTGTAGCGCAACAAGGTAGCTATACCGATCCCTTAACCAACGAATTCGTGTCAACGAGTGCAGGTAAGACTTTGCGCTTAGAGGGTGTGGTGAACTTTAGTGAAGGTAATGAACAAAAGTTAATGCTGACACCATTGACTAATATTGTTTCAGGTCTGACGAAATACAAAATTGCAGGCGGAGAGTCAGGCTCGAAAGCGGTCTCTGGCGCGCTAGACAGCATTAACGGTATGTATGGCTTTGACGTCAATGAAACGAAGCCAATTGATATCACCAAGGGTGGTCAAAGTAGCTTTGCAACGCCAGGGCACCAATACGGTGCTTTGCTAACCGCCTATTCTTCTTACTCTTATGATTTAATCAAAAAATATGGCCAGTCTGAGGACAATATCTATACCTCAATGAACTTGTCTGACATCCAGTACCGGGATGTTGTCGCTGATGGTCTTTTAGACGGGCTAGAGATCAGTAATTCGACAGGTGCCGTTACGCCGCTCACGTTTGGTCAGCAGAGGATCAGCAGCGACGTTTACACCCAAGACCTTTCTCAACACGTTTTGATTGTTGTCAACGATCCTGAACTTAATATTTCAGGTACGAATGCCGATGATTTCGTAGCTTTTAGTCGAAAAATTAATGATCTCGGTAGCCATGGCGATACGGATGGTGTGATTCCACCGCGTGATGAAACCGACATCGATACTGTGCCACCAACTGTGTCGCGCACCGACAGTGATGTACTGACAAGAACAGATAAGGTCGATATCAGAATTAATGACGATATTGGTGTCGAGTCTGTATCGGCTTACCTCGAATACCAGCTTAACGGCACTTGGTCAGGTGAATTCAAATGTAACGATCCACAGACTTCTGGCAGTGAATTTTGTACGGTAGACGCAACTGACCTTGAAGTGGGTGTACGTGAAACAAACATCCAAGTGAGTGTTGATACAAAAGCGATTGATGCCGTTGAGGTCAATTCAGATACTGGCCTTTCCAATGTGACTGCAGCACGTTTGGTGTTTTACACGGCAGACGTTTTAGGCAATGAACTTGTTCCTGGCAGCAATTCAGGCCACTACGTGAATTTCGAGTGGGATAATGACGCACCAGTCATTACAGTTGAATCTGGTGACACCATCAACAACGTCGTTAAAGAGTACGTATTAAAAGGCATAGTAAAAGAAGCGTCTCAAGGCATTAAGTCTGTCAGCGTTTCATTTAAAAGTGGCCTACCTGAAGAATTGACTTGTACTCCAATCACGGCAGAGTCGGGCAGTGCTTGCGAGTTTAGTAAAGCCTATTTGACGGACGAATTCGTATCAACGACTACGTTCGATATCAAGGCCACTGATACCAAAGGCAATATCGGCGAATTTCCTCATGCTGTAAGCCGAGATGACCAAGCGCCTGCTCAGATCATTACGTACCCTGAAGGGACATCGATGAATTACGTTAATGTGAGTGTCGATGGAGAAAGGTCTTCATACGAAGGGGTTTACACGCAAGATACTTATACTTCAGACAACGTGCAGTCAAGCCGAGACTACTTGAAGATCGATTATGTCTATGCTGCCTCTGGCTTGAAATCTATTCAAGGCGTTGATTTTGCCGATTTTCACGCCAACGTATTAAAAGAGAATAAGATTCCGTATGTACGAGTTCGAGTTGCTGATGTCAGTTCGGATACTGTTTTAGGCTCAAGTGCCGACAAGCTTAAACTCGTTGTGAAGTACTACGTAAGTCAAAACAACGACAACAACTATGCATTTCAAAACACAACACAAACCGTAGCCTCGACGGACGCTATCACTGCGAGTATTCCTCACGAAACTATTTTAGATAGCGAAGGCAAAGTCAATGAAGTTATTTACTACGTTCCTTTCGTAAAAGAAGTCCTTGGTGATGGTTTTAAAAACGTTTCAGAAAACGCCAGTCAAAAACTGGTGATTCAAACCATCGACGAGTCCGACAACGAAAGTGCGACTCAAGAAGTTTACTTCCGAAGCAGTTTTGACCTACCTACGATGACGATAGTGACACCTTTCATTGGTGCGCGTGTGCAGTTAGAAGGTCTGAACCCTAATGGTGAGTTCACCTCTTTAGCAAGCTGTACCACGATTCAGCAGCAAGAAAGCGATCAAACTACCGCGCTTGATGTTGCCTCGTGTGAAGCCACGACGGATGTTGTTAATTACGACTTCATGCGAGTGCGTTTAATTGGTGTAGAAGGGAGTGAGCCTTATTATTACCAATGGAAAGACGATGCAGGCGCCAAAGCGAACGTTAATCTAAACAATGCCAATATCGGCGCATATTTTGAACTTGATGGCTCAAAAACGTATTACGTGACTGAGCTTGCTGCTTACCAAACAGGACTATTTGACTCTCGTTGGAATCAGGTAGAGGCGGGTAACAAGACATCAGAACGCGCATCACAAATTTTGACAGAGGTGAAATATGCTTTAGCGGGCGGTAATGATTCATTCTTCGGATTCGATCCAACCGTGACGGCTTACGCTACAAATGAGATGCTTGAGGAGCCAATTCCTAGCGATCTATCTAACGACTATCTGCATCGTTTTCTTGTTGAAGCCATTGATGACTTAGCTCAGGACACACCTCGTAATAACTCTTCTGATTTCGCCTCCGCTATTTATGACGATCTTAGCTACGATGGTAAAGCAAACGGAATTGGCGCTGGTGGGAATCAAATCAAATTGGATGATTACGAATTCGACTCTGATACCTACCGCAAAGACCTTGCAGAAGCTTTGTATAAAGTAATGACTGAGAATCATGATATCCCCAAAAACATTGCTCAGCTATTTGCCGATGATATTTCTATGGCTAATCCAAAACTTGGTGAAGACGATATCATTGATGGTGATGGTGAAAGTATTGATACGACTCCACCGAAACCAGAGATAGAAATCGTGGACGGCCGCAAAACAATGGTTGGCGATAAGCTTTATGTTGCGGGAGAAGTACGATCTAGAGTGGTGTTAGAAGATCCATCTGGGGTTGTAGAGGAAGGTGACCAAGCACCGAGATTTCATAGCGTATGGTATGCTGTTGACGATCCTGACCATTCGATTGAATTTGATCCCCAGATACAACTAAATGAATCTGGCGATAGTAATAAATTTAGAAAAGAGTACTTCTTTACCTTAAATACAGAATCGACAGATCTCACCGATATCATCGAGTTTGCGCTTGAAATAACGGCATCCGATACCAAAGGCAACACTTACAAAGAGCCGCATATTACGCGCCTTCATGTAGATAACGACTATCCGACAGCGAGTTACATCCCTCTTATAGGTCTAGATAACCAACCTATTGGGGAAGATGTTTATCTGAGTATTAGAAATAACATCCACAATCTAACTTTTAAGTTGGATGATGTGGTTGATGACAAACTCGAGAAACGTAGCTTGCTTTTCTATAAGATATCTGGTGAAAGATACCCTGTTTCATATGATCAGTTTTATACCAACCAAAGCAATCAGTTTGTCGTACGCCTATGTAGCCAGGAAGATTGCTCGACTCAAGGAACAACAATTAACCCCGGTGATGGTGACTGGTTAGCGGTAGTTAGCGCGGAAGATAACTTAGGAAACGCGGTATCAGATGCCGACAACGCAGCTCCAAGATTTCCTATCCATATAGACTCTGAACCGCCAGTGGTTAATGATGCGGAAATTACAGAGCGATTGGGTGGCAACGATGTTTGGACTCCGGTGATCGACTGGGGTGATCTTAGTCAAGGTAGCAATGTAAAAGTCGAACTAAGGAAAGGCTCAGGTCAGTCCCAGACGTTAGAAGCTTGCGATCCTGATACAAGCGTTTGCGAACAACCATACCTCATTGGCGAGCAGCCGGATGTTAAAGTTCAATTGGTTGCTGACGCCTTTAATTATGACTCCAAAAATGAATTTTATGTAACGGCAACAGATAAAGCCTACCCGGCAAATAAGAGTAGGAAGGGGACGTTCAGCTTCAAAGTTGATAATAAAGGGCCAATAATTCTACTTTCTACCCCTTGGGTTAAAGATGCTTTGAACGAAGAAAACACCGTAGTAGGGCGCAAATTCAATGTACTTTTTGAATCTGTGACAGATGATTCTGGTATTGAGGAAGTGTCCTTGTTCCAGGTAGATAACCCTACAGTGTTAAAAACGTTTAAGCCTGAGAACCCAAGTCAAAAGTTCGAAATGCCACTTGTGGAAGATGATACTAAGAATATTCACCTTAACCCTACTGAAGGAAATCGCATTAGTCTCTATGTTAAAGCGAAAGATGTTCATGGTTTTGAAAGTCAATCGAATACAAATAGCGTAGTTTTTGATAATCAAGGCCCAGAATTTAGCTTGCTCGGGCATAATGATGGTTATTACAGAAGTGATTATGTCTTTGAACTGAGAGCTACAGATTTAGGCCCGAATGGTAACGTTTCTACTCAGGGGGTAGATCGAGAAAGCTTAGAGTACTGGATATTTGAAGATGTTGAACCAACTCCGGGTACTGCGGGAACGAAAATAGTCAATGCCGACGCTCTTAAAATTCCTTTAGGTGGGCAAAGTGATGGTGAGCATACAATTAGAGTTAAAGGTTCAGATACTCGTGGTAACTCATCAAAAAAAGACTTTTTGGTTAATGTGAGTAGTAAGCGTCCCCAACTGGGTCTTACGATTGCTTACTCAGACGGTGGTGAAATTCCCAGTGGTGTTATATATGACAGTGGTAACATCAAGCTAACTTTAAAAGTAACCGATGTGAGTGGTGTTAAAGAAATTAAATCTACTTATCAATACTCGGAGGCAAGTAAAGCGACAGACTTTTCATTTGATCCAGTCGACGGTTCAGAGGACACTTGGGAAGCGACGTTAACCGAGTCTGACCTAAGTACTGATGGAAACTATGCGTTAAGTATTAGTATTGAAAATAATGTCCAACATAACGGTACTCCACTAGTTAGCAACATTAACCGTACGTTAAGCGTCCAGCGTGATGGTGTAGATATTGATATTGCTGAGCCTAAAGATTTTCAAAACTATCCGTCTGACGGGGTGTTAGACGTCAAATTCACAACGAGAAGTGAAGTTAAAGCAGCCAAAATTCAATGTTGGGTTCGTCAAAAATACGATAGCAACGTCGCACCTAATCCCCCAGAAGAAAAGCCTACCTCTGGCGAGAAGAATATCTCTTCGGGTCAAGAGCCTAGTTGTAGCGTTGACTCGGAAGGTATTTCGTATCCAACTGCTGTTTTGATTGTGCAAACTACGGGCACGAATGGAGCCGTAGCAGTGAAGAAGTTTGACTTTAAAATGATGGATGCAGAGGCTCCAATCACAGTCTCACCTGAAAATAATAAGTACGAATTTCAAGGTGGTGAGGTAAGCTACAACTCAGATGACTCAACTAAGTACCTTGCATTCGACCTGATATTCAAAGATTTGCTGTCTGGGGTAGATAAAGACGACAAACCTCAGTTAAGTGAGATGTTTGGGGATACGACATTTGATGCCAAGAGTTGTGCTGTCAATGGCGATAAGCAAACTGTTTGCCGTTACAAAGAAAAGTATTACGATATCCTTCGAAAGGTGGATAGTAAGCATGCCTATAAAATTGAAAACATAAAGGATAATGTAGGCAACTTAGCACCAGATTATGCGTTTGAATTTGTATTACCAACTCAAGAACCGGAAGTTCGTATTACAAGCCCTGAAGCTAAAGATGTATTAAATGGTACATTCCTCGATGTGGACTTTAGAGTTAAGCTTGCCAAAAACTCGAAAATAGAAAATGTCAGTGTTACTTTTGGTGATGAGTCTTATGACCTCAAAAATAATGCTGATAATTTCAGAAATTTCACTGACTGTACTGATGACGACACATTTCTCTGTTCAACATTTCGTAGCAATAAGCTGGATGAGGGTTTAGCAAACGAACTATTAGATATAAATGTAACTGTTAAAGATGTTTGGGATAACCGTGGAAGTAAAGCCGTTGAAAATATTAGATTCGATAATACTGCTCCTGTTATTGGAGATGCTATCAAGGTTACTGAGCAAGAAGATGACAAAGTTAGGTTCACTTTTGTCGATATGAAAGATGACGTCAGCGGTTTAGCTAAGGTTAAGTACACGGTGCGAGCGCTTGATTTTGAAGAAGAAAAAATATACAAGGAAGACGATAAGAAATACATAACTTATTTCGAGCTATCCAAAGGTGAGCTTTCAGGTCTTAATGAAATTAAGGTTGAAGTAATCGCGAAAGATGAGGTGGATAACCAAAGTAGTCAAAACAAGACTATCGATCTGACTGCGCCGACTATTAGTCTCGAATTTACTGATATAGCTAGCTTGTCGGAAGACAAGCTAGCTTTCACGAAAGCAAGTCAATCGTTCACGATTACTTCAACAGAGAATGGGCCTGTCAAGGCAACTCGATATTCCATTGATATGGTCCCAACTAGCGGAGAGCCGCTGAACTTCAGCGGAGACCCGCTTAACTTCAACGGCAATATCGTGTTGTCAAGCGCGACTGGTACCATGGATTTTGCAATTGATGACCAAGCTGAATACAGATACGAATTGACAGTCACTGACTCAATGGGACGTGCTATTAAAGACTTTAAGCTTTTTGGTAACACTTATGGTGCCAAAGGTATCGAATCGGTTGTCGATTATGAAGATCCTGAAGTGTCGATTCGCGATAGCAAGCAAGAAGACGAAGCGACAGATGATGGCAAATATAAGTTGGATGTAACTGCTGATGTGACTGATAAAAACTTAAGTTCGGTAACATCAACGGCTGACAACGGCTCAGGTAAAGCAGTAGGGCCAGATTCAATCACGGAGCCTAATAACGATGGCGACCCTTATGTGTTCCACTACTTATTATCGCCAGGAGACTATACGATAAAAGTAACCGCGTTTGATGCTGTCAAGAAAAAAACGGAAAAAACGACAACATACAAAGTAGAAGCAGCAACAGTCCCTGAGCTAACAATATCGACGACTGCAAGCACACCTTTGGCTGGTGGCGTCGAAGTCCCGCTTACGTTTACTTTTACTGAAGAAGTCAAAGAAAAAGAATTCGATATTTCAGACGTAAAGTTAGATGAGAATAATGGCGGTGAGCTAAAACCTTTATCTTGGAGTACCACAGACAACATAACTTGGACAGTTACATACGTAACTCCAAAAGATGTAAATAAAAAGGTAACCATATCGGTTGAAGATAACAGTTACAAGAGTGCCAATAATATAAATGGTAAAGGAGATAGCCTTCAACTGGACGTTGATGGGGTGTTGCCAACGCTTACTAAAGTAACGTTTGATCCACTGCATCAAAAAATCGGTGAAGATGTCCAAGTTGAGCTTAAGTTTGATAAAGATTTGCAAGAGGCCACGGCTACATTAGGCGCCAACAACATTACTTTGATTGCTGATGATGAAAATAAGAAAGTTTGGACCGGAAGCGTGAAAGTCCCAGACGTACCAGATCTCGGTGTTGGCTTAGTGGTGAGTCAATATAAAGACCTAGTAGGTAATGTGGGCGAGGATAATACGTCATATGAATTGCCAATCACGCCAACGTTGACCATTAACGATGTGGGTAAGGTGGACGAGAGCGAGGCAGCAAACTATCAGTTTACAGGCACCGCGGAACGTCTTGATGGTCAAACCCTGAGTGTAGAAATCAAAACTTCAGACGCTTCAGCAACAACTGTCGCAACCGATAATGTTAAGGTTCAGAACGGCAGTTGGACGAGCAATGAGATAAACCTTAGCGGTCAGCCAAATGGCAAGTACCAAGTGGTGGTAACGGGGGCGAATACGGTCGCTGGCATTACTATGGAAGCGCAGCAACAGCGTGAGTTCAGGTTAGAGCAGGCATTGCCTTCGCTGATGAGTGCATCGTTTGATAAGCCACATCACTTGGTGGGTGCCCCTGTGGAAGTCACTTTGACGTTCAGTAAAGCGGTTAAGGGAGACACCATTCAAGCGACGCTAGCCGGCGCAGCAGTATCAGGTTTCACGATGCAGGGAGATGCTACAACGTGGAAAGCAGAGGTTGCTTCTTTGGCAGACCCGGGTGATACCGCGCTTAGTGCAATCCTAAGCGTCAATAGTTTCGGGGACGAACCGGGTAACACGGTGACGGTGGACCAAAAATATACATTACCAATCACGCCAACGTTGACCATTAACGATGTGGGTAAGGTGGACGAGAGCGAGGCAGCAAACTATCAGTTTACAGGCACCGCGAAACGTCTTGATGGTCAAACCCTGAGTGTAGAAATCAAAACTTCAGACGCTTCAGCAACTATCGCAACCGATGATAATGTTAAGGTTCAGAACGGCAGTTGGGCGAGCAATGAGATAAACCTTAGCGGTCAGCCAAATGGCAAGTACCAAGTGGTGGTAACGGGGAAAAATACGGTCGATGGCATTGATATGGAAGCGCAGCAACAGCGTGAGTTCCTGTTAGAGCAGGCATTGCCTTCGCTGACTAATGCATCGTTTGATAAGCCACATCACTTAGTGAGTGATCCTGTGGAAGTCACTTTGACGTTCAGTAAAGCGGTTAAGGGAGACACCATTCAAGCGACGCTAGCCGGCGCAGCAGTATCAGGTTTCACGATGCAGGGAGATGCTACAACGTGGAAAGCAGAGGTTGTTTCTTTGGCAGACCCGGGTGATACAGCGCTTAGTGCAATCCTTGCCGTCAATAGTTTTGGGGACGAACCGGGTAACACGGTGACGGTGGACCAAAAATATACATTACCAATCACGCCAACGTTGACCATTAACAATGTGGGTAAGGTGGACGAGAGTGAGGCAGCAAACTATCAGTTTACAGGCACCGCGAAACGTCTTGATGGTCAAACCCTGAGTGTAGAAATCAAAACTTCAGACGCTTCAGCAACTGTCGCAACCGATAATGTTAAGGTTCAGAACGGCAGTTGGGCGAGCAATGAGATAAACCTTAGCGGTCAGCCAAATGGCAAGTACCAAGTGGTGGTAACGGGGAAAAATACGGTCGCTGGCATTGATATGGAAGCGCAGCAACAGCGTGAGTTCCTGTTAGAGCAGGCATTGCCTTCGCTGACTAATGCATCGTTTGATAAGCCACATCACTTAGTGAGTGATCCTGTGGAAGTCACTTTGACGTTCAGTAAAGCGGTTAAGGGAGACACCATTCAAGCGACGCTAGCCGGCGCAGCAGTATCAGGTTTCACGATGCAGGGAGATGCTACAACGTGGAAAGCAGAGGTTGCTTCTTTGGCAGACCCGGGTGATACCGCGCTTAGTGCAATCCTAGCCGTCAACAGTTTTGGGGACGAACCGGGTAACACGGTGACGGTGGACCAAAAATATACATTACCAATCACGCCAACGTTGACCATTAACAATGTGGGTAAGGTGGACGAGAGCGAGGCAGCAAACTATCAGTTTACAGGCACCGCGAAACGTCTTGATGGTCAAACCCTGAGTGTAGAAATCAAAACTTCAGACGCTTCAGCAACTGTCGCAACCGATAATGTTAAGGTTCAGAACGGCAGTTGGGCGAGCAATGAGATAAACCTTAGCGGTCAGCCAAATGGCAAGTACCAAGTGGTGGTAACGGGGAAAAATACGGTCGCTGGCATTGATATGGAAGCGCAGCAACAGCGTGAGTTCCTGTTAGAGCAGGCATTGCCTTCGCTGACTAATGCATCGTTTGATAAGCCACATCACTTAGTGAGTGATCCTGTGGAAGTCACTTTGACGTTCAGTAAAGCGGTTAAGGGAGACACCATTCAAGCGACGCTAGCCGGCGCAGCAGTATCAGGTTTCACGATGCAGGGAGATGCTACAACGTGGAAAGCAGAGGTTGCTTCTTTGGCAGACCCGGGTGATACCGCGCTTAGTGCAATCCTAGCCGTCAACAGTTTTGGGGACGAACCGGGTAACACGGTGACGGTGGACCAAAAATATACATTACCAATCACGCCAACGTTGACCATTAACAATGTGGGTAAGGTGGACGAGAGCGAGGCAGCAAACTATCAGTTTACAGGCACCGCGAAACGTCTTGATGGTCAAACCCTGAGTGTAGAAATCAAAACTTCAGACGCTTCAGCAACAACTGTCGCAACCGATAATGTTAAGGTTCAGAACGGCAGTTGGGCGAGCAATGAGATAAACCTTAGCGGTCAGCCAAATGGCAAGTACCAAGTGGTGGTAACGGGGGCGAATACGGTCGATGGCACTGATATGGAAGCGCAGCAACAGCGTGAGTTCAGGTTAGAGCAGGCATTGCCTTCGCTGACTAATGCATCGTTTGATAAGCCACATCACTTGGTGAGTGATCCTGTGGAAGTCACTTTGACGTTCAGTAAAGCGGTTAAGGGAGACACCATTCAAGCGACGCTAGCCGGCGCAGCAGTATCAGGTTTCACGATGCAGGGAGATGCTACAACGTGGAAAGCAGAGGTTGCTTCTTTGGCAGACCCGGGTGATACCGCGCTTAGTGCGATCCTAGCCGTCAACAGTTTTGGGGACGAACCGGGTAACACGGTGACGGTGGACCAAAAATATACATTACCAATCACGCCAACGTTGACCATTAACAATGTGGGTAAGGTGGACGAGAGCGAGGCAGCAAACTATCAGTTTACAGGCACCGCGAAACGTCTTGATGGTCAAACCCTGAGTGTAGAAATCAAAACTTCAGACGCTTCAGCAACAACTGTCGCAACCGATAATGTTAAGGTTCAGAACGGCAGTTGGACGAGCAATGAGATAAACCTTAGCGGTCAGCCAAATGGCAAGTACCAAGTGGTGGTAACGGGGGCGAATACGGTCGCTGGCATTACTATGGAAGCGCAGCAACAGCGTGAGTTCCTGTTAGAGCAGGCATTGCCTTCGCTGACTAATGCATCGTTTGATAAGCCACATCACTTAGTGAGTGATCCTGTGGAAGTCACTTTGACGTTCAGTAAAGCGGTTAAGGGAGACACCATTCAAGCGACGCTTGCGGGTGAAGCAGTATCAGGTTTCACGATGCAGGGAGATGCTACAACGTGGAAAGCAGAGGTTGCTTCTTTGGCAGACCCGGGTGATACCGCGCTTAGTGCAATCCTAAGCGTCAATAGTTTTGGGGACGAACCGGGTAACACGGTGACGGTGGACCAAAAATATACATTACCAATCACGCCAACGTTGACCATTAACGATGTGGGTAAGGTGGACGAGAGCGAGGCAGCAAACTATCAGTTTACAGGCACCGCGAAACGTCTTGATGGTCAAACCCTGAGTGTAGAAATCAAAACTTCAGACGCTTCAGCAACAACTGTCGCAACCGATAATGTTAAGGTTCAGAACGGCAGTTGGACGAGCAATGAGATAAACCTTAGCGGTCAGCCAAATGGCAAGTACCAAGTGGTGGTAACGGGGGCGAATACGGTCGATGGCACTGATATGGAAGCGCAGCAACAGCGTGAGTTCCTGTTAGAGCAGGCATTGCCTTCGCTGACTAATGCATCGTTTGATAAGCCACATCACTTGGTGGGTGCCCCTGTGGAAGTCACTTTGACGTTCAGTAAAGCGGTTAAGGGAGACACCATTCAAGCGACGCTAGCCGGCGCAGCAGTATCAGGTTTCACGATGCAGGGAGATGCTACAACGTGGAAAGCAGAGGTTGCTTCTTTGGCAGACCCGGGTGATACCGCGCTTAGTGCAATCCTAGCCGTCAACAGTTTTGGGGACGAACCGGGTAACACGGTGACGGTGGACCAAAAATATACATTACCAATCACGCCAACGTTGACCATTAACGATGTGGGTAAGGTGGACGAGAGCGAGGCAGCAAACTATCAGTTTACAGGCACCGCGAAACGTCTTGATGGTCAAACCCTGAGTGTAGAAATCAAAACTTCAGACGCTTCAGCAACAACTGTCGCAACCGATAATGTTAAGGTTCAGAACGGCAGTTGGACGAGCAATGAGATAAACCTTAGCGGTCAGCCAAATGGCAAGTACCAAGTGGTGGTAACGGGGGCGAATACGGTCGATGGCACTGATATGGAAGCGCAGCAACAGCGTGAGTTCCTGTTAGAGCAGGCATTGCCTTCGCTGACTAATGCATCGTTTGATAAGCCACATCACTTGGTGGGTGCCCCTGTGGAAGTCACTTTGACGTTCAGTAAAGCGGTTAAGGGAGACACCATTCAAGCGACGCTAGCCGGCGCAGCAGTATCAGGTTTCACGATGCAAGGAGATGCTACAACGTGGAAAGCAGAGGTTGCTTCTTTGGCAGACCCAGGTGCGTCACAACACCTCGCGGTCCTAAATGTCAGTGATTTTGAAGATTTAGCGGGTAATACGGGCAGTCCGAATAACGGGTATGCATTGATTATCACGCCAACGATTACTCTCGGTACCATTGATGACGTTTCAGGAAACACAACAGCAACTATCAATGGCACAAGTACTCGCTTTGACCAAGGTGACAAAATTGAAATAAAGGCCATTGACGACTACGACTCGGAAGTTACAGGCAGTGCGACAGTGTTACTTGATGGTACATGGACGGTTGATCTTGATTTGTCTACTTTGAAAGACGGAGCAATAACCATTTATGCGAATGGCACCAACTCCTTATCTGTTAACGCTGACGAGGTGAATAAAATATTCAACTACTCTAGTACGACAGTTACTGCGCTCGTCATACCAAATATGCGGGAACGAGATACTGAAGAAATAGCGTTACAGAAGGTAGCCTAATAGAAAGCGAGCATTGAGCTCGCTTTCTTTTTGTCTGCTTTAAAGTGATCTAAATCAAATCATTGGTAATTTCTCATTATTGATTCAAACCATTTGAGGCTCTTTCATCGGGCTAAAAATCCAAAATACCTATGATAATTTTGTTTTTAGGGGAAGCAGGGGTGATTATGGTGGTCAATTTAGAGATATAGTGGTGAATGTGCCACGTTGAGAATATTACGCAATATTATATAGTTAGCCTTATTGCTCTGCCCCAATTTAAGTATAGAGTTCTGCATTCGGTAGGGGACTACCGATCAGTTGTGTTTTCGTAATGACGTGGCACCAGCCTAGCATCACATCAAAGCGATTACGCGTTTTTGTGAGTGTGACACACACTCACTTTTTTTATTCAGACTTCCTCAGTAGCAGTAATTCACTTATTGTTACTGGGGAAGCGACATCCCTTCAAAGCCCTAGCTTACGGCCATCATCAACCAACCTCTATTTTGTTAACTTCCGTGCAAAAATAAAAAAATCCAAGTTGCTTAAAAACTGATTTATAGACGATCAAGGTGGTTAATTGGTATGAATCAGTAGTTAAAATCACTAAATGGCCTGTTGTTTTGCAAGAATGGAAGATTTTCTACTTCTCAGAAAAATTTCTATGTGATTGAATAATAGCAATTAAATTAGTAGCATTAGCACACCAAATCGTACTTGTAAGCCTTATCAGCTTAAACGTCACCGCAACCATATTTACGATGTTGGTTGTGGAGAATTCAAATGCATTTAGTTTGCAAATTTATACCTAGCTCGAAGTTTTCCTCCAACGAGCTATCTTATGTTCTTACACCGGACGAGTGTATAGGGCAGCTTTCGCGTGTGCGAAATTCAGAAGACATACTCAGAAATGTGCCGAGAGAACTTGCACAGAAGATCGCCATCTCTGGCAAAAAGTCTAGCTCTGGGATCCTTACGGCGATTCGAACCGAACTCGGCAAGGGAAACTGGGTTGCGTTGTCACCCGTCCCTCGCAGAACGCCGTTATCAGATACGCAATTACAGAGCTTTCCTAGGCTAAAAGCCCTAGTTGGGTCTGCTTCGTCGACAGGTGAGAGTAAAGTATTTAAAGCGGGTTATAAGCAAGTAACAGATGATGTTACCTTAGTGCGCAGCTACGCCCATGTACCTTATGAACCAAGCCCGGATCATAAAATCGTCGTTGAGTTTGCAGGGCAGTGGTCTAGCAACGCGGCATGCTTGATGTTAGGTAAAACCGACGTTCAAAAAGAAAAAATCACCGTAGGCAAGGCCGATACTGAAAACAAACACCGCAGCCTAGCGACATTCAAAGATCTCGAAACTGAGGGCAAAACGCTCTATATCAAAATCCCTTGTTCTGACCAGCCTCAGCCAATCTTGCTTAAACTCGCCGAAGACCTGCAACCCGTTGATAAAGAGACGCAGATGGATGAGTGGGATAACGTGTTGGTGCCGGTGCTGCCTATGCTAGAGGGCATAAATGGACATGAGTTGGTTGTAGAAGGTTATTTCTATGTAATCTGGAATAACAAAATTTGGCGAGAGGTTGAAGTTACACCAAAAGGCTACTTTGCTGATGTCGATTTAGAGTACTACAGAAATAATGATCCTGAATCCTCGATGAAAACACGACATGTCAACATTGATGGGGCAAACCTTGTACCAGACTACTACATTGGCGAAGAAGCATTTGAGATTTATCAATCCGGTCAGAAAGTGTATTCGGGACATCTAAGCCTTGATCAAGGTGCTAGGGTATTTCGCCTTGTAGATGAGGAAGTAGATGTTGTTTTTCCTGAATTAGATATTGATCCTATCACTGTTAAAACGGTGCTAAGCCCTTATAAAGTTGGCAAAGATGGTTTGCGTATTGCACAAGGTGTTCCTCTACCGCATATTTGGGTGCCATATAAAGTCGCGGGTGAAGTACAAGAATGTTATATCCATTATTCCGAGTTGGCTTTGACAAACACGGAACTGTCTGAGCTAGAGAGTGATCCTGCTTCAATTGCTAAGTCTCTTTCAGAGTTGCAAATATACTCCTCATCCCAAAGCTTTAATAATGCGGGTGAGAATATTATTCCAGTTTCCGGTACCGCATCGACAGGCATCGGCAGTGGAATCATCAACGAACACAAAGAAAGCAATATCGCGGGGCTTAAATTGGCTCCGAGAGGCACTTTGCCTTCTATACGTTACCTTCACGAGCCTTTGACAGATCAGCCGGACGATTTCTTTGGGCTTCGTAACATAGAACACGATTGGATTCACAAATCGTACTTTCGTTCAGCGATGAAAGACGACGATGGTTATATGACGCTGCGTTTTGCATTCCCGCCGGCAGAGGTCAAGAACGTCGATATTGTTCGAGGTGTTCATTCGAGCCTCTCCACCGGTAGCCAACGTCTTGTTGTTGTAGAAGAAAATGTACCCATTTCAGAATTGCTAGGTTAAACCATGAAAAAAATACTATTACTGTTACTTACTGCGTTATCGATAGCGGGTTGTAAAGATGACGGCCGCACTTACGTGGGTGAACATAACTACTACACCATGGAGCAGAGCAAGGTCCGTAAATCTGGCTCTGCGACTTATCAACAACGTGACTTTCCTCGTTACTTTATCCATCGTGCCAAAGAATGGCCAAGGGAAGATTTAAACGACGCGAGTTCTTACGATTTGCCACGCGTTCAGTTTACTTGGGCAAACTTATCAGACGATCAAGGATATGGACCAGACCCAATGTACGATGAGTACGAAGGGCGTGTAAAAGTTTGGAGTATGAAGACCGATGGTACGGACCTGCGTTTGGTGACGGATTTACCCTATCTTGGAAAGGCATCCAGCACTCGATACAAAACCAGTCGCTCGCCAAATAATCGTTACGTTGCCCTGAACTCCGGACCTGACATACATCTTTTTGATTTAAAAGAGCAAAAATTAATTGACTTGCCGCATCGTTTAGCTGGTATTCCGGGTTTCCTGTGGGCGGAAGATAGCAGCTACGTTTATTACCGCACGGGTAAGGTGGGTCGTGTGGTGTATAAGTGGGACATTGCTAAAGGTGAGGCGGAAAAGACCGATCTTTACATCAGTGATACTGGCTTTATAAAGAACGGGAAAAGATATCAGGTAAATGATTATGCGGCACTTGTTTACGATGCAAATACAAACAAAAAAGAAAAAATAGTTTATTGGGATAAGGAGTTAGCGACGAACAAATCTAAAGCGCATTACAAAGCGATAAGCCCTGAGGGGGACATTGTTTGGGCAGCTAATCGCGACTATCACAATGTGTTTGTTGTTGATCTGGAAAAAGGCAAACAGATCGAACGTGATGGGGCAATGCAATACGCCATTGGCCTAAATAATCGCTTCTCTTTAACGAATTACAACGCGATGCTTATGTCGGTGCAGAATAATCAGACTAAAAAAGCGTGGAGCTGGTCTCCGTTGGGTTATAGTCGCACAATAGATCCTGCCATTGTGTATAACCTTTCCGCAAACCAAGGTAACTGGTTCAAGGAGGCTAACTGATGGCTTTCACATTTGATAATGAAGTCTATCTGTTTGGTGCCTTCTTTACTGCAATAAAGATAGATGGTGTGGATGAATTCCCAGACTGGCATACCCAGCCCGATCTCACCCGAGTAAATGAGTTAACGGGTAAGATTCGTCCCATTCCTTTGACTCCAGTGATGGTCAATGCTCTCTCAGGAGGTGCACCCGCACTGTGGGGCACCACCAAAGAGGGGAAATTGGTCGAGTTAGGTTTAGGTGAGCCACCACAAGCTGCGGGTAATCAACCTTTATCGGGAGAAAAAGTCGATTCTGAAAGTTCAGTACCGAGCGATGTCGACAATTACGAAGTGCTCAAGTTGGGCAACCGACCGGAAGGGATCTGCAAAGGGAAAAGCTATGAATTAAGTTTTCCACCATTACGTTTGTTGGCGCAGATGATTGCGCCTCAGAATGATCCAGAAAGTACGGGGGGCGCAAAAGATCTGGCGAGCCATGCTGAAAACATCAAGCATTTTGCTAAGTACATTGATGATGGGACTAACGAAACAAACCAAACGGGGGTGCAGTTCCAGCTTACTGAAATTGCCCTGAGTCAACTGGCTCCTGCGTATATTGGGGGCGATCTTACGCCAGAGCAACAACGCTACAATAATTGGTTGAAGCGTCAGGAAAAAAGAAATCTACCCCTGAAAGGTTTTGTTGTGCCAAGGATGCACAGTTGTGCGGTACTGTTCACAGACAAGCTTTATGGTGGCGCTGAGGTTTCGTTGATTCGCCCAGTTCAAAGTATTCAGGCGGGTGATATAGAAAATGCAACTGAAGAAATTATCGCTGAAGGGACGGTCTCGGTAAAGGAGCCTTTGTGGGCGACAAAAACGGAAGGTAATGCAGTTTTACCAAGTGCATTGTTTAACCTCGATCCAAGCCAAGTTGAAGATGGTTTTTATTTGTTGCGCATCCAATTTTGGGAAGATGAATGGTTAGCATTCGATGAAACACGTAAGGTGTTACCCGAAAGTGTACTGAAGGCCAATGTCACAAAGCAGTTCATGAAACACCCTCAAACTGATGTGGAGCAGAATGTATATACTTATGAGCTGCATGAAAAGCTGACGTTTATCGAGACAGCGGGCATTGGCAAAATGGCGTGCGTGTGCGGTGACATGATCACCTTAGAGGAAGCACTCATCCAACAATTCCCTAATCAGTTGCCATCTTATTCAGACTATGCGACGAAGGGGTTAACCTATCAAACTAAGCAAAAACCGGGCGTCGCACCGTTATCTTTGCATGCTGCGATCAACAAAACCTACGAATCGTTGAGCAGTGACTTTCTCTCTATTGAGGGTGCCAAGCTAAATGGCCCACCTGCAGAAATGGCGAAAACCATCGGGCAGGCGCTATGGGAAAACAGTGAATCGGGGGCCTTACCTCCATTTCTGATGAGTGGTATCGCATTACATTCGGCACTTGCCGCAACCAGTGGTGTTAAAAAGAGCGTTAGCCTTGCAAAGATTTTTGCGCGTAAAGAGCTAACGCTGAAACAAGCACAAGCGTTAGTGTTTAGAAAGCATGTCATCGATATTCCTTATATCAAACGTGCTTTTAAAACTGCAGGCCCAGAGTCAAAAATCATGCGTGGCGTTGGACGATTAAGCAGTGATTTTTTGAGCGGAACAAATCGCGCACTACCAGCAATTGGAGTTATCGCAAGTGGCAAGGAAGCGTTAGATCAATATTCGGCGTTCTCTGAACAAATTCAAAATGCGAAAGAAGCGCAAGAAACTTTAAGTAAATACGCTGAAAACTATCTTTCTTCTTTAACGTTTGTTCGTCGCTTTGATAATCCAGAACATTGGCAAAAAAAGGCAGAAACGGTGCAGGAAGCACTTGGTAAAGAAGGGAATGCTCAGATCTTTGCTGATGGCCAAGGGGTCGTTGTTCGAATGAACTTCAAGTTTAACTCTGCTGAGTTTGAGAACGAAGTTCAAGTACTGCATATCGACTATATCGAAGTATGTAAAAAATTATGCCAGCTTTTATCCCAAAACCCTGATTACCAAGTTGCTATTATTGGCCATGCAGGGCCAATAGGAACGCATGAAAATAACTTAAAGATATCTAAAATGCGTGCGGATGTCGTTAAAGAGGCCATCCTCGCCAAAGCAAGCGGAGAAGAACGAGCGAACCTAGAATCAAGGTTGTGGATTGAATTTAAGGGTAAGTCACAACTGATTGATGATATCGACGGTTATGACGACGTCAACGACCGATCAGATAATGCCGATATCGCTGTCAACCGACGTGTAGAGGTAAGGTTGATCATCCCTGACTTCGCGGTTTCTCTACCACCGAGTCGGTCTGGGACGATGGCATTAAGTCGCGCGCATCAAATTTGGGAAGGGCATCAGCTTGCGGCAAAGGAAGCTGAAGATAAGATGATTCTTGCCGCCGTTGATGCAATGGCAAGCGTCGCAATCTGGACGCCTGCTGCACCAGTGGCTGCCTATTATTTTGCCGGTAAAGTGGGTGTGGATCTTTTGGGTGCTGCAACTGATTTCTATGGCGACCTTTTTGGTGATGCCACGTTTAAGGAGATCAAAGCTCAGTACAACAACAAAAGCATGCTAAAAACGCTCAGCAGTATCAATAAAGAACTTGTCTCATTGTATAAGGGGATCAGTCAAGATCTTCAACCTCAGATCATTGATGCCGTTGGCTTAGCCGACTTTCTTAAAAAACAGGCGAATCATGATGAGTTGTTGAAGCGCTTTTTGTTGCGCTCCTATGCTTTGAATTCTTTGATTGAGTTACTAACGCTTCTCCGCGCTAAGTGGAGCCTTACGGGTGACTTTGATGATTTCATTGAGGATTATCGAGTTGACGAGTTTATTCAGCTGTATGTCATGAGTGATAACTGGGAAATTCCAGTCAATGATGGCAATACGCTTGCCCTGAACTGGGTAAACCGTTTTAACAAATCTGGTTTGTTCTCTAACTCTGGCATCAATAGCTCGCTACAATGGAATTACGGTGAAAAAATAGGTGGTGCATTTAATACGGGATTCCCTGTACAAACACGTCTATTTTTGGACCGAAAATCAGATGAGTCCTTGCAAGAAAGTGCTTCTATCCGAGAAGGCCTAAAGGCATTTTGTCACGACTTCAACTTAGCCAAAGAAGAACTTGGACGTGATGATATAGAGTTCAGTCGCTTGCTGGTTCAAGACGGTGCTAAATGGACGCCATATGTAGAGTGGGCATTTGCGCAGAATGGACGAAAGCTACGCCCACAAACTCGCGTGAAACTACAGGTAGTTTTAAAAGACAATGTCTCATCTAAAACACTGTTTTTACAGGAGGTTGCTTATCGCGCAGCCGTTGTTGGCTTGGATTCTCACGGGCCAACCTTTGATGTATTGTTCACTAAAATGTACGCTTCTCAATTCGAAGACCCTGATAAAGCGATTAAAAAACACTTTAAGAATAAAGGTGCTAAGGATAAGGAATTGCATGGTCTTGAATTTGAGCCAACATATGGATTTGGTGAGTTTTTAATCCATGGCATCAAGCCGTTATGCCCAAATGTTAAAGTCATAGATGAGGTGAAAGCCTTCTTTACAGGTCAAAGCGTGTTTGAATATGTTCGAGACACTGGTGCTTTTGAGAAGATGAGATATGTCTTCTCACTAGGAGGACATGATTTGCTAGCGGGTAAGTTAGAGGGCTTGGGTACATATAAAAATTACACTCTAGATATTACTGAAGTTAACTTTGGTATCGATGGTCAAAGTCCTGCACAAGAAGCGAAAAACTTTAACGGTCGAACATTGGAAAAGACGAAACTCACAGACACTGACTTTTTGATCGAAGAGTTTGTCATGAGTGAGTCTGCATCATCTCGGGACAGCACACCGAAGGTGATCGATGGCAACCTTATTATTTTGCCTGGTGTTGAAATTGACGGTGACCTTGCTTGGGGTGAAGGCAATGCGAATAAACTGATAAGCAACAAGTTTGATTGGTCGAAAGAGCAACGGTTCTCACTTTGTTTTGCGGTGTTGGGGGATGATCGTGCGAGTGACGACTACGATACAATGTTACTCAACGCCATTGAGTGTGGGGTGAAACTGCAGATCAAAAATGGTCCAGTTAAACATGATGTGATGCATTATGCTGGAGTGGTCAACATTCGTTCTCGTCTTGTTACCGAGAAGTCAAATACTGGGTATAACGGAATAGAAACAAGAACCGTTTTTGATCTAGAGCTTGACGATAGCGACGCTACTAAGCGTACAGGTCTGGAGCAAAGCGCCGTTCAATTTATTGATCAGAATGACGCTAATTTCTCCGGTTTATTAACTTCAAGCGAGAAAAAGCACCTTTATATCATTCGCTTTGATTACTCTTATGTGTCGCCTACAGGCAAATTAGTTAATGGTTTAAGACCTTTTGGTGATGTTTTAGATGGTAATAATCTAAAACCTATCAGACTCGAGTTGGCTTCATTTGAGCAAATGGATGTGAGTGAAGGTTATGAACTACCGAAGTTTGAGCTTCGAGTTCCTGCGGTGAAAGACTTCATGGCGTGTAAGCCATGGATAGAAACGGTTGAAAAGGAAAAGGCGACAAGTGAGGCGAATCACTTGCACTGGAAAAACCTAGAGGTACAGAACGAGCAGAAACGATACGTTGAGAACTGGATAACGAAACAAGCGTCTTCGCTTAATGCTCCGGAAATCGCTCTTTTACAGGCAAAGTAACAAATAAAAAAACCGCCTTCGGGCGGTTTTTCTTTTCTTATCAATGCAACCGAAGTAAAATTTTCTCGCTTCTCGCTTCTCGCTTCTCGCTTCTCGCTTCTCGCTTCTCGCTTCTCGCTTCTCGCTTCTCGCTTCTCGCTTCTCGCTTCTCGCTTCTCGCTTCTCGCTTAACCCGCTGCAGAAATATCGTATTTCTTCATCTTGTGGTTGAGTGTGCTCATCGGCAGTGCCAATTGCTCGGCCGCTTTCTTGGTGTGCCAATTACAGGCATTTAAGCAGTCGATGATCACAGTGCGCTCGTATTGGCTGACCACGTCCTTGAGGCCGATTGAAGCGTCTTCCAAGTCCGCTTGTACAGGCTCGTATTCAGGTTGCTCTTGAGGGAGCGTTGCCGCTTTTTCCTCAACAACTGGCAGATCCTCAGGGATTTGCTCACCAAACTCGATGTGAGTGATGGTTTCAAAATCAGACAGCAGTACAGAGCGTTCGATGATGTTTTTCAGCTCACGTACATTACCTGGGTATTTATACGCAAGAAGCTGTTTACGCACGTTGGCACTTAGCCCCGGTGCTTGCGGTAAGCCTAGGGTCTTGGTGGTATGCTGCACGAAATGCTCTGCGAGAGGAATGATGTCCGATTCACGTTCTCTCAGCGGTGGTAGCGTAATCGGGAATACGTTTAGACGATAGAACAAGTCGGCACGGAATCCGCCATCTTTGATTTGTTGCATAAGATTACAGTGCGTGGCTGCAATAACTCGTACGTCCACCTCAATCTCTTGACTGCTTCCGACCGGGCGAACTTTGCGCTCTTGCAGTACGCGCAGCAATTTAGCTTGCAGCAGCATTGGCATATCGCCAATCTCGTCCAAGAAAAGCGTGCCGCCGTTGGCTGCTTCAAATAAGCCGATTTTGTCTTTATCCGCGCCCGTGAATGAGCCTTTCTTATGCCCAAAAAGCTCCGATTCCAACAACTGTTCCGGAATAGCCGCACAGTTTTGGACGATCAAAGCTTGGTCTGCTCGATTGGAGTGCTCGTGAATGTATTTTGCGATCACCTCTTTTCCTGCACCGGTTTCACCGCGCAACATAACGTCAACAGGAAGAGATAAGACCTTATCAAGACGATTCAGGACATTGAGCATTTCTTCGCTCTGTGCAATGGGGCCTTGGTAGGTTTTCTGAGTTCGCTTTTTGAGCTGTGTGTTCTCCCGAACGAGAGCCTGATTGTCTGCACTGAGGTCTTTGATCACTTGGCCGTATTGCTCTAGCCATACCGCTTGGCGAATATGACATGCGGCCATGCGGCAAAACTCGGTAAGCGCAGCCTCGTTGTCGATAACACTTAAATCGAGCAACACTAACAGTCCAATGGTTTTATTTTCGCTGTCAATCAGTGGCCAAGCCAGTAAGTTCTCGCTCTTTAAGCCAAGTATTTGCTCGCTTTGATAAATGCTTTCGCAGTCGTAACCGTTGTACTTATACAGCTCGTCGATCAACACCACCTCGCCATTACGAATCGCAAAGTTAAATGGGTCGTTTTCACTGGCCGAATCTAATTGAAGCGGTTCCCAAGGATGGGAAACAATCGTTTTTTCGTTATGGTGAGCGGTACTCGGAATCAACGCCTGACCAGTCTGCTCCAAAACGTAAATGATGCCATGTTTCGCGAAGGTCATTTGTCTCGCGGCGGTTAACACGGCATCCAATGTTTGAGTCAGCTGACTGCGATCAGCCAAAGACTGGCTGATCGCGAGTAGGGCGTTGCTAAGTTCGCTATGATTAGCTGAACGCATAGGTTAGTGTTCCCTGCTCATCGACAGAAACTGCGATTTGCGTGTGTGAGTCATCCTTGTCATGCACTAATAGTTGAGTCGATAGCTGAGGCAGTAACTGACGGTTGATCACCGCGTCAATGTTACGTGCGCCTGTTTCAGCAAGGCGGCAGTTGCTCAGAACGAACTCAACCAAGCTCTCTTCGTAGCTCAGAGACAACTTATGATGGCTCTGTAGGCGCTGAGAAACTTTGTTCAGTTTGTGGTGAATAATTTCTGTCATTGCTTCGTCGGACAGCGGCACAAATGGCAGCACTGACATACGAGCCAACAGCGCCGGCTTGAAGTGCTGATTTAACGTTGGGCGGATGGCTTCAGCGATGATGTTGGCATCGATGTCTTTTGACTGATTCACCAAAGATTCAATCTCATGCGTTGCTAGGTTGCTGGTCATGATGATCAACGTGTTCTTGAAGTCGATGGTGCGGCCTTCACCGTCGTTCAGCGTACCTTTATCGAACACTTGGTAGAACAAGTTCAACACTTCCGGATCGGCTTTTTCAACTTCATCAAGCAGAACAACAGAGTAAGGACGTTGACGAACCGCTTCTGTTAGCATGCCGCCTTCACCGTAGCCTACGTAACCCGGAGGTGAACCGATTAGGCGTGATACCGTGTGCTTCTCTTGGAACTCAGACATGTTAATTGTGGTCATAAAGCGCTCGCCACCAAACATTTGATCCGCAATCGCACGAGCGGTTTCAGTTTTACCCACACCACTTGGACCAACCAGTAGGAATACACCTGTTGGAGCATCTGGGTTACCTAAGCCTGCTTTTGCGGTTTGAATGCCTTCAGACAACGCATCGATTGCGAATTCTTGGCCTTTAATGCACTGCGAGAGGCTTTCTTTTAGTTTTAGTGTGGTTTCCGCTTCATCTTGCAGCATCTTACCCATCGGAATGCCTGTCCAATCTGAGATGACGTGGCTGACTTCATCTGGGCCAACTTCAAAGTGAACCAGTGGGTTACCATCGCGAATCGCCTCTAACTGCTCTTGGCAAGCTGAAATGGCAATGCGAACCGCTTCTTCATCCATCTCTGCGTAAGGAGAAACGTCTTGTTCTTGCTCAGATTCTTCTTCAGTGGCCAGCTCTTCTTCATCTGCTTGACCAAAGACCAGTTCATGCAAACGAGAACGCAGAGCAATCATCTGTTGGATTTGCTCTTTCTCTTTGTGCCACTGTGCTTCTTGCTCTGCGAGTTCTTCTTTTGTTGCTTCCATCGCCAGTTTGAGATCAGGAATGTTAGCAAGGCTGTGCTTGTCGCCAGTTTGTTGCAGGGCATCACGCTCAAGTGCTTCAAGCTCACGTTGCTGAGCCGCAAGTTCTTGCTGAAGGGTTTCTACAGAAGCAGGAATGGCATTAAGACTGATGTTGACTCTTGCACATGCTGTATCTAATACATCGATGGCTTTGTCTGGTAGTTGACGGCCAGAGATGTAACGAGCAGAAAGTGCGGCCGCTGCGGTGATGGCGTCGTCACGTACGTACACACTGTGTGATTTCTCGTACGCCGGACGCAGACCACGGATGATCAACGCGGCTTGCTCTGGCGACGGCTCATCCAGCTTAACCAGTTGGAAACGGCGCGCAAGTGCAGGATCTTTCTCGAAGTACTTTTTGTACTCTGACCAAGTTGTCGCTGCAATTGTCTTTACTTCGCCACGTGCTAGGGCTGGCTTTAACAGGTTAGCGGCATCGCTGCCACCTGCTTGGTTGCCGCCGCCTACAAGCGTGTGCGCTTCATCGATGAAGAGAATAATCGGTGTAGGTGAGTTTTTTACTTCATCTAATACGGCGTTTAGGCGCTTTTCGAATTCACCTTTTACGCTGGCGCCAGCTTGCAGAAGGCCCATATCTAAACCGTAAAGCTCAACGCCTTTCAGATTGTCAGGCACATCGCCTTGCACGATTTTAAGCGCCAAGCCTTCCACGACTGCGGTTTTACCAACGCCAGGCTCACCGACGGCGATAGGGTTATTTTTACGGCGACGAGCCAGAATATCGACGATTTGACGAATTTCTTGATCACGACAGAAAACAGGATCAATTTCGCCTTTACGCGCTTTGCCTGTGAAGTCGGTGGTGAACTTGCTTAGTGCCGAGCCATCTTCGCGCGCTTGCGTCTTCTCTGATGTGGCGACTTGCGACTCGATAGAGTGGTTAGTTAGCTCAGCAAAGTTACGTTTAAGGCTGTCTGGATTGACGGCTTCTAGGATCGAAGCGTAGCCGTGTTGGCCATAACGCAAAGGGTTACTAACAAGCGTTAGCAGCAGGGCTCCAGAGCGAATCTGTGTTGCGGATAGATCTAAAGAAGAAACCAGCCAGCTTTCTTGTAACCATTCAATTAATAAAGCAGAAAAAACAGGTTTGCTGCCATTTCCTTTGGCGTTGGTATCGAGTGTGGATCGAACCGACTGTCTTAATAAGTTCTCAGAACAATCAAAATGACTTAATAAGACGTCAAAATCACTATTTGGCCTTTCTAATAGGCTCAGTAAATAATGCTCAATTTGAACTTCTGTTGCTTTTTCAGAAACTGCAAGTGCAGCTGCATCTTCTAATGCCACTTTTGCAATAGGGTGTAGACGCTGAATTAATGAAGAAAGGTTTATATTTATCATAGCCATTTTATTCTTTAGAGGAAAAGAGGTAGCCGCTATTATACTAAAAGTGTTAACACTCGTTTTCTTTCAAGATATTTTGACTATCATTTGTTGGTGGTTTTTATGGCCAGATTGGTGTGAATGTTTGCTTTATTTAATCTATTTCTGTTGTTTAGAATTAATTGCTTGTTAAAGTAACCAAATAGCTAGTTATATTAACTTTATTCTGCTCTTGGTATATGGTTATTTTCACTTTTTATCAGCGAAACAATTTATTATTATTTATTTCCAATTTTTTGGTTTTTTATCCAATAAATTGTACTTAATAAATTGATTAATAAGGCTGATTTTTGGTAAGTTGTTGTTATTTAATGGTTTTAAAGGTTGGCACGGTGTTTGTATATACTAAGCAGTCGCGGTGATAAGCGATTTGGTGATTAAACAAATACAGATTTAAAAAAGGAAATAAGAATGCCAACTCCAGCATATATGTCTATTAAAGGCGAAACTCAAGGTCACATCACTCAAGATACTTACTCTGCGGATTCTGTAGGTAACACATGGCAAGAAGCTCACGTTGATGAGTTCCTAGTTCAAGAGCTAGACCACGTACTAACAGTACCACGTGACCCACAAAGCGGTCAGCCAACTGGTCAACGTGTACACCGTCCAATCGTGGTAACTAAAGTTCAAGACCGTTGTTCTCCACTACTATTCAACGCACTAGTATCTGGTGAAAAACTTCCTGAGTGTGTAATCCGCTTCTACCGTACTTCAGTTCAAGGTAAGCAAGAGCACTACTACTCAATCAAACTGATTGATGCACTACTAGTAGACATCCAAACTCGCATGAACCACTGTCAAGATGCTGCAACTTCAGATCGCGTGACAGAAGAAGTTCTTAAGCTGACTTACCGTGCAATCGAAGTGACTCACGAAAAATGTGGCACTGCGGGTAACGACGACTGGCGTGCTCCACGCGAAGCATAATTGCTTTTTGCGTAAAGATTCAGGGCCAACATTTGTTGGCCCTAATTCGATTATTTGTATCAGGTAAAAGATATGGTGAATGACGTAGAATTTAAATTTAAAGTGCCAGGGTGTGGGCACGACTTTCGTGTAGAAAGCTTTCAAGTGAATGAAGAGCTTTCTAAGCCTTTTCACATCAGTCTCTCATTACTTTCACTTGATCCAGATATCTCTTTCGATAGCCTAATTCGAAAAGCAGGCACTCTGACTCTTTATGGACAAGGGCTAGGGGCTGCACGTGTGTTTAATGGTGTGGTCAATGAGGTTCGTTACCTTGGCACAGGCCGCCGTTTCTCTCGCTACCAACTGATTCTGGTTCCTCAGGCTTGGTTTTTATCTCAGCGTCAAGACTGTCGTATTTTTCAACAGAAATCTGCGCAGGATATCATTACCGAAGTACTGGACGATGGCGGTGTAACGGACTACCGATTTGAAGTCTCTGGTATTTACCCACCAAAAGAGTACGTCCTACAATATCGTGAATCTGACCTTCAGTTTGTTCAACGAATGATGGCCGAACATGGTATGTGGTATTACTTCGATCATTCTGACGCCAACCACACCATGGTGATTGTTGATAGTAACGATGCCATTGTGCCTTTGGTGAGTTCGCCACTTAATGCTTCCTACCTTGGTCCAATCGTCTTCCATGCGGATGGTGGCGGTGTGGCTGATCGTGAGCATATTTCTGATCTTGAGCTGGTAAACCGAGTGAGAACAGGTCAGGTTACCTACACAGACTACAACTACGAACAGCCTAAGATCCCGCAAGAGATGACCCACACGGGTGCTCTTGATAATGACTTGAAGCAGTTTGATTATCCTGGCCGTTATGTTGATCCTGCAATGGGACAGGTCAGAACCACTGAGTGGATGTCAGAGCATATTGTTGACAATCAACAAGTTGAAGCAAGCAGTGATGTGATGCGTTTAGCGTCTGGCTACAGTTTCAATATTAGCGATCACCCTCGCTCTGAAATTAACCGTGACTACATTATGTTATCGGTCATGCATACAGGACAAGATCCTCAAGTGCATGAAGACGAAACGAGTGGCATGCCAACCACTTATTATAACCAGTTTTCTTGTATCTCTCGTAATGTGATATTTAAAGCGCCTAAGTTGGCGGCACCTGTTGTAGACGGCCCGCAAACCGCAGTCGTGGTTGGCCCTGCAGGCGAAGAAATCTATACCGATAAGCTTGGACGAATCAAAGTCCAGTTCCACTGGGATCGTTACGGAGATAACGATGAGCACGCAAGCTGCTGGATTCGTGTTAGCCAATCCATGGCGGCGCCAACGTGGGGTGCGGTTTATTTGCCACGCATTGGTCATGAAGTCGTGGTTACTTTCCTTGAAGGGGACCCCGATCGCCCTCTAGTGACGGGAGCGGTATATAATGGTCTTCATTTCCCTCCTTACTCTTTGCCAGAGAACAAAACTCGAACCACGTTCCGTACGCAAACGCATAAAGGAACTGGCTACAACGAACTGAGTTTTGAAGACGAGGCGAATCAAGAAGAAGTCTATATTCATGCTCAAAAAGACATGTCGACCAAAGTACTCAACAACCGATACCGCGATATTGGTCAAGATGAGTTCTTGAAGGTTGCGCGTCATCAGACTAATGAAGTACATGGTGATCACAAAGAAACCATTGACGGTCACAAAACAACACAAGTAAACAGCACCTTTACCGAGACAGTAGAGCAAGACGTTACCGTTACTTACAACGCTAATGAAACTCAGTACGTGAAGAACAACTCTGATTTGGAAATTGGTGATAATCGCACGACCAAGATCGGCAAGAACGACGACTTGGATGTGGGTGAAAACAGTAATCTGACGGTTGGTGCTTCAAAGAGCTCAGACATTGGTGCAGACGACAATCAAACGGTGGGTGGTAACTTAACGGTATCGGTGAAAGGCAATACATCTTACAAAGCCGATGGCGCGACACAAATCATCAGTGGTGACAAGATTGTACTGAAAACTGGCGGTTCTTCTTTAGTGATGAACAGTGACGGTTCTATTCAGCTTTCAGGGGCCTCAATCACCATTGAAGGTAGCGATAAGGTCGTCGTGAAAGGTGGTAACGTAGCGATTAACTAATGATGGAAAAACAAACTCTTATCACAGAAACCATCACGAAACAGCAAGCCGAAACAACGGCTTGCTTTTCGCGTTTTGGAACCATAGTCGCCATCAACGAATCTACGGGCAGTGTCCGGGTTGATTTTGAAGGCAATCCATTTAAAAAGCCGCTAACAGCAAGATTAGGGCGGGGCTTTCGCCGCTCTGAATTGCAAATGGCCATAGATAACAAGATGAATTGTCGAATTGAGTTTTTGAACGACGATTTAAGCTTGCCTCTCGTGACGGATATTTTCTTTTCCATCTTAAACGACGCCGATGAATTCGTATTGAGAGCCAAAAAGATGGTGATTGAAACGGAGCAAGAACTGGTTGTCAAAAGTGGTGATACTGAAACTCGCTACAGCGGACGTGATGGCAGAATTACTACCAAAGCAAAGTACGTCACTTCGCAAGCAGAAAAAGCACAAAAGATTCAGGGCGGAACGGTCGCAATTAACTAGTTACCTCGGGTTAACTGATAAGCATCGTGTTAACCAATTGCAACCACGTTATCGAACGCTAATAACGGATAAGTAGATGCGACAAAGAATTGGTGTCGAGCACTTGCAGGCACCCATAACCAATCAAGAAGTTGAAAGTGCGTTGGCGAAAGCTGAATGTGCTGTTAAGGACCTTTCCCAATTACCTGTGACTTGGCTCGGCTTCTGCAATGAAAAACTTGCTGTTGCTTCAGAGAGCCTTGGTTTCTTGATCAGGCAGCGTGTCCAGATTTATAAACGGGGTTATCCGAGTCGCGAGTTGGATAACCTCAAATTGATCGAGCTCCAAATTCAAGAGCTCAAACAGGCGTACTTGTCGTTCTATCGGTTAGCGCCAGGTTTGATTCATCAGTTGAGAGGTCAAGAGCCAGAAATTTACGCTTGGCTCATGCTTCAAGGCGAACTGGGGTCCGATCTTGATAACCTCATTTGTGGATTAAGCCTGCTTGAATCGCTGAATAATCACACCGCGATGGTCATTGCCGTGCAATCGCCTGTTGAGCACATTGATAGCGTGATGTCTGAGCTGATCGAGGGGAAAGCGAATTCCAGCGTGTTTTATTTTGAATGTTTACGTATTCGTCAAGCATTGAGTGTTGCCTTGATTAAGCGTTGGCACAAAGCGGAAATCATCCGTGCTCATATTGCGTTACCGCTTCTGGCATTACAGGATGTAGAAGAGGGCATTGAATGGCTTAACGATCATGCCAATGCTGAAGAGTATTTGTTTGAACGTTTGATTACAAAACGTGACAGGGGAACTTGGTTCCGCCAGAGTTTTGGTATTGAGCCAAGTGCTTTGCCTTCCAAACGCGTACTGACTTTTGCCAAGTTATTGGAGTTAAGGGAATTTGAAGCGTTTGATATCTCATCGTCATTAGCGCCTGTCGATTTTGCATTGTGTGGCGATTGGAAATTGGTGCCGCAGATCATCGAATACCTAGAAAACCAACAAGAAGTTGATGGTGAAGTTTGGGTTCAGGCGTTATACGTCGTGTACGGGAAATTACTGCCTCTCACGCCACAGGACGTTGGCGTTAAGTATGAGTGGGAGGAGATAATCGACTTGCTCAATGAGTGGGTTGAAGACGAAAAGCACGTTCAAAATCTGCCAAGCCGTTTGGGTTTTGCGTTGAGCTTCGAATCCACACTTGCAGCAATGCAAGATGCTAACGTCAATATGATGTTCCGAGATTGGCTATGGCGACAAATCTGCATTCAATCCAGAGCGTACGTGCATTGGGACATGGCAATGCCGATTCATCAGCAAGACTGGAATTTCAACAATCTCAAGGCGGCCCCTTCCGCAAGCGAACGATTCAACGTAAGGAACAACAATGCAGTTATGGGATATTGAAGCGCACCCAGAGTTATCACTTAAAGGCCGTTTCCAGCGTGACGAAAATGGTGATGAAGTTTGGGTAGTGGTCGCTAAACGTAGATGGCAGTTTGATGGTGTAGTTTGGCATGAGTTAGAGGAGAGCGAAATCTTCGATGACCCACAATATTTGGGTGAAGAAGGCTTTTCTGCAATGAAAGTTGATCATGAGTTCGCTTATACCAAGACCAATACCGATGTACTTGTTTACGGTAAAGCGCGTAGCTATGCGAAAAAGCCTGTCACTTACCAAGAGTGCCGAGTGTTGATTGACGGACATATAGATAAAACGCTCGCGATTCACGGTGAGCGTGTTTGGGTAGAGCATGGTGGGAGCATTACACCAAGTAAGCCTATCCCATTTATTGAAAAAGACATTGACTACACATGTGCGATTGGCGGCGACTTGCGTAACCGTATAGGTGGTGGTGTTGCGGATTCCAACAAAATATTGCTTGAGCAGCAAGTACCTTCGGTTTTCTATCCGAGAGAGGAATGGAGCGCTACGTCGAAAAATCTTCGAGTAGCGGGCTTCGGGCCTTTGCCTCCGTTTTTCGGGGCTCGGCAAAAATTGGCAGGCACCTTTGATGAAGATTGGATTGAGAATCGCAAACCTATGCTCCCACTTGATTTCGATAAACGCTTTTTTCAAAGCGCCCCTGCTGATCAGCAATGCAAGGGTTTCCTTAGCGGTGGTGAGCGTTTGATGATGAGTGGTTTTTGCCACGATGACACGCTTTCATTCCGCATCCCGAAAGAAAAATACCGTGCGATCGCCACCTTCAAAAATGACAGTTATCAAGTGGATATGGCGATGTATACCTTGTTTGTTGATACCGAAGAGAAAACCCTATCAATCAGTTACACCGCTGCATTCCCTTGCCAAGGCAAAGAACACTTGTTGGTGTCGACATCGATTACCAAGCTAGAAGAGGTAAGTGAGCATGCATAACTCAACAGGGCGATACGTGTTAGGTATGGAAGTCATGACGCCGACAGGAATGAACTTGGACATTGCAAGCAGCGTTGCAAATGCTGATTTAGCTATATTTGACCAAGTGGTTGGTGAAGACGGAATTGAGCGTTTTACGTTTGCTAAAATCGAATACACAAAAGAGTGCGGCTTATTTGAAAAAACCAGTGAGTTAATTGCGAATTTATTGGACTCACTCTTGGCCCAATTACCGCGTACTTTGAAGCCGATTCCGTTGCTCATTGCTGTGCCGAGATCCATTTCATTAGTGAAGATCCAAGAATGGCTTGGAGAAAGTGATTATTCTGATTATCTTTCTGTTGTAGAAGCTGTACATGCAAGTGGTCCTAGTTTGGTATTTCAGGCGATGAAGTCATTGGATAAATACGATGCCATGATGTGTATTAGCGTCGACTCTATGGTTGATTCGATGCAAAACCTCATCGATGATGCCATGGTAATGAGCACCAATAATCCGTGGGGAGTGATTCCCAGTGAGGGGGGGGCTGGTGTCATTCTTTGTCGCAGAAATACGGTAGAAACACTCAAACTCAAGCCACTAGCACAACTTGGCTATATTGATACAGAGTTGGATACTTCAGACAGAAGAGGCATGTATCGTCTTGTACAGCGCGCGAGTAAAAAGCTGGATTCTTTCGGTGAAGTGTATTCCGATATGACGAACCTGCGTGCGCACAGTGAAGACTATGGCTTCGCACTAGGTGCCAAAGCTGAACGATTTACGAACCCTGAACAACCTCGGCTTATCAATGAGTTATGGGGAACAATGGGGAGCTCTTCTTCGCTTGCGTTACTCGCATTTACAGTTAAAAACCATCATTTTAATCAAGCTTCGTCATTGTTGATGTTTGATTTTAATGGCGATAAAGGACTACTCCAATTACTGGCGTGCTAGCGTCTGGAATCACGATAATCTTATTGAAATCGCTGTCATCATTTCAGCTTGATATTTAATACCAAAAAACAGAATGACCGATGTAGTGAAAGCGTAAGTCAAAGAGTCTAATAACTTAGTAATAATAACTAAAGTAATAGACTTACTGTTCGTTTTAAATACCAGCCTTGAAACAAGGATGTTCCAGCAAATATCATTTCGCACTAATAATACTTGTTCGATAAAAGAGTGCAAAGTGTCTGATAAGCAGGGAGCGGCCAAGGGATATATTGATCAATTGGTTGTCAAAGCCATTGAAAAAAAGAAATATAATGAGCTAAAGGCTGTACAGAGAAACAAGCCCAAGCTTGAGTACGTGCTTTTTTCGCAATTTGACGTACTAGACACCTTGCCGTCGAAAAATGGTAGAACCACCATTTACCATCTCGCCAAAAAAGGCCAGCCGGAAAAACAGATCTGTTGTAAAGTTGTCAACGAAGACGCGCCAGACGTTGCCGCTAAAATGTTGATCAATGAAGCGAGCAGATTAGAGCTTTCTCAACATCCTAGCGTTGCGGATTTTATTAAAATCGGTAACGAATTCGAACGCCCATACTTGATGTACCAGTGGATCCAAGGTGAGTCATTGGCCGAGAAAATGGCGCGTCATTCCTCTAAAGGTTTCCGCCACGACCACATTGCTTGGTTGGTGTATCAACTCGCTGGTGCGCTAGAATTCATGCATACCCGTGGTATCTGTCACCTAGATATTAAACCATCGAATGTGCTGGTCAGCGAAGGCGATTACGTTAAGCTGATTGACTTTGGTGCCGCGCGTTATACCGGTGAAGCTGAGTCTCATGCTGAAGCGAGCTTGAGTTACGCGTCACCACTGTATCTTGAGACAGGTAAAACTGAGCCACAAGACGATGTATATTCACTTGCACTCTTGACGGGGCATCTGTTTATCGGATCTATTTTTGGCGACTCTTGGCACAAGCAATTGAAGGAACGAAAGCGACCGGCATTAATACCAAATCATATTTGGAAGCTGCTCAAGCAAGTCATTAATAATCCAAGAGGGCATGGCTATACGGCTATTTCTTTTGCCCAACAACTTGCGCGAATTGATACTCAATCGATCGATTCACAATCTAATGCGCCTATTTTTAGTAGCTTGCGTAATGCCGATCTATTACTGACGCGCTGTAAACCACAAGATAAAAGAAGCTATGGTCGTTTTAAACTCCTTGAAGCAAGTCTTGTATTAAGTGTTATGGCAGTAACTGGCCAATATTTTTACGAACAAAATCAACCCGAATGGAAAACTATCGTGAAATCGGAACCAAAGATTTCACCGACGGGCACACCTTTGCAGAGCACTATTAAGCCTGCTCAGACCGCTTCTTTCTTGGGTCAACCGCCTTGGGCAATTGAACAGGCGCTTAATGATATGGAAAAAGACGTGATGTCGACAGCACCATATCGTGAAGCGTATCAAGTACAGCAAAAGAAGTTGTCTAAGTTGTACAAAAAGAATCAAGCTGAGTTGACCGCCTATCAAGCCTTGGCCAACGAATTACCAAAAACCTTGGTTGATCTGCGTAAAGAGCTCGTCACTTTGCGTGAAAAGTTGGTCGATGATGGGGCACTGTTTCCTTATACCGATATAACCCTAACCAAAGTCATGGCAGGTTTGAATACGGCGTCGGTAAACTCGACGAAGATCTCGGCACTCGTGGGAAGCAAAGACGAACAGATTACTAATTTGATCCTTGATGGTGAAGTGAAGCTCGCAGAAAAAGAAATGAAAGCTGCTTGGTTATTAAACCAGTCTGAGGCGTATTTCTACAGCCAAGTGTTGCCAAATAAAGTCATGAAAAATATCAATGACTCTATTGAGAAACACGCAAATGATCATTATTACACTCAAGCTATTGAAGAAGCGAAAGCAGCGAAGGCGTACTTCGGCAATACGCCAGAATTAACAAAAAAAGTAAAAGACCTGATCGTCGCTCGTAGCGAATATATTCTATTTAGCACGGTGACTGAGCAAGCCTTGTTTGACAAACAAAAATTGCACGATTCCCTCAATGATCTTGAGCGAAATGCGCCGAGAAAATTTGGCGAGATCACGGATTTACTTGAGAGCATGGCAACGGACTCAATTGATAAGAGCCATCAACTCTCTCGTCCCGCACGTGGTGCTATCGCCGTTGAGCGTGCAATCAGGGATTACCAAACAGAAGGGAGAAGCTAATGTCAGTTATCGACATCGAACGTTTGCTTGCTCCTATCTCAGACGCTTCACCTGTTGGTGAAGATGCTCGTTACGAGTTTTGCTACGAAATGATGGAATCTGAAGTAAAGAAGTTCGGATCTTTGTTCGGTGAAACCGTCGATTGGGCTGTCGTAAAAACACATGCGTCCGAGGTGCTTGGTCATCACAGTAAAGATTTAAAGGCCCTTTGTTACCTAATACGTGCGCTAACTGAAGAATCTGGTCTAGAAGGCTTTGAGCAAGGCCTTAAGCTGCTCAATCAGTCTCTTACTCAGTTTGGCAGCGGGCTATACCCTTCACGCAAACGTGGCAGGGATGGTGCAGTTGAATGGTTGAACCACCAGTTCAAATTGGTGAGCAGTCAGTTAGCAGAAAGCCCTCAGTCTTGGGAGTTGGTTTCGAGTTGTATTTCTACTGTTGAAGAAGCGCAGCGTCAGTACGACGATATCTATCAAGACTCAGAAGCTGACTTTTTTGAGATCCGTACGCAGCTCAATATGTTATCGCAACAATCTATGGTCGATGTTCAGAGCGATGATGTAACGGCAACGGATTCTCAACCTGTACAGGCTACTTCAACGACTGCGAGTCCTGCACAATCTGAAGCGGTTAAATCGGTAGTGAGCCCGACCAAGCAGGAAGAGCCTCAAAGTGTTTCAACTGAGTCGTTGCCAGCAGAACCGAAACCGGCGCCGATTAAGAAGGCCGTCATTAAAGAAGTCGATATTGATACCGACTTTTCTTCACCTTCGGCTTCTAAGCGCACATTGAAGAAAGTGGCTGAAACTATGATTCACGCCAATCCAAGTGAACCGCTTGCTTACCGAATCTATCGTCATTTAACTTGGGATGACATTGATGGCCTTCCTGATCATCAAAACAATCAAACGCCTTTGAGCTTGGCCGTATCCTCAGATCAACAAGCAGATTATCGCGACAAGGCCAATCAAGAAAGCGACATCGAAACGATCAAGCGCTTAGAGCGGACATTGACCGATGCGCCATTTTGGCTGACGGGTCATTATTTTGTGTACTCGATGCTAAATAACTTGGGCTTCGATGATGCAGCGTTAGCGGTGAAACAAGAAGTGAGGCGCTTTGTTGATACGTTAGAGGGCATTGAGCACCTCTCCTTTAAAAATTCTATACCATTTGCAGACGAAGCAACTTTGATCTGGTTATCGACTCAAGATGTGACTTCTTCGGCTTCTCAACCTGTTTTTCAAACGGTTGTGATATCTGAAGAAGATTCGTTGCCGATGGAGGATATCACTCTAGAAAACCTAGGGGAATATGCCGCAGAACTTGCCCGTAAACTCGAGCTGGATAGCTCGGGACGCGGGCAGTTTATGCTGTATTTACAATTGATAGCAGCTTACCAGTCTGTTGGATTATACCCGTTGTGTCTGCCTTATCTTGAGAAGGGTTGGGAAGTACAAAAAGCGTTTAATCTTGCGAGCTGGGAACCCCACTTATCGTCACAGTTAGAAGACCTGATTCGGAAAACACTCCATCCGTTATTCAGAAGTAAGGATCTTTTACCTGAGAAGTACGAAGAGTGGAAAGCAATTTATGACTAATTAAAGAGTTAAATAAGGAACTAATTATGTCACGTGACGGCTCGGTGGCTCCTAAAGAGCGAATTAATATCCGTTATGTTCCAGCAACTGGTGATACGCAAGACGACGTTGAACTGCCGCTGAGCATGATGGTGGTTGGTGATTTTACTGCACGCGCAGATGAGACGCCAATCGAAGAACGTACGCCAGTTAATATTGATAAAGACAACTTTAACGAAGTGCTAGAAGGCATGTCTCCAAACGTTAAAGTGAACGTTGAAAACCGTCTTTCTGATGAAGAGGGTGCTCAAATCGGTGTTGATCTGACGTTCCAGAACATGAAGGACTTCTCTCCAGAAGCGATCGCGAAAAGCGTGCCTGAGCTAAATAGCTTACTTGAGCTGCGTGAAGCTTTGGTTGCACTGAAAGGCCCTCTAGGTAATGTTCCTGCGTTCCGTAAGAAGATCGCATCGGTTCTTCAAGACGAAGAAGCGAGAAAGAAACTGTTGGATGAACTAAGCATTGGCAACGACCAAGAAGCGAAAGAAGAGTAAGGGATATCATGTCTGCAGAAGCACAAGCTCCAGAACAAGAAGCAGCCTTAGTAGAATCAGGCTCACTTCTGGATAGCATTCTTAACGAAACTCGTTTAAAGCCAAGTGATGAAGGTTTTGACGTTGCAAAACGTGGCGTAGAAGCATTTATCAGCGAGCTACTAGCTAGCTCGAGCACAGAGAGAATCGACCAATCTTTAGTTGATCTGATGATCTCTGAAATTGATCAAAAACTATCTATGCAAGTTGATGCGATTCTTCACAACGAAGAAGTTCAAGCGATTGAGTCAACGTGGCGCGGTCTTAAGTACCTTGTTGATCACACTGATTTCCGCGAAAACATTCAAATTGAGCTGATCTCGGCGAAGAAAGACGAAGTACTTGATGACTTCGAAGACGCGCCAGAAGTGGTGAAGTCTGGTCTTTACAAGCAGATCTACACTCGTGAATACGGTCAATTTGGTGGTAAACCAGTTGGCGCTGTTATTTGTGATTTTGCGATGTCAGCGTCTTCTCCAGACATCAAGTTGATGGAATACATGGCGAACGTAGGCGCGATGTCTCATGCGCCTTTCATTACGTCAGCATCGTCTAAGTTCTTTGGTCTCGATAGCTACGAAGAGCTTCCGAATCTAAAAGACATCAAGTCTATATTTGAAGGCCCACAATACACCAAGTGGCGTAGTCTACGTGAACATGAAGATGCACGTTATCTAGGTCTATGTACGTCTCGCTTCATGCTACGTACACCTTACTCGGTAGAAGACAACCCAATTAAGGCGTTTGACTACAATGAGCAAGTGACTGATAGCCATGACAACTACCTATGGGGCAACTCTGCGTACGCGATGGCTTCTAAGATCAGTGAGTCATTTGCTAAGTACCGCTGGTGTCCGAATATCATTGGTCCTCAAAGTGGTGGTTCGGTTCATGATCTGCCTGTATATAACTTTGAAGCAATGGGCCAAATTGAAACTAAGATCCCAACTGAGATTCTTGTCTCTGACCGTCGTGAGTACGAATTGGCAGAAGAGGGTTTCATTGCGCTAACCATGCGCAAAGGTTCTGACAACGCGGCATTCTTCTCTGCTAACTCGGTTCAAAGACCAAAAGTGTTTGCGAACACACCTGAAGGCAAACAAGCAGAGATGAACTACAAGCTTGGTACTCAGCTTCCTTACATGTTCATCATCAACCGTCTAGCACACTACATTAAAGTGCTACAGCGTGAGCAAATCGGTTCTTGGAAAGAGCGTTCTGACCTAGAAATCGAGCTGAACAAGTGGATTCGTCAATACGTTTCTGACCAAGAGAACCCGCCTGCGGAAGTTCGTGGTCGTCGTCCACTGCGTGCAGCTAAGGTTGAAGTATCTGACGTAGAAGGCGATCCAGGCTGGTACAAAGTATCTATGTCTGTACGTCCTCACTTCAAGTACATGGGCGCAAGCTTCGACTTGTCTCTAGTGGGTAAACTAGACCAATAATCCATTATTGAAACCATCAAGCAGCCAGTGAAGACTGGCTGCTTTTTTCGTAGGACCGAATATGGAAAAAGGTTATCGTCTTTTAGAGCGGATAGAGCTCGGTGAACCAAAGAATTGCTACGAGAAAGTGGTGTCTCATAAGCATTTGATTGAGTCTATTCACGCTCATCTTGCTGATTTGCTGAATACTCATACTGGCAACGCAATGATCGATGGTGAATACGGTCTGCCGGATTTTAACGACGTGCTTTCCAATAACACGAACCTGGTTCGTCATATTCAAACGAACATCACATCAACCATAGAACGCTTTGAACCGCGACTGCTTAATGTCGAGGTTCACTACCGTGAGGACCACCATAACCCACTGCAACTGGGCTTTGGTATTCGCGGAGAAGTCTCCCACAACGGCGGTAAAGTCCCAATGTCGATCGATGTCTACATGGGAACCGACGGCCAATTTAACGTTTAGTAGGTGCCACTTGAGTAACAGTAAATACTTTCAAGATGAACTCACGTATTTGCGCGAGTCGGGTAGTGAGTTCGCCAAATATCATCCGAAGTTAACGCACTTTCTCTCTGAAGGAACCTTTGACCCAGATGTCGAGCGACTGCTGGAAGGTTTCGCTTTTCTAACTGGACGCATTCGAGAGAAGATCGACGATGAACTGCCAGAACTAACTCAGTCTTTGATGACCTTGCTGTGGCCGCATTACATGCGTTCGATACCGTCTTTGTGTATCAGTGAGCTAAAACCGCATACCGGAAGTGTGACTGAGAAAACAGTGGTAAAACGTGGCGCGGAAATGGCCAGCGAACAGGTAGAGGGTACGCAATGCCTGTTCCGTACTTGTTACGATGTGAACCTATACCCAATCACGATCACCAATATTGAACAAACCAACAGTCGCACCAGTTCAACGATTGATCTCACGCTGTCAACCGAGAATGGTCTTGAGCTATCTCGCATTGGTCTGGACACGCTGCGTTTGCATTTGCATGGTGAGATACATATTACTCGTACCGTCTTCTTGTGGCTGTTCCGCTATTTAGATTACATTGAACTTGATGTCGGTGGCGGCTACAAGCACCGACTAGGGCCGGAGTATATTAAGCCAGTAGGGCACGAAGAAAACGAGGCGCTCCTGCCTTACAGCAAAAATTCGTTCGCAGGTTACCGTTTGTTGCAAGAGTTTTTCTCTTTACCCGATAAGTTTATGTTCTTTGATATTAACGGCTTTGAGTGGTTAAAAGGGATTCCGCAGCGCAGTACCGTCAATATTAAATTTTACTTTAAGCGCGCATTACCATCTGAGGTCGTGCTTAAAGACAAGCACGTTAGATTACATTGTACGCCAGTGGTGAATCTATTTGAAAAAGACGGCGATCCAATTCGTTTGGAGCACCGTCGTAATGAATACAAAGTAAGACCTCAGAGCAACACGCAAGAGCATTTTGAAGTGTATTCGATTGAAAAAGTAGAAAGTTGGAGCAAAGACGAACGTCGACGCAAGCCGCTTATCGAATTCGAATCATTCGAGCACCAAATCAACCAGCGTGATAAGAGAGAGTTTTACAAATCGAAGGTAGCTGAACGGGTCAGCGGCAGGGGGTTGGAGCGTTATATCTCTTTCCACACGCACAACAACGATGTTGCGGATCTTGGGACAGAAACTGTGCTCATGAAACTGCAATGCAGCAATGCCGATTTGGCAGAACGCCTTTCGGTTGGCGACATCACTTATGCAACCCATAAATCACCTACATACGCGACATTTAAAAATATCACCAAGCCGACACAATCGGTAAGCCCACAGGTAAACGGTGAGCTTCAATGGCAGCTGATTGCCAATATGTCGCTCAATTACCTGTCTCTGGCAAACATTGATGTGTTGAAGGTGCTGCTCTCAACGTATGACTTTCATTCTCGCGTCGACAGACAAGCGCACCGCGCATCGATTCACCGACTTGATGGTATTATCTCGTCTGAGATGAAACCAATTGATCGTGTATTCCGTGGTGTGTCTGTTCGTGGTAATCAATTCAAGTTAGTCACCAATTCTAAGTTTTTCGTCAATGAGGGCGACATGTTTCTCATGGCGACAGTACTTAATGAATTCATCCGCTTGTATTCAAGTGTAAACTCCTTCACTGAATTAGAGGTGTTTGATGATGCAACGGGTGAAGTGTACAACTGGGCAAGCCTGATTGGGCAACAGACGATTCTATGATTACAACACTTACTGATAAATCGTATGAGTTTAGCTTCTATCAAGCGGTATTGCTGCTTGAGAAGCACTATCAGCTTGAGCCAAATTCTAATTTTGTCGCGGTGGGTGAGAACAAGTACTTTCACCAAGAGCGCATTGAATTTAGTGTGTCGCCGAGTCTGTCTTTTCCGAAGAGTGACATGGAGTTCATCACTCACATGGAAAGAAACGGGCAGCAGTACACCCGCGTTGAGACCAACTTCTTGGGGCTACATGGCTCAAGCTCGCCACTGCCAGCAGCTTACACCGAGAAACTTGCTGGGCGTGATCCAGATGACAATCCGGTAAAAGATTTCTTCGATTTCTTTCACAATCGTTATACCAGTTTGCTGTACCGTGTATGGAAGAAATACCGCTATCACGTGCAGTATCAAAGTGGCGCAAGTGATGCCTTTTCAGGGCGAATTCTGCATCTAGCCGGCTTGTCCAGTGTAATGCAAGATTGTGACGTTGCTGAGTTGGATCGAGCGAAGATCCTTTCTTACGTCAATCAACTGTCTACACGTACCCGCTCACCTAAACTGATCTCTGGTATTGTTTCGCATTACTTTTCGCTACCGAATGTACGAATCGAAGAATGGGTTTATCGCCGGGTCGAAATCGCCGAGAGCCAGCGTAACGAATTAAACCGTGCCAATTGTGTCCTAGGGCGTAGTTTGCATTTGGGTCAGAGTATCGTGGATTTGAATGGCAAATTTAATTTGTGCATCGATAACATTGATTTTGAAACGTTTAAGCAGTTTTCTTACGATGGTGAGTTACATAAAACGCTGGTGGGGTTAATGCGCTTTATTTTACGCGATCCGATGGCTTGGGACCTGAAGCTGACCGTGAACCTTGATTCTATTCCAGATAACCAACTCGGTTATGGCGAGGGGAACCAGTTAGGTCAGACATTTTGGCTTGGTAGCCCAAGTGGCAAAGATGCGAAGATACGTGTTATCGGCAGCATCTAAAGCGACATTTCATTAAAATATGGCATAA
Source organism: Vibrio sp. AND4 (assembly GCF_000171815.1). GTDB lineage: Bacteria > Pseudomonadota > Gammaproteobacteria > Enterobacterales > Vibrionaceae > Vibrio. The sequence goes on along the minus strand of NZ_ABGR01000004.1, from coordinate 38,575 downwards.
AATATTGAAATACCATACGAAAAAAGCCGCGATGAACTCGCGGCTTTTTAGTCTGACAAGAATATTCGGCAGGAGCCTAGAAAACTTATCGACTGATTGGTTGGTGGAGAACAACCGTTGTGTCTAGTTTCTGAATGCCGCTGAAAGATTCAATTTCATTACATAGGTGATGGATAGACTGTAGGTCAGGTGCTTCGATGAGAGCAATAATATCGAAGCTACCACCTACAACGCTTGTCAACCTAACTTCTGGAATTTCTTTGAGAGCACTTGTTACTTCATTTTTCTTGCCCTTCTCACAAGAGATCAGCAAGTAACTGGCCGCTTTTCTACCCTCATTTTCAACGCGGATCTGAGCGGTATAGCCCTTGATAATCCCTGTTTTTTCCAGCCTATTGATTCTTTCTGCAACTGCGGTGCGAGACAAACCGATGTTTCGAGATAGATTCGCAATCGACTCCCGTCCGTTGGATAACAGACTGGATAGTATTTTGCGGTCTAACTTGTCTAAGCCTTGTAAAGTCATGTTTGAAATCATGTGTTCTGCCTATTATGGTTTTTATATTGTTATTAAATCGACTCTGGGAGTGTAAAGTTGTACAACTCGGCAAGAGTGAAAGGGTTTTTCTGTGTCAAAGGGGTGATGCGAATGCTCAAATCCCTTCCTGACACTTTTATGTCACTGACGAAGCTACCGTTATGAGTGTTTGTCAGGGTCGAATCACCTAGCAATCTGTATATCGCCCATTGACCACTCTTATTAAGAACATGTTGTTTGCCCTCGTCTGTCACATCTTGGATCGTGATATTAATGTTGAAGTCACCATTTTGCGGAGGCCACTCCATCTCACGAATTCGGCTCGGACCATGATAGTAGTTGATGTCCGTATCTGAGATTTTCAGACTGGCTCGGATAGCACTAGAATCAAGGTCTAACACTTTCGCACTGAACGGGATAGAAACTCGGTTTGTGCTCTTATTGATCAACGTATCTCGGATAACGTTGTAATTGCGCAATTGGACCAATAGGGCAGGCGATAGCGGCATTGTCTCGCCATCTACCTGCTTTGGTTTCCACAAGTTTGTATCGTAGAAGGGTGCGAAATTCTTTTTGATAAATGTGTCTAGCAAACCACCTGATGCAAACAGCAATTCGAAATCCTCAATTGAAATCTCTTCTTTGGCGTTTAGATCAAATGGGTATTTACCTAGTCCTAATTCCTTGAACTTGGTGTAAATTTCACTGTACCACTGGGTTTGAATCCCTTTTGCAGACTCTACAATCATTACTGACCAGCTCTGCTGTACCACATCAAGCAACCAACTGCGGACAGGCTCTGGAGACTTCTGCGCGATTTGCTTAAGTTTGATAAGTGGATCCGCTTCGGTACTGTTCATTCGGTGTTGTGCCGCCGCCAGTGCTGCCATTTGCGGGTCTGGTGCGTCGGCGATGTCTTTCATGTAAGTTCGAACTCGGCTCAACGCTGCAATGGTTTCATCCCATGGTGTAGGGGAGTTCGGGGTTTCACTGATTTGAAGTTGGTTTAACAAGTGAAAAGCTTGTTCAACACGCTTCATCAATAGGTAGTCTGGTTTTACGACTTCTTCAACCGCTTCTGACGCTGTGTCTGCTAATTCCGCTAGTTTAGGGTTTACATTGGCAATTAACTCGGTTTTTTCACCCACTGGAGAGAACTGGGTATTTGTGTACACCTGTTTCAGCACCGTGGTCATTGGTGAAGATGGGCCAGAAATCAGGTCAATAGCATTGGTTAAGTCGCCGACATTACTGTAGTGCTGAACCTTCAATTCACCTAAAGCGTTACGCCAGTAGCTAATGTAGTCATCGGTGTATTTTTTGCGTACCTGAGTTTTAAACGTGTCTTGTTCTTGCTTGGTTGGAATCACGTGGTTAGACAAACCAAGTACCCAGTTATCGCTGATCACTTGCTGTGACATCAAGTCCACACGAGGGCGATAGAAGGTGCTAAAACCCGTTGATGTGTAGACTTTGTCAATCACTAGGCGGTTGTCGTCTAGCGGCTCGTTAAACACGTTGTTGAACTCGAACCCTACTGCGCGTTGAAGATCAAGCGTACCAAGATCGATGGCATCGGCTTGATTCAAAATACCGGCGTAAACAAGATCTACGTTAGAGTTTGCCAGTAATGAGCGTCGAGTAGCACGAACAATATCCATGTTGATATTGACAGGAGCAAACTCGGTGCGGAAGTAAGCATCTAAATAACGCATTGCTTGACTTACGACTTCTGGCTTATCGCTCAGATGGTTGAGTGTTTGCAGCGTTTGGCGACGTAGGAACTGAATGTCACGCTTTGAACGATCTTTCAGCATTAGGTAGCCTTTCAGTAATGGTAGGGCAGCGGCAATGTTATCTTGATTTTGCGTCAATTCCAGACGGTAGCCTCTCTCGACCACAGGCATCAGCTGTTGTGCCACTTCTTTAAGAAGTGCTTCATACGCCAGACGGGTACTTTGGTCCAGGCGACTGATGTTCAGCGGCATCAGTTCGTCATCCAGTGCTCGAGACCCTTCCAGCCATGCACTATACGAAGGTTGAATAGCGCGAGTTGCGTTAACCAGAAGTTGATTGAAGCTGGCATTTTGTTCGATTTGGCTTACGTCATCAATACCAAGTAATTGATTCATAACACGTAAATTACTGTCTAGCGTGTTGACGAAAAAGTAGGTCCCACCACCCAAGAGAATAACAGAAGCAAACATAGCCAAATGACTTTGGCGCTGGATTAGGCGCAAGTATGTCTTGTTTTCGCCCGCAAAATCACTCTCAGGAAGTATCTGAGAATCAATCAGGAAGCGTGAGAAGAAAGGCGTTTCTGTCAGTTGCGTGTGCTCTGATGCAATGATCGGTAAGTTAAAGTAATTGCTACAGCTTTTTGCGAGCAAATTGTATTTTCTACCACCTTGTAAGCTAGAGCAGAAGAATATCTCACGAATGTCAAGCGAGTAAGTACCACTGTTCGCATCGCAAAGGCGTTCAAGCACGTAACTGATTTCGGCTTGGCAAAGCTCGAACTGCTTTGGGAAAGAGAGAATTGCTTGTTTTTCGTCGATGTCTGTCGAGTTCGCAGATGCGTCCAAAGCGTTGCTTTCAAGTACTGTCACTAAATTGCGGTAGCCGTCGCGGTAATACTCAGTGATGACCCCTTTCGCTTCTTTTAGTGGAATAGAAAGGAATTCGACACGAGTTTTTAACGAGCTGAAATGCACGTATTCTTTGAAGCCATCAAGTTTATCGAGCTTGGACATCATGAGATAAACTGGCAGTGCTGAATGCGTTTTTTCACTTATGGAGCTCAAGCGCTGCAAAAGGGTTGTGATGGTGTAATCTTTTTGCTCCGGTTCAGATACGATCATGAACTCAAAGTCTGTGAAAAATAAGCATCCAGAAAATGGTTTTCTTGGACGGTGGCGAATAACTTCATCAACAAACGTATTCCACAATGAAGCGTCGCTACTGGATACCTCTTGGAATACCAAGCGCTGATCAGGTTTGACATAAACGGCGCTGTCAGACTCATACCATTCAAAAAAATCGTTTTTTGCTGTACGAGAGCGATCCATGGGTTTGATAGCACTAGAATTAAACAAAAATTGGCGTCGGCCTGACCCTTTATTTCCAATCATAAGATAAATTGGTTTCTTTCCCGAATTGGAAAGGAGAGGGCGGATAACCATAGAGAGTGCTTCTTCTTCAGTTTCCAACTGTTGTGCTTTCGAGTTGTTCTTTTTCTTAAACCAAAGCGACAGCTGGAACATCAGATAAAATGCAGAAATGATGCCAAGGCCAACCCATAGATACAGTCTATCAGTATCCTCAAGTAAGAATGAATATACCGCTGTCACGATTGCAGCTAATACCAAAGCCACTATGGTAGAAACAACGATTGGGTTTCTTAGTATTTTTTGTTTGAACATAAGCCTATAATTCTTTAATTGTAATGTTATTTATTGTCGCTGGTTTCAGCTTGCAACTGATTGATTTTATATAGGTAGGTGTTCAGTAAAAGGAGGGAGCGTTCAATTTCCTTTTGCTGCGCATTTTTTTCTGCGTATTCGATTCGCCCAAGAAGTGGGAACAACGAATTGCTATATTCATACGCTTTCTTTGACTCCTTGTCAGTATTCTGTTTTGCGACGTTCGCAAAAACTGTCCTAGCATAAGCAAAACGTTTGTATATGGCATCGAATTCATTTTCGAAACGAGAACGTTTATCTAAAAAATTCTCACGAAGTTGTTTCGCGGAGGATGAATCAGGGTAAAGATCTGTTAATTCGGCTGTCAGTTTATCGATTGTATTTACTTGGCTGACTTTTACAGGGTCAGTTGTCCAATCTGTCATTAATTCATCGAGCCGTTCGACGGTGACAGAGCGTAAAGAAAGACGATACTCTTTGTTCTCAAAGTTCAATGAATCGACGATCGTAGAGAGCTGGGTGAATGATGATTGCTCAATATCACTCTTTAGGTTTTGATAGTTGTGTTGCTTGTAAATAAAGTGGGAAGCAAAAGCGGCAACAAGCAATCCAACAACAGAATAAATAACAGCGCGACTAGACTTGGTTACAACTTCAGCCTCTTGAATCTGCCGACTTTTCTGGGTTTCTTTTTTTGGCGGTGGTGCAATATTCACCTTGATGCCAACTTGATCCGGTGGTGTTTCTGATTTTACTTTTTTGTTCTCTAATGCCCTGGCTTCTTTTGCTTTTGTTTCTTTTATTTCTTCAATCCACTGATTCAATATCCGTCTAATACGACCAAAGGAAGGCGCTTTAATCGCGTAGTGAAGGCGGAGTTCTTCTTCTATACGCAGACACAGCTGATGCGCGGCCTCGATAAGAGGCAGCTCCTCAGGCAAGGCGCGATGCTTGTTAATTCGCTTTTCAGTGTATTCGATCATCCACTCGATGGCACTGATACGGGCATTCGCTTTTGTGTGCTCCGGGTAGGCGGTGTACCAGTAAACAACACATAAATCGAGCAGAGAGTTCAAGCCTTCAACTAGGCCTTTGAGACCTTCGTTGTGAGTTGCAGCTACCGTGAAGTAACAGCTACAACGAAAGTCTTTACCCCGGGTACTGAGTATTTTTTTAGACAGTGTCTGAACGGTTTTCCATGATACTCGACCAGTTACTTTATTCAGGTTGTTTATTTGGCGCTTTATTTCGTCAAAATCATCTAAGCCATTAGGGTTTAAGCCGCTTGGATTACTTTCATCGATCGGCCTTCTAGCGAAGTCGCTGAAAAACATATTTTCCAATTCCAACTGATTATGTGAAAAGTAGTAAACCATCATTCATTCATACATACTAAAGATGGTGCTAACATTTTTTTTTTTGGATTTTAAAGGTAAAAGAGATTAATTGAATAATAAATAATATCTAAATCAGTATAATTTAACTTACTGTGATCTTCGTTCACATAATTCAAGCTCATATTGAGTATTTAAATTTCTATATAAGTGACTTGTGTCTCAAAAAAAGTTGAGATAATAGCGGTTTATACTCTTTTTGATTTTTGTATCAACAATCTTTTTACTTAAGTATTTGCGAGATAAATCAGATTGTTAAAACTATGTGATATTTGTATGTGTTTGGTTTGGTGTTTCTGTTGACTTGTATAGATATTACATTCGCATTATGAATGTTTTCATTTCTAATAAAGCTATATCTAATTTAGATTGTATGGCGGTTTTTAATTTTTAAAGAATAGCATCAGCCGTTCAAATGAAGATATCACTAGTGAAAAGGTTTTAATTTGTAGGTGTTTTATCTTATTTGATGGGGCTAATTTTTAGCATATTGAAAAAGAAAAGAGACTTGATATCTTTCGCCACTGAATATTATTAAAAGGTTTTCTAAGAGGGATGAAATGCTAAAACCAAGTCAAGTTGGGTTAATCTCGGCCATGTGTTTGTTTTCTACTTTTGCGGTTGCTAAAGGGGAACGTTATGGCGGCTCAGTCAACATGCTTATGATGGAAAGCCACGACTATGACGAAGGTACCAGCGGTGATCAAGACGCTTTACGTTATGGCTTGGTACACACGCGCCCAATTGATGAAAACAACAACCGATGGCGTTGGTGGTTAGGCCTAAATTATCTGACAGAAGAGGTTGAGGCTCCGGCAAACGGCGTTTATCAAGAAGTTAATAACCTTGAGCTACGCGTCGTGCCACAATACGCACTCACTTCTTGGAGTATCTTCACGCCTTATGTCGGAGCGGGTCTGTCCTTAGGATACTCTCAGTACTCCAACCGTTGGGAAGTCGATCATGCTGGCTACCGTTACAAAGCGCTGGAAGATATCGACCAGTTTGAACTTGGCGCAGTAGTAACGTTTGGAACGGCAATCAAACTTGGCAGCAATCCAGATGCGCACATACAAATCATCCCTCAAGCTTCCTACATTCTTCCGGTAGTTAATGACGGAATTGGTGGGGTAGAGCTGTCAGTTTCCCTATTATTTTAAGGTTTAGCAATGCAAACACATCAGCTAGTCCTATTTATTTCAAAGTGCCCCGAGGAATTCACGGGCGCAAAACATATTGAAATGCCAGAAGGTGGTGGCTCAGTGGGTCGAGCACCAAGCTGTACGCTACCTTTGACCGATCACAACCGTTTTATTTCTGGCACACACTGTCTGCTCAGTGTATATGGTGATACTTACTACATCAGTGACGTATCGACTAACGGCACTATGGTTAACGGTAACAAGATACTAAAGAACCAACCGGTATCGATTGTCGATGGCGATGTGATCTCTTTGGGTCAGTACGAAATTGGTGTTTCGCTGGAGCATGTTTCCGCAGCGCAAGACATCGCGTCTGATATTGCGCCAGATCGTGTATCGAACGACCCGTTAGTTAACCTCGGTGAGGCGGTCTTAGATGAAGACGAAAAGATTGGTGCTTTAGAAGACTTGTTTATGGAAACCAAACAAGATGACGTTGACACGGATGATCCTGTCGCACATCTTAAGTTTTCGATGCAGCGTGAAGATGATCATCTTATCCGTGATGAGCAAAAGCCGCATCCGACGCAGGCTAATCCGATCGAAAATACACGACAAGTTGTTGATGACAGCTTCAGCATCCACTCCGAATTCGATATTCCAAATTTAATTCCAGAAGATTGGCTGGGTGGTGCCGCCAAAAGTGAAGCTCCTGCCGAAGTCGCAAGCGAGCAATCGCAACAGGCTAGTTTTATTCCAGAAGAGCCTATTCGCGCTCCAGAAGAAGCGTTTCGTATACCACAAGATGCGATTCAGACGGAACCCGTTTCACCTTCGCCGCATTTGCCTCAAGCTGACCAGGTCCCGCCGCAATTTGAAGTGCCAATTAGTCAAGCGACATCAAGCGCTGCACAAAGACCAGAATCTTTTGGCCAGAAGTGGGAAGAGGTGACACAAGCATTCGTACCGTCGGCACAATCGAATCCGATAGAAACAAAACCGACAGAAACCCAAGTGGGGTTTGTCAGTAACGAGTCTTTAAATGCAGAGAGTTCAGCCCACTCATCTGATATAGGTCAAGCATTTTATGAGGGACTGGGCATCAGTAACCCAGAACTGATAAGCAATGAAGCCTTGTTGTTTAAACAGATGGGAACGTGTCTTCGTTTGTGTATCGATAATTTGCAAAAAGACCTGCGCGAGGTTGAATCACTCAAAGGCGAGCAGGGCCTAAGTGAGGCAGATTCCAACTTAGCTGAATTGATGTTAACACTCAACAGCCAAAACTTACTCTCTCCAAATGAGTTGGTAGAGCAGATGTTGGATGAGCTAAACGATCATCAAATTTTGTTTAACAAGGCACTCAATGAACTGCTGATTGAGCAATCAGAGACTAATGACCCTGTCACCTTTGCAAGTGATATTGCGGGTAAATCAATTTTCACCACAAAATCAAAGTTGTGGGGTGAGTATCTTGAGTTTTACGCCAACAACCGCCGCCAGATGAACGAAACCTCCTTAAAAGGTTTGATTAAGAAAAATTACACCAAAGCAATTAAGGGAAACCATGCGTAGTATTGCCATATTGATCGGATGTGCCCTGCTATCCGCTTGCTCCATGTGGGACCAATTAAAAGAATCAACGGGCATTACGCCAGAAACATCCTCGATCGAATTAGTGATTGAGGCTTCTTCGGTTCTCAACGTTCGTGAAGGTGGTCAGTCTTCACCTGTGATCTTGCGTATTCATGAATTGACGTCACCCGTGCTGTTTCGAAGTTTAGACTTCTTTGCATTGTTTGAGAACGACAAAGCATCACTGGGAGATGAATACATCAAACGGTACGAATACCAGATGCAGCCCGGAGAAAAAATCCATGAATTTTTGGAGCTCGACCCGAAGACCCGCTCGGTCGGATTTTCAGTCGCGTTTCGTGATATTGACGGCTCCTCTTGGCGCAAAGTTGAAGTGATTCAAGAGAAGAGCGAGTACTACATCAAACTCAAGTTAGAAGGCAGTGAGTTAATCTCTGACAACACTCGCGGCATTGAGCAAGTTTACTTTTAAGGAATAAAAGCATGTCTTTATACAATCCAGTTGTTTGGCAAGATGGAATGTTCATGAAGCCGCAGCACTTTCAGCAACTCGATCGTTCACAAAGTAAACTGTCGAGCATGCTGAGTGCTAATACATCACCTTTGCATTGGGGGATTAAGCGTTTAGAGATTAACTCACAATTGTTGGCACTGGGCAAAATTGGTATTACACGTGCTGAAGGCATCCTTCAAGACCGTACGCCCTTTGAACTGCCGTTGCTGGCTGAACTGCCAGAAGTGAAAGACGTTGATCCCTCTATTGCCGATAAAGTCGTCTACCTTTGTTGTCCGTTGCCTTCTGAGCGCTCTGAATTGTTCGGTACAAAGAAAGACGGCGCTCGTTACACCATGGAATCCCAGGAGGCAGTCGACGCTTGTTATGATTCAGAGGACATGGCCAACATTGTGGTCGGTAAGCTTAACTTCTGTTTGATGTATGACCATGAAGATAAGAGTGCTTACACATCGATTCCAATTCTAAAGATCTCAGAAGTGAAGCCAGATGGCAGCGTGATCTTAGACGAAAGCTTTATCCCTACGTGTATCGATATTCACGCTTCAACTGTACTGAACAAGTTCGCGACTGAATTTGCCTCCATGCTCAAACACCGTGCAGAATCCATTGTTCAGCGCTTGGGTGTGGTTGATCAGCAAGGCGTGTCCTCGGTTTCAGATTTTATGTTGCTACAAGCGCTCAACCGATACGAGCCTTTGTTCTGGCATTTTTCTAACGTGGAGGGGGTTCATCCAGAGTCTTTTTATCGAACTCTTCTTCAAGCAGAGGGTGAGCTTTCAACCTTGTGCTCAGCATCTCGTCGACCAATTGAGTTCACCAAGTACAATCATGGTGACTTAACCAGCTGTCTGTTGAGAACCTTGGATAGTGCGAAGATGACATTGAGTGTGATGTCTGAGCAGCGCGCAATCCCACTGACGTTAAAAGATCAAAACTACGGCATTCGAACAGCAGCGATTCCAGACAGCAAGATCATTGATACCACAACCTTTATTCTTGCGGTTAAAGCTGATGTTACTTTGGATGTTCTGCATACCCAGTTTGTTAGCCAAACCAAGATCGGTTCTATCGATAACATTCGTGACTTGATTAACCTTCAACTGCCGGGTATCGAGATCAAACCAATGCCGGTTGTACCCCGTGCACTGCCTTACCATGCAGGTTACACCTACTTCGAACTGGATAAGACAGGCGAAGAATGGGCGGCACTGAAAAATACAGCGGCAATAGCGGTCCACGTAGCGGGTGACTTTGCGAACTTATCATTGCAACTATGGGCTGTTCGTCTATGAGTTATGCTGAAACCGACGTCACCGTAGTTTTATTCCAACCAGAGCCTGGCAAACCGATGGAGGTGATGCCAGCGCCTGACTTGTCTCGTAATATCGCGGTACAAGACCTAAACATTGAAAACATGGGCATCAACCCCTTGGTTGATCAATTCTCATGGTTGATCGCCAGCTTATCTTGTATGTCCTCAATTCCTTGGCTTGATGACCCAATGCCATTTCGTGAACAAGTGGCTCGCGAGATACGAAAAGGTGAACGTAAGCTCAATGAAATGGAATTGGATCGCGCCTCCATTTTGGTCATCCGCTACTGCTTGTGTGCTGCGATTGATGAATCGGTTTGCCGACAAGAGTGGGGCGCTAATAGCCATTGGAGCCAGAACAGTTTGCTCTCTGAGTTCCATAACGAGACTTCTGGCGGTGACAAATTCTTCGTGATTTTGGAACGCCTAAAAGCAGATCCTCGCAAGTACCGTCACGTTATTGAATTTTTGTATTTATTGCTTCAACTTGGCTTTCAAGGCAAATACGGTCGTGAAGAGCGCGGTAATGAAAAGCTCGCAGAAATCGGCAATACCATTTATCGCTTAGTGCGTGATGATCGCTTAGCAGAGCAAGAGAAAGTCTCTTTAGTAAACCTTAAAGCAAAATACATTAAGAAACCGTTAAAAAGGGTGATCTCTCCCAAGCTGATTTTGGGTATTAGCGCGATTACCTTTGCAATCATGTATGCCGCAACGTATATCGCTATAGATTTAAAGTTTCAGCAATTGCTTGATGTGTATCGATAAAAAGTTGATCTCAAAATGAGATCTCCTGCCAGTTTTTAGCTTTATCGTGAATGTCACTGTCGGTTAAGTGAAATCCACTAGTCATTTAGAGAGATTGCAATATGCGATCTCTTTTATTATTCAATCAATAAAATTCAAATGGATTGGTTATGGGCGTAACAGTTGGTGCGAATGGACTTTCGGTAGTTCATAAAGGCTCAGGTGGTGAAGCGAATGCAACGCTCCCTGATGTTTGTTTAACGAAGGTCGGTAAGCCAGTCGTACCTATCCCTTATGGCAATAATGCGAAATCGGCAGACCTTGCTGGTGGCACTACGACTATCTCTATGGATGGTGGCAACAGTGTTGCGATCAAAGGCAGTACGTTTTCAAAAAGTACAGGTGATGCCGGCGGCGATAAAAAAGGTGTCTCATCCGGCACGATAGAAGCCGAAGCGAAATTCATCTCAGCCTCACCAACAGTTAAGTTTGAAGGCAAGGGCGTATGTCGTCTGTCTGACCAAATGACCATGAACAAAGCCAATACTATGTGTCTTGGCGGCGCACAAAACCCATCGATTTCTGTTACGGAAGATCAGGAAGGGACGTATACGCTGGATATAGAGTGCAAGTACCCAAACGGGATGCCTTATTCTAATGCGCAATTTTCTTTAGTCGAGCCTTCTGGAGCTATCATTGGTAGTGGGGCTTTGGACTCTAGCGGCAAAGCATCGGTCGGTGGGTTAGCTTTAAAAGAATGCAAGTTAGTGCTCAGCGAAACTCAAGATTCTTATAATCCGAACCAATCGTTAGCTGAAAATGTTGTAACGGAAACTTACCCAGATCCGAATGATTTTTGTACATTTGTAGCAGGTCGCCGATCACCGTTTTGGGAAGATCGTGTTGGCGTTGCCAATGATTGGGGGATCTTGATGTCTCCATCTTTCAGTGACGATGACTTTAGAGATATCGTGCTAGAGCAGAGTCGTATACTTTCTCCCTACGCGATTAGCCAAAACCATTTAAAAGATTTTTCTGATGCTTATGTCTCGGCACTTTACCATATTCAAAATGATACGACTTCACTGGAAAAGTACGAATCCCTAGTTGAACTATTGTTAGAACAAGTGCACGAAAATGGCGACATATTGAGGGTTCTATATCAAGCGGACGTGTTTGAGCCTCCTTATGAACTACTTGCGAAACTTCGCCTTTTGGGGACAGGGAATACCGTGAGGTATTTGCAGTTAGTCTTGTGGACGTTGATAAACAATCAAATCTGTTCATATATCGATGAGCTAAATAGTGAAATTATCGGTCGTTTAGATTTTATACAAAGCCAAGCTTCTGCGCGTTCGTTGACTTCCGTTGAAGAGGGGATAGACGGTTACAAAAAAGCACTTAACCACTTTAGACAAGCGCTCCCTGACGTCATTAGTCAAATTTTTGAAAGTAAAAATGACATCTTAATTTCTATATCGGCCATGGCCGTTGGAAGTGTCGTGAATATCACAGGAAAATCAGGCTTTGCAACTAACCTTGGTAGGGTAAATGCCGTGGTTTACACGAAATCAAACAACCTAAATCGGCCATCGTTTGTCATTTTTGATGACAACTTTTCAGACTAGGATAATAAACCATGGATGCAGTTTTCCCGATAGCGCAACGAGAAGGTGATGCGTACCATACGCTCAGTGACTTTACTAAGTTGTTTGATCAAGCTAAGAGTGGACGTTATTTAATAGGGCAAGGTTACGGCTGGCATAGTGGGGTTCACTTAACCTCAAAAATGCTACCTTGGGGTAAAGGGCTCAGACCTATTCAAGCGATGCTTGATGGTAAAATTGTAGCGTTTCGGATTCATGCCGATTACCAAATTACTACTTATCGAGATCAAGAATTAAAATACAGCAATAACTTTGTGCTTATTGAACACAAGGTAGAAAACCCTGAAGATAGTGAAGATGTTTTTAAATTCTATACACTTTATATGCACCTTGCGCCACCTTCAGATATTGGTGCCAATTCATCTATAACTACGCGTTACCGTTTACAAGAAGCGAGAAATGTACGCACTTTCAAACATAGTGATGTGCCTACTAATTCCGGTGCAAAAAAGCAGTCGATGTCTACAGGAACATTACTTGAATACCTGTATGCCGAAGAGAAGGAAACCCACCCATACCAGATCGGCCAAAACACCTACAAAATGATTAAGTGTCGTGTGGTAGAGAATGGCGAATCGTCTAGTGATAGAGAGAAAGCACTGTTAAACAAGATTGTTTGGTTTGCTTCGGGTCTCAATAGTGACTTTGATATTTTGGAAGATTCTTCTGCTGTCCTATCTGAGCCAGTTTCAGAACCGAAATGGATGTCGGACAGCGCGGCAATGATTAGGGACGGTAGTGTGGTTTCTTTTCGCCCGATCTTATTCAGTGGGGGAATAAAAGTTTCAGCTGGGGAAGATATCGGCTACATGGGACTGCACGAGTATAGCAACGATGCAATTGGAACTAAAAAAGACGATAATCGTGTTCATATCGAGATGTTTTCTTTTGAGGAGCCGCCAGAATTTTTCAAAAAACAGATTTCACCCAAAGATGCGGAAGAAAATCCATTGGTTATTCTAGATGGAACCGACAGTAGCGGTGCCATTGATATGAGTAATTCGTTTATTCAGCAATTACTTGAATCTGTGACAGAAGACGAAGTAACAGACTTCTCTTCGTTTACTGCTCGAGATGCTAAAGTATACTTAGACGGTAAACGTAAGCACTTTGAGCGATTTATTGTGAAACATCCTACAGATTGGCATACAGAATCGTCACGAAGTCTTTATGAATCAATCCATCAGATAGCGAAGGAAGTTTTAGATATTAAGTGCTCGGCCGGTTTTGTGACTGAAGAAGACTACCTTAACTCCCCATGGCGCGATCAAGTGATGGAGAGCTTTGATCTTTTCTCGCAATTCGAACTGGAAAGAGCAGATAAGTTCTCATGGATGCAGGATTTACAAGGTGACTTGCAACTAAGCGGTGATAAGAGTCTTTGGCATTATTGGCCGTTCTGCTTATTCAAGCTATCTCCAAAACTCGTCGTGCAACTGGGTAAAACATCTGAAATTTATGAATCAGGTGGAAGAGGTCCGGGGGTTATTTCCTCAGGTAGAGGGGATCATGGTGGTAAATCATATGGTGTTTACCAGTTGTCGTCTAATCTAAAAGTTGTGCATCGTTTTGTAAAAAATTCTAAATATAGAGACCATTTTGGTGAGTTGACCGTGGGTAGTGATGCGTTTGATGATACTTGGAAGCGTATAGCAAATAGTGATGCGGTCGGCTTTAGAAATGCACAGCACGAGTTTATAAAAGAAACACATTTTGATCCACTTTATAATAAGCTTATCTCAGAAGGCATTATTAAAAATACTAACGAAGCTGCAATACTTGACATGATATGGTCAACTAGCGTCCAGTTTGGCGCAAGAACATCTTTAATATCAAGAGCTGTTGGCAAAAGAACTGATCTTTCTAGCAGAGAGATTATTGAGCTTGTTCAAAACTATAAACATGATAAAACACACTTATTTTTTAAGAGCTCTCCTACATGGTGGGATGGTTTAAGACAACGTGCTCTTAGTGAGAAGATTAAACTGTTGGCGCTTTTAGACCAAAATGCAATTATAGAGGAAAATTAATGAAATTACTTGGCTTACTAGTATTACTTTTTTCATTTTCATCGATAGCTAGCGACTATACTGATAGCTACAAGCAGTGTACGAATAACTCCACTGGTTCTATTGATAAGGCTTTTAGTTGTATTGACAAGGAAATTGTATTTAACCAGTCGTTGATCAATAAAGTTTTCGACACTAATAAAAGCAATTCAGAGATTGATAGAATTTTAAAGATTATTTCTAATAATGTAGAAAAAGAGTACAGAGTCGCTTCTGACTCATGTGCAATTTATGCTGAAATTTATCAAGGTGGTCAAGCGGGACAACTATTACAACGCCAGTGTTATCTTGACCGAATTATTTACATTAGAAAGTTTGTACTTGATGCTGAAGAGTTGACTAGTTTTAATTATGATGAGTGAAATTTATTTCAAAGCCATAGTTGAGATTAGATAGTATATGATAGTTTTTCTGCTAACTTTTTGTATAGCTAAATATATATTGATTAATGTAAAGGACTTTTTAATAGCAATGCGAATGTTTGTTTTAATACTAAATCAGCTAACAGTCCGCTTCTTTTTTCGGTTTGAGAACTTAATGTTTGCATGTTTATAAAAGCAGTGGGTGTGTTTAAATCATTCTTATAATAGAATTAAAATTAAGTTTTATACGCATGCAAAAAGTTCAGAATAAAAATTTAAAGGTGACATCCTTGCCTATTAAGCACAATAGATGTTTTGGGTTAGTTTTTTATGCTTCTCGTTTTTTTGTAAATGCAGGTTGCGAACAAAATTATGTCATATTCACATGTGATTTAGAAAATAAAAGTGGCAGTTTGAAAGCTTGTTTTAATTAAGCCGAGAATTCGATGTACTTTGTTGTTGACGAAAATGGGTTGAAAACAGTTTATACCTCACGACAAGGGAATAGTTTAGATAACTATAAATGGATAGATATTTCTCTTGAAGAACCTGAATTCATTCCTTTGAAATTTGAAGTAAATGAAAACAAGAATGCGTACTTTTCATTGACTAGAGGTGGTGGACGGTTGAGTGTCGTTGCGAACTCCGTTGATATGACCGAAGACGAAGATTCTGTTGAGTACTTCTGTGAAATGGGGACTGAAACAGCTCTGGCTCCCAACGTTAGATTAAAAATAAAGCACGTAAAGCCCAATAAGTTTGAGTCTTGGGATTAAGGATACGGATATTTTTTCAGTGAAATAAACGCCGAAAGGCGCTTTTCTTTTAAATACTATTTACGCATAATATAATTTATCAAAATAATAAACAGCACCACAGTGGTTAGAATACAATGAATAAAAAATTTAAATTAACTTTAATGCTGGCAGCGGCGACATCGGTTGTTGGCTGTCAGACCGTGCCGAACCAAACTCTGGTTTCAACGGCAACACAAGAAACCATAGAACA
Source organism: Vibrio sp. AND4 (assembly GCF_000171815.1). GTDB lineage: Bacteria > Pseudomonadota > Gammaproteobacteria > Enterobacterales > Vibrionaceae > Vibrio. The sequence continues at coordinate 22,801 of NZ_ABGR01000004.1, read as the reverse complement.
TGCGAAAGCCGAACTCGATGGAAAACGTTTCTACAAACTGAATGAATACGATCACACGATTGAGGTTTCCGATGATGGTGTAATTGTGTTCAAGTCATACTTACCTCGTAGCGGAGGCTACGTATGGGTGCCTGTCGTAATTCAGGATAGCAGTTTTAAAATTTCATGTAATGACTTACGCGAATTTATCGATGCGGGAATGATTGTACAGGCGCAGTTTGTTGGAAGAGGTGGGCGCATAGAAAGCTACAATAAACAGCGCTGTGAAGAGTACGGCGATCCTGTTTGGAATTAAAAAGCTCGTCGTTAAGTAAGCCCCAGTAAAAATTGCCAGTGAAGCGCCGAAAGGCGCTTTTTTATTTTTTAGCTCCATTACCTGTCACACTTATTAATCGTGTCGACAAAAATAACTTAGCGTAATTAGCATTGGTTTAAAATGAAGCCATAAAATACAAATGGTATACTGAACATAATATAAATATGTTGTGATTTAACGTTTGAACTTCTCCACTAAGCACCACCTCTAGTGTTCGAACGTTGAGAAATACCCTTATGTTTTTGTCGCTAAACCTCGTGATTGCATCCACGTTCGGAGCTGTTGCTCCGTCTTCTGCTAACTATGATCTTGATTCTCTACTTGAAATGCCATTGTGCTCATTAGCAGACACCAAAGTTGTTTCGGCTACACGCACCTCTCAATCCCTTGCGGACACGCCGGCTTCGGTGTACGTCATAACTGCGAAAGAGATTAAAGGCTCTGGTGCGCGCTCTGTCGCTGATGCGTTATCTTTGGCACCAGGCCTGCATGTCGCAAAATATTCCAACTACGACTGGGGAGTGACGGCGCGTGGCAACAATGAAACATTAAACAACAAGATGTTGGTCATGGTGGATGGTCGTAGTGTATTCAACCCAATGTCATCCGGTGTTAATTGGGACTTAATTCCCGTGAGTATGGATAATATTGCTCAAATCGAAGTTGTACTTGGTCCAGTAGGAACGGTGTGGGGTGGGAATGCCGTCACGGGAGTCATCAACGTGATTACCAAAGAAGCAGAAGGTTCAGCAAGAGGGAAGGTGTCGGCAAGCTTCGGAAATTACGATTACCGTGAATATCAACTTCATCATCAAGGATACGTTGATGAATATACGAACTACAGTATTTACGGCGAATTTGTTGATCATATGCCTTGGACGAGTGATGAGGACCGCGTCGCTCATATCCAACACTTTAACGTATATACAGAGCGCTTTGGCGGCCGATTGGATTTCCAAAAACATGAACATACGTTGAGTGTGCAAGCGGGTGGCACTCGCTCCCGTGAAGATTACAACTGGGGTAATTACCAGCCTCATTTTGCCATGCCTGGTGCCGATCCGTTTGATTTTTATGCGACGGAGATGACCATGCAAGAATACTTCGCTGGCGGACATCATATCTTTGATCGTTCAAACGGTGATAGCTGGGAAAATGAAATTTGGTTTACTTATAACTCCAATGACATTTCTCATGACAATGCGCAATTTTTTCGGACGGATTTAGACTCACGTTATACCTTCGCAGATTTTAGGGGGACGGAGTTCACTGTCGGTGCCAATATTCGTCTAATCGATGAAAAGTTTGGTCTCTTCGATAAGCACGATGAAATAACAATGCCTTACTTACGCATATCGGACAGTCCTCATTTTTTTAACCAATCTTATGGCCTTTACGTTAACTGGGATATCCCGCTAGACGAGAGAATCACATTAACTCTCGGTAGTCGTTGGCAATACGACAATATTACTCATCATGTTGAACCACAGCCTCAGGTTCGTTTGAGTTATGAACTCGCGAACAATCAACGATTATGGGCGGGTTGGGGGAAAGCTATAGTGACACCGTCACGCTTGGAGTCAAGCACACACCTACGTGAAAACCATTATTTGGAAAGCCTTCAATTTAGCGATGGCAATCACTATGACTATTACTACAGCTACATATCAAAAGGCAATAACGACCTAGATGTCGAATCGGTTTCGACCTATGAATTTGGCTATCGCTTTTGGGATGAACAAAGGCTGCAATTTAGTATTAGTGGCTTTTATACTCGTCACGACAATATTCGAGTGTATAAGACAGAATCGGCATTACAAACCATCATTATTGGTGGTTCATCTCCCGGTACATCCGGCACGGTTGTAGAGCATTATACCGCTCAGTTGATTGATCCAATTTGGAGTGAGAGCTTCGGTGGGGAGGTTGCTGCCAAATGGCAACCGATTGATAATGTTCAAATTAACGCTAATTATAGCTATAAACGAATTGTTGGTCATTGTGAAGGTCCTATTTGCTCACGCAACAATGCAGTAAAACGAATGATTGAAAACGAGCCGCACCACTTTGCTAATGCACAAGTGATGTGGGATATCACGCCGCAGTGGTGGTTAAGTGTCAGCGCTCAGTATGTTTCTGAATCAGAACTGCATAATGATTATGAGTCTGCTTTAAATCCTATTTCTGTTGTGAACAAAGACTACATTTGGCCTGAAGTTATGTCTTTTGATGCCTCTCTGAGTTGGCAATACAATCACATGACGGAGATTATTGCCTCCGTAGAGAATCTAGGAGCGAGTCAGAGCAAAGAGTTTCCCAACAATTACAACGCGTTTGCCAATGGAACTCAGTACTGGTTGACGCTAGATTGGAAATACGTTGGATGGTAATGCATTTTGAAAAAGTATCTGTATTAAAGTACGGACTCGCTCTCTGGATATTCTTGAGTACAACATTGGCTTTTGCTCATTATGATGATGCAGATTTAAAAGCGGTCTACTTGTATCGCTTTGCATTGTTAGCGGATTGGGTGAAGACGAGTCAATCTATCTCGCTAATGGAATATTGTGTGACGCAGAGCGACGCTGTTGCTGAACATCTCAAACGTATCGTAGCGCGTAGGCAGCAGTTATCTGGGTTTTTTGATCTTTCGAGGGGGGCAGAACCAAATACTTGTCATATTCTTTATGCCCCGAATGCAGAAACCATTCAAATAGAGGAGCTGAAAAAGTCGTTCCCTCACTCTTTGCTGATCGGTAATGGCGAGAGGTTTGTTCTTATGGGGGGGATGGTTGCTTTCGTGAAAGAGAACAACCGTATTCGTCCTATGGTATCGCGCAGTCATATAGCGCCAACGGGCATTCAACTAAGAGCGCAATTACTCAGTATATCGATACTGGCAGAGGACGAGTTATGATTCATTCTCGTTTTGCTCGCTTGCCACTGCGTCATAAAATGATGTTACCAACGTGGTTTACAATCACCTTGATGGTCATTGGTTTGAGTACTTCGGCCATTCAATATATGGTATTGGCGCAAGAAATCGCACTAGAGCGAAGAATTAATATTCTTGGTCAAGGTGTCGCAAATACACTTCAAGCGGCGCTGATGTTTGATGATGCATACGCTGCGAAAGAACAACTAGCGAATTTGAGCTTTGATCCCGACATTATTTCAGCACTTGTTATCAATCAAAATAACCAGACCTTAGCCTCTATTGATGATTTTCCTGTTGGATGTGAGAGGGAAAAAAGAACCTTGAAGTGTACTCACCTGAGCGTGGTGATGCGCCATTATGAGGTTGTGTTAGGTAATGAAAAGCTCGGCGCACTCGAAATCTGGGTGTCGCTTGAGGACCTAATCACGAAGGAACAAAAAATGTGGCTCGCATTAGCGGTGGTCGTTTTACTGCTCTCCATCTGCGCGTGGGCATTAGCTAAGCTGCTGCATTCCCTGATTTCATTGCCATTAATGTCACTGCATCGTTCAATAGAGCACATGGGGCGGGTTGGGGTGATCAGAAAAGCACTACCAGTTTATCACCAAGATGAAATCGGTAAGTTGACCGCTTGCTTTAATGAAATGACCATGAGCTTGGCAGAGCGTGAGTCTCAAGTAGCGCAGGTTTTAAAGCGAGTAGAGGATAAAAACCGTTATATTAACAGCGCATTAGATGCGATGCAGCGTTGCGTACTTGTTGTTTCTTCTTGTTATAAGGTCACTTATTTCAATCCAATCGCATCGAAAGAAATGAAAGGAGTCGATATCAATTCAGATGTGAATGCATTGCTTACTAGCCGGTTTGAGCCTCTGTCTAAAATTGAACGCATTATGTTGGCGATTGATACGCACACAAGAGTAAAAGGCATTGAGCTTCGTAGCTTAGATAAAACTAAGCGTTATTTGATTTCTTGTAATCCGATGGATACAGAAAAAAGCAGTTTGATCCAACTGCAAGACATCACGGATCAAACGTTGTCAGAACAGCGGCGTAAGCTGCTTGATTTGATGTTTGACCAAAACCAAGATGCCATTTTAGTTTTAAACCGAGCGTTGAATATTCAAACCCAAAACCACGCAGCAACAAGGTGGTTCGGTCAAGTCGGTGCGTTACAAGCTTTAGAACTCCTGACGCCTTTTGAATTAAACAAAGCTGACAAGTTACGATTACTAAAAACGGGTCACTACAAAACTCAAGTTGAGCTTAAAAGCCATCAGGGAAGCGTTATGCCTTGCGAGTTGAAAGTGCGAGTGTTGAAGAGTGAAACAGGCAGAGCGGAAGCGTTTGTGGTTTCGTTCACTGATTTAACAATAGATTTTGAACTTAAGCGTCTAAATTATCAGGCGAATCATGACCCACTAACAGGGCTTGCTAACCGTTCAAAAGCGATGCGTCGTTTACAAGAGAAGCACGAACTAGGGATATCGCAGCATATTCTGTTTATCGATTTGGATGGATTCAAAACAGTGAACGACCAGTATGGCCACGCTATTGGTGACCAACTATTGAAAGTTGTCGCGCAACGTTTGGTGAGTTGCGTGGCAAGGCGAGATTTGGTGTCACGTCTTGCGGGCGATGAGTTTCTGATCGTCGTTCGAGAAACGACAAGATGTGAGCCTATTGCTCAACGTATCATCGAGTGCTTATCCAAACCATTTCTTTTCGGAGAGGTAACGTGTGGCATCTCAGCGAGCATCGGTCTTAGCTATTGGGCTAGTAATGATAGGGCATCTCTCGAAGAAAAGGTCAATGAGGCAGATATGGCAATGTATCTCGCTAAAAAAGAAGGAAAGAATCAGTTCCGTTTGTATAGCGAAACGCCATCCTGAGCCAGTTCAATTTAAAGGCACTTCGACGAGGTGACCCTTTTGCACATTGCACATTGTTCATCGTTTTCATTGCTACAATGTATTTTTTACTTTTTAAATGTTAAATAACCTGTATATTCTCGTGATGAGATGGCAGACACAAATTCATTGTAGTTAAAGGTGGATAATCATGTAGGGTTAATCTTACAAAAGGAAATTAAGTTAATTAAAAACAATAAGATAAGAACACTTTTAAAATTTGTCGATGTTTGACATTTACGCTGTGCAAATTAATCTGACACTCCAAGCCGTGGAAGTCGTTATGTTCAGCATTTTAAGAAAAACAATTCTCCTCTTTGCCGTACTCTCTGGAATTGTGAGCCCAACCTGCTCGCTTGCTCGGGAAATGCCGACAAAAACCATTACAGTTGGTGCCATTATTCAAGAAACTTCAGACCCCGAAGCGGATATTAAGGTTGGGGCGTTCTATGGGATTAATCTTGATTACCTGACCAATATTGCGAAGGTGCTCAACTATAACCTTGTTTTGCGCCCTTACACGGGGATACCTGAACTCTTAAATGATATTGAAGAAGGTAAGATTGATGGAGCGGTGGGTTTCAGTAAAACCCCTGAACGTGAAGATCATTTTATTTTCTCTGCCCCTTTCTTCTCTAGTACGATTGCAGTCTGGTATCGTGAAGACAGCTACTTCAAGCGTGATCCACGCGAACTTAAATGGGTATGTGTTGTTGGAACAGTTTACTGTCAGTACCTCGAAGACATGGGCGCGACCAACATTCATCCAATGGAGAGCCGCGTTAATGCCTTCGAAGAGGTGAGACATGGTCGAGCAAATGCATTTATTTCGACGTATGTGGCGATTAACCAGTATTTAGATCAGAAAGATATCGTTAACGGTTCGGTTGATATACCAAGTTGGTTGAATGAAGAGGAAGTACGCTTCATCGCATCTAAGTCTAACCAAGATCTTGTCGATAAAATCAATCGTATTTTAAGCTGGGAGCGTAATGGTAAGAACATTCGCTCTGTTGCATCAAAGAACCCATACCACGTAAGTGACAAGTTATTGGTTGAATATCGTCGCGACCCTGATAATAAACAGACGATTACCTACAGCAGCAGTGAAGAAGCCTTCCCATTTCTCTACCGCAACGCACACACCAGCCGCTTAGATGGCTTTCTCCCCGATTTTATCGATTTAGTTCAATCAAGAACAGGATTGAGATTTGAATACGTCAAGCCTAGCAACAGCTTAAACAGTGGTTTGACGGAATTTGACGCGGATATCGTGCCCGTTGCCTATGTGGATTATGCGCAATCTTCAGACTGGCTTATTACCAAGCCATTTATGCACAACAATTTTGTCGCGATTGAAGCTGTTGATGTAGAAAACCATCCGTCGCATGCTGTTAAATCTGGTATTCTCATGAGCCTGAAAAGGCAGGGTTTGATAAATCTCGATTCATGGGAAGAAGAGAACTTCACTCGTTATGACGATTTAAAACGGCTATTAACCGATCTTAAAGCAGGTAAAATTGATGTTGCCTATGTGCCTGATGATATCGTTCATAGCATGATAGCGCACGATAATATTGACGGGCTGATCATTAGTAAAAAGGATGTTTTGACGCTCTCCATTGCATTTGCTGTCGCGGATAATAATACCAAGTTAAAGAAAATCCTTGATAGCATCATTGACACTATTGATGCGAGAGAGATCGACAAGCTCAATCGAGCGCACCGCAATTTCAATCTTGTTTATGGTTATGATGAAGAAGATGTTTTTACTATTGTTCTTTTTGCTTCGGCAATGTTTGCGGTGCTATTGGCAATTGTCTACTTCGTATTGGCGCATCTTAAACTGAAAATTAGCCTAGCAGAGCTTAACGCCACCAACGAAGAAAAAGAAAAGCAATGGCTCATGGATATTATTCAAGAGATCAACAGCATCGTCTTTATTCATGGCGAAGATAACCAGATTCAGATGAGCAATTGCTCTCTTTATCGTAATAAACGCTGCAAAGGTTGCACGATTGAGAGTCGGCATAGTGCTAGTCCGCTGGTAGACAATGCTGCAGAGCTTCAACAAGTCATTGCAGGGAAACGTCTCTCAGATACGACGGCAGCAAAAAACTGTAAGCTTGGTATCCAGCATGTCTACCGTGAGAGAAAATCGATACTTTCACCAAGTAGTAAAAAGAAGTTTGTTTTAACGATTATTCAAGACATTACCGAGCAGCAAGAACGAGAACTTGCCTTGATCGTTGCACAAGAAAGAGCACAGACGGCCGTTCGAGCACGTGAAAGTTTTTTAGCGACGATGAGTCATGAATTAAGAACGCCTTTATCAGCGGCCCATGGTTTGCTGGATTTACTGACGCGACAGGCAGATAGCGGAAATAGTAAAGAGTTAATCACTCAAGCCATGCGATCTTTAAACCACCTAAATTTGTTGGTGGATGAAGTGTTGGATTACTCCAAACTTGAAGCAGGGCAATTAAAGGTTACCCCGATACAAACCGATGTACTAACAACCTTGTGTGATGTCGTCCGTAGCTTTGAACCTAAAGCCGTAAGCAAAGGTTTGGATTATCGAGTGCTCTTTAAACCGTTTAATACCCCTTGGTTAAAAGTTGATCCTGTACGGCTCGTACAAATTGCGACTAATTTACTTTCAAACGCCGTTAAGTTTACCAGTGATGGTGAAATCAATGTGAGCGTTGCACTGAGCGAACGTAAGCTGATCTTAAAAGTAGCAGATACGGGCATCGGTATGAGTGATACGCAACTTGAAGGCATTTTACAACCCTTTGTCCAGGCTGATGATACGATTACACGCAAATATGGAGGCACTGGATTAGGTTTAAGCATCGTCGATCGTCTTGTAAAGTGCATGGGCGGAGAATTATACATCGACTCACAGTTAGGGCTTGGGACCACGATGCTGGTGAAGCTTCCTATTGTTCCTTGTGAACCATGTCATCAACCAAATATTGGTTACTCATTTTCGCCAATGCTTCCCTCCAATGTGCGTGACTGGTGTGTGACATGGGGAATGGTCTCTACGGATGTCAGCCCTGACCTTACTGGTAAGTTTTCTTCCCAAGGAAAATATGAAGGGCTTAACTTAATTTGCGCTCACGACAGTCACTGTGGCTTGAGTTCCACTGAGGCCAAATATCCCGACACTTTACTGGCTTTGTTAAGTCAAGATTGCTCTAAAAAACCGGAGAACTCTCCGATCCTTAAAGATGTAAGTTGGAGGCGTGGCACGGTTTTAGTGGTAGAAGATAACCCGATTAACCAGAGTGTTATCACAATGCAACTGCAAGAGTTGGGCATTGAACCTGTGATCGTGAGTAATGGTCAGGAGGCATGGCAATACGTCCATCATGATGAGCATATAACGTTGATTTTAACCGATTTTCATATGCCAGAGATGGACGGGTTCGAGCTGGTGAAAAAGCTCAAATCAAATGCAGATTTGGCGACAATTCCTGTGATTGGTGTGACGGCGGAAGATTCGCGTTTAGCCAATGAACATGCCAAAAATATTGGTATCGATGACATCTTAAATAAGCCTTATGACCTAGAAAAATTGAGGTCGAAACTCTTGCCTTACCTTAGTCAGGATAAAGAGAGACTATGGCCTGAATGGCTCGAGAAATTCAAGAATAAAGGCGCTTATGAGATAGCGAAAGTATTTAAGAGCTCGATGACGAAAGAGATATCTAATTTAAAAGCAGTGACGAGCGAACAAGAAAAGAAAAGGATAATCCATGGCGTTAAAGGCGCGTTAGGGGCGGTTGGTGCTTCCGATTTAGTCGAATTGTGTATCGATACAGAAAAAGCAACAGGTGTGGAATTTGAAACTCACATTTCACGGCTTGCTAGCCGAATAGAACAAGAGATCCATCGAGCAGAAGATTGGATGAAAGGTCATGAGTAAATCACTGAACGTCATGGTGATTGATGATCATCCATTGCAAATCATCGTGCTCAAACAGATTTTGCTTCAACATGAAGTCAATGTTACGACGTTCGAAGATGTTGATACTGCGATTCGACATGTGAGAGAGTCGAATATCGATATTGTATTTTGTGATTTACAAATGCCAGGTAAAGACGGTATCGATATGATGGAGATGCTCAATCAAATTGGATTTGAAGGAAAGGTTGTACTGGCCAGCGCAATGGAATTTGCGATTATGGCAACGGTGGTAGCAATGTGTGAAACGTTCAGTTTTGAAGTATTAGGCAAGCTGCATAAACCCTATAAGGAACACCAAGTTGTCGAGATGATTAAAAGAGCGGATGTTGATCTGTCAAAAAACACCAGCTTCCAGCAAGGTAGTCATAGTCAAGATATCCGAATCCAAGATCAGGAGTTTCTGTTAGCACTGAAAGAAGGGCGTATAAAAAACTATTATCAACCGTTAATGAATTTGATGACAGGTGATGTCATCGGCTACGAGGCTTTAGCGCGCTGGCTTCATCCTATTCACGGGGTGCTTTCACCTGATACTTTTCTTTCAATAGTAGAGCGTGATCATTTATCCGGCGATTTATTTCAAGTTGTGTTTAATAACGCGTTATACGATATGAGAGACCGAGGGCTCAAACATCATGTCTCACTTAACGTTGATCATGGCAATCTCGAAAACCCTGATTTTGCGAATAAATTCATTGAACAATGCCACGACAATGGCGTTGGCCCTGAACGTTTTACGATTGAGATTACCGAGCGTGATACGTTTCAAGTTACTTTTGCATTGTATAAAAATCTACTCAAATTTCGAATGAGCGGCGTGACGGTCAGCATTGATGATTTCGGTACTGGCTCATCGTCTTTAGAAAAGCTGGCTCAACTGCCTTTCAACGAACTGAAAATTGATCGCTCATTTGTTCAGGGGTTGGTTCATGATCCCAAAAAGAAAAACATAGTGTTAGCAATTTGCACCCTTGCTAGAAACCTAAATATTAGTGTTGTTGCGGAAGGCGTGGAAGACGAGATGACACTGAAGGCATTACGCAATTACACAGTCGATGTGTGCCAAGGCTACTTCATCGACAAACCTATGCCTTTAGAAGCAATAACAATACTGAGATAAAAAATGATGAATAAATTTAACTGTTTGATCTTTGACGATCACCCACTTGTCTGTATTGCTATCAAATCTTTAGTTGAGAGCTTGGAGATTGCTGACGAGGTAACCACGGCAACGAGTTCTAAGGATGCACTCAAAATCCTAAAAGAGGGAAACATAGGGCTATTAATTTTGGATGTAAACCTTGCGGATTGCGATGGTTATGATTTTTATAAGCGTATTAAGTCTCATGGTTTTAAAGGTAAGTCGATTTTCTTTTCTGCGGAGACTAGCCATATGTACAGCCAAATGGCATTTCGATCGGGTGCTGACGGTTATGTGTGTAAATCTGAAAACCACGATATCTTAAAAGATGCGATTGAAGCTGTGGCTAAAGGATATTCATTCTTCAAGTTTAAACCGACGGTAGAAGAGAGCAGCAGCACGCCATCGTTGTCTAACCGTGAAAACTCAGTAATGAAGCTGCTTTTGCAAGGAAAGAGTAACCGAGATATTGCGGATATACTCTCTATCAGTGATAAAACAGTGAGCACTTACAAAAGGCGATTGCTGGAAAAGTTTAACGTGAAGAATATCGTCGAACTCTCAAAAATCGCAGATATCTAATACGGTACGAAACTAAAACTTTAGACTGTCTCCCGTTTTGGTTTGGCGTTTCTTATGAGTACCCAATCCCCATTTAGCACCATGGGACAGTGGGAGAGTGGATCAAGATTGAGACAATGTCTTAATCATAAAAATCACTGAATTGTCACTAAATGGCGTTAATAAAGTTTGATAGACTTGACCATACCGTTTCTTTGGTCTTCTATAGTAAAGCAGCTTATCAAAAGGCTGCTTTTTTATTTTTAGTCTAAATAAATTATAAAAACATTACTTAGTCATTGATTCTGTTTGGTATCCACGTTGTGAATAAAGATCTCGATCTAAATCTTCTTAAAATTTTGGTGCTACTAGAACGACATCGTCAACTTAAACCTGTCGCTAAAGCATTGGGAAAAAGTGAAGCTTCTATTAGTAAGTACCTCACCCGCTTGCGAGCGCAGTTAGAGGATGAACTGTTTATCCGACACGCCCATCATTTTGAGCCTACGAATTATTTAAAGAGGAAATTACCCGAAATTACCAGTGCACTCGATCAGTTAGAGACATGTTTGATCAGACGTGAGTTCGATCCCTTGTCTTATGACAGGAGTATCACTATCTGCTTGCCGCAATCCGCTCAACAATCTTTTGGTCATCTACTTTTAGATGATCTGATGAAGTTGTTTCCGAACGCGTACGTTAATGTCGCAACCAATGCTGACAGCACTGTTGATGACCTCCTTGGAGGTAAAGTTGATATACAGCTTCACTACTTTAATGAAGAGTACCCAAAATCCATTCATCAACAGTTTATTGGTCATACTCGAGCCGTAATCGTGGTGCCAGATGAATTAGGTATTACAGAATTAGAACAAGCCTGTCAGCTTAAATTTATTCTGCTTGAGATGGCAGGTTGGAAGGATAGGGAGCAAGTTACCAAGCGCGCACTTGAGGAAAGTGGGGTGAATATTGATCGAGTTGCCACGATCGGGAACATTACCAGTTTGCTCAAGGTAATTAAGATGAGAGGCGCTGCGACGATTTTGTTGGAGTTTCAAGAACCAATCAAAGGCTTCCATTATATCCCGGTCCCCGAAACTTTTTATCTTCACGGACTCCCGAAAGTGGTGGTACAAATGAAACAAACACATCGTAACAATTCAATGCACCAGCTGTTAACTGATGCTATCGCCAAGTATGTGATTACTTAATTATATTGTTAGAGTTGCGTAGATTGGAAGGCTAACGACAAAGGTTCTTAGGTTCTGCTTGGTCAAGAACGTTCAGAAGTTCGACCACAGATGCTGCATGGTATTTCTTTAAAATTCTTGTTTTATAAGTACTGATAGTTTTAGCGCTCAATGAAAGGTGTTCAGAAATTCTCTTATTTGAGTAACCTTGCGTGAGGTAATGAAATACCATCGCTTCACGATTTGATAAGCCAATGTTGCTCGATGATTGGTTTGGCGTTATTTTGAAAACAGTATATCCCCGCATTACGCTAACAATGGCATCCATAATGGTTGATTTTGCTTCATTTTTACTTAGAAAACCATGTGCACCCATTTCATAAGCAGCTTTAGATAAGCTCGAATAATCGCTAGAGGAAATAAATATAATTTTACCTTGGTAGCCTGTCGCTAATATGTTCATTGCCAGGCGCATACCATCTTTGCCACCTAGCACTACATCCAAAATAACCAAATCAACAGCTTGGTTACGAATGATCTCCATAATTTCGGAGCTATCTGTTGATTCCAGAACATTACTGGGCTGGAAAACGGTTTTAACTAAAGAAGCTAGCGCTTCGCTATATAACGGCTGGTTGTCGATAACAAGAGCGTTATTCATATTTGTGCCTCAACTTGCGTTTGAATTTTATTTGCCACTTCCGTTCAGCACTATTTTTTATAGACTTAGATATTTCTTACAGATTTGTATTGTAGGAAAAATCTGTAACCAGTTGTTGAAAATGAGAATTTCAATTTTCGAAATTCACCGTCTCATTATTGCGATATCGATAGATTAAATAGTCTATAAGCAATAAGTTAGTTCATAAAATAACCACTTGGAAAGTTTGCTTTCCTCGATTGGTTATTACGCATTCTGATGCTTATTATAATGACGGTAATGAAGTATGAGTGTTTGAGATAACGATTTTCAGGCCGAGCGCATTAATTTAAGACTAAACTTTTTTTCTTATCGGCCGCTAATACCAAAGACGCCTTTTTATATTGACTGCTTAGCTGTATTTTTGTGCAAAAGTAGAACGAAATTTTAGTATTTAATATAGAAATGTGCAGTCCGCATCCTTTTGGTTATTTACAAACTCTGTCTCAAAGATTACAAAAGGATTCTCAAAAATTTTCGCCTATGAAGTGATTCTTTGTGGCAAGGCATCAATCTTTTTATGATGCGTATTTTGGATAATTGGGTTTATGAGCAACGTAACCAGTACTATTCTAACTGAAAGTGGCACCAATGAACTTGAAATCATTGAGTTCCATTTAGAAAAAAAATTGCCAGATGGCAGCACGAAGACATGTTATTACGGTATCAACGTCGCTAAAGTGCGAGAAGTGATTCGCGTACCGGAGACGACTGATTATCCGAATGCGCAACCTCATATGATCGGTGTTTTTTCGTCGCGCGACGTACTCACTCCCCTTGTTGATCTTGCGGGGTGGTTGGGTGTACCTACTCGTTCTGACCTCGAGAGTAAATTTGTTATCGTTACCGACTTTAACAAGATGACTAATGGCTTCTTGATCGACAGCATTTCGCGTATCCACCGTATTTCTTGGAATGATGTGGAATCCCCAAGCCAATTTTTAGAGGCTGGAGAGCAAGATTGTGTTGTTGCCGTTGTCCGTAAAGATGGCAACCTGATTATGATTTTGGATTTTGAGAAAATCATTGCAGACATTAACCCTGAACTGAGTATGGAGAAGTACGACGTGATGGGAGATAAGTCGGTCGATCTTAATCAACGTATGGTCGGTAAGCGCAATGCGAAGACGATAATGGTTGTTGATGACTCCGCGTTTATTCGTTCTATGATTCAAGAAACACTAACGTCAGCTGGTTACAACGTCATCACATGCAAAGATGGTGGCGAAGCGTACGAGAAGTTGATGGATCTCATCGAAGTCGCCAGAAAAGAAAATATGCCGGTTAGTGAGTTACTTGATGCTGTTGTGACTGATGTGGAGATGCCTCGTATGGACGGCATGCATTTAGTCAAACGACTGCGCGAGTCTAAAGAATACGACGAAATGCCTATCGTGATGTTTTCTTCGTTAATGAGTGAAGATAACCGTGTGAAAGCATTATCTCTTGGCGCCAATGACACCATCACCAAACCAGAGATTGGTCGTATGGTAAATATGATGGATAAGCACGTATTTAATCTCGCTCCAGTGTAAGGAAACGAAAAAGGCTGCCAAATTGGCAGCCTTTTTTCTTTATTGAGAGCAAGATAAGATCATTGAGAGCAAGAAGATGATAAGGCCAAGGTAAAGTTATTAAGGCCAAGGTAAAGTCATTAAGAGCAAGGCAAAATTTCTAACGTATACCCGTCACCTAGATTTGCTGGAGGCGTATATTTGATTGTGCACTGAGTCGAGTCGGATCTTTCGTCGTCTCTTGCATAAATGTAAGTCGTGAGTTCATTTTTATTAGACTCGATATGCCAATCACTTTTTCCGTGTTGAGCGCTTAATTCTGGTACGAGAATGCTCAGGCTTGATTCATCGGCATCAGCATAACCGTAGCGGAAAGCGCAATGCTTACTTCCGTTGATTTCGCAGCCGGGAAATGGAAGGCTCATTGCGGGGATAGTGGGCGTTTCGCTGCTGTCAGAATTCATGTTCGAGACGTAACGATATTCTGCTAAACCATCAGCCACCATCTTCCTGTAGCCCATCCCTAAGCCTGATGCTATCGCACCTTTCATTCCCTCTAAGTGTGCCTCGCGGGCGTCATCTTGAATGTTTAAGAAGCGTGGCGCAGCGGTGACAGCAAGAATGCTGACAAATACGATAACTGCAACAAGATTAATTAATGTAAAACCTGATTTTCTTTTCATAAACCATTTTTAAGTTAGTTTGGTTCGATAGCCTAATGCTCTTGCATTCTGTGGAGCGGTAGATTTCTGAAATCCATCCATCTAGACATCTTTCGTTACTCGATCTTTACTTACTGGACCGTCAGCTACTAGGGTGCCAACAGTGAATCTTTATGGTGGTTCGACCCTAAATAGGGGGATTATAACTCTATATTTTCCTTATCGATACTATTCGTTTTACAGATGGCTCCAAGTAACTTCAGGGTGTGCTGCATTGAAAAGAGGATACACAATCTTCAAATATTCAGATTTTGCTACATTTTGATTGTTTTTCTTGAGGGTTTGTTGAATCCTACGCGGGGTGAGAGTTTCAGCAGTGATTCAGTGCTTTGTCATGCACCGCTGATCTGTGCTCTCAAATTCACCTTACAAACCGACTTAACGCGACAAAATCGCGTCACTTTTTAAGTTGAGCGAGTTATGAACAACAACCTTTACGGCAACTTAATGGCTGCATTGTCCTTTGTGATTTGGGGATTGTTGCCTATTTACTATCGCTTTCTACCCAATGCATCGATGGACGAATTGTTGGCGTTACGTGTGATTGGATCGGTGCCTGTAGGAGCTGTTATCGTTCTGGTCGTAACACGTCATATGCCGAAATGGTCTGCGGTTTGGCAAGATAAGAAATCACTTTGGTATACGTATGTCGCCAGTAGCCTTATGTGTATTTCTTGGGTTGCCTTTACCTGGGCGCTCACGAATAACCGAGTGATTGATGCAAGTTTGGGTTTCTTTATTGGTCCGCTTGTTTCTGTCGCACTGGGTGTGTTTATTTTAGGCGACAAGCTATCTAAAGGGCAGTTTGTTGCGATTCTTTTGGCGGCGGTTGGCGTCTTATATCAGGTTTTCCAGTACGGCCAATTACCGCTGGTGGCGCTGACAATGGGGTTATTTTTCTCTCTATATGGTCTGTTTAAGAAGAAGATTAACTTTGATTGGAGTACAACACTGTTTATTGAAGCATTAGTGTTAACGCCAATTGCCCTTGTTTACCTCATAGTTAAACAATTAACGGCAGGAGAGTTGGCTTCTATGGTCGATATAACAACCCTCATGCTCTATTTAGGCAGCGCTCCGGTGACGATTCTACCGCTGATTTTCTACTCAATCGCAATTCGAATTACAAACTTGTCTACGGTTGGGCTCATGCAATACATTGAGCCAAGCCTACAGTTTGTGTTGGCGGTTATGGTTTTTGGTGAGCTATTTGATAGCGTAAAAGCGGTGACGTTTGCTTTTATCTGGGTTGGTCTTTTGTTTTCGATTTTTGAAGGGGTAGCCAAGATATCAAAACGAAAAAGACTTGCTGACCACACAATGTAGTCAACACAACCTCTAGATTGATAGTGCTAGCTTGTACAGAGCAAGTTAGCCCCCCGATGTTGTTGTTTAGATTTCACGATCAATTCACGTTTCAACGGTTACAGTACCCAGTTGAATAGCGCCGAGTGCTATCATGATTTCACGAATATATAAATTCTAATTGGTTGTATTAATGAATAACGTTGTACGTTTAATTGGTTTCGTCTCTATTTTTAGTGCTCAGTCTGTGAAAGCGATGAGTGACCAAGATTGGGATGTGCTCACCGATATCGGTGCCTATGGTTTAGTGGCAACAGCGGCGGCAGTCCCAGCATACAAAGGGGATTGGGAAGGCTTTTGGCAAGCTGGGTTTAGTATTGGTGCTGCATCAGGAATCGGTTTGATTGGCAAAACAACAATCGATGCCGAGCGCCCTGATAAAAGCGGCAATGACAGCTTTCCTTCAAACCATACGGCTAACGCTTTTGCTTCGGCGACTCACCTTTATTTACGTTATGGATGGGAAGCGGGCTTTCCTGCATACGGTGTGGCGGCGTTGGTTGGTGTCGGTCGTGTAGAGGCAAAGAAACATCATTGGCGAGATGTACTTGCTGGTGCAGCCCTTGGTACTTTGAGTGCGTATGTATTTACAGATGCATACGATGACAATGTTCAGCTTGTGCCTTGGGTGACAAATGAAGATATGGGTGTTTCATTGACGTACCGCTGGTAGTCTAAATCAGCGATGGTCGTAATAAACAGTCGCCCTGATAAACAGTTCCCTTAACAAGTAACGGTTTTAGAAAAAACAGCAGCTTAAAAAACAACTTCGTTAAAAAACAATGGCCTTAAAAAAACGGCTTTATCCAAAAACTGCCTTAACCAACAAAAGCCCCGGCATGAACACCGAGGCTTGATTGTATCTGAATTCAAGATGCGTTGGATTTAAAATTGCGCTTTGATCCAAACCATACGGTGGTCAGAAGACACATCTTTGCCATTGCCGTATTTGCCGATACGACTGTCGTTAAACAGCTTACGACCTATTTCATATGATGCCGCCCAGTAAACCCCAGAATCGACAATATTTAGGTTTGCTGATGGCATTGCGTAGTCAACACCAAGACCAAACGTAGACGTGATGCGATTTGGAATTGGGTGAGTTGAGTTTTTATCCACCGCGTGTTCTGCGGCGCCATAGCTAGTTGGGTAGAGCTCACCATTCATCACATCTTGGTTTACCAATGGGTCATTGTGAAAAGCTTGCATGATGTCACTAAAGCCATCGCCATCCAGTGGGTCAAGGTTTTGGTCGCCCATCATCACAAACTTCGCACCGTCAGCAAGGCCGCCTTTGTTGCCCGCGTCATCGTAAAAATAATCTTTGCCTTGTACATAGTGATGCCAAAACTCAACTTCGGCACCGTTTTGTACTTTGTTTTTGCCCGGATCGAATACTGGTGGCGTAGGGTGAGACATCAATAGGTGAATCACTTCATCACCATTTTCGGTAGGGATGATAATTGGTGCATCGACATGGTTTTTAGAGGAGAGGCGGACGACATCCCACTCTTGAGGCGTATACCAATCGTCACCACATTTCATGCCATCTGGGATCGTTTGTGAACCATCACAAATGGTAATAGTGGGGGTCACCGCACCTTCCATGTCTTTCCATTTAAACGCTTGGAAAGTACGAGTGTTTGCCGTGTCTATTTCGTATCTAGACATTAACGCGAATGCGTATTGACCGTGGTAAAAGCCAAAGCCCCAAGCATCACCAGGAAGCTGACTGGCAATGCCGTTGTTGTCCAGGTCAAGGCCGCTATTCAGACCAGTGTTCGTCGCGTAAGACTCAGTGTAAGGGTACTCGATTGGCTCCAGATCAGCTGTTCCGCCTGCGCCTTCAAGGCTTTGTGCTACGGATAAGTAGTTTTTCTGGAAGCCTTCTAACGCCACTTTATCTTTGCCAGTGCCATCGTTATTGTATTCCGCCATCATAAGAACATCTGGGCGGTTCTTCTGAATAATGGCTGCAACATTTCGGATTTGAATGACTTTCTCTGCCATCGTTTTGTCTGCGTCTGCAATACTGCCATCAAGGTAAGCGGTAACAAGTTCAGTTTGCTTTGCGGGTTCAACTTGCATTTCTGCAACGAGGTCTTCAAAAGTACTGCGATCAAAGGAAAGGTTATACGTGGCAATCTTCACGTCTTTAGGCTGCACATTGACGTATTCAGTGTCGTCGTTGCAACCACTTAATAGTGCGGTGCCAATCAGGAGAGCAAGAGGTGTTTTAATGTATTTCATTAGTACGCAATACCTTATAATGGAGTTCGCGAAAATACTAAAGTTATCATTACGCTTTGTAAGCGATCAGAATCACACAAACGATTGCCTGGTTACAAAAATGATCAATATTTGTGTGATTCATACAATATTGGCATCACTCTCAATGGCAAGAGTTTGCTTCGGTATATCAGCGTAAATGCCTATCGTCTTAATAACCTGAAATGCTGACCAAAGGCATTAATCAAGGCCCCGGAGACAATGATCGTGCCCCCTAGGTATGTCCAGAAAGAGGGCTGTTCACCAAAGAAGATAAACCCTAAAACAACAGAAAAAATAATCTGTACGTATGAGTACGCTGAGGCTTTGCTGGCATTTTGAGTTTGCATCGCCTTCGTTAACCCCAGTTGCCCGATCTGAGTAAACACGCCGATCAAGATCAACATGATAGTTAGGTGTAAATCCGGCATCACGAATTGATCACCCATCAAAAGAATCGATGCAGGTAATGCGACGAGCGGGAAGTAAAAAATAATGACGGAGCTGTCCTCTGTTTGGCTGAGCTTACGTACAATCACATACGCCACAGAGCTACCTAGTGCGCCGATGATAGCGATCATCACACTCAACAGGGGTAAGGCATGTTCGGCGTCTGGTCCTGTTTCTGGCCTCACCAGTATGTACAGGCCGAGTAAACACAGAGCAATACAAATAAATGTAGAGAGCTGGATGCGTTCTTTAAGGAAGAAAACGGCAAGTAAGGCAGTAAATACAGGGTGAATGTACTGGAAAATGGTGGCTTCTGCTAATGGGAGCGTCGTCACCGAGTAGTATACACATACCAGGGCAACGGTGCCCACAGCGCCGCGAGCAAAGAGCAGGGGCTTATTGTTACCCCAGATGGAGATGCCTTTGCGCTTGACATCAAGATAGCTGATCACCAACGAAACGAGCGCTCGGGCAGCAACAATCTCAAATAAAGGAATGCCATACAAGCTCACGTGTTTTACCGTGGCGGTCATCAGTGCGAAACCAAGAGCAGACAACACCATAAAGCGTGCGCCAATGGGGATCATAGAATTGAGTGAATTTTGCATCTTACAGCTCGTTTGTTGCGGAACAACGCATTTTAACATACTAATTTAATTAAAAGTTCAGTAACTTGTCATTGAAATACTAAGGCTTTTTAAACCGAGTTAAACTGTTGCTGTCTGACTAAAAATAACAAATGCACAATACCACTATGAGGAGAAGATTATGATTCCTATCCAAGCCACGCATGTTTCTGGTGTGGTGATTTCTGAATTTGACGGCATAAAAAAAATGCTGTTACTGAAGCGAGTAAAAGGCGGCTATTGGTGTCATGTTGCTGGTGGCATCGAAGAAGGAGAAACGGGCTGGCAAACTATTCTACGAGAGCTAAAGGAAGAAACACAAATCGACGGTGTAGAACTTCACAGCGCGGATTTTCTCGAACAGTTTTACGATGCGCACAACAATCGAATCATGGTTCTTCCTTGTTTTGTGTTGTTCTGCAAACCGAATCAAGCGGTGTCGCTCAATCACGAACACACTGACTATCATTGGTGCTCATTGGAAGAAGCAAAGCAGCTTGCCCCATTTGCGAATCAACATCACCTTTACGATCACGTGTGGAAGTACTATGTTGAAAACAAACCGACGCCATTCACTTTGATTAAGCAAAGCTAAACACGGACTCACTATGTATCAGGGTTATGAACGACACCAAGCGCTGCTCATTTCGCCGAGTATTTCAATTGAGCCCTTGAGCACAAAGCATGCTGTCTCTTTACTCTTGGCGGTTAATGAAAGTCGAGAAAGCTTGTCTCAATATCTACCTTGGACAGATTGGGTTACCAACCGTAGAGAAGCGGTGGCGTATATTTCTCATCGAATCTATTCAAATGCACTCGATGCTTACTGGTTTGCGTTAAATTTGAATCAAGAGTTTGTAGGTGTGCTTGGTGTCAAAGGCCTAGATATACAAAGCAAAACGACGGAAATCGGCTACTGGTTAGCGGAGAAGGGGCGCGGTTATCAAATTATCGATCAGGTCCTGATGATTTTGGTTCCACTGATTCGAGAGAAAGGAAATGTTAATGTCATCCAATTTCATTGTCTCGAAGGCAACATTCCAAGCATCAAAATTGCAGAGCGAGCGGGTGCCACACTAAAGGAATACATAGATCATGACTTTGAGACGCTCGATGCCAGTCAGCGTTTGGGTATTTATGAATTACGTTTGGGAGAACCATAAATCATGAACATCACAATAGACAAGATCACTTGGCAAGATGCGATGCCAATTCGTCATCAAGTATTATGGGCGAATAAACCCATTGAGCATTGTAAAGTCGAAGGGGACGAAAAAGCAGAGCACATAGGCGCCTTTGTCGATAACGTATTGGTTGGTGCTGCGTCGATATACCGAGATGACAATCAAGCTCGACTGCGCAAGTTTGCTATTTTGCCAGAGTTTCAGGGGCGGGGCGTTGGAACATCCATGATTCTGTATGTGTTAGAAAACTTAAAGTTTTCACCTGTTGAATATTTCTGGTGTGATGCGAGAGAGTCCTCGCGGGCTTTCTATGAAAAGTTTGGGATGCATGTTGAAGGCGAGCGCTTTTATAAAGAAGATGTTCCTTACTACAAAATGAGGCTCACGCTTTAACTAAAACAAGTCTGAGTGCGAACTCTAACTTCCTTATTGCGTTAATAGGAAGAGTATTGCCCTTGTGTTAACTTTGCATCGTACATAAGTGCGACATTACTCTTTATCGGGTGCACAAGGAGAAAAGCATGAACGCGATCGTCGATGTAGAGATAGGCCATTTGCTGCAACAAAAATTGGATAAGCTCAAAACGGCATACAACCAAGAACCTTATCCAAGCTTGGCGCTGAGAAAGCAAAAGCTTAACCTTCTCAAGCAGACTATTTTGAATCATCAGCAGGTGCTGGTGGAAGCATTAAGTGCTGACTTTGGCTACCGCTCTGAATTTGATTCGGCGATGACGGACGTGCTGCCGACGGTTGCTCAAATCAACTACACCCTAAAGCGCCTCAATCGTTGGTGTCAACCAAGTCGTCGCCATGCTGGTTTGTTACTTGCCCCCTCTAAAGTCACCGTTGAGTATCAACCTGTTGGTGTGGTGGGGATCATCTCTCCTTGGAATTTCCCCGTTATTCTCAGCTTATCGCCATTAGTGACGGCACTGGCTGCTGGTAACCGAGTTATGATCAAACTCAGTGAATTCACACCGATGACCAACAAGGTCATTTCCGAGATTTGTCGAGTATTGCCTGAAGATATAGAGGTTGTGGAAGGCGAAGCCAAAGTGGCTCAAGCATTCAGTCAATTACCGTTTGATCACCTACTGTTTACTGGTTCAACCAATGTTGGCCGCGCGGTGGCCCGAGCCGCGGCGCAAAATCTCACGCCTATTACGCTGGAGCTCGGCGGTAAGTCACCAGTCATCGTGGCGGGGGATGCAAACTTAAACAAGGCGGTTGATGCCATTCTGTTTGGTAAATGCATTAATGCTGGGCAAATTTGTGTTGCGCCAGATTATGCCTTTGTCCCAGAGGGAAAAGTGAAAGAGTTTGTCGCGCTCTTCCTGCAACGTTTCGAAGAGCTGTACCTAAAAGGTCAGAAGAGCCAAGGCTTTACACATATCATCAACCAGCGTCAGTACGATCGCTTAAAGGCGATGCTAAAAGATGCAAAAGACAAAGGCGCCGAGATCCATACTGTGCCAGAGATAAGCACAGAAGGGCGACGATTGTACCCTCACTTGGTTACTCATGTATCGGAAGAGATGACGATTATGCAGGAAGAGATTTTTGGTCCTTTTATGCCCATCAAGCCTTACCGTGATATCCAAGACGTCATCAGCTATATCAACCAGAATCAACGCCCACTAGCACTCTACATTATGTCAGATGACAGGCGCACTGTAGAACACATTACCCGTCACACTCACAGTGGTGGGGTTGGAGTGAATGATACCGTCTTACATGTCGGTGCAGAAGATGCCCCATTCGGTGGTATTGGTGAGTCTGGTATCGGTCACTATCATGGCGAGGAAGGGTTTAGAACATTCAGTCACGCCAAAACCATTCTTAATACTCCGACATGGCTACCACGTGTGGGCATCTTGATGGAAAGACGTAGTATGGCAATCAAAGCGCTGCAAAAATTCTTTATGCGCTAAGCGGTG
>NZ_ABGR01000005.1 GCF_000171815.1 Vibrio sp. AND4 | reverse complement strand
CTTTGCGCGGTTCAACACCGGATGCCATAACGACTTCATCATATTCGGTCAGTAAATCGTAGTTAGCCTCGGTCTCTAAATGCAGATTCACTCCCGTTTCTTCAACACGGTTAGCAAAGTAACGAATGGTTTCCCGGAACTCCTCTTTGCCAGGGATCTGCATCGCTAAGCGGAACTGCCCACCGATGCGATCGTTTTTCTCAAACAGATCCACTTTGTGGCCGCGTTCTGCCAACGTCGTGGCACACGCCAAACCGGCGGGACCTGCGCCCACAACGGCAATATTCTTCTTATTGAATGCATCTTCAACAACGATTTCCGTTTCGTAACACGCAAGCGGGTTAACTAAACAGCTTGCGCGCTTACCTTTAAATACATTGTCTAAACACGCTTGGTTACAACCGATACAGGTATTAATCAGTTGTGATTTTTCTTGTTGTGCCTTCACGACAAAATATGGGTCAGCAAGGAATGGACGCGCCATTGACACCATATCAGCATGACCTGAAGAAAGAATTCGCTCAGCTTCACCTGGAGTGTTGATTCGGTTACAAGTGATGATCGGAACCGAGACATGAGGTTTGACTTTTTCCGTCACCCACGTAAAGGCACCACGAGGAACCTGAGTCGCAATGGTTGGAATGCGCGCTTCATGCCAACCAATACCAGTATTGATGATGGTGACGCCAGCTTCTTCTAACGCTTTCGCTAACTCGATAACGTCTTCGAACGTGCTGCCTTGCTCGACTAAATCCAGCATGGAAAGTCGAAAAATAATAATAAAATCTTCACCAACCGACTTACGTACAGCTTTAACGATTTCAATCGGGAGACGCATGCGTTTTTTGTAGCTACCACCCCATTCGTCGTAACGCATGTTGGTGCGTTTACAAAGGAATTGGTTAATCAAGTAGCCTTCTGACCCCATCAGCTCGACACCGTCATAACCTGCGATTTGTGCAAGCTCAGCGCTGTTAGCAAAGGCTTCGATGGTTTTTTTGATTTGGCGATCACTCATCTCGCTAGGTGCAAACTTGGCAATCGGCGCTTTTATGCCCGAGGCGCTTTGTGCGAATGGATGCATCGCATAACGTCCGGCATGAAGGATTTGTAGGGCAATTTTACCACCATGTTTATGCACTGCTTCCGTCACTACTTTATGTGCTTTAGCATGTTTTGGCTTACTAAACTCAGCACTCAAAGGGTGTAATCGACCACGTAGGTTAGGAGAGAAACCGCCCGTCACAATTAGACCGACACCGCCTTTGGCACGCTCTTCATAGAAGGCTGCAAGCTTTTGTAGGCCTTCTTTATGCTCTTCCAGGCCTGTGTGCATAGATCCCATCAGGACACGGTTTCTTAGTTGTGTAAAACCTAAGTCCAGTGGCTTTAACAAGTTCGGGTACATGGCAGACATCACTAAACATCCATTTTTATTGTTGTGGTCTGACCACAGTACGCCGCAAAAATCAAAAAATCAAACGGCTGTTTACATTTTTGCAACACGCGTCAATCTCACGTTAAGATATGCCAATTGTTGAGTTGCCATGATAAGCTAAAAAAACTGCTAATTTTTTAGATTTTACAGATAAGAACCCATACTTTTGTAGATTGGGGGAATGACTATCTCGTTATGGAGACAAGATGAATAAACTCTTCAAATATATTGGTCTGATGTTCAAGGGAGTATGGAAAGCCATCACCTTTGTTAGACTTGCTTTGGCAAACTTGATCTTCCTTGTGATGATTGCCGTCTTCTACTTTGCCTTTAGCTATACTGGTGAAGATAAGCCAGCCATTGAGAAAGAATCTGCGCTGGTGATGAACCTTTCTGGTCCCATCGTTGAGCAGCGTCGTTACGTAAACCCAATGGATTCTGTCGCAGGGTCCATCTTAGGCAATGAAATGCCAAAAGAGAATGTGTTGTTCGACATCGTTGACACGATTCGCTATGCAAAAGACGACCCGAAAGTTTCTGGTCTGGTTCTGGCTCTGCGCGATATGCCAGAAACCAATCTAACCAAGCTTCGCTACATTGCCAAAGCACTGAATGAATTTAAAACATCAGGCAAACCCGTTTATGCCGTCGGTGATTTCTATAACCAAAGCCAATATTACTTGGCGAGCTACGCGGATAAAATTTTCCTCGCACCAGATGGTGGTGTGCTGATCAAGGGCTACAGCTCTTACTCGATGTATTACAAAGCCCTACTAGATAAACTCGATGTGTCTACGCACGTGTTCCGTGTAGGTACCTACAAATCTGCGATTGAACCATTTATTCGTGATGACATGTCCGATGCGGCAAAAGAGTCCGCGACACGCTGGATTACCCAGCTTTGGGACGCCTTTGTTGATGACGTTGCGACAAACCGAAATATCGATGCAAAAGCACTGAATCCAACCATGGATGAATTGCTTACTGAGATAAAATCGGTCGATGGCGATCTTGCTCAACTCGCCGTTAAAATGGGCTTAGTTGATGAGCTAGCAACACGACAAGACGTACGTAAACGCTTCGCCAAAGAGTTCGGTAGTGACGGCAAAGACAGCTACAATGCCATTGGTTACTACGACTACCTCGCGACTATGGCCCCGAATCTAACGCCTGCTGTAGATGATATTGCTGTTGTCGTGGCAAGCGGCGCTATCATGGATGGTCAGCAACCACGCGGTACTGTTGGCGGTGACACAGTGGCAAGCCTACTTCGCCAAGCTCGCAACGACGACAAGGTTAAAGCTGTGGTACTTCGGGTGGATAGCCCTGGAGGCAGTGCTTTTGCTTCAGAAGTCATTCGTAACGAAGTCGAAGCACTAAAAGAGGCGGGGAAACCTGTTGTGGTTTCTATGTCGAGTCTTGCGGCTTCCGGTGGTTACTGGATCTCAATGAGTGCAGATAAAATCGTAGCTCAGCCAACCACACTAACAGGCTCTATTGGTATCTTTAGTGTCATCACAACGTTTGAGAAAGGCTTTAATAAGCTTGGCATCAGCACCGACGGCGTTGGTACATCACCATTCTCTGGTGACGGTATCACAACCGGTCTTTCTGACGGTGCATCACAAGCGTTCCAATTGGGTATCGAACATGGCTACAAGCGCTTTATTTCTCTGGTTGGCTCAAACCGAGAGATGTCACTAGAAGAAGTAGATAAAGTCGCTCAAGGTCGAGTTTGGACAGGCCAAGATGCCATGTCTTTCGGTTTGGTAGACCAAATGGGTGACTTTGATGACGCGGTGCAACTGGCAGCGAAACTTGCTGAAGTAGAGAACTATCAGCTCTACTGGGTTGAAGAGCCATTATCACCAGCAGAACAGTTCGTTCAAGAATTCATGAACCAAGTGAAAGTGTCTCTGGGTATCGATGCGACAAGCTTCTTACCAAAGAGCTTACAGCCCGTTGCTCAGCAGCTTGAGCAAGATACAAGCATAATGCAGAGCTTTAACGATCCAAAAGGCCAATACGCCTTCTGTTTAAACTGCCAAGTGCAATAACTTTACTTGCTGAGTCAAAAAGGGGCACCTCTATGAGAGATGCCCCTTTTTATTAGGCTTCATTTCGCTATAATCCCCGCCAATATTCCCCCTACATGAAGTAAAGTAGAACGATGACTAGAAAACATATCTACATCGCTTATACCGGTGGTACCATCGGTATGCAAAAATCGGATCACGGCTACGTGCCTGTGGCTGGCTTTATGGAAAAGCAATTAGCCAGTATGCCTGAGTTTCACCGTACGGAAATGCCAGAATACACTATCCATGAATACGATCCCCTGATCGATTCATCTGACATGACTCCTGCGGACTGGCAGCAAATCGCAAACGACATCCGTAACAACTACGACAAATACGATGGCTTTGTGATTCTACATGGTACTGACACCATGGCGTATACTGCTTCTGCTTTGTCTTTCATGCTTGAGAACCTCGGAAAACCCGTGATTGTGACAGGCTCACAAATTCCATTGGCAGAACTGCGCTCAGATGGTCAAGCAAACTTGTTAAATGCCCTGCACATTGCAGCAAACTACCCTATCAACGAAGTCACCTTGTTCTTCAATAATCAGTTGATGCGAGGTAACCGCAGTACAAAGTCTCACGCAGACGGTTTCAACGCCTTTACTTCACCCAACCTACCTCCACTATTGGAAGCTGGTATCAATATTCAGATCAGTAACAGCATCACTATGGGTGCCAAGCCTGAAGGTGAATTCAAAGTACATACCATCACGCCGCAGCCAATCGGTGTGATCACTATGTACCCTGGTATATCACACGAAGTGATTCGTAATACGCTTCGGCAACCAGTCAATGCCATGATCCTACTGACTTTTGGCGTGGGTAATGCGCCGCAAAACCCTGAACTACTTGGCCATCTAAAGCAAGCATCTGAGCGCGGTGTCATCGTCGTCAACCTGACTCAATGCTTAGCGGGTAAGGTAAACATGGGCGGTTACGCGACAGGTTGTGCTCTGGCAGATTCTGGCGTAATCAGCGGTTTTGATATGACACCAGAAGCGGCACTTGCAAAGCTTCATTACCTTCTTAGCCAAGGACTGTCTTACGAAGAAATCAAACAGAAGATGCAAGAAGTCTTGCGTGGTGAAATGAGTCTATAGTCAGAGTTAAATCATACAGAGTAAGTCCTCACTGCTGACTCTCGGCCCTTTCAGTGCAAAACTCAGGCCGATAGCTCAGGCGCAAGTAAGCATACAAAAAAGCCCAATTCATAGGTGAATTGGGCTTTTTAAGCGGAATCTTCCGTTAACAGAGTTGGCGTTTAGTTCAGATTTGGATTGACACGAACGATGTCTTGCTCCTCTTCACTGAACTGTTTCTTCAATTCTTGCTTGGACTTAAAACTGATTTCACCACCCGCCGCAACGGTCATATGTTGCGCATCGGTATTATGTTTTGATTGATACAACATCACAGCTTGCATACATGAGTCTCGCTGCTCTTGAGAAAGTGGTGTACCCTCTGGCCATCTTCCTGTCTCTACTGCGTAAACCAATCTCTCGTAGACTTCTGGAGTTATCGCATTTAATAATTGTTCTGCGTCCATAATGTACCTGCTTTTTACATTCTATTTACAGAACATAACGGTATAGAAAACAGAGTCAAGACCTCGAAAATAAATTGGTGTAACGGATCACAAGCAAAACCATGAAAAAAACATATTGGCTACTAGCAAGTCTGACAAGCCTGTCTCTAACTGGCTGCTTTGAAGGCAACGTAACCACAGAAGAACTGTGCCAAAGCAATCCTCAACTTCGTTGCGAAAAGCTGAACATGGACGATGGTCAATGCCGTATTCCACGAACAAATTTGATTTGGCATCGTTTTGAACTGATCAAAAACCCTTCAGAAGCAGACCAAGTAGCTGAATATCACTTAGTGGCTGAATATCGCAAGTGTCTAGAGCTCGCCTCGCAAATCACGCCCATCGACCAGAGTGCGTTAAAACGTAAACGCTTCGATGCCTTGATGCACAGCATTGATGAGCTAGAGCGCATCGTCACGGAGCTGAAAGGGTCGAAAGATCCAGCAACCTTGTATTTCTTATGGTCGCAAACGGGTGATAACCAAGCACGTCGCCAATTTTTACAAATGGAAGGCACGCCAGCGTTAAATACAGCTGAGATGCAGTATGCGCTTGCCACTTTTTATACCAGTCGCGATTCACAAAAGACATTAACATTGCTTCATAACTCGCTCTCGATGTCGAATAAGAAAACCTTAAAACCTGAGATTTTGAAATCATTAGCGAGCATAAACCAAACTATGGGCAATAAAGAGCAAGCCTACCTATGGGCAATGGTTGCCAAGCGCTTTGATGTGTCTCTCGCAGATGAAAACCAGCTAAAGCGCATGTTCAACTTTGCCGAACAAGAGAAATATGACCAACTCGACGACCTGGCTAAATCCCTGTCCAAAGCGATAGTGAAAGGACGCTATTCTCCAAAAATGATACCAAGCAATTTATAAATAAAAAACTCCCACTTATGTTGGGAGTTTTTTATTTGTAATGTAATCATTGATGATTTTTTCATTGAAAGGATAAAACATTCTTTCAGTCCGTAGTGGCATTATTGGTCGGGTTTGTTGAAAATTAACGACACAGAGTTTACACAATAGCGCTCACCTGTCGTTTGCGGCCCATCTTCAAAAACATGGCCTAAATGGCTGTCGCAAGCTGCACATCGGATCTCTGTTCGAACCATTCCGTGACTCAGATCTTCTAGATAATGTATTACAGTGCGGTTAATTGGTGCATCAAAACTTGGCCATCCACACCCTGAGTCGTACTTGTTATCAGAGACAAACAGAGGCGTTTCGCAGCACGTACAGGCATAAATTCCAGTGTCTTTGTTGTGGAGCAACTTACCGCTGAATGGCGCCTCTGTCCCCTGCTCGCGACAAACGCGAAACTCCTCGTCTGAAAGTTGTTCACGCCACTGTTCATGGGACTTAACTAATTTTTTTCCACTTTGTTCTACCAATTTCTGTTCCTTATTTTGTATTTTTGGCGATGACTTTTTCAGCAAAAAACTTGCTTCTCGTAATAGTTGTAGCACATACTTTCTTACCGGGTCAGCATGTGTGTTTAATTTGATACGAGTGCTTACCTCGTAAACAATATTACGCCAACTGGAATGCAGAATGGTCAGTTAAAAGTTTAAAAAACGAGCATTTGCGAAAAATTGTTAAAAAAAGCGGCGCTTTTTTTTGACATTAAACAAGTTAAGTCCGATTATCTGTTGCAGATGTTAACTGGGTTCTGTAATTTTACTACCAGTTATCTTTAATCAGAAATTAAGTTGTGGAGCAACTATAATGACTATCAAAGTAGGTATTAACGGTTTTGGCCGTATCGGTCGTTTCGTATTCCGTGCAGCGCAAGAGCGCAACGACATCGAAGTTGTAGGTATTAACGACCTTATCGACGTAGATTACATGGCATACATGCTGAAGTACGACTCAACTCACGGCCGTTTCAACGGTACTGTTGAAGTTGAAGGCGGTAACCTAATCGTTAACGGCAAAACTGTACGTGTAACTGCAGAACGTAACCCAGAAGACCTAAAATGGGGCGAAATCGGCGTTGACGTTGTAGCTGAAGCAACGGGTCTTTTCCTAACTGACGAGACTGCACGTAAGCACATCACTGCTGGTGCGAAGAAAGTTGTTCTAACTGGTCCTTCTAAAGACGCAACTCCAATGTTCGTTATGGGCGTAAACGATTCAACTTATGCAGGTCAAGACATCGTTTCTAACGCTTCTTGTACTACTAACTGTCTAGCGCCTATCGCTAAAGTTCTTAACGACAAGTTCGGTATCGCATCTGGTCTTATGACAACAGTTCACGCGACTACAGCGACTCAAAAAACGGTAGACGGCCCTTCTGCTAAAGACTGGCGCGGTGGTCGTGGTGCTTCTCAGAACATCATCCCATCTTCAACTGGTGCTGCTAAAGCTGTAGGCGTTGTTCTTCCAGAACTAAACGGCAAACTAACTGGTATGGCTTTCCGCGTACCAACAGCGAACGTTTCTGTAGTTGACCTAACAGTTAACCTAGAGAAAGGCGCATCTTACGAAGCTATCTGTGCAGCAATGAAAGAAGCTTCTGAAGGCGAACTAAAAGGCGTTCTAGGCTACACTGAAGACCAAGTTGTTTCTCAAGACTTCATCGGTGAAGTTCAAACTTCAGTATTCGATGCTAAAGCAGGTATCGCTCTAACTGATAACTTCGTTAAAGTTGTATCTTGGTACGACAACGAAATCGGTTACTCAAACAAAGTTCTAGACCTAATCGCTCACATCTCTAAGTAATTATTACTTAGCTGAAAAGCAATTAGTGAAGCTTGTGTTTGAAACATAAGATTTGAATAAAAGGCGGCTCTTGAGTCGCCTTTTTTATATCTAGAATTTGAGAGAATACGGACACAACTTTGCACTCAATGTGCGAGGTATTTCAAAAAGCTCTCCCTCCAGCGATAGGAAAACAGCGCATGGATTTAAACACTCTCCCAGCCCTTACCGTTCTTTCAGATAGCGTGACTATCGTAGAAATTGATCAGGTAAAAGTGGTTCGCATTATTCATGAAAAAGCGACCGCAGGCATCGCTCTGCACGGTGGTCATGTGGTTTCTTTTACTCCAGCAGGTCAAGATGACTTAATTTGGATGAGCGAGAAGGCTATCTTTGATGGTAAAGCTGCACTTCGCGGTGGTATCCCTGTTTGTTGGCCTTGGTTTGGTCGTATTGCAGCACCTGCTCATGGCTTTGCTCGTACCGCAGAATGGCAACTGGTTGAACATCGTGAGAACGACAAGGGTGTGATCGTTGAACTCGCTTTATTCCCGACCGAGGAGATCCATGGTATCTGGCCACACAAGTTCGATGCGCGTCTTATGATAGAAGTGAGTGAAAAACTCAAAGTATCGTTAAAAGTCATCAACATCGATGATGAAGCATGGACATTCTCAGGCGCACTGCACACCTACCTAAACGTCGGTGACATCAGGCAAGCACAAACGATTGGTATGGGCCCAGAATACATAGATAGCCTCAAAGCAGGTGAAATCTGCCAAGGCGGTGAGGTTCTTCAGCTAACCGATACAATTGACCGCGTTTACACTCAGCCTGAAGCGCAAATTTTGGTTAAAGATCCAGTATTGGACCGCACACTCAGTGTAGAAAACCAAGGACATAATTCGGCAGTATTGTGGAACCCTTGGGCAGAAGGTGCGCAAGGCATGAGTGACATGGCGGACAAGGGTTACGAGACGATGATGTGTGTTGAGTCGACAGTCCACGCTCCAAACATCGAGCAAGGCAAGACTCTACAACCAGGTGAAACTCACGAGCTGATCACTGTGATTTCTAGCACGTAACCCATAACAAAACCGATATTTATGCTTAGCGAGGTTTTCTCAGGGCCAAGGAAATAAATAAGGCTGTGCGGGATAAAATAGTAAAGCGATGATTTTATCAAAAATTAAACAAGGAACGCTCTCCTTGAAAGTTTGTTACTTTTTTGCCCAGCACAGCATTGCTTCGCGAGGCCAAATCATCAAATAGCTCTTTGGTACATATCGCTTTTGATCGTATAAACGCTGGCGCTTTTTGTTTTGCAAAGAAACATGAAAAGGGTCATCACACTCCTCGATCAGGTAAAACATCGCGCCACCCGCCTGAGGAAGTGCGCGCAAATACTTCATTTTAGGGCACGCTTTGCTTACTTCTGGATCCCAAAACCAACTCTGTGCGAAGATCCCTGAAATATGGGGCTCTGTTGTTAGGCGCTGAGCAATTTCCAGATAGAACTCACGCCAGCCCGCTTCAAGAAAGTGAGGGTTTTTTCTTCGATCTTCCATATGAAATTCATACATGGACCGTCTATCTTTAATCTTCCTCAATAACATATCGGTCGCTGAGGCAAATTGTGCAATACCATTAGCGGTGAGGAAACGCCGCGGCA
The DNA here is from genome assembly GCF_000171815.1 of Vibrio sp. AND4. Lineage (GTDB taxonomy): Bacteria > Pseudomonadota > Gammaproteobacteria > Enterobacterales > Vibrionaceae > Vibrio. Next base: position 177,089 of record NZ_ABGR01000005.1, on the reverse strand, counting down.
ATGTTCGCCTCTCATAGTGGCAAATAGAGCCACTCGGCCACATATTTAAAGCGCTAATTGCGAGATCTTTTCTGAATAGATCGCTTACGAGATCAGGCTCGTAATCGCCAGCAGTCATGCTCTCCACCAAATACCCAAACCACGCCAAAACGGACTCGATAACCACTGGCGGTAGCGCTTCGATGTGACTGTGTGGGGCATTAATATGACTGTGATGAGTATTGGTATGGATATGTTGAGTATTAAGCCGTTTGGAATCAAGCAAGCACAAGCTACTCAGCATAAGGTCAGTAAGTACCAATTGATGAATATTCGTCATGATGTCAGCCGTATATTTACCCGATAACGCTTCGAGCCAACGCTCCATATCATCAGGGAAAAGAGCGTAGGTACGAGTGGGCATACTCTCCTGTACAAATGCAATATATTGTCGGCGAACACTAGGTAAGTTGACCACCTTGCCATCTAATCGATTTTCAATCAGTCCGCGCAACTGACCCAACATAATTTGCAGGTGCATGTACTCTCCTCATCACTTTATTTACGCGCATCCAGTTTGCACTTAATTAAGTCAACGGTACTGCCCACATCTTTCGCTTGATTCAATTGTTCAATTTCAGGCAAGTTAAATTTAATAGCAAACTCTTTTTCAATGGCATCAATAATTTGTATCTGTGCGATTGAGTCCCAGTCCTCGGCATCATCTGCTGTCGTTGTGGGGGTCACCACGAGCTCATCTTCGTCCAGCACATCTACAATAATCCGAGATATCGCGTTAAAAACATCCATATCCACTCCTTTCATTATTCCATTTGTAAAACGTTGAAAAATTTGTGCGATCGTTTTCTGTATTATTCAAGGCTTACTGCTTTCCAACGATGGTCAGAGGGAGTTCATGGTCAATTGAAGAGTTATTAAGTGAGTAGACCCATTGAGTCACACCATTCTCATCTTGGCTGAGACGCTGAAATCCCAAAGCAGCGTAATGCTCACTCACTAAACCATTTTTCTTACTCGGTATATAATGCCCAACCAATTGAAGAATGTTCCGTGCGCTTGCATAACGAACTAACTCAGAGAACATTGCAATTTCCAGCTTACGCTTGAACACACGACAACTCATTAGCCATAAATCGATCGTCAATGTGCCTTCGTGCTCCGTTCCAATAATGATAGAAACAATCCCGTTGTCGCCAAATTTGTCTCGCAATCGACCATAGAGAGAAAGATGACAGGGAGAACGCATTAAGGAAGCAACTTCTTGCGCACTATAACGCCGGGTCGTGAGGTTAAACTGGTTGGTTTTATTAATAAGCTGGGTGATACGAGGCAATGACAATTCGTCGAATGGCAAGATCGTCGCATGCATGCCTAAAGATCGCAGATAATCGTCATAATGCTCAAATTCTCGCTGAGATTTCTGACGCTCTTGATTGTGACCATACATGGCAGCTCGTGACACGTCTTCGGGGCTAAGAGTAACCAATTCAAACAAGCCGGCCTTATCCAAGATCGAAATATATTGCGTGACGTCCTGACCGATATCAGGCACAGAAACAGAGCGTAAATTTCTCGCAACCCACTCCCTTTCACAGGCGTTATCGTCAATGAAAACCAATGAATCCAAGCCAATGTTCAGTGATGTCGCGATATCTTCAATATTTTTATCTTTGTCGGCCCAGTTTGCTTTGAATTCACTAAAGTCAGAGAGAGAGAGTATCGAATCAGGGTGGCTGAACCCATGTCGGGCATTTTGGAGCTCGTTTTTACTACACACAGTGAGTAAAACACCCCGTTGATGAAGAGCCTTCAAATACTGCTGCACTTCCGTGTAGGCTTGAGCTTCAGCATTTTCATGACCAATCTGGATACCATTCAAGCCATCATCGCCAATCACCCCGCCCCATAAGGTATTATCCAAATCACACACAAGTGCTTTTTTACTCAGCCCCAATATCGCCATGATCTGGCTAGAGATACTGTGACCCAGTTCAGGAAACACCTCGCTACTCATCGCGTATTTATAAGCATACCACTGCGTTTTGTTATACCAGCGATCTAAACCAATCCATGAGGCTAGATAATTCAGATCATGTAAAATGAAATTGGCGTTTGCCGCCGCATAGTCTGCAAACCTCTCATTTAGTGCATGAGTAAAACGTGTTTTACCGACCGTTGCCGAGGCATCAATGTTGCCCAATGGCCGAGAGAAGGGCAATTCGAAATTGTTTTGAATGATGGTAGCCGAATACTTGCTCTGCAAAGCTAGCCACACACTTTGAAAATGATTAACGGTGTTTGTGATTTTTTCTTTCACTTGCAAGTCACTGTCGGTCACTTCAGGCCATGACTTGATATTCACACTACTCGTATGAAGATATATGACTTGCGGGTTAAACGCGTCAAGCACTTCATTGTCGAACACCGACTCTTGATAGAACTGATCATATTCAGACTGATAGACGTCAACATTGATCCCGGCATCCAATAGGAACAGCTCAATGTAGTTCGCCACCTCACTGGTTGTTGACCCGCCTAAGATCGCTACGCGTAGAGGAGGGGTTGTTAGTGACTGCTTCAATCTACGACGCAATTTTTTTTGTCGACGCTGAAGCCAAGCGACATCCAAAGGGTAAGCAATTCTAACATTCTCAGATTCCGTCATTCATGTCCTCACATATCCGTTGCTATTTGCCGCTCACTTTATTTTTCAATCACTCATTTGTATTTCAATCATTCGCTCTGTGTTTCAATCTCTGACCCCGTATGTCAATCACTAGCGTGTTTTACCTACAGCCAAGCGTAATGTGTCTAATACCCCCGAAACCGTAATGATAAACTGATTTAAAGAACGATTGTCCATCACCAGATTTCGTTTCAGCTTCAATGGGTGCACAGATCTATCGTTCAGCCCCTCATCTAATGTGGTCGCTGTACGTATGCCTTGAACATGTAAACTTGGAATATGTTCAGGAAACCAAATCCCACTGGGGTAGCAAAAATGCTCGTACGCTTTTTGTGAACAAAGCTGCTCAGTCAATGCAGCTCGGTTAGTGCGTATTTCACGCTCAACCGAATCATAAGTAGACGGTAAATGATGAGTATGGGTGTGTAATTGGATATCCACCAATGTCGATGTGAGTGCTCGTTTCAATTCCGTATAACTGGCATTGTGGAATTGTTTTGAAGCGATCGCGTCATCATCTACATCCAGAGATTTAGCTACCGCGAGCAAAAAGGCAACTTTTTCTTGTTCTTCAAGTGCTTCCATGGTGCGCTCGACTGCGGCGACTTTGGTTGCGGTATCACCAGAAAAATGAAACCGCTTTTGGCAGAACATCACCTCAAAGGCATCTGTCGGCTTTTGCCACAGCCAATATTGAAGCAGAACATTCACAACGGGGAGCTGATGATCGCAGTAGTAGGTCGCAACATACACGGTTGCGGGGAATTGATACGCCTGAAAAGCGGGCAGAAGTTCTGTGATGCTTGAACGCCAGCCATCGTCAACCGTGATCACAACTGGGTATTTCAGCTGTATCTCCCCACGTAAATGACGTTCTGCATCATCAAGACTGACAACATTAAACTGAGAGCGGTCCAGATATTCAAGCACTTCAGAGAGCTTATCTTTCGAGATAAATACGCCCGGCCAAAACTGATGCTCGTCTTTTATCGATAGGGAATGGAAGCATAAAATGACGAGCTTGTCTCGATGCCAGTACGAAAACATTCTGGCAATCCCTGTCATCACTAAAAGTGAATAGATCACTTCCCTCAACTTTCGCATCCATACTCCCATTCAGCGTCACCCTAAGCATTAATTACGCCAGCAACATTACGATATCAGTGACTTATAATGCTTTCACTGAGTATAGATGCTCATGTTTTTTTTGCTCTTTAATACCCTAACTTTCCTCGCGATGTGAACCAAGCAATCATCGACTCCCGATAAAGCGAAAGTAACGCATCGCTCTGCACACCAACGCCAATCTTTTGTGCAGGGAAAGCACTCCACGCATCATGCATGTATTTACGTTGATCCGTTTTCTGAATCGTCATTCCCTCTGCAGGCCCATCAGTCACCACCCTAACGGCGCCAAGACGCAATGAAAACAACTGAGGATTAATCACATAAGCAATTGCAGATGGGTCGTGGACATGGCAACCACCCACCCCAAGCTTCTCTGCGTAAAACGCTAAATAGTAACGGCTAACATCCCAAATAAATTGCCCCACTTCGCCTGCCTCTTGTCGAAGTTGGTCAAGGTATTGCTCCGTGAAGAAACTCTCTTCCGTGACATCTAAACCTATGATGACCACCGGCCACGAGGCGGTGAAAACCTTATCGGCAGCATGAGGGTCATCATGGATATTTGCTTCTGCAATTGGCGTGACATTACCTCGATGACCGTTCTCGCCAAACGCGCCGCCCATCACAACCACTTCTTTGACTAAGTGAACAATTTCTGGGTCTGCCTCCAGTGCCAGTGCGAGGTTGGTGAGCGGACCAATAGCCACTAAGGTGATTTCCCCCGGCTCTGCTCTCACCCTATCAATAATGTACCGATAGGCAGGCGTATCCGTGGCTTTCACATTGAGTGAACTTGGCGCTTTCACATCACCAAAGCCAGCTTCACCATGCACAGCTACTGTCGCCCCGACAGGCGCTCTCACCAAAGGTTTATTCGCTCCTTGAGCAACCTTTGCTTTCATACCAAATTTCTGTTTTAAGTAGAGGGCGTTTCGTGTAGCGTTCTCTAAGCTTGCATTGCCATAAACTGTTGTGATGCCGATTAACTCTATGTCTGGATGCGCTTCTGCAAAAAGAATCGCCATCGCATCATCAATACCTGGATCTGTGTCTAAGATAATTTTCTTGGTCATATTGGCCACTAATAAACACTAGGAAAGCTTAACCTTACCGAGAAAAAACAACAGTAAACGTGACCAAGACCTAAGGTATTGCTTTACGGCAACACTCTCTTGATTCAGCTTCTAAGCAGCGGCGCAATAACGCGCCTTTTTGTTTCGCTTGCCGCATTCCTTTTTGATAGAATCTGCCGCCCAACTTCAAGTCCAGAGATCGTCATGAACTATCAATGCCCTCTATGTCATCAACCCCTTGAGCTCGTTGCAAAGACGTTTAAGTGTGAAGACAACCATCAATTCGACTTAGCGAAGGAAGGCTATGTCAACCTGATGCCTGCGCACCACAAACGCTCAAAAGATCCCGGTGACAACAAAGAGATGATGCAAGCGCGTCGTCGTTTTCTAGAAGGCAGCCATTACGATCCAATGCGCCAAGAAGTCGCCCGCATCTGTGCAAAGTACACTCAAAACTCGAGCCACCAGCTGTTAGATATTGGCTGCGGTGAGGGCTATTACACCGATCAAGTTCAGCAGTCTCTGCATGCTCAAAATCAAGCAGCAAATATTTATGGATTGGATATATCTAAAGTCGCGATTCGTTACGCTTCTAAGCGTTACCCTAATTGCGATTTCAGCGTAGCATCAAGTCACCACCTGCCGTTTGCTGAACAATCTCTGGACGCGATTTTACGTATCTACGCGCCATGTAAAACGGAAGAACTGCAACGCGTTATCAAAGATGACGGTGTGGTGATCACGGTAACGCCAGCAGGTCGTCACCTCTATCAGCTCCGCGAACGTATCTACCAAGAAGTTCGTTTGCACAGCGAAGAACCCGAACACATTGATGGGTTTGAGCTAGAACATCAGCAAAAGATTCATTACATCATGAACTTAAAAGACGGTATCGCGTTTGATTTGCTGCAAATGACCCCATTTGCGTGGAAGGCCAGTGATGAATTTCGTGAGGAGCTAAAGTCATCTACACTTTTTCAATGCGAGGCCGATTTTATGTTGCGTGTTTACCGCAAAAAATCCATTCAATCTGAGAATGAAGCATAGAACGTAACGCTAATTATTCTCATTAACGTTGATTCATTTGTTAGCCTCCATTAATATCATTCGGACATTTTTGGAGGCTTTTTAATGCGCTTTTCTACCCTAGGCCTGATTATTTCTGGCTTACTGACAGGTTGTGCGTCTAACGTAACAACCGCACCCAATACTCTTGCTGATAACGTAACCAGTTTCTATGACTACCAGCTTCACGCTCCCTCTGGCGAAGCTGTCTCTGTAAATCATATGCCACATGAGTTACTACAAGCTGACGTGATTCTGATTGGCGAATGGCACACACATGCTGGTATCCATCGTTTTCAAACCGATTTACTCAAACAGCTGTCTTTTGCCAACCGCCCTCTTGCACTCTCTATGGAACAAATAACCCGTGACAAGCAAGCTATCTTGGACTCATATCTTAACGGTGAAATTGGCGAACAATACTTCATGAAACAAAGTAACGCATGGCCAAATTACGAAAGTGATTACCGCCCGTTGATTGAGTTTGCCAAGCAAGCAAGAATTCCAGTCATCGCCGCAAACGCGCCAAAAAACATTGTGCGTTGTATTGGACGCCAAGGTATCGATTACGTAAATAAACTCGATAGCAGTGAACGCCGCTTTGTTGCGGATGAAATCAACACGGCAAACAGCCCATACAAAGAAAAGTTCATGGCATCCATGCACCATGGAAAGTCAGAACAGACCGAAAAGCAATATGCAGCTCAGATCACCTGGGATGAAACCATGGCAGAATCCATCGTCAAGCATTTGAAAAAACATCCCGACACTCAAGTGGTTCACGTTGCAGGTAAATTCCATACAGAAGGTGGCTTAGGCACGGCAACTTCTATTTTGAGGCGCAATTCAAACTTAAATGTGGTGGTTATCACTCCAACCACAGACATCATCTCGGATGCCCCCGACTACCAACTTGAAGTGCTCGCGCCCCCCTTACGTTACGTGCAGGATGCGAACCGCATGGCTGCGTACAAAAACTTCGCGATACATAGCAGCGACATACAATGTCGATAGTTAAAATCGTCTGACAAGCCATCAAGCGAAATAGGTCTGTTTTTTGCTAGCACATTTGTTTCATGCAGGAAGCGGCAAAATCAGACCTTTTTTTATTTTATTGATTCAAGAAATATCACTCACCGTCGATATAAAAGTAACTGCTTTTTACCTGCTCTTCGAGAGTATCGTTGTTAGGGAGGAAACAAATGAATCCAGTAGGAAGCAACTCAGTTAATACATACGCGACGCAACAAAACAACGTTGGCCACGCTAAAACGGCAGAACAAGCTGTCGACACAGCCCCACTCAAAGTGGAGCAGAACAAAGTCACACTTTCATCAGAAGGAAAAGCCTTGCTTGCAGCGCTGAAACAAATTGATAGCGAAAGCAAAAAAGTCGAAGCAGAGAACAAAACCGTCAGTGACCAAGTAGAATCTTTTGCCCATGGTGCGTTGGGGATGGACCACCCTGACACCATCGAAGAAGAGCAAGATGGCTCATACTCTGCTGGACAATTCGTTTCAGCCGCTCTCACTATAAGTGGGATCGTTCTCGCTCTTATTTAGCCTTCATACCGCTAGTTCCTCAAACTCAGGCGAGAGGCAACAGATCAAACAAAGTTTCTTTCGTTACGACAACAAACCTCATTTGAACGCATTTTTTATCTAAGTCCATAATGGACCACTTCTCATTAACGGATGATGAACTGTGAAAAATGCATTTTCGCTTATAGATAAACCCACTTTTTTTGGTGCAATTGCACTTCTCCTTTCGATTGTTTTCCCTCTTATTTTGTTTCCAGCAGAGGGTGCGGAATGGATTGCTCTTGCTAAAACCTTTATGACCGACAAGCTCGGTTTTCTATACTTGGCACTTGGCCTTGCCGCTTTTGTCTTCATGATTTATGTTGTGTTCAGCGACATGGGCCAGATCAAGCTTGGCGATCCAGACGAAAAGCCAGAATTTACCACCGCATCATGGGCTGCCATGCTCTTCTGTGGTGGTATCGGCGCCAGCATTCTTTATTGGGGCTGTATTGAATGGGCTTACTACTATCAATCACCTCCTTTCCAACTAGAGGCAGGCAGTGAAGAAGCGGTCCGTTGGGCAGCCACCTACGGCCTGTTCCACTGGGGACCAATCGCTTGGTCTATCTATCTGATCCCGGCTCTGCCAATCGCCTACTTCTTTTACGTACGTAAACAACCTGTACTGAAGGTCTCCAGTGCATTGATGCCTGTACTTGGTGAAGAGCGTAGTAAAGGCTCTGCCGGAAAAATTGTTGATGTGCTGTTTATCTTTGGCCTACTTGGTGGTGCAGCGACCAGCTTAGGTTTAGCGGCACCTTTAATTGGCGAAGGTCTCCACTACCTGTTTGGCATGCCTAAGAATACATACAGCCAAGTGCTAGTACTGCTTATCTGTACGGTTATTTTCGCATACTCTTCTTACGCAGGTATGGAAAAAGGCATCAAAGTTCTCAGTAATATCAATTTCTGGGGAGCGATGGGACTGCTCGCTTTTGTTCTGGCTGTGGGCCCTACGATCTTCATGCTAGAAACTGGCTTAGACTCGATTGGCCGCATGTTATCGAACTTCTTTGTCATGGCAACATGGGCAGAACCATTTGGTGGCTACGGTTCGTTTGATAACACTAACTTCCCACAAGATTGGACGATTTTCTACTGGGCATGGTGGTTAGTTTTCGCACCAAGTATGGGACTGTTTGTAGCGCGCATCTCTCGTGGTCGCACGATAAAGCAAATGGTCTCAGGCTCCATCTTCTTCGGTTCTTTAGGCTGTTTTTTATTCTTTATGATTCTGGGCAACTATGGTTTGTCTCTCCAACTCTCAGGGGAATTAGACGTTGTTGGGATCTTGAATACAGAAGGAGCAACGGCAGCGATCTTCTCAATGCTTGATGCACTGCCAATGAGCTACTTGGTTATCGCCGTATTTACACTACTTTGCATTATTTTTACCGCAACCACGTTCGATTCTATCTCTTACATCCTTGCCTCTGTTGTGCAGAATAATGTGACCGAAGAGCCGATGCGCTGGAATCGCATGTTCTGGGCATTCACCCTGTCCTTCCTACCGACAGTACTGATGTTCATGGGAGGACTGAGCACTCTACAAACTGCAGCGATAGTTGGCGGTTTACCTTTGCTTGGCATTTCTATCATGTTAATGGTGTCAGCCGTTCGAGCCACCACGTTGGACATTCGCCATCAAGAGGATTACGTAGAGCCGACCATCAACATTGAAGAGTTGCCAGAATTCGACCCTTGGTCAACCGAAGGGATGGCAATGGCGAAGTTTGAGAGTGCTCGTGATGCCGCTCAAGAAGCCGCAGAAGAAGAACGTCACGCACTGGCTAAGTTGATGCAACTTCGTAAACGTATTCGCGCTTTTGCTCTTGAGCACAACGATGACAACGAATTTGCAGACCACCACTTACCTCAGGAGATGCAAGAAGAGTTGCAAACCCTATTAGATAGCGTGGCAAAAGCAAAAGAGAGAAAACTCGAATTATCAGAAACAGCTCAGCAGTCTAGAGCCGAGTTTAATCAAATCGTTGCTCAAAGCGCCACCTACGCAGCGGCACTTTAATTGATGATTTATCCCCTCTAAGCCCAATTTAAAAGCTCACTTCGGTGAGCTTTTTTTGTAGGCGTAGTTCATAACCTTAGCTTTGGTGTGAACCTTTTATGACTGTAGCATTTTTGTCATAAAACCTTGTTTTAATAAAATTGCTTTTATAAATAAGGAAAATACAGTGAAGCACCTAGTGACCCCAATCGTAACCGCAGTGGCGGCCTCAACGATCTCTTTCAACGCGCTATCAGCAGAAATCAAAAACGTCATTTTAATGATTGGTGATGGCATGGGCCCACAGCAAGTTGGGCTGCTAGAAACGTACGCAAATCATGCGCCGCACTCACTTTACAAGGGTAAAACTACCGCGATATACAAACTGGCTCAAGAAGGCGTTATCGGCTCCTCTTTAACTAATCCTGAAGATGCTATTGTAGTTGATTCAGCCTGTTCTGCGACTATGTTAGCAACTGGTATTCCAACGGCATCTGAAGTGATTGGTATCGACCGTCAAGGCAACCATGTCGAAACTATTTTGGAAAAAGCGCAAGCAAAAGGTAAAGCGACAGGTTTGGTATCAGACACCCGAATGACCCATGCGACACCAGCAGCCTTCGCCTCGCACCAACCACACCGCTCGCTTGAAAACAGCATCGCTGTCGATATGTTAGAAACTGGGGTAGATGTGTTACTTTCTGGTGGCATTCGTCATTGGATTCCAAAATCAACCAATGACAAAGGCGACACATACAAGCAACTGGCGCAACTTACTCAAGGTGACGTCTACCTAAAATCCAAGCGTAAAGATGAGCGCAACCTGCTGACCGAAGCGCAGCAACAGGGTTACCAACTAGCGTTCAACCGTAATATGCTTGAAGATGCGAAAGGCGATAAAGTCCTGGGCCTATTTGCTTACTCTGGTATGAACGATGGCATCGCCTACAGCCAAAGCAAAGACGATCCCAAGCGCACCCAACCTTCTCTCAAAGAGATGACCGAGAAAGCGCTAAATGTGCTTTCAAAAGACAAAGACGGCTTCTTCCTAATGGTCGAGGGAGGGCAAATTGACTGGGCTGGCCACAGTAATGACGCGGGCACTATGCTGCATGAGTTGATCAAGTTCGATGAAGCGGTAAATTCTGTTTACCAATGGGCGAAAGGCCGTGAAGATACTCTTGTCATCGTCACCGCCGACCATGAAACGGGCTCATTTGGTTTCAGTTACTCTTCTTCTGATGTACCAAAACCTGAAAAACGCAGCGGAGAGGCATTTTCCAAACGCGATTTCGCGCCAAATTTCAATTTTGGCCAGTTTGATATTCTTGATGGCCTCTATAATCAAAAACAAAGCTACTACGGCATGATCAGCGAGTTTCAAAAACTTGATAAAACACAGCAAACCCCAGAGAAACTGGCTGATATCGTCAATGCCAACAGCGATTTTTCTATCACACCAGAGCAAGCGGAACGCGTATTGGCGAGTAAGCCAAACCCTTATCGTTTAGCAAGCCACAAATATTTAAGCGAAGAAAATGTCCCTGCGATTAACGACTTTGATGCATTTTTCCCATACAACGACAGAGGTAACTTGCTCGCGCGCGAACAGGCAACCAAACAAAATACGGTTTGGGGTACAGGAACGCATACTCATACTCCTGTAAACGTCTTTGCCTGGGGTCCAGCTAACACCATAATGCCAATTTCAAAAATCATGCATCACTCACAACTTGGTGAATACCTTATCGGGCAAATCAAATAATTCCCGCACCGTAAGAGTGACTCCAGCCCCTGAAACGCCCTCATCCGAGGGCGTTTTTCTAGACAAAACAGTTGACGCTCTGCTTACCAAACGCCAATATCTGAGAGTCATTTATAAAACAAACAACATCACATGTGCGAAATATTTGCAAAACAACCTCAGGAAAACTATCAATTTATCACCCGTTCTATACGCATTGATGGCCATGCCACTAGCGTCAAATTAGAATCGAGCTTTTGGCTAACTCTTGAAGAAATTGCTTCCGCTCAAGCTATGACAGTCCCTAGGTTTATCAGCACGGTTTACCAAGAAGCATTAGAGCACAATGGTGAAGTCAACAACTTCGCCTCACTACTGCGTTGTGCTTGTCTTACCTACGCGCGTCAACCACAGACGACCCTTTCTCAAGCCCTTAATGAGCTCAATTAAGCACTGATTTTATTGTCGTACTTGAGTACTACCTATTGCGCGCTGAAACTCGTTAGTCTGTGCGCATAATCAAGGAGTATTCATGACAAAAATAATTCATACCATGATCCGTGTAAGCGATTTGGCGCATTCTCTTAAGTTTTACCGCGACGCACTTGAGCTAGAAATTAAAGACCAATACGTATTCGAAGGCTTTTCTCTTACTTATCTAGCCAATCCTGAGACGGGGTTCGAACTTGAGCTCACCCATAATCACGATCAAAACGAACCTTATTTGCATGGCACCGGTTACGGCCACCTTGCTGTCAGTGTGGAAGACATTGACCATGCTCATCTGCGCCTGAACTCATTGGGTATTGAAGCCAGTGACATCAAAGCCTTTGATCATCAGGAAAAGCATTTAGCGACATTTTTCTTCATAACGGATCCAGACGGCTACAAGATAGAGTTCTTGCAGCGTCAGGGGCGATACCTTTGATAGCGGTATCGGTCATAAAGATACCTCCCATAACAACAAAGAAGTAAATACAACTATGATTCATTTAACTGCTGCATTTCATGCAAAAACAGACGCCATTACTCAACTTAAGCAAGCGCTAGAGGCAATGCTAGAGCCAACTCGAAACGAGACAGGTTGTGCACGTTACCAATTGTTCCAAGACAAAAACAACCCAAGCCAATTCTTGTTCCAAGAACAGTTCGTAGACCAAGCCGCATTAGAAACACATTGCAATACGAGCCACTTTCAATCGCTTCTCACTGAGATTGATGGCTTGCTTGTCAGTGAACCAAGGATCACTTTCTTCAACGAGATCTGATCTCTACGCACTATGCCCAATAAAAAGGCGCTCATATTGAGCGCCTTTACGGTATCGCTAATGGGCAGCTTATGCCTCTTTCTTTTCTACCATATGCAGATGAACATCTTGCTGTGGGAATGGGATCGAAATGCCTTCACGATCGAATCGCAGCTTCACTTCCTTGGTGACATCCCAGTACACATCCCAGTAGTCTTCGGTCTTCACCCAAGGACGAACAATAAAATCCACTGATGAAGTGTTTAACGTGTGTACCTTAATGTTTGGCTCTGGTGAGCGAAGTACCGACGGGTGTGAGGTAATAATGTCATTCAGCACTTCTTCTGCTTTTAACAAGTCATCTGCGTAACCAATACCAAATACCATATCAACACGGCGAATACGTTCGTGCGTCACGTTCTTAATCACGTCTCCCCAGATCTTACTGTTTGGCACTATGATGATTTGGTTGTCGAACGTTCTAATGGTCGTGTTGACCAGACTCATGTGACTGACTTTGCCATCTACGCCACCCGCATAAACAAAATCACCGACATCGAATGGACGGTAAATAAGCAGCATCATACCCGCCGCAAAGTTCGACAGTGTGTCTTGCAATGCAAAACCGATGATCACACCAGCAATACCGAAACCAGTCAGGACCGGAGCTAGGTTCAGCCCGATTTGTGAAAGGCCAACCATGATACCGATGATCCATACTGCTTTGCCCGACATCGAGATGAAAAAGTCTTGCATTAAATGTGACATTTTCAGGTTCTTCGATACCACGGTCTTACTCACTACTTTACGGGTTAACTTCGCAAGAGCACGAGCAATCAAAAGGATCAGGGCAAACACAAACAGTTGGAAAATATGTTGCGGCGCATTATCTGCAAACCAATTTATCGCAGAGTTCGACCAATGGCTGAGAATAGAAAATATGACTTTGGTATTGAGTAAGTCATGGGTGATACTGCCTGTGACCTCAAACAACTGGCGTTTATATTCGGATGTTTCAATACCGACTTTATCGCCGATCGAAATCAACGTTTGCAAACTATCGGTGGCAATGCTTAAGCGTTGTTTGACAATCAATTGACTCAATTGAAGTGAAGGCTTTTCTGACTCTGGGCTGGAAGAAACTTGTGAGCTAATGATTTCACTTTGCTGTTTTAAGTACTGAATTGATGCCGATAATAGAAGCATACGTTTATCGACACTGTCTTTAAAATCCGTATCCGCAGCTTCATCTTGTACACCCAACACTTTTAGCCAGTTCAGGTTTTGCCAACTGGATTCATAACTTACATCCAAGTATTGCTGCAGTTCACGGTACTCATTCACCAATGACAGTTTATCTCCGTCCTTTGCCGAATTAAGCTCTTCATTCAGCGTTTTGATCTTATCATCGATATAAGCCACTGCGGCTTCTGAATATTTCTCTTGGGTTTGTACAAACCAAATCAATCGCTCGTTTGGAATCGATTTGCTATTGATGGCACTCGCAAGACGATTTCTCAGCTCCTCATTTTTTTGAAACAGTTGAAGTTGAAGCGCATCACGCTCATCACCACTGGCTTGTTTTAACGTTTCAGATAAGCCAATAATGTTTTTATAAATATGTTCAATCGCTCGCTCAGCAGAAGATGCCGCCGGATCGGCTTTGGCGGTTTCCAAGCTTTCTGTCGCACGCACAATGAAAGAGCTCATCGTTAACGCCAACACCGTAAATAAAGCCACTAGTGGCGCAAAACGCACTTTTAGGGGAAATCGTAACGTCATTTTTACCTCGTAAGAGACATTACTCGATCTAGGCGATCAAGAATCGGGATGTAAAGCTTTGAAATTATATGCTCTAAATCGACAACACTGAACATAAATTAAAACTCCTCCTTTGGTACCACGTTCAACCATCATGAAAGTATCGTCATAGCAACCCTTTTTCAATGCAACATGACATACCGTTACAATATCTGTTCTACAGGACACAAAACAACACAAATAACGCCCACAATACGCATCCAAGTACATATTTAGAACTATTTTAAATAAGCCTATACCTGCTATTTAGTTTTACCGTCGCCATTGTTAGTCAAACGACGAGCAGAATGAACAAACCAACTCTCATTAAGATAAAGGATTTCTAGATGCCACTTCATAAAAAATCGGCCTTGAAAGGCTCACTTCTTGACGACGTCTACAGTTCTAAAGATCTCTCTATCGTGATGCCTAAGTACCGCATTCCGGAAAATGAGCATGCTGCCTCTCACGCTTATCAAGTCGTCCATGATGAACTCATGTTAGATGGTAATTCTCGCCAGAATTTAGCAACCTTCTGCCAAACCTGGGTGGAAGACGAAGTGCATAAGCTCATGGACGAGTGCATCGATAAAAACATGATCGATAAAGATGAGTATCCACAAACAGCGGAGATTGAATCTCGGTGTGTGCATATGTTGGCTGACCTTTGGCATGCTCCTCATGCAGAAAACCCAATGGGCTGTTCGACAACAGGCTCAAGCGAGGCGGCAATGCTCGGCGGGATGGCGCTCAAGTGGGCATGGCGCGAAAAAATGAAGAGGCAAGGCAAACCCACCGACCGCCCCAATCTTATCTGCGGCCCAGTACAAGTGTGTTGGCATAAGTTCGCCCGTTACTGGGATATTGAATTGCGTGAGATTCCGATGCAAGGCGATCGCTTGATTATGACACCAGAGGAGGTGATCAAACGCTGTGATGAAAATACAATTGGGGTTGTGCCGACACTTGGGGTGACCTTCACTTGCCAATATGAGCCCGTAAAAGAGGTACATGATGCATTGGATAGGCTGCAACAAGAAACTGGGCTAGATATTCCCATTCATGTGGATGGCGCAAGTGGTGCATTTCTCGCTCCATTCTGCGATCCTGATTTAGTCTGGGATTTTCGATTGCCCAGAGTAAAATCGATCAATGCATCAGGGCACAAGTTTGGGCTATCGCCGCTCGGTGTTGGCTGGGTGGTATGGCGCGATGCAGACGCTCTGCACGATGATCTTATCTTTAACGTCAACTACCTTGGTGGCAACATGCCAACCTTCGCCCTCAACTTCTCTCGCTCAGGTGGGCAAATCGTTGCTCAATACTACAACTTCCTTCGCCTTGGCAGAGAAGGCTATCGCAAGATCCATGAAGCCTGCTACGACACTGCTCGCTATCTTGCCCAAGAGATAGAAAAAATGGGCATGTTCCACATCATCTATGATGGGCACGGCGGTATACCTGCGCTGAGTTGGTCAATAAAAGAGGGAGCAAACCCAGGGTTCAACCTTTACGATCTTTCTGATCGCATTCGCTCTCGTGGTTGGCAAATTGCCGCTTACGCCATGCCAGCAGAACGTGAAGACTTGGTCATCATGCGAATTTTAGTTCGTCATGGTTTCAGCCGTGATTTGGCGGACTTACTACTCTCAGATTTGCAGCACTGCGTGAACTTCTTCAGCAAGCACCCAATCGTCAACGGCAGCGATGCGGACGAGTCTAGTAACTTCAATCACGGCTAACTGTCTCCTTCCACACTGAGCAAGGCGTACTGGTTGCTCCTTGCTTTTCAACGTTTAAGATAACAGGTGACACTATGTCTTTTCTTTTTAGTTACTTGTCCGAGAATCCGTTCGTATTTCTGTTTTTATCACTCGCTGTTGGTTACCCACTGGGCCGGCGAACTTTTAAAGGTGTGAGCTTAGGTACCACTGCAGGCACATTGGTGGTGGGCGTGGCTCTAGCACTGACGTCGTTCTCTGTCTATGGGCTAAAAATCGAAGAACCCGGACTGGTCTCAGATATTTTCTTAATGATGTTCATGTACGCCATCGGGATGAAAGTTGGCCCTCAATTCTTCTCTGGGTTAGCGCGCGGAGGCATCGATTTTATCGTGATAGGTTTGATCGTGGTATTTAGCAATTTCGCGATTGTGGTCATCGGTGCCAAACTCATGGGGCTTGAACCTGGATACGCCGCTGGCATCATCTCCGGTAGCTATACAGTGACCGCAGTAATGGGGGTTGCTCAATCAGCCATCAGCTCCGGGGCATTCACGCCACCAGAAGGCATGAGTATCGATCACGTGAGCGCGAATATCGCTGCCGGTTACGCGATTAGCTACGTCTTATCAACGGTACTTATTATCCTGTTCATCAAATACCTACCAGCCCTTTTTGGTATCGATCCGGTGAAAGCAGGTAAAGATGCCGAAGCCGAATTTTCGACGGGTAACGAGGATGAGAAGCTACCAAGCACTTTTGGTTTCTCTGCCGTTGGTGCTCTTCCCATTGACGTTCGAGCCTACAAAGTGACAAATCAGGCGCTTGTCGGGCGTTCAGTTCAGGATCTATACCAGTCTTTTCCTGACACCGCCGTTCTCAAAGTCGTACGAGGTGATGAAGTGTTCGAAGCGTCGCAGAATCCAACGTTAGCTCTCAATGACGTGATTGGTGTGCGCGGGGAATATAGGGTGTTAATCGCTGAAGGTGAAACGGATATTGGCAACGAGGTTGACGATCCTCGAGCAAGAAATATCGATATTGAGGTTGCCGACATTCACTTGGGTAAGTCTGAACACGCTGGTAAAACCATTGCGCAGCTGCATGCTGAAGTGGGGTTTGGTGTCTACTTTAAAGCCCTATTTAGACAAGGCCATCAACAACCTTTGTTACCTCAAACTAAAGTGGAAGTTGGGGATGTCATCCGTATCGCTGGTTCCAAATGGTGTGTAGAAAACACTGCGTCACAACTTAACAGCATTGCCATTGTTGAGAACACGGTAACTGAGACCTTTTATCTCGCCCTATCATTACTTGTAGGCTATATTTTCGGCCACTTCAGCGTCACGTTAGCAGGAATTCCATTTGCGCTTGGAACCTCAGCCGGATGCATGTTAACTGGCATCGTATTTTCCTTTCTTCGCACACGAAATCCTGCCTTTGGCGGGCCGATGAGTGAAGGCGCAAGAAGTTTCTTACAAGACATTGGCCTCAACCTATTTGTGGCTGTACTTGCCGCGACTGTGGGTCCCAAAATTCTCGCCTCCTTCCAAGGTATCATCGTTATAAAAATCGCGTTGCTCGGTGTAATTGCAGCCCTTGTACCGCCATTGCTGGCTTGGTTGTATGGCTTGTATGTCCGCAAGATGAACCCTGCTATTTTGGCCGGCGCCTGCGCGGGAGGTCGCAACAGCACGCCGGCAATGAAAGGCGCACAAGATGCTTGCCAAAGTGATATGCCAGCCATCGGCTATCCCGTGCCTTACGCGCTGACTTCGGTACTTGTGTTGATTTTAGGCTACATAGCAATGGTCATTAGTTAATTAAGAATCTGCACATTACTCACAATGAACTATGATTTAATCGAGTTGAACACTAATTGATTAAAGAGTAAGGAGAAATCATGGGCTTTCTATCTTGGATTATTCTTGGTTTGATAGCTGGCGCGCTCGCCAAATGGTTGATGCCAGGAAATGATGGTGGCGGTTGGCTTGCCACCATGGTACTAGGGATTGTGGGCGCCTTTGTCGGCGGTTTCTTGGGGAGCTTTATCGGCCTTGGTGGTACCGACGGCGTTAATATAGGTAGTATCATCACCGCAACAGCGGGTGCCTTCGTTGTGTTATTTGTCTACAACCGCTTTATTAGGGGTTGAGTGCACTTCATTCCTTCAAAAACAAGCAAGCCTTTCGGGATGAAAGGCTTGCTTGTTTTTGGCCATAAGTCATTTGAGTGCTTGCGAGATTCCGCACACTTGGAAATCTATCGTTAAAAAGCCTAACGCCCTGTGATTCTTATCGCTTTTTAAATTGAGGTCATCGTGTTAAAAGTGTCTCATCGATATAATCCATGAACTCAACAGCACTTATGAACAATTTTGATTACACCTCTTTGGATGGACGCTTACTGCGTATGTTTATTAGCGTTTATGAAAATCAATCGGTAACGAAAGCAGCCGAAAGTTTGAAAGTGACACAATCAACCGTTAGTCACGGGCTGAATCAGTTACGTAAGATAGTGAAAGACGAGTTATTTGTTGCCTCGGGTAGAAGCATTGCACCAACGCCAAAAGCGACAGAACTTATTCACCATGCCAGAGAAATCGTAATTGCTATGCAAACATTCGCTAGCCAACAACAATACGACCCATCAATAGATACGGCCAGTTTTACCGTTGCTGCAAATGACTATGAGATAGAAACCATCATAAAACCTATGTTTCATCGGTTTCAAGAAGAGGCTCCAAAGAGCTCTTTACATATCGCGCCAGCCAGAACCCAGCTTCAGTGGGCTTCATTGTTACGCTCAGGTAATGTAGACCTCGTTCTCTCACCAGAACTCACCAGTAATGAATCAGATTTAGTTCAAACCAAAGTGTTAAGTGATCAAGATGTGTGTTTTTACAACCCATCAAAGCAAAGCGCCCCAAAAACCTTGGATCAATACTGTCAAATGCCGCATGCAATCATGTCATTTGGACAATCTCATCATACAGAGATTGACACCCTACTACACAAATTAGGCAAAAGAAGAAGAGTGGTGACAACAGCACCAAGCTTTGCATCGATAGCCTCTTTAATCAAAGAAACAAATATTATTGCGACCATGCCTGCTCGCTTGGCACAATCAATATTTAAAGATTTTGAACAAGCGCCGTTGCCTTTTGAACTTCCCCCTTTCAATATTGTAAAAGTCTGGCATAACCGAAATAAACAATCTCAACGCCATGCTTGGTTTAAAGATTTAATGAAATAAGCAGAACCACACCCACATGGTTTCCCCATAATTGTGTTGCCTAGCCCGCACGCAAAGTCTTCTTTGAGCAGCCGATGACTTCTTATTAGCAGCGAAAATAATCAAGAAAAATCGCGCCATGGTAATTGCCGTCTTTTATATAAAAAAATAAAGCTTTCTATTGGTAACTTGGGTACTTCATTGCACCTATAATTCGACCATACATATTGTTCTAGGTTCGAAGAAGTGTCTAATTTACACAACTGTTTTCAGTTACTGCTGAAGAAAATTGGTTTTGATACTAGTGTACAAGATTTAAACAAAGAAATAATTTCTCTGGAAATCGGTGATAACACATACCACTTTAAGGAGTTTCCAGAGGATCACCTGCTCATCTATTCCCTTTTAGACAAAATGCCAGAAACCAGTATGGAAGAACTTTTGAGTCTTCTTAGTGAAAACCACTTCTCTGAGCAACTTATGCCACCAGTGTTTTCATATGATCAACAGACCAAGCTGTTTTTACTCTGGAACAGGCAGTCAATACAAGGTTTAACAGAAGATAGTATTTTGGAGCAACTGGAAGCAGTTATCTCCTCTAATGAGACGATTCAAACCGTGCTTAATAAAGATGAAACCTGCAATCAACTATCGAGCAATTCAGAGATATTCAGCGGCATTCGCTGCTAGTTAGAAAAGGATAAATATATGTTAAGGTACGGAAGTACACCAGTAGTATCACGTGAAGTAAACACTGAATTGAAAGCAAAGCTTGAACAACCAAAGAACAATTCAGTGCGACAAGAAGCCCACCTTAATTTAAGTGGAAAGGTACAAACAGTTAAGCTGTCTGAAACATCATCTCAAGCTGCAGAAGTCGGTAAAGGGAAAATGTCTCGGTTGATTACCTCTATCTCAAACTTCTTTGGTGAGATTTCCAATGCAATAAGTCAAATGTTCAGTCGGCGAACCAACAAAAATGAAGGTGCAAATAAGGCTGCAACTGCCTCTCAAGAAGCAGCAGTCTCACAAGAAAAAACTAAAGTTGCAACTGCTCAAAACAAGGACATTTTTGCTGTTTTCGATGGGAACGAAGGAAAGCTAAAGGAGGACGGGCTTATGCGATTATCAGGCGTGACACACCAAGTCAATGAAGTACTTCAATCGACGAAAAAAGAAGACCTCGAAAATTTCCCCCTCCATGCTCTTACTGGTGCCTTTAAAAAGAATATCCGGGAGCATCTACCTGCTAAAGACGCAGCAGCTATCAGTGATTTGGTTACTGAGTACACCAATAGCAAAAACCTTCCACCATTAACCGAAATGCCGGAAATGGCGCAAGACGCCATTAATCTCGCTAAACAGATTAGCGCTCACAGCGATGAAAACCGCATGACTCCATATAATCTAGGGGTCGTATTAGGACCAAACTTCGATAACAGTCGTGTAATTAATTTAACAAGAAATGCAGAATTTGTTGCATTCTTCACAGAGATGATTAGTTCGTGATCTAGCTTTGATAAGCGGGAAGCCCCTACCTTCCCGCTTATATTTACATAGTCATAAATACACTCCTCCGAAGAAACGAACCTTGCTTACTCTAAATCACTTCTCATCTATTCCATTCCCGATAGGCAAAAAATATCAAAGTGACGTGTCTCTTCGCAGTCTTATTTGATTCCTTGACTTATCAAAGCTTGCTAATAGAAGTTTGTCCCAATGCCGCAGAGGCTGGTGAAGCTAGTTTTCTTTGAATCTATCCGGTTAATCGTTGTAAAACGCAAGAACCATCACACAAGTACCCCACAAACCGCAAAGTCTTTTCAGGCATGACAACTTGCCAAAATAAACCATCGAATTCTTTCATGCCTAACATCGAAACCATTCTATATATTTAATGAGATTAAAGAATTAGCATTTAGAAGGTCAATCAAATACCGAATAAGGAAAATGAAATGTCTTTTAAATCTACCGCAATTGGAGTGGCAGTTTGCCTATTCGCTGTTCCTAGCTTCGCAAACCTAAGCACCATCGATGCTCAAACAAGTAACTCAATAAAAATTGCTGAAGGTTTTTATCAGGATGTACTGGCGTATCGAAACTTGAATAATTTTGGCAAATATATCGGTGAAACATACATTCAACACGCCACAGCCTATGGCGATGGCCCTGTTGAACTGATAAAAGCGGTAGCAGGTGAATTAACCGCCGATCCAAATGTGAAAGTTGACCTTTATCGCACTATTGCTGAGGGACCATACGTAGCAATACATTCTGTTTGGACCTCTTCCGATGGCGCGGAATATGTCTATGTGGATATCTGGAGAGAAGAAGATGGCAAGTTAGTAGAGCACTGGGATCACTACCAACAAGTACCAAAGAAATCTGCCAATAAAAACACTATGTACCAAGGCCCAGACGCCAACATTTATGACTCGACTCAAGATATCGAACGCAATAGAGAAAGAGCTATCGCCGTCTTAAAGAGTTTTGACAAACCATCAGATACAAAGGCTGTAAAGCAATACGTTTCTGATGAGACTTATATTCAGCATAACCCTGAAGTTCCTGACGGTAAAGATGCGTTGCTTGGCTACCTGGATTACCTAAACAGTAACGGTACTAGATTAAAAACCGACATTGCTAAGACCATCGCAATGGGTGATATGGTTCTTGTTCACTCTAAACAGACCAATCTTGATAAAAAAGACGATCTAGGGGTTGGTTATATCGATATTTTCCGCTTTGACAGCGAAGGTTTGATCGTTGAACACTGGGATATCACCGAGCCTCAAACAGGAAAATCAGCAAACAACAATGATGTATTTGGTTACCCGAGTAAGCCTTAGTCTCAATGACAACTAAATTACATTGATAAAAGATGTCAAACGTTAGGGGCCATCTCAGATCGAGGTTGTCCCTAACTCCACACGATGCGAATGCCTCTGTATTGATACGTGCTGTGACTTAGCCATTGATTTCACCACTCATATATTCGATTAAAAACATGAAAACAATCCAATATCGCGATGCAACCGTGGAAGATTTTAAAGCGGTAGTTGATCTGTTTGCTTCCAACCTAGATCTCAAAGTCTTTACATCAGTTAAGAATGAGGAGATCCATTACCAATTAGCCACCATTTTTACTGCCAATGACTTTTTTAATGGCAATTTTATCAAAATAGCCGAATTCAAGGGGCTCGTTTGTGGTGTATTGATTGGCTCAACCAGCAAAACGTTTGATAAAGCGCTGACATTTGAACGAGAAACAATTATCAATAAAGCGACAGCAAGATTGCAAATGAGCGCCCCCGGACGCACCTTGCTTTCCGAGATGAATACCAGAAAGAAACAAGCTAAGGGAGGAAACGACCATAATTGTGACAGTGAGCTTTTGTTGTTCTGCGTAGATAAAAATTATCGCCGCAATCATATTGGTTCGACTTTAATGCAAGCTTTCGAAAATTACTTAACGGAAAAAGGCTCACAAGGTTATTTCTTGTATACCGATACACAGTGCAGTTTCCAGTACTACGAAAACAATGGCTACCAACGCATTCATAGCCGCCCCAACAGATTTAACTCAAAGATCGAACACTATACTTATATCAAAACCCTCGTCACTCAATGAGGACTGCGCTGTTCAAAAATAACAGTTTTGGTCACTGCGCTAAGCCTTTTGGATTACACACAATCCATATTTACAACACGGAAGTGTATACGATGAACGCTACTTTTGAGGTTTTAGTCTATCCGGTAAGTTTTGAATGTGATCGGCCCAGTCTACCACGTCAATCTCATACACCACTTTGTTTCGTACACTCTCACCGGCTGCATGCATCGCAGACTTAGAGCCTGTGATAAGTGGGTGCCACTCTGGTAGTGGCTGCTTTTCAGCCAGCAAGCGGTACGCACACGTAGGTGGCAACCAGGTGAAGTCATCAATGTCTTCACGGGTTAGCTTGGTGCACTCTTCACCTGAAGTGAAACGATTTGGGTAATCTTTGCACGAGCATGTTTTGCTGTTTAACCAACTACACGCTACGTTGGTATAGTATATTTCGTCCGTATCTTCATCCATTAGCTTGTGTAAGCAGCATTTACCACACCCATCACAGAGAGATTCCCACTCTCCTTCTGTCATGTGTTCTAACGATTTACTTTGCCAAAATGGGGTGCTCATACGCTTGTTACTTTTACCGAATGGGATTGAATTGGGAGCGATTTATACCTCTCTGAACGGCAAAATTCAAGTTTTACGGTTTTTCTGGAGAGATCAGAATATTGAGTAAGATTTGTTCGTATTTGCCCAACATGATCTTATGGAAAGAATTTACGCACGCCTCTTCCAATCTAGCGAGAAATGATCATAATGCCCACTTCATTTTTACGAGGTTTTTTAGATGGATTGTCGATTAGGTTGCGGTGCTTGCTGCATTGCACCAAGTATTTCTTCCCCTATTCCTGGTATGCCAAATGGCAAACCAGCAGGTGAACGCTGCATTCAGCTGAATGACGACAATCTATGCAAGCTATTCGAAAAGCCTGAGCGACCAAAAGTTTGCCACGAATTCAAACCGTGCACGTTCGTATGTGGTAAAACCAACCAAGAAGCCCTAATCAATATTACTGAGTTAGAGCTGCTCACCTAACACCCTCTCAAGTGACAGTCAATCGTACAGCATTCGGTTTCTTGCTCGCTCACCACAATCAATACCTTATCTTAGTATTTGAAAATAGCTAAACCGTGTACTTTACAAGTTTCTCTTTTTGGCTCATTGACCTACCCGTTCCGTTTCACATCTGAGACAAATTCACTCTAAATCCGTATTTGAGCTAATTTACGTGCTTCAACTCACACTTTCTTGACAGTTCTCTACTATGTTCAGCGGGTAATCTAAATCCAATATAGGAAATAATATGAATAAATACATGGCAGAGGTTTTTGGTACTTTTTGGTTAGTACTTGGTGGTTGTGGTAGTGCAGTATTGGCTGCTGGCTTCCCAGATGTAGGCATTGGTCTTCTGGGGGTTTCTCTCGCTTTCGGTCTCACCGTTCTTACGATGGCGTTTGCGATTGGCCACATCTCGGGCTGCCACCTAAACCCGGCGGTAACCATCGGTTTGTGGGCGGGTGGTCGCTTTGATACAAAAGATGTTGTCCCTTACATTATCGCGCAAGTTATTGGTGGTGTGATTGCAGGTGGCGTACTCTACGTTATCGCAACGGGCCAAGCGGGCTTTGATGTTGTTGGTTCTGGTTTCGCGTCAAACGGCTATGGCGCTCATTCTCCAGGCCAATATTCAATGGTTGCAGCGTTAGTCACTGAAGTTGTGATGACGATGATGTTCCTTATCGTGATCATGGGCGCAACAGACAAACGCGCACCGCAAGGCTTTGCGCCTATCGCGATCGGCCTGTGTTTAACACTGATTCACCTAATCAGTATCCCTGTAACGAACACATCGGTTAACCCAGCACGTAGTACTGGTGTTGCAGTATTTGTTGGCGACTGGGCGATATCACAGCTATGGCTATTTTGGGTAGCACCAATCGTTGGTGGTATTCTCGGCGCACTCATCTACAAGAATCTTCTTGGCACAGAATCAAACGATTAATCGATTCTCAAACTCTAAGATCAAAAAAGCCGCTGAACTCAGCGGCTTTATTCGGTTCGATGCTTAAATCTTGTGTCGACCAAGTAACGAGTGCGACAAGGTTGTCCCATCCACGAGTTCAAGCTCGCCACCCACTGGCACACCGTGTGCGATGCGACTTGCTTCCACTTGGTGCTCTTTGCAAAGTTCTGCGATGTAATGTGCCGTCGCTTCCCCTTCCACCGTTGGGTTGGTAGCCAGAATCACTTCAGAGATATCACCTCGGCGCAGACGGTAATCCAGTACGTCGAGACCAATATCACTTGGGCCAATTCCATCTAGCGGTGATAAGTGTCCCATCAGTACGAAGTATCGACCCGAATATTGGCCAGTCGCTTCTACTGCTGCGATGTCTGCCGGGCTTTCTACCACACAAATCTGGCCATTGTCTTGGCGTTTTGGGTTAGTACAAATATGGCAAACTTCTTCTTCTGTAAAAGTACGACACTCGGTGCAATGGCCGATTTCTGTCATTGCTTGGCTCAGCGCATCTGCTAGTTGCAGACCGCCTTTTCTATCACGCTGTAACAAATGAAAGGCCATACGCTGCGCCGACTTGGGACCAACCCCAGGTAGACAACGTAAGGCCTCCATCAATTGTTCCAGCATATGGCTGGTACGCATTGAAAATCCGCTTAGTTAGAGTTCTGCAGATTAGAATGGCATTTTCATGCCTGGTGGTAATTGCATACCGCCAGTTACATCTGCCATTTTTTCTTTTTGAGTTTCTTCAACACGACGTGCTGCATCGTTAAATGCAGCAGCGATAAGATCTTCTAGCATCTCTTTGTCGTCTTCCATTAAACTTTCGTCAATGTCAACACGACGCACACTGTGGCTACCAGTGATGGTCACTTTCACTAGACCAGCGCCAGACTCGCCAGTGATTTCCATATTCGCGATTTCTTCTTGAAGCTTTTGCATGCGATCTTGCATTTGCTGGGCTTGCTTCATTAGGTTGCCCATACCGCCTTTACCAAACATGTTTATCTCTCTGGTTTAATGAGGTGTTGTTTCTTTTAATGGGGTTGCAACTTTAGGTTTTCAACCCCATTCCGTTCGATTTTTAGATAGGGCGTACGCTATCTTTGTCAAGCTCTGCGGCGAATCGGCGTTCGATGAACTGAACGTGCGGATCACTTTCTAAACAGTTCAGAGCCTGCTGTAATTTTTCTTGATAAAGTCTATCTCTCAACTCTAGCGGCGTCTCACCGTTTTCGCCCACACCGATGCTTAAGTGACACTCTTGACCCAACACTTCGTTCAATGCGCTCAGAAGCTCGCTTTGCGCCCTGTCGGTACTCAAGTGTGCCTGACTGCCTCTTAATTGTAGCGAAACTGTCGAGCCTTCTTTGTGAAAATGCGAGTTTAATGCCAGTTGTTCGACTAACTTTGGCATGTTCATCTTGCTGATTATATTCGCCCACTCATTTTTCTCTAGAGATTCATCAATCAGTTTTTGCGCCATTTCTGGCGTCTTTTTATGCTCTAGCGCTTGCTTGAGTTGCGTAGGTGTCAACTGCGTATTGGCTTTCTTTTCAACCGGCTTTGTTGGTCGCCAACGATACGCTTGATCCTCCGGTGCTTGCTTTTCAGCTTGAGGAGCAGATTTAGGCGACACCTGCGCGGAATTGCCATGCAATTGCGCTAGACGGTCAATAACCGATTCTTTCTGTGCAGATGTCGCGTTAGACTTTTTTGGACCACCATTTGGCGCTGCCGCTGATTGCTGTTGCCCTTGACGCTGCGAGCGTAATTGATGTCGCAAACCGCTCAAGCTACTACGGGCAGGCGCTGGTGCACCCTCTTGTGACTGAGACGGTTGAGGAGCTTGCTGCGTTGGCGCAGGGTTCTCACTCATTGGCGGCGCCATATCATATTGTGGTGGCGCCATATCGTACCCGTCCTGATGTTCAGGTTGGTACTGTGGCGCTTCATGCATTATTGCAGGGTTATATGTCGCAGACTGTCCCACTGGCTGAGATGCCGCTTGTTGTGATACTGATGGCGTCGGGCGTTGTGGGTCAGGTGCTTGAAACGTCGATTGCTGCCGTGGCGACGATGCCTGCTGTTGTGATGGCTGCTGCTGCGAAACCGCTTTGGACTGACTTGTACTCGTCGTCGATGCCACTTGTGGCTGTGATGACGGAGAAATCACGTTTGCACCCTGACTTTCGGACAGACGGAATGCCATCATGCGCAACACGATCATTTCCATACCTACGCGACCATTTGGTGACAGTGCCAGGTCTTCGCGGCCTTTTAATGCGATTTGATAGTAAAGCTGAACATCTTGCGGTGTTAGTGCTTTACTCAATAATTCAATCTTTTCGGCATCAGGTTTAGCCAGATCCAAAGTCGATGGCAAGGCTTGGTATATCGCGACACGATGAAGCTGCGATGCCAATTGTTGTAACAATCCATCCCACTCCACACCGTTTGATGCAAGTTGTTTAATCTTGTCCATCGCCAGTTGAGGTTGCTTGCTGCTGATCGACTCCAGTAAATGAATCGCTTGGTCGGTATCAATCGTTCCAAGCATATGGCTCACGATATCAGTTTGAATCGTGCCGTTACCTAAAGCAATCGCTTGATCAGTTAAGCTCAGAGCATCACGCATACTGCCGTCCGCGGCGTGCGAGATCATACCAAGTGCTCTTGCTTCCGCAGAGACTTGTTCTTTTGCCAAGATATGGTCAAGTTGCTGATGAATTACATCAACACTGATTGGCTTGAGGTGGAACTGCAAACAGCGTGACAAGATAGTCACAGGCAATTTTTGTGGATCGGTCGTAGCCAACAAGAACTTCACATACTCTGGTGGCTCTTCCAGCGTTTTCAACAACGCATTGAAAGAGTGACGCGACAACATGTGTACTTCATCGATGAGATACACTTTAAAACGTCCGCGAGCGGGTTTGTATTGCACGTTGTCTAACAGTTCACGAGTATCTTCAACTTTAGTACGAGAAGCAGCGTCGATCTCTAGTAGGTCGACAAAGCGACCTTCATCAATCTCACGACAAGTATCACACTTACCGCAAGGGTTAGCTGTAATGCCTGTCTCACAGTTCAGGCCCTTAGCAAACAGTCGGCCAATCGACGTCTTACCAACGCCTCGTGTGCCGCTAAATAGGTACGCATGGTGTAAGCGATTTTGCGCTAACGCGTTCTCCAAAGCAGTTAAGACATGACTCTGCCCGACAACTTGATCAAACTTGCTAGGACGCCATTTTCGCGCTAAAGCTAAGTAACTCATTGAATTTATTAGTTTCCTTCAAAGTCGCAAATACTGTATACGTTCAAACCTAGACTTTCTAGGCGCTTATCACCACCGATTTCTGGCAGGTTGATAACGAACGCAGCGTGCTCTACTTCACCACCTAGTTGACGGATCAGTTTTGTTGTTGCTTCAATTGTACCGCCAGTTGCTAGTAAGTCATCAACAACCAATACTTTATCGCCTGCTACGATGGCATCAGTATGAATTTCTAGTGTATCCACACCATACTCAAGTTCATACGATTGAGCTATTGTTGGGCGAGGCAGTTTGCCAGGCTTACGAACAGGAACAAAGCCCACGCCCAGTTCGAGTGCCAGAGGTGCACCAAACAGGAAACCACGCGCTTCTGTGCCAACCACTTTGGTAAAACCCATGTCTTTATAGCGTTCCACCAATAGGTTAATTGTCGCTTGATACGCATTGGCATCTTCAAGAAGGCTAGTTACGTCGCGAAAAAGAATGCCTGGCTTTGGGTAATCTTGAATGCTTTTGATGCTAGATTTGATCAGTGAAATTGTTTCTGTAGTCATAATGTTGATTTACTTAGATTGGCTTATCCCCCTCTGTTCTTATCGCAATATTTCTGAGGGCAACAAACAATTGGCTTTCACCGCTATGGGCTCAATTGAATCAAAGTCACAAGCGTTGAAAATACAAACGCCCACTCGAAGAGCGGGCACACAATTCCATACAATCTTAGTGATTTTCTTCCCGGTCAGCAACTAACTCAGTCACAGGCAGACGCATAAAACAGCCCAGTAAAACAATTAGCATCACTAAAAGCACAATTTTCACCCAAATGATGGGCGCAATAATGATAGAAGCGGTAAAACTTAGTGCAATGAAAAGCGCACCACGTTGTTTAACTTGACGAGTAACGGCGCGGTTTTTGTGCCAATTATCAAGTATCGGGCCAAATGTTTTATGTTGGTGTAACCAATAATGAAACGCAGGATTGCCACGCATAAAGCATGCACTCGCGAGAAGAATAAAAGGTGTTGTGGGCAGTAAAGGGAGGACGATACCAACAATGCCAAGTATCATACAGAGTCCACCAACAATATTGAAAAAGTAACGCTTAATACGAATGGGGGACTCCAATAGACAATCGGTCGATTAAAAACCTGCGTAACCGTTCATTACGCGAATCCACGTTAAAGTTGCAGGTAAAGTTGGGATCAAGAGGACCGCAATAAAACCCAAAAAATAAAAAATATTATAAGGCTCTTTAAAATCTTTGTCTTCCATGTTGCTTCCTCTCACTAGTTTTACATTACTCGTTCCAGTCACGCAGAGTTAAATTATCGTTGCGCAAATGAGACATTATTGTTTGAAGGCCAAATATACCGTAAACAAAAAAAACAAAACACCAGCAAAAAGTAAGGCTATATTGCAGAAAGCTACCCCTGATGGCTCTCACAGACGATAAAAAAGCAGCTCTCAGGAAGCTGCTTTGCTTAGATTTACTGCTCGCTAGGACTAGCGATTCAATTGGACGATGTTGAGGCTAAAGCTTGAAGAGCCAAGGCAACCAACGGACAACTGTCCATTGCCATTAAGTGGCAAATCTTTTGTGATGAAATTTTTTAAGCTCCCATCCCCGAGTTTGTTCGCGGCTGCAATATGTCTATTTTCTTGGCCATCAAACCATTGACTGTCCAGCCCCGCTGGCAGAATCGAAATCGAAGCCGAGGCTAGATCAGCGATACCAAAAATAGCATCGACTGCCCCCGTACAATCTGAGCACTGAATTCCTTTCTCAATAATTTCAACCATGTCCTTGAGGTCTGCACTAAAGCTCTTCAAGTTACGTAGATAATCATCGAACAGTGCGCGAATCAGCAGTGTCGTCGCCACACCATCTTTATCTAAAGAGGCTGAATCAACCAAATAGAAAGCAAATTGACCATTCATCAACCAACGATAATCAAACACCAAGGGCATAACATCGGTAGACTGTAATAAGCGATACGAGCACGTCCAGTCACCCTGAGACGTGTCTTTCTCTGGTAGCAGTGCATGAAGTAAGTCTCGCGCTGCGTTTGGATTTTGCTGTAAGTACTCTAAATGCCAATGAAGTTCCTGTTCGTCTGGTATCTCTCCACCATCATCGACACGAAACCACTGGCTTGAGAAGTCACGCTGCTCCGCAAAGTGACAATCTGAATTCTCGAGTGTGTTTTCTATTGCTTGGGACAAGTGTTCATAATTTCCGATTGGCTTCGGTAAAAAATCTTTGATACCAAAACGCAGCGCTTTTGCAACGTCGGACATTTCATCGGTCCCTGATACGACGATGAGCGGCATCGACGGATATTCAAGGCTGACTTCCTCAACAAACTCGATCCCGTCTAACACGGGCATAGATAAATCACATAAGACAAGATCTGGGTGGTGTGTTCTTAGTTGTTGAAGCGCCTCAAGGCCGTTCTCAGCTTCTACTACCCTAAAACCCTGACTTT
This sequence comes from Vibrio sp. AND4, assembly GCF_000171815.1. Lineage (GTDB taxonomy): Bacteria > Pseudomonadota > Gammaproteobacteria > Enterobacterales > Vibrionaceae > Vibrio. The sequence goes on along the minus strand of NZ_ABGR01000005.1, from coordinate 146,400 downwards.
CCAAATAAGCACTGGTCACTTTACGAAAAATCGGATCATCGTCTACCAGCATAATAAGCTTTTGAGTGATCATTTCCTGCGCCGAGACCGTTGCCGTTTGACTGTGAGTTTTAAACATACTTTTACACCTCACATTACTTAGTCAAAAAAGAAATTTCTGCGTTATTATTTTTGTTGTACTTACATCTTACAAAACGTTGTGCAGCAAGACATGAGACCTAGTGGCCTTGCTATAAACCCTAGCCTTAAATTCACATTTATACAACTATTCCCTGGTTTATCAGTGTTTACTAAAAGTGCCTTACTGTGTTCAAATGGCGCAACATGTTGACTTAAAGCCAACTTTGATCCCAAAGTTAATAATCAATTAGCCATAAACGATAGTTGAATGTGTCTGTAAATATGAAATTAGATGATCTGAACCTATTTCGATTGGTTGTCGAAAATGGGAGTTATACCGCAACTTCGCGAAAAACCATGATACCGGTGGCAACCATCACTCGACGCATTCAAGCACTTGAGGATTCTGTCAATCTTCGGTTGCTGAACCGTCATGCGCGTAAGCTCTCCCTGACTGAGGCCGGAGAGCGTTTCTACCATGAATGCTCACCATTATTACAACGCCTAACCTCAACCGCTGAAGAGATAACGGATGATTGCCGTGGTGCATCGGGCAAAATTAAAATCTCTGCGCCATATAACCTAACAAAACGCATGATGATGCCGATGTTTAATGCGTTCATGAAACAGTACCCGGACATCAACATCGAGCTGAAAACGGAAAGCAATGCCGATCAACTTGACCCGACCGAATGGGATGTCATTTTCCGTGTTGGTCCACAACGTGATTCAAGCTTGATTGCGCGTAAAATCGGCGAAGTCAAAGACATCCTCGTGGCAAGCCCAGAGTACCTCATTGCAAACCCTGCCCCAAATCACGCTGAAGAGCTTTCTAACCACTCTTTGCTGAAAGGCTCACCACTTATCAAGTGGACGCTGATCAACAGCAAAGGGGAGTCTGTGGTGAACGTAGAACGCGGTCGTTTCCAAGCTAATGCTCTGAACGTGGTTCGAAGTACTTGCTCTGAAGGGCTAGGAATTACTTTGATGCCCGATGTGATGATCAAAGAGTACATCGAAAATGGTGATCTGGTGCGCATACTGTCTGATTGGAGTGCCAACCCACGTGACATCTACATGCTCTATAACCACAAAGATCACTTACCTGAGAAGGTTCGATTGTTCATTGACTTTGTGATCGCTTACAAAGCTCACTAAGGCAAAAAAAGCGCAGACCATAAAAAACAAAAACCAGAGCCAAGGCTCTGGTTTTTGAGTAGTAAAAGCTGCGATCTAAGCGCCTTCGTTGTGCAGTTCTAAGTTCGCTAATTCTTGCTGAATCTCACGCTGTATTTTCGCATCGTCGTTACGCAGGCCATCTAAGAAATCAAGGTATTGTTGGTCAATATCACCCGTAACATATTCGCCATTAAATACCGATGTATCGAACTGAGTAATGTCTTGGTTACCTAAACCAACCGCTCCTATCAGATCATCCAGGCGTTGGTAAATCAGTGCATCTGCGCCAATTTGCTTACAGATCGTATCGTTGTCGCGGCCATGTGCAATCAGCTCTGTCGCACTTGGCATATCGATGCCGTAGACGTTCGGGAAACGAACCTCTGGCGCAGCAGAAACCATAAACACTTTGTTCGCACCTGAGTCTCGGGCCATCTCGATAATCTGCTCAGATGTCGTGCCACGAACAATAGAATCGTCCACAAGTAAAACATTCTTGCCTTTGAACTCTGAGCGAATCGCGTTCAGCTTGCGACGCACCGACTTTTTACGTTGTTGCTGACCAGGCATAATGAAGGTACGACCCACGTAGCGGTTCTTCACAAAACCTTGACGGTACGGCTTATCGATCGCTTGAGCAATTTGCAATGCAATATCACAAGAGGTTTCTGGAATTGGGATAACCACATCAATATCGAGATCCGCGTAGTCCTCACTGATGCGCTCACCGAGCTTCTTACCCATTTCAACACGTGCACTGTACACGGAAATCTTATCGATAAATGAATCCGGACGAGCAAAGTAAACGAATTCGAAAATACAAGGATTGAGTTTTGGATTGTCCGCACATTGCTTAGTAAATAGCTGGCCATCAAATGTTGCGTAGATAGCTTCACCGGGTGCCACATCACGCATGAAATCAAATCCAACGGCATCAAGCGCAACAGATTCTGAAGCAACCATATATTCTGTCTTGCCATTAATTTCACGCTTACCAAGGCAAAGAGGACGAATACCATGCGGGTCTCTAAATGCAATCATACCATGACCGATGATCATGGCCGTTACCGCGTATGCGCCTCGAATAGCACGATGTACGTTCGTCACCGCACGGAACACGTCTTCTGAAGTGACATTACCTTTGACTGTATCAATTTCATGAGCCAGAACATTAAGCAATACTTCTGAATCTGAAGTGGTGTTGATATGGCGACGATCTTTTTCAAACAACTTCTGACGTACTTCGTGTGCGTTAGTCAGGTTACCGTTGTGGGCAAGTGTAATACCGAAAGGGGAATTTACGTAGAAAGGTTGAGCTTCTGAGGCACTTGAACTGCCTGCGGTGGGATAACGAACATGCCCAATACCCACCTCGCCTTGCAAGCGTTGCATGTGCTTTGCTTCAAACACATCTCTCACTAAACCGTTCGCCTTTCGCAGACGAAAACGATTGCTTTCTATGGTACAAATACCAGCGGCATCTTGGCCACGATGCTGTAACACCGTTAACGCGTCATAAATAGACTGGTTTACAGGCGTTGTGCCCACGATTCCAACAATACCACACATGTCCTAATCCTCGATTTGCGACAGTAGCTGGCACTACTAGATAGTGCCAGACAAAAAACTTGATGTTGCTTGTAAGTGCTCGAAGAATGGGGCGATGATACGGCTGAACTCAGGGACCAACTGTGACTCTTTCCACCAATCCGAGCTTGGGAATGCAGTAAACGCATCCATAAAAAACAGCACCGCAGAGACAATCAGTACTCCGCGTAAACCACCAAACACCACACCGAGGATTCGGTCTGTGCCTGAGAGCCCTGTTTTTTGAACCAGTTGACCAATGACGTAATTCACCACTGCACCAACCACTAAGGTTGCGACGAATAACGCCGCAATTGCGGCTCCGTTTCGAAACATCTCATCTTCAATGTTGGTAAAATACACCGCCAATTTGGCGTAGTAATTACTGGAGATAAAAAATGCTCCGAACCAAATCACCAAAGACAAAGCTTCTTTAGCAAAACCGCGAACTAAACTGATCAGAGCTGAAAACCCGATCACACCTAAAATGACAAAATCTAACCAATTCATACTTTCTTCATCTTAAGTTGGCGCGCATTTTAACAGAAAAAATGCTGACGCAAACGTTTTCTTATGGATTTAATGGCTTAAATTTAAGCAATTGACCTTTTGAGCCTGTAATTTTTTGTAATTCTTTGACCTGTCGTTCAAGTTTACTTTTTGATACATCAGGACCAACAATCACTCGAGTAAAAGCCGACTCTTTTTTTACATGGGCTTGATAACCACGCTTCTGTAAATCTTCCACCAACGCCACTGCGTTGTCATGATTTTTCAAAGCCATCAATTGAATGATCCAAGCTGAATCTTCGTATTGATTTTTTTCTTCAACCGGGCGAACGACAACGTCAACCTGCTGAGACTGTTTAGCTTCTTTTGGTTGAGAAACTGGCTCTGGCTGAGAAACCGCTGCTTGAGCTTCATTTACCGTTGCTGTGACCGGAGATTCAGGCAGTGAAACGTCATCTTCAACTGGCGCTGATATCTGGAAGTTCTCCACATCACTATCAAGTTCAGGTTTGATAGGAATGCTGGCAAACTCTTCTTTATAGTGTAGTTTCTTACCATCTAGTACATCAGGAAGTACGATGACTCCCACTGCCACCAGTACGATAGTGCCGACTAAACGACTTTGGAATTTACTTGCCATCAAATTACCTTTGATTACTCATTATTTGATTGCCAATGCGCCAAGACTTCACCCACAGTATGGAAGGAGCCAACCACTAGGATGACATCATCTTGAGTAGCATGATTTTTCGCACTTTCAAACGCCGCCACTGGAGTTTGGAACTGAACTAGCCCATCAGGTAAGTGTTGACACAAATCATCTGCTGTCGCCGCTCTCGGGCCAGTCAGCGATGCTGGGTACCATTTTGTCGTAATTGGGGCTAACGTCTCGATTGTAGCTTTAATGTCTTTGTCGTGCAGCATCGCCACGACCACGTGGATGTTCTTATCCGCGTACTGACATTTTACTCTCTCTACCAGGTATTCAGCTGAATGAGGGTTGTGCGCGACATCAAGGACGATTTCCGGCCCGGTTTGCAAAATCTGCATTCGACCAGCAAGGCGGGCACGACTTAAGCCATTGACGATATTAATGTCGGTAATTTGCAATTCTGAAACACCAAGCGCCATTAATGCTGTTGCCGCATTAGGTAGCGGTAACGATGGAATCGGTAGATCTTCTAATGCAAAGGCACCGCTGTTCCACTTCCAACCTTTTTCCATCAACTGATAATCAAACTGGATACCAACCTGATAAAACTCAGCGTTGATATCGTCAGCGTGCGCGGCAACGGTCGCTGGCGGTGTTGGTTGACCACAGATAGCAGGCTTGCCGGAACGGTAGATACCTGCTTTCTCAAAACCAATCACGTTGATATCATCCCCCAACCAATCGACATGATCGATAGCCAAGCTCGTAATCACTGACACATCGTGATCCACCACGTTTGTCGCATCTAAGCGCCCACCTAGACCAACCTCTAGCAGTACCACTTCGACTTTTTCAACTTGGAAAATACGAAGAGCCGCTAGCGTACCGAATTCGAACAGACTGAGGCTAATATCACCGCGTTGCTGCTCAATGTAGTCAAATGCTTCACAGTGTAGACGGTCGTCAGCGTCTACTCCATTAATACGAACACGCTCATTATATCGAATTAGGTGGGGGGAACTGTAAACGCCAACTGAATAGCCTGCATCTAATAGAATCGCCTCAATCAACGCACACGTCGACCCCTTGCCATTGGTACCAGCAACAGTAATCACAGTAGGAGCAGGTTTGGTGAGATTGGCTTTTTGGGCTACCGCTTGAACTCGGTCTAAACCAAGGTCGATAGCTGAGACATGGAGATTTGCTAAATAATCAAGCCACATCGATAAGGAAGATGTGGCTTGAGGAATAGAGTTTTGGGTCATCTAACGTTAACCATTAATTTCTTAGGTTTTTATGTTAGCTGCTACTTTACCCTTTTTCGTCCGCTTCTGGTACAGAATATGGTTCTTCTTTTGGAGATTCGTTAACCGAAACCACCATAGGGGATTTGTAGTTAGTTAGCTTAGCCACTAAACCACCTACCCGCTGACGCATTTCACGACGGTCAACGATCATATCAATCGCACCATGATCAAGAAGAAACTCACTGCGTTGGAAACCTTCAGGAAGATCTTCACGTACAGTCTGCTCAATAACACGACGGCCGGCAAAGCCAATCAATGCTTTAGGTTCACCGATATTGATGTCACCCAGCATCGCCAAACTCGCTGATACACCACCCATTGTTGGGTCAGTCAGAACAGAAATGAACGGTAGACCTTTACCAGAAAGACGTTCAAGTGCCGCACTGGTCTTTGCCATTTGCATAAGAGACATCAGTGCCTCTTGCATACGCGCGCCACCACTTGCAGAGAAACAAACCAGCGCACAGTTGTTTTCAATCGCCGCTTCTACTGCTTTAACAAAGCGCGCACCAACAACTGAACCCATTGAACCGCCCATAAAAGAGAATTCAAACGCACACGCGACTAGCGGCATGCCCAGTAGTTCACCTTGCAGCACGATAAGCGCGTCTTTCTCACCACTGTTCTTTTGAGCCGCAGAGATACGTTCTTTGTAGCGCTTGGAATCTTTAAACTTAAGTTTGTCTTGCGGCTCAAGCTCAGTACCAAGTTCCACACGGTTGCCCTCATCTAGAAATGTCTCTAGACGACGACGCGCTTTCATGCGCATGTGATGGTTACATTTAGGGCACACTTCTAAGTTACGCTCAAGCTCGGCATGGTACAGAACCTGCTCACAAGAAGTACATTTCGTCCACACACCTTCAGGAATTGAAGCTTTACGTGAACTAACTAGGTTGCTTTTCTCTAAAATCTTTTCAAGCCAACTCATGGAAGACCTTTTCTATCAACTCTTCCGCTTCATTGCGAAAGATATAAATTCGGGATATTGCGGACGGATTAAAACATATCTTGCCGCGACTGTAGATAAAAAACTGGTTGTACCTATTTTTGATATCATTAATAACGCACATTTTTTGTACGTAACTAACCTAAAGTACCGATAATTTGAAACAAAATCGCAAATTTAGTTCAAATTATCTGGCAAAAACAGCGGACCGATCGGCATACGTGGTAACCCGAACTCTTGTGGGTAGTCAACATCCACCAAATATAAACCTTCGGCTTTAGCTGTTGCACCTGCCAGTTTGCGATCTTTCGCATCGAGCAGTGATTTGATCCACGCAGGCTTCTCTTCGCCTCGCCCAACTTTAATTAGGCTACCAGTAATATTGCGCACCATATGGTGCACAAAAGCATTTGCTTTGATATCAATCACAACATAATCACCGTGACGAGTCACGTTCAAGTGCATCATATTTCTGCATGGACTTAAAGACTGACAGTGTGCCGCACGGAAGGAACTAAAGTCATTCTCACCCAGTAGGTACTGCCCTGCTTCATGCATTTTCTTCTCGTCAAGTTCGCCGTGGTAATGGCTCACACCAGAATTCAAAATACCTGGACGAAGTGCGTGATTAAAGATGATGTAGCGATAACGGCGTGCGGTTGCAGAGAATCGAGCATGGAAATCATCGCTCACTTCCACTGCCCAACGGACAGCGATATCACTTGGCATGTTTGCGTTTGCCCCCATGGTCCAAGCCACCATTTTACGACTCACGTTAGTATCGAAGTGAACAACTTGCCCCGTGCCATGTACGCCCGCATCGGTACGACCTGCACATTGTACTTCGACAGGATGATTCGCCACCACAGACAATGCTTTTTCTAGCTCTTGTTGGACACTCTTCACTTCTCTTTGGCGTTGCCAACCAAAGTAGTTTGTACCGTTATATTCGATACCTAATGCGATTCTCATTTTAACCTTCGAACTCTAAAATGGGGCAGGAAGTATATACGTAAGTCCCTCCAGATACAAAAATGGGCAGCCCCTGCTACCCATCTTTACTTATCGACCGTTAATCGCGTCGATGAGCCCTTTCGCTTCGCGACGAATATCATCTTCACCGTAAACAATGGCTTCTTCTAGCAGTTTAATCGCCCCTTGAGGATCATTCATTTCAAGATAGATTTTTGCTAGGTCGAGTTTGCCTGCAGCTTCTGCATTGGTATCGACATCGACTTCGCCAATATCGCCAATTACATCCGGGAACTCATTCAAGCCCACATCGAGCTTAAGCTCTTGCTCTTCAAACTCACTCCCGTTTTTGTCCACCTGAGCCATCAATTCATCAATCGTCATGAACTGACTTTTCTTCGGATCAAAGTCGCTTAGGTCACCTTGCTCAGCCCAGTTTTCTGGTGCGATTTCTGGCTGTGTTAATGCCTCTGAAGAGCCCCAAACTTCACGCTGGTCTTCTGGGACTTCTGTTGTTGATGACGTATTTTCTGGCGGCAACTTAAAGCCATCCCAGTCATCACCAACATCAAGCATGGTTTCAAAGTCCATACCAGCGCTTGCAATGGTATCGCTGTCTAGATTTCCATCAAACACTTCAGATTCAGTGTTTTCAGACAACAAACTCGCCATTGCAGACTCTTCAAAGTCATTAAGATCAGACTCTAAGTCCGCTTGTGCGACTGGCTCAGGTTCGACACTGAAAGCCTCCGGCTGCGCAAATACATCAAACAAAGCATCGTGGTCATTATCTGATTGGATAACAGATTGATATGCCTCAGAGCGCTCTGAAGAGGCTTCTGGTTGTGCATCGCCCATTGAAGCTAACGCATCTTCCTCATTGAATTCTGGCAATTCCAGATCATCAAAGTTGAGGTCTTCACCTTCAACGGTCGGTGCTGGCTCAGAGATCTCTTCTTCAGATAGCGCAGGCTCATCAGCCATCGATGCTAGGGCATCTTCTTCGCAGAATTCTGGCAAGTTTAGGTCATCGAAGTTGAACTCTTCACTGTCAGAAGTTGGTTCTGTAGCGCTAGTCTCTGGCTCTGCAGTTTCTGGTTCTACTGATTCTGCTTGTTGAGCTTTGGACGTAAGCGTATCTTCTTCGCTAAGCTCAGGAACTTCTGAGTCTTCTGTGTTGGACGCTTGTACGGCATCTGCAACGGGTGCTTCAAGTTCAGTAGGTTCAGCAGGTTCAGCCTCTGTCAGCGCTGGTTCTTCTACCATTGACGGAAGCACTTCTTCATCGTTGAATTCAGGCAGTTCTGACTCTTCTGGGCTTCGTGCTTGTTCGGATTGCTCAACTGATGCTTCTAGCTCAGCGATTTCAGATTCCGCTAGCGCGGGCTCATCCGCCATCGATGCTAGGGCGTCTTCTTCGCTGAATTCTGGAAGTTCTCGCTCATCGAAGTTGAACTCTTCTTCATCAATCGCTGATTCAGTCGAGCTTGCCGCTACTGGCTCTTGTTCAATTTTGCTTTCAGGCTCAATTTCATCAACAAACCAATCTTCCTCTTGAGGAATACCAAATTCGTTTTCAACCGTATTGGGTGTTGGTGTGAAGTTAGGTTCTGTAATCGGCTCTACAGTTGTTTCTTGTTGTGGCTCTAATGCTTCAGGCAGCTCTGATGAATGCTCTTCAACTGGCGGTTCTAGTTGCTGTTCTTCACTATCCGTTTCAAATACGTCATCACTGATTAAAGCATCAAGTTCTGCTGCAAAGTCTGAACGCTCTTGTTCATTTGGTAGCAGAGCTTCGTTATTACTTTCAAATAGCTCATCCAACTCCGTCATTAAAGGATCATGCTCAGGAGATGCTTCTTCTAACGGTGGTATCTCTGCTTCAGGCTGGTTTTCACTCATTAGAGCATCAATATCAAAACCGGAATCTAAACCGAGCGCGGCTTTTTCATCTTCTCGCTCAACAGCAGCTGCAGCATCCTTGATTGGTTGAGGTTGTTGCTGAAGTTTTGCTTCCTCTACCGCAGGCTCGGGGGCATCAAAGCCTAACGAAGCAAGAAGATCATCATCACTTTGTGTGCTCTCTGTCTGCTCTGCGTTCTCATCTTCAACAATCAGATCATCAAATGGGTCGGTTTGGCTGCTTGTATTACTCTGCTCTTCTTCAATACTTTCATCGCTAAGAAGTTCATCCAGCAGGTCAACACTGTTTTCATCAATGCCTTCTAGTGAATCGTCACCATCGAATCCGGACAATTTCTCCAGCTCATCAAGCGGGTCAAAGTCATTGTCAGATGAACCTTCATTTGCGAAGTCGACTAACTCATCAAGTAAGTCAGTACTGTCTGCATCGATGCTTGGCTCTTCGCCTAAACCCGCGATGTCTTCCAGCTCTCTAAGAGGATCCAAATCATTAAGCGACTCACCGTCGTCTTCACCGATCAATTCATCCAGCAGCGCAGGGGCACCCTCCGCAATTAAATTGCTATCAGTAATGTCAGACGGGGTGTCTGGGTTGTCGGACAAGTCATCAGCTGTATCGCTTGTTACTGGCTGATCGTATCTTGCGAGCAGGTCGTCGATGTCATCATCCGCCACATCACAAGAAGCGACGACATTTTCAGAGTCAGCTGGATTGTCATCCTCAGCGTCTAAGTTGAGATCATCGCTATCAAGGTCAGCGAACAAATCATCCAGCATAGCTTGGTCAATGGTGTCATTGTTTAGCGCTTCTGCTGGCTCATCCGCTGCAAGCAACTCTGCGAACGCATCTTCAGGTAATGCATCCGCATCCGAACCATCTTCATCAGAAAGATCGAAGCCTGCCTCATCGCCATACTGCACGTCAGGATTCGGCGCCACTTCATCAAGCGCACGCTCCATTTCTTCAAGACCTAGTGCTTTTTCCTCGCCATTGACCTTAATACCATTGCTAGAAGAGTCGAAATCATCAAAGCCGACATCTAGATCACCATCGTCTCCAATGCTAGCAAATGGGTCTTCCCCATCGTCGCCTTCTAAATTGAAGTCAAGATCTTCATCTAAGTCACCGAAAACATCCTCTTCAGACTGCTGCTCTTCGTCTCCGAATAGTTTTTCTTTTTCATCGTCATCGCCAAACAGGTCATCATTGAGGCTAAGCTCTTCATCTACCTCGTCTACAGCAGCCAAACCTAAAGGCGCGGCGAGAGGGTCAAGACTTTGCTGCTCTTGCGCAGCCGCTTCTTCCTCCTTCGCTTTAGAACGACGACCAAGCAAGATTAAGACGAGTAAGGCAATTAACACCCCCGGAATTAACGCCGCAAGACCGACAAGCCAGCCATTCGATAAGATTTTATCCATGGCGCTCGGCTGCATGCGTTGTTGTTCAGCAATACGTTGACGCTCTTCCTCCAGCAACCTTTCGACTTCTGAACGAATACGCTCTTCGTCATTCAAGGACGTTTTTAGTGTTTCAACTTCACTTTGTACTTCAGAAAGCATCAAACGCAGACGGTGATTCTTTTCCTCTAGTGACTCTATGTCACTGTGTGAACCTTGCAGCTTATCTTTAAGCGCACTGACCTGCTTTTCACCTTGCGGTGATGTGGCTACTGATGGTACTGGTGTTGTCGGCTCAACCACTTTAATTGGTTGTGGTTTTGGTAATTCCGGCTTAAGCGTTTCTGGTTTTGGTTTTGGTTCAGGTTTAGCGACTTCAGTAACTGGCTTTGGTTGCTCAACTTTTGGTTTTACTGGTTGCGCTGGTTTTGGTTGAGTTAAGCGAGCTTGGTGCGCTTTCATGACCGCGACTGCTTGCTCTGTCGTCGCACTTTGAACCTGATCAACAGAAGGCACACGAAGACGACTGCCAGGAATCAGCTCGTGGATATTTTGGTTCTCAAACGCTTGAGGGTTGATACGGTAAATGGCAAGCAGCGTTTGTTGTACAGAAACATTTCGAGATGGTCGCAATTTAGAAGCAATCGACCAAAGCGTTTCATTTTGACCAGTTGGACCGAAGAAACGCGACGGTTGGTCATCTTTGGGTGGAGCGGGCAACGCTCGCTCAATCTCCTCAGCATAGCTTGGAGATGCTTGCACTTCGCCAGAAGGTCCAACAAGACGAATTCCTTCGGCTCGAACCACAGACGATGTCTGAGTCGCGCTCATCAGCACAAGGGCTGCTAACAAACGCTTATAATTTTGAAGCATAGAGGGCTCAGTTAGGTGCTAGTAACAAATTTGGAATCATGATCAGTTTAATATATCGGATAAAGCACGCAAAACGATAGTGTTGAGGGCAAAAAATGTCTAGCGCTCACCATATTCGTACTAATCTCACAAAATTTCACCTCGTTCGCACAAAAAAGCCTCGCATTATACGAGGCTTAAGGGTTGTAGTCTGGTTGACTTAGTAGTAATCGCGGATCAGTATTTCTGCAATTTGAACCGCGTTAGTCGCCGCGCCTTTGCGAACGTTATCAGCCACAACCCATAGGTTTACACCACTGTGGTGACTGATGTCATTACGAATACGGCCAACCATGACGTGATCTTTACCACCTGAATCGCGAACTTGTGTCGGGAAGTTGTCACCATGGAAGACTTCGATACCGTCTGTCTGTTCAAGTAGATTCACCACTTCTTGTGCATCAATTGGTGAGCTAGTCTCGACGTGAACAGCCTCTGCGTGACCATAAAATACGGGTACGCGCACACAAGTTGGGTTGACTGTGATTGATGGGTCGTTAAAGATCTTTTGCGTCTCCCAGACCATCTTCATTTCTTCTTTTGTGTAACCGTTTTCCATCATCTGATCGATTTGAGGAATACAGTTAAACGCAATCTGTTGGGAGAATTGTTTCTTGTCCGCAGGCACACCGTTTAACAGTTTCGCCGTTTGACCCGCAAGCTCGTCGATACCCGCTTTACCCGCACCTGATACAGATTGATACGTTGATACGTTGATGCGCTCGATGCCTACTGCATCGTGAATTGGTTTCAGCGCCACCAGCATTTGAATAGTAGAACAATTTGGGTTGGCAATGATGTTGCGGTTACGGAATTCTGCAATCGCTTCAGGGTTAACCTCTGGCACAACAAGAGGAATGTCGTACTCGTAACGGAAGTGTGACGTATTGTCGATAACGATAACGCCTTCGTCTGCTGCGATTGGTGCCCATTTTGCTGACAGCTCACCACCAGCAGAGAACAAAGCGATGTGCACTTGAGACCAGTCGAACTCTTCTACGTTTTGTACGCGAATTGTTTTACCATTGAAGCGGCAAGTCTTGCCTTCACTACGCTCACTGGCTAATAGAAAGATATCGCCTACTGGAAATTTTCGCTCTTGAAGTACTTCCAAAATTGTTTCACCGACCGCACCGGTCGCACCTAATACGGCAACATTATATTGCTGGCTCATTGACTTACCTCAACCTGAAAACCTAGTTCTGCTAATGGTGCAAGATTGCATTTTTGGTTACCCATTAGCTTGACAGCGCTGTATTCGCGGCGATCCCAGTAATTTTTACGCATCAGGTCAAAGGAGCCTGGCTTACTGATTTCGCGGCGGAAAAGGGCGTCATCTTTGCGCACATCATAGATTAACTGCGTGATGTTGTGCAGCGTTGCTTCATCCCATGCTCTGTCCAATACCATAGTAGGTACAGGTGCAGTGGGCAGTAAATCACTGGCATGCGCGCGTAATTCGTTATTTAAGAACTCGCAGTAGCTATTGAAAATCATTGTCGTGCCGCGAGCTTTCCCTTCCAGACCATAGCCTGCAACATGAGGGGTGGCGAATGCTAGCAGAGGGAGAAGCTCCATATCAACCTCTGGTTCAAATTCAAATACATCAAGTGCTGCGGTAAATCCGTCGTTTTTCAATAAACGCTGCTTTAGAGCTTGGTTATCGACAACCGGACCGCGCGCAGCATTGATCAGAATCTGATCGCTTCGAAGTCCATCTAGCACCGTTTTACTCATCAGATGATGCGTTGGGTATAGACCGTCTTTGGTGATTGGCGTGTGTAACGTAATGATGTCGGAATTTTCTAACAATTCAGCCAGCGGAGTAAAGTTTCGAGAATCCCCCTCTTGTTGTTTGAACGGATCATTAATAAGTACATTAATCCCCATACCTTTCAAACATTTTTCAAGATAGCTACCCACTTGGCCTGCGCCAATGATACCGACAGTTTTATCGAAAACCGAGAAACCTTGTTGCTGCGCCAACACCATCATGACGCTGAATGCGTATTCGGCAACACCCACTTTGTTGCAACCTGGCGCAGCGGTGAAAAAAATACCTTTCTCTTGCATTAATGCTTGATCGACATGGTCCATGCCCGCCGTTGCCGTTCCAACAAACTTGAGCTTGTTTGCTTTGCTGATCAGCTCAGCGTTTACTTTGGTGACCGAGCGAATCATAAGCGCATCGACATCCACGAGATCATCAGCGGTCAGTGTGCGACCGGATTTTAGAATCACTTCACCGAGTTGGCTAAAAAGCTCTTCAGCGTACGGCATATTTTCATCAACAATAATTTTCATAGCGCCAGCGTTTAACATCCATTTGTATAAGTTTGTTTGATCGCAAGATGCGAAGCTCGATCGATTGTGCCCGTTTCTCGAAAAATCTCAACAATTAGCGTGGACAAAACCCAGATTCCGAAAAGAAAAAACCCGGCTAAATTAGCCGGGCAAAGTTCCAGAACAAAAGGATCTAACCCCGCTCTCCTTGGGATAGAATCTACGTCTGTTCGATCAGCTTGACTGATCAAGGTCTGGAAACTGGTCCGCTGGTTTGTTCATACCTATGTGAGAACACCATAATATTTCACCCAGCAAATTCAGTTCGCTTGAGTCGCTTACGCTTGGTACTTTTTAATAACCAATGTCGCGTTTGTGCCACCAAAACCAAAACTGTTCGACATAACAGTCGTGAGTTCTGCATCACGCTTTTCAGTCACGATGTCTAAACCTGTAGCCGCTTCGTCTAAATTCGCTACGTTAATGCTCGGCGCGATAAAGCTATTATCGAGCATCAGGGTCGAGTAAATTGCTTCATGAACACCAGCTGCGCCAAGTGCGTGACCAGTCATCGCTTTCGTTGCAGAGATTGCCGGGCTGTTGTCGCCAAACAATTCTTGGATAGCGCCGAGCTCTTTCACATCACCGACCGGAGTCGATGTGCCGTGCGTGTTCACGTAGTCGATGCTATCCACATCTTGCATTGCCATCTTCATACAACGCACCGCGCCTTCACCTGAAGGAGCAACCATGTCGTAGCCATCAGAAGTCGCGCCGTAACCTACGATCTCACCATAGATTTTCGCGCCACGAGCCAGAGCATGCTCCAGTTCTTCGATAACTAGCATACCGCCACCGCCTGAGATGACGAAACCATCACGGTCTGCATCGTAAGTGCGTGATGCTTTTTCTGGAGTCTCGTTGTACTTAGTTGAAAGTGCGCCCATGGCATCAAACATCATAGTTTGAGACCAATCTAGCTCTTCACCACCGCCGGCAAATACGATGTCTTGCTTACCAAGTTGGATAAGCTCCATTGCGTGACCAATACAGTGTGCAGACGTTGCACAAGCTGAACTCATAGAGTAGTTCACGCCACGAATCTTAAATGGCGTTGCAAGACAAGCTGATACGGTTGAAGACATGGTACGAGGGACCATGTAAGGACCCACACGCTTTACGCCTTTTGCACGCATAGTATCGGTCGCTACGGTTTGGTTTAATGCAGAAGCTCCACCAGAACCTGCAACGATACCAGTACGATCGTTCGACACTTGCTCATCGGTTAGGTTGGCGTCTTCAATGGCTTGCTGCATTGATAGGTATGCATACGCAGCCGCATCACCCATAAAGCGCATCTGTTTACGGTCTATGTGCTCCGCCGGGTTAATCTTTAGATCACCCCAAACCTGTGAACGAAGACCGTGTTCTTTAAACTGCTCTGATGCAGTAATACCAGACTTACCTTCTTTTAGAGACGCTAAAACTTCTTCGACGTTGTTACCGATACTCGAAACAATACCCATACCGGTGATTACGACTCGTTTCATTATGACATTCCTATAATTCAAAAATCCGCTAGATGATAACTAAGATAGTCAACAAAAGTGGTCAGCTTTCCCAGAAATCCGTACAATTGCCGAATTCTAACCGCGCCAAATCACATATTTGCACCATTATGACTTCGATAAAAAACGCAGAACTTGGTTGGAACGAAGCTGGTACACCGGTTTCTGACCAATTTGATGATGTTTATTTCTCTAACGTAAACGGTCTTGAAGAGACGCGCTACGTATTCCTCAAACAAAATCATCTGCCACAAAGATGGCCGGAGTTTGACCAAAGACGTTTTGTTATTGGTGAAACCGGATTTGGCACTGGATTAAACTTCTTAGCCGTGTGGCAATGGTTTACCGAATTTCGTCGCGAATATCCAGAGGCAAAGTTAAAAGAATTGCATTTCGTCAGCTTTGAAAAATACCCACTTAGCAAAACGGACTTAGAAAAAGCGCACCAATCTTGGCCAGAGTTGGCCGAATTCGCCGAAAAACTGCAACAACACTACCCTGCCGCCGTTCCTGAGTGTCATCGCCTTGTTTTAGAAGATGGGGCAATCACGCTCGACCTTTGGTTTGGTGATATTAAAGACTGCATGCCGCTCGTGCCTTACGGTGAGAAAGGCTTAATTGACGCTTGGTTCCTAGACGGTTTTGCACCGAGTAAAAATCCGGAGATGTGGAACCAAGACCTGTTTAATAACATGGCAAAATTAGCGAAGCAAGATTGCACGGTCGCAACTTTTACCGCTGCTGGCTTTGTGCGCCGCGGCCTGAATGAAGCGGGCTTTGCGATGAAAAAAGTCAAAGGTTTTGGCACCAAGCGGGACATGATTGCCGGCTCGATGCCTCATCGAAAAGCACACTCAAACCACTTACCTTGGTTCAACCGCACAGCGTCGACCAACCATGATTCCATTGCGATTATTGGTGGCGGCATCGCGAGCGCGGCTCTGGCTAAAACGCTGGTCCTTCGCGGTCAGAATGTCACGCTTTACTGTAAAGATGCTCAGCCCGCTCAAGGGGCATCAGGTAACCGTCAAGGTGCGGTATACCCATTATTAAATGGTCCACACGAAGGGGTTTCTCGTGTATTTGCTCCAGGCTTTTTGTTTGCCCGTCAGTTTGTTGACCAAGCAGCTCAAGACATCCAATTTGATCACGATTGGTGTGGCGTCACGCAACTAATGTGGAATGATAAATCTACAGACAAGCTGGAAAAGATGCTGACAGGCAACTTCACTCCAGAGTTAATTCATAAGTTATCTGCTGAAGAAACAGCGAAGAAGATTGGCTTGCCGATTGACATGGCATCGGTTCATTACCCTCTGGGTGGATGGTTATCTCCTGCTGAGCTTACTTGTGGTTTGCTTACTCAACTAGAAAAAACCGGGCTTTTTAATGCGAAATTCGAGCATCTCGTCGAGTCGCTAACTTGGGATGAAGCGCGTCAGCTCTGGACATTGAAAACGCACGAACAACGCTTTGAGCATTCAACCGTTGTCATCGCCAACGGCAGCGAGTTCCGGACACTAGACCAAACCGCCAATCTACACATGGGGCTGGTAAAAGGCCAAATTAGCCACGTACCAGCGACACAAACACTGTCTAAGCTGAAAACGGTACTGTGCTACGATGGTTACATGACACCTGTAAATCCGAAGAATCAACACTTATGTATCGGTGCAAGCTACGACCGTAGCCATCTGGATTACGAATTTGACCTTGGTGCGCAAAAAGACAATGCTGAAAAGTTAGTGAAATGCCTGCCGAATCAAGCTTGGACAAAAGATGTTGATACTTCAGGTAACTTGTCTCGCCAGGGTATTCGCTGTGTTAGCCGTGACCACCTGCCGTTTGTGGGTAATATTGGCGACTTTGAAACCATTAAAACACAATATGCGGATCTTCAGAGTCGACAAGAGCAAGACGTCGAAGCAATTCATCAATTCCCTAACCTGTTCTGTTTCCTAGGTTTAGGCTCTCGTGGTTTGAGCTCTGCGCCACTCATGGCTGAAGTGTTGGCATCACAAATCTGTGGCGACCCTTTACCACTGCCTGTCGACGTGTTGGCTGAACTTCACCCAAGCAGAATGTGGGTGAGAAAGCTGCGCAGAGGCAGACCGATCACTGAATTTTAACTCGTTTCAATTATGCCTCCTTTCTATTAAAAGTGAGACAAATCTCGAGATAACTATCTTCTCAAAGCGGTCTTAAAAGCCAGAGGAACAATCTTTAAATTCAGCTCTCCCCCTTTCTGAGGGGGAGTGGATGACGGTAACAAAAAACTACTGACTCAAGGCAGCCATTGCCGCTTCGATTTGCCCTGCGATTTCCGCATTACGGACCTCGCCCGTTTCAACATTAAAGTTATCGTAGAAACTTGGAACTGATAGCGATGCTTTAACATCAGCGCCGAAGTGAGGCGCTGAGCCCATTGCTACCCCCAACACAGTTTGTGCACCACTTGGGCCTGGTGCAGTCGCTAGGTATACCGCTGGTTTATTTTGGAATACTTGACGCTCGATACGTGACGCCCAATCAAAGAGATTCTTGTACGCCGCTGGGTACAACCCGTTGTGCTCGGCATAAGAAATGACTAATGCGTCGGCCTTGGCAATATCAGCAAGGAATGCTTTCGCGCCTTCTGCCTGACCAATTTCTTTTTCTATATCTTCACTGAACAAAGGGACATCGTAGTGGTTGATATCTAACACCTCCACGTCCGCACCTTCAACAAGGTTGGCTGCGTAGGTCGCTAAGATTTTATTGATGGAAGTGGAGCTCGTAGAAGCCCCAAATGCGATAATTTTCATGGTTGTAGTCCCTATTCACAGTTTATATTCGCTAGAGTAAAAGGTGAACCAGTGTGCCACAACCACAAAAATTTTAAGGAGAGGTTCGAAAATTTCGAAGGAGTTTATTTCACTTCTTTTTTGACTAGAAGCCTGTAGCAACTCATCAAGAATCAAGCTTGCGCTTGAAGCTCTTGCCATAAATCGCTAACGATCACGCGGTCTGCTGGTGTTAACTCTGAGCGGGCATCTTGAAGGCTGTTTTCGATGCGAGATTTTAGCTCGGTCACATCATTAATACCCTCTTCTTCGCAAGAAGCAGCAGACAGAGAAATGTGACCACGTAAATAACCACCAGCAAACAGTTCATCGTCCGATGCCGTTGCAATACGAGCATCAATCAGTTCTAGTAGTTTTTCTTCAAATTCAATAATCATGGCGTTTCTCTGAGGTTATTTAACGGGTTCGAATCAATCACATTACATGAACCCTAACTTGAAATTACTTGGGTATAAAATCAGACATTTCCAGCGGCTTGGTTCGATAAAAAGCGCGTAACGCATCCGATAACATTTGAACGCGTGGTGGAAGCCCCTTGGTTAAAATACCCATGACTTCTTCGTGCACTTTGTGCATGAAGCCGAGACGATCGGGTTCAAAATCGCCGTGTAGATTGTCACAACTGACGTTAAAAGGGAAGCCAGCACTTTTCGCTAATATCCACTCATAAGCTTGAGGGCGAATTTCAACTTTTTCGAACTCAGCTTGAACTTCTGCTGTTCGGCCATCGGGTTCGTACCAGTAACCAAAATCCTCTAGCAAACGACGCTCTGGTCCCGCCACACACCAATGGGCTATCTCATGCAGCGCTGACGCGTAAAAACCACGAGCAAAAATAATCCGATGATGCGGATGCTCTTGGTCTGCTGGTAAATAAATTGGCTCATCACCACCAAGCTCCAACTTGGTATTAAAAGTTTCAAGAAAGGTGTCGTTAAAGATAACGATAAGGTCTTGATATTCGTGCTTTGTCATCAATTCTGTACTTCAAGTGGGTATACGCAGCGCATTGTCGCTGTTTTTCTTCAACAGGTAAAGCCAAGCAACACGTTCGGTTATTAGCTGAATTTATCTGAAAATCGCTTTCTCCCTACTATTTCTCATTCGTCACAGATCACATTTCCCACTACACTCACGCCTTATTTTTAAGCTTAAAGATGGCGTATTCAACGCCACTCAAAGTGAGTTTTTTTGGGTTAAGCCCTTCCCAAGGCTTAAATCTTGTTGGTAAATTTTGCGGCTGTTTCCTTGAGATCAAGGACGGTGAAAGAGCCCTTTTATTTGAGTACTCCCTTATGCTGCTGAGTGTGTTGTATATCATTGGTATCACGGCTGAGGCCATGACTGGTGCATTGAGTGCTGGTCGAAGAAAAATGGATTGGTTTGGTGTTATGTTAGTCGCCAGTGCTACAGCAATTGGCGGCGGCACGGTGCGTGACATTCTCCTGGGCCACTACCCGTTGGGTTGGGTACAAAACCCTGAATTTTTGGCAATCACATGTGTTGCTGGCGTCCTAACGACAGGTTTGGCGAAATGGGTGATTAAGCTGAAAGGCCTATTCATTCGTTTAGATGCACTGGGCTTGATCGTATTTAGTATCATCGGTACCAAAGTCGCAATTGGCATGGGCTTGCATCCTGGTATCTGTATGGTGTCCGCATTAGTAACTGGCGTATTTGGTGGCCTATTACGCGACTTGATCTGTCGTCAAACACCACTTGTGTTACATGAAGAGCTATACGCGTCGGTGGCACTTATCGCATCGGGTTTGTACCTTGCGCTACTTGAGTTCAATGTACCAGATGTAACCGCGACGCTTGTGACTCTGATTACTGGTTACCTGCTGCGCATGGCGGCAGTACGTTTCAAATGGCGCTTACCTTCATTCCACTTGGACACGGAAGGCTCGATTCACTGATTTGAATTATAAAACCTATTGAAAAGACGTGAAAAAAGGCTGCTCAGTGAGCAGCCTTTTGTTTTTCTATCGAGATACACTTGCCACTTAAATCTTTGGTGTCTCGGTTTGTACACCATGGTTTTGACCACGATGACGCAGTAAATGATCCATAACGACAATAGCCAGCATCGCTTCAGCGATAGGCACGGCGCGGATGCCCACACATGGGTCGTGACGACCTTTTGTGATCAACTGAGTGGGCTCGCCTTCTTTAGTGATGGTTTCACCTGGGACCGTAATGCTTGACGTTGGTTTGAGTGCGATATTCGCAACAATCTCTTGGCCGGTAGAGATACCGCCAAGAATGCCACCCGCATGATTACTACCGAAGCCATCTGGAGAAAGCGTATCACGATGCTCACTGCCTTTTTGGTTTACCACATCAAAACCGTCGCCAATTTCAACGCCTTTTACCGCGTTGATGCTCATGAGCGCGTGCGCGATGTCTGCATCCAAACGGTCAAAGACAGGTTCACCGAGGCCAACAGGTACATTCGTTGCCACTACTTGAATTTTAGCGCCAATGGAGTCGCCTTCTTTCTTCAGATCGCGTATTAGCTGATCAAACGCCTCCACTTTATCGGCGTCTGGACAGAAGAAGGCGTTGTTTTCGATTTCATTCCAATCCACTTTATCGATTGAAACGTCGCCCATTTGCGATAAATAAGCGCGAATTTCAACCCCAAACTCATCTTTCAAGTATTTCTTCGCGATCGCACCGGCCGCCACACGCATTGCGGTTTCACGAGCAGACGAACGGCCGCCACCTCGATAATCCCGCACACCATATTTCTGGTGGTAAGTGTAATCAGCGTGTCCTGGGCGGAACTTATCTTTTATGTCTGAGTAGTCTTTAGAACGCTGATCTGTGTTCTCAATCATCAGACCAATTGAAGTACCTGTGGTTTGACCTTCAAATACGCCAGAAAGAATTTTTACTTCGTCCGGTTCACGACGCTGGGTAGTGTAACGTGATGTGCCTGGACGGCGACGGTCGAGATCCGTTTGCAGATCTGCCTCAGTGATTTCCAAACCTGGTGGGCATCCATCTACGATACATCCGAGTGCGATACCGTGACTTTCTCCGAATGTCGTCACCCGAAAATGTTGTCCGATACTGTTTCCTGCCATTACTTCCTCAAATTATTGTCGCAACGCTCTCCATGAGCGTAACTGCTTTTCAATTCTTCGTGAAATCATAGTGGCGATATTACGTTTTGATGTAAAGGCCAATTTGGCGGAAAAAACGAAACAAGCTTAATTTTCAGAGTTCAGTGCGAAACGGATAAAAAAACACCGAGCACTGGGCTCGGTGTTGTCATTATGTTTAACCGCTGTTTTCGACAGGCTTAGTCTTTGTACAGTTTAAACTCTTCTGCGCATTCAACCAGTTGATCGCGCGTAAGCATGAATACGCCGTGGCCACCGTGCTCGAATTCAATCCAGGTGAATGGAATTTGTGGGTATTGTTCCATCATATGGACCATGGAGTTGCCGACTTCACACACAAGAATGCCATTGTCTGTTAGGTAGTCAGGTGCGTTAGCAAGAATACGGCGAACCAGTTTCAGACCGTCAGTACCAGCTGCTAGTCCAAGCTCAGGCTCGTGCGTGAACTCGTCTGGAAGACTATTCATGTCCTCTTCGTCCACGTAAGGTGGGTTAGACACGATCAGGTTGTACTGCTCTTTTGCAAGGTCACGGAACAAGTCAGAGCGAATTGGGAATACTTGCTGCTCCATGCCGTGATCTTGTACGTTTTGCTCAGCCACTTGTAGAGCGTCTGTAGAAATGTCGATCGCATCAACTTCTGCGTCAGGGAATGCGTGCGCACAAGCAATCGCAATACAGCCGGAACCGGTACACAGGTCCATAATGCGAGTTGGCTCTTCGACAAGCCAAGGTTGGAATTCCGCTTGAATCAATTCACCGATTGGAGAACGTGGCACAAGTACACGCTCATC
Source organism: Vibrio sp. AND4 (assembly GCF_000171815.1). Taxonomy (GTDB): domain Bacteria; phylum Pseudomonadota; class Gammaproteobacteria; order Enterobacterales; family Vibrionaceae; genus Vibrio. The sequence goes on along the minus strand of NZ_ABGR01000005.1, from coordinate 124,272 downwards.
AACGAAGAACTCTAGGCCACAGAACCAAGCTTTATTGGTTAGGTATGCCGTTGGTGTACGCTCATTAATGCGTTTTACAACCCGCTCAACGATACGCAGGCGCTCACTGGTCGTTAGGCGAGAATTCAATACGTGCGGAGGCAAGTCAATCGGCAAATATAATGTTGGCAGGATCAACTGTACCGCTTCATCCCAGGCATTATCAGTGCCATGACCGTAAAACAGGTTGGCTGCGTTAAAGCGGCTTACCGTCCAACGAATCATATCTTGAAGGGTATGGAGCTCCGATACCGCCTCTTCTACAAAAATCTTATCCAAAATTGCCTCCGAAAAGCGCTACAATACTGCCATAAACTTACAAACTTAAAATATTTACCCAATGAGCAAAAAAGACACCGAACATGATGACGATTTCGCCTTGTTTAAAGATGAAGTAAAGGGCGTAAAAAAGTTGCGACAGGATACCATAATCCAGCGACCAAAAAATAATTCTCAACAAAAAGAAATCAAACGCTCAGGCCGTGAAGCGAGTGACTCTGAGTTTTACTTTTCCGATGAGTTCGTTCCAATGTTAAATGCAGAAGGCCCCACTCGCTATGCACGCGACGATGTGTCTACCTATGAGGTGAAACGCCTTCGTCGTGGGGTGTACGTACCAGACGTGTTCCTTGATATGCATGGAATGACACAACAAGAAGCCAAGCGTGAACTCGGTGCGATGATTGCGTACTGCGTTAAAAATGAAATCCACTGTGCGTGTGTTCAACACGGCATCGGTAAGCACATATTAAAACAGAAAGCACCACTTTGGTTGGCTCAGCATCCGGATGTGATGGCGTTTCACCAAGCACCTTTGGAATTTGGTGGAGATGGCGCTCTACTGGTGTTGCTGTCTATACCGGAGAAATAACCTCGCCCCCGATTTCAAAAAGTATTTGACGAATGTGCAAAAATAAAAAAGGCAGGGTGATCCTGCCTTTCGTTTAATCGCCATGGAATTTCGCTTACTACGGCTTGCTATGCCACAGTACTTCACCGCGTTGTGTTTGCGGATCAAACTCAATGCACACCAGGCCAGATGTTGGGAACATAGGCGGTGTCATGTCTTTGACAAATTCCGAAGTAAGATAGCCCACAAGCGGCAAGTGCGACACAAATAGCAAAGTCTCTATCTTCTCCACATCAATCATCGCATTAGCGAAATCAAACACTTGGTCGGATTGACCGTAAGGCGTGATGTCTTCACACGTTTGGATGCTTTTGGCCGAAAAATGCGCGCTGGTTTCTTGCCAAGTCTGTTGCGCTCGAATGTACGGACTCACCAATACTTTGTCGAAATGAGCAAAACCACGCGCTTTACACGCTTGGGCAACGGCTTCCGATTCAGTTCTGCCTCTTGGAGTCAGTTGTCTTTCTGCGTCGGTGTTCGCAAAATTCTCCGCCTCACCGTGACGCAAGATAAATATTTTCATGTTATTTCCTAGGGATAGCTAACGCTACCAAAAGGTTGGCTGCTATCTTTATACACATAGCTAGCTTGCTTTAATAAAGTCGAAACAGAAATACTGATATAATTAACGATTTATTATACCAATTCGCTTGCTAAAGACAGCGACTTTCTTAACAATCTATTAAAATGAATAACTGTTCATCACATTCTACGATGAAGTCATGGACTCAGAGCATTCCTTCAAATAGCTCGAACCCTTTAGCATTAGCTAGCGGGCTTATGCAGTACTCTTACGAATAACAAAAACGCGGCAAGCAGTATTTATCAAAGCGCAGACCTGCGCCCCTCACACGAGGATAGTAACTACCGTAATGCGAAATCTGGAGACGCATCGTGCACTTAAGTCCAAACGATTCAAATCAATACCGCTACATTACATTGAGCAATGGTCTGCGTGTGTTGCTAATTCATTCCGATACAGCTCAACAATCGGCAGCAGCTCTAGCGGTAAACGTTGGACACTTCGATGATCCGATCGATCGTCAAGGTCTGGCGCATTATCTAGAACATATGCTTTTTTTGGGTACGGAAAAATACCCTAAAGTGGGCGAGTTTCAAAGTTATATTAGCCAACATGGTGGCGCCAATAATGCTTGGACAGGAACCGAACATACGTGTTTTTTCTTCGATGTGACGCCCAACGCTTTTGAAGGTGCACTTGATCGCTTTAGTCAATTTTTTGCTGCCCCCTTGTTTAATGAAGAGGCGTTAGACAAAGAACGCCAAGCCGTCGATTCCGAATACCGCCTCAAACTTAATGACGACTCTCGACGCCTCTATCAGGTAAATAAAGAAGTCATCAATCCAAAGCACCCTTTTTCAAAATTCTCTGTCGGCAACTTAGAGACGCTTTGTGATCGGGGCGAAAAATCAATTCGCGACGAGATTGTTGAGTTTCATCAATCGCAGTATTCTGCAGATTTGATGACGCTGACTTCGTTTGGTCCGCAATCTCTTGATGAGCAGCAAGCGTGGGTAGAAATCATGTTTTCGGGCATTCCAAACCACCAGCTTCGCGGCAAGTCGATTGATGTCCCTATTAACACCGAAGAAAGCACGGGCATCTTGGTTCAAGTCGAGCCAATCAAAGAGCTCCGAAAGCTGATCCTCACCTTTCCAATGCCGGGAATGGATGCACACTATAGCGTGAAGCCCCTCTCCTATTTTGCTCATTTACTGGGTTATGAGGGTCGTGGCAGTCTGATGCTGCAATTGAAAGAAAAAGGCTGGATTACCTCTCTTTCGGCAGGGGGCGGGGCAAGTGGCAGCAATTACCGTGATTTCACCGTAAGCTGCACATTAACACCAAGAGGCTTAGATTGTATCGACGACATCGTTCAAGCGGTGTTCCAATACCTCACCATGATCAAACAAGATGGTATGGATGAATGGCGTTACAAGGAGAAGCAAGCCGTACTGGAATCCGCTTTCCGCTTCCAAGAGCCATCTCGCCCGATGGATTTGGTCAGCCATCTGGTGATCAACATGCAGCACTATCAACCGGAAGACACGGTTTATGGTGACTATAAGATGACGGGTTATGATGAAAAACTTCAACGTTCATTATTACAGTACCTCTCGGTTGAAAATGTTCGCATCACCTTAATTGCAAAAGGGCTAGAGTACCGCCAAAACGCAGAATGGTATTTCACACCTTACTCGGTGACACCGTTTAGTGCAGAGCAATGCCGTTTCTATCAACAAATCGATCCGAGCTGGCAGTTTGTTCTTCCCGAGAAAAACCCATACATTTGTTATGACCTCGACCCAAAACCATTTGAAAACGGCGGTTCATTGCCAGAATTGGTTGAAGATCTCGAAGGTTTCCGACTATGGCATCTACAAGACGGAGAGTTCCGAGTACCAAAAGGTGTCGTTTACGTCGCAATCGACAGTACCCACGCTGTAGCATCACCGAAAAATATCGTGAAAACTCGCCTGTGTGTCGAAATGTTCCTCGACTCGTTGGCGGAAGAAACTTATCAAGCCGAAATCGCAGGCATGGGTTACAACATGTATGCGCATCAGGGTGGCGTTACGCTTACATTGTCGGGATTTAGCCAGAAGTTACCTCAACTTTTACAAGTGATCCTGCATCGCTTTGCTGCGCGTGAGTTCAGCCCAGAGCGATTTGAAACCATTAAACAGCAACTACTGCGAAATTGGCGAAATTCATCACAAGATCGCCCTATTTCACAGCTTTTCAATGCGCTAACTGGGTTACTTCAACCTAACAACCCACCTTTTGCAGTACTGAGTGAAGCATTGGAAGAGATTGAAGTGGATGAACTGTCAGTGTTTGTCGAATCGATTCTTGCTGAGCTTCATGTCGAGATGTTTGTTTACGGAGACTGGCAGCGTCAACAAGCCCATGACATGGCTAGCACACTTAAAGATGCACTGCGCGTGAAAGAACAACATTACGAAGAAGCGCTGCGTCCCCTCGTCATGCTGGGTAAAAACGGCAGTTTTCAACGTGAAGTAAACTGTAACCAGCAAGACTCAGCGGTGGTGATTTATCATCAATGTGAAGACATTTCACCGCATAATATCGCACTTTATTCCTTGGCGAATCACTTAATGTCGGCAACCTTCTTCCACGAGATCCGAACCAAACAACAGTTAGGCTACATGGTTGGTACGGGAAACATGCCCCTAAACCGTCATCCGGGTATTGTACTTTACGTGCAGTCACCGAGTGCTGCGCCAGCCGAACTGGTGACCTCAATCGATGAGTTTTTAAATGCATTTTACATGGTGCTATTGGAGCTTAATGAATACCAATGGCATAGCAGTAAGCGTGGGCTATGGAACCAAATTGCAACGCCTGATACGACATTACGTGGTCGAGCACAGCGTCTATGGGTAGCGGTTGGCAACAAAGATACCGACTTTAACCAACGTGAAAAAGTGTTGGATGAGCTTAAAGAGTTGACTCGCACGGACATGATCCGTTTTGTGGTCAACGAACTAAAACCCCGAACCGCCAATCGCTTGGTGATGCATTCACAAGGCACCGCTCATCAAGATGCCCCTCGCATCACTCTTGGACAAGAAATTGGTTCAATTGACGAATTTCAACTGCGCCCGAAAGACTTTGGGCTCGGATAAATTTTGTTTTTAGCACTCAAATAAAAAGGCTTGCATCACGCAAGCCTTATTACTGAATCGTAGAGAGCGATGATCAGTAGAAATTACGACCTTCACCCGCTCGAGTTAATAGACCATCACAAGGCGCGTAACGATCGCCGTATTTCGATGCAAATTCATTCATTTTCTCAACCAGTTCTATCAAACCGAATTGATCCATATAACGGAATGGACCACCTAGGAATGGTGGGAAACCAATACCAAAAATCGCACCTATATCGCCATCACGTGGTGAACGAATGATGCCATCATCCAAGCAGCGAACCGCCTCATTCAACATTGGCAGTACACAGCGCAACGCAATGTCGGTGTCTCTCAGCTTCGATTCTGGTGTCAGGTTCAACAACTTGTAAATGGACTTATCAACTTCTTTCTTCTTACCCTTGTAGGTGTAAAACCCTTTGCCACTCTTACGACCTTTACGACCATCGTTCAACAGTGTGTCAAAGACCTCTGGACCTTTGAATCGCTCACCCAACTCATTAACCAAAATCGGAATGATCTTCGCACCAATATCGACACCGACTTCATCAAGCAAGGTAATTGGCCCGACTGGAAAGCCAAAATCGAGTAAGGCATTGTCGAGTTGCTCGATTGGCTCATTTGCCAGCAAGATATGCGCGGCTTCGTTCATGTAAGGTGCAAGGATACGATTTACGTAAAAGCCCGCTTTGTCTTTGACAACGATCGGCGTTTTACCCTGCTTCTTCGCCAGCGCAACAACCGTAGAAATGGTCTCTTCTGACGTAGTTTCATGAGGAATCACTTCCACCAACGGCATTTTCTCTACAGGACTGAAGTAATGCAAACCAACGATGTTTTCAGGGCGGTCTGCTTTTTCCGCAATTCGGTGGATTGGTAGAGAAGACGTATTGGTCGCAAAGATAGTGTTTGGTTTTGCATTCGCTTCAATTTCCGCAACCATTGTCTGTTTCAGGTTGAGATCTTCAAAAACCGCCTCTATGACGACATCAATATGCTTGAAGCTTGTGAAGTCAGTACCACCCGAAAGTTGCAGCATCTTAGATTGGAGGTCGGCTTTGGAGATGATACGTTTCTTGCGCTGCTTTTCGAACAACTTATAGTTGTAGTTCAGCGCGTTTAGCACACCGTCATTACTGACGTCCTTAATGCGAACTGGCACCTTCGCTTTCGCAACAGACACATGGCTGATGCCTGCCCCCATTAAACCACCACCCAACACACCAACTTTGTTGATAGCAACTGGATCGGCTTCCGCGCCGTTTTCTTTCTTCATTTCCGTCGTAGCAAAGAAGATAGAACGTAATGCTTTCGATTCTGAACTCATCACCAATTCGCCAAAGCGTTTAGCTTCAAGCTCTTGACCTTGCGCAAAGCCTTTTTCCAGACCATGCTGAATCACTTCTAGAATCGCAACGGTCGCTGGGTAGTTGCCACGGGTCTTTTTATTGGTTTTTTTCGCAGCTTGCTCAAATACAAATTTACGACCTAAACCACTACCCGAGACCAACTTCTCTTTTGTCGATTGTTTCTTATTGCCCTTGTTCTTCCCTTTCTCGACATGCATCTTCGCGACATCAAGCAACACAGTCTCTGGCACACATGCGTCAACCACGCCCAACTTTTTCGCTTTCTTTGCTCGCAGTTGTTTACCAGTAAGGATTAAATCCAAGGAAGGTAACAGACCAATCAAGCGCGGAAGACGCTGAGTACCACCAGAGCCTGGCAGCAGACCAAGTTGCACTTCTGGAAGACCCAGACGTGTTTTATCCGAATCAGTACACACGCGATAATCACACGCTAGCGCAAGCTCTAAACCGCCGCCAAGGCACGGACCATGGATTGCAGCAACAACTGGATAAGGCAAGTCGGATAGCTGTTGGAATAAATCTTGACCTTGCTTAGCAAGCGCTTGCGCTTCAGTCGCCGTCGTACACGCCTCAAGCATGCGAACGTCGGCACCTGCAACAAAGTTATCCGGTTTTAGAGAATGAATGATCATCCCTTTCACACCACTGGTATCTTGTAGTTGAGCGAAGATCTCCTTCATCTCATCTGCAAATGCGGCTTGCAGCGTATTCATTTTCTCGTTCGGCACATCGATGGCTAGCCAAGCAATGTTCTGCTCATCAATCTTTAGACTAAATGCTTTTTGCTCGCTCATTACTCAACCTCCAAAATCATTGCTGCACCGAGACCACCCGCTGCACATGCTGTATTCAGCGCAAGACCACCACCACGACGTTTAAGCTCACGCAGTGTTTGCGTCATCATACGCGCGCCTGTTGCGGCAAAGGGGTGACCGTAAGCAATCGAGCCGCCTAGAACATTGAACTTATCCATGTCAATTTCACCTATCGCTTTCGAGCGACCTAGATTTTCTTGGGCAAATTTATCACAAGCAAACATCTTCACATTGGCAAGTGCTTGCGCAGCAAACGCTTCGTGCATATCAATAAGCGTCAAGTCTGATAGCTCTAGGCCGGTATTCTCCAGCACTTTTGCTGTTGCGTACGTCGGCCCCATCAGCATATCCATTTCTACACCGATAGCAGAAAACGCATAACCACGGATAAAGCCAAGAATTTCCAAGCCAAGCTCTTTCGCTTTACCTTCACGCATTAGCATCACTGCTGCACCACCATCGGTTAGTGGCGTACTGTTCGCTGCTGTTACGCTGCCGTATTGACGATCAAAAGCTGGACGCAGTTTTGCGTATCCTTCTAATGTCGAGTCATGGCGAATGTTGTTATCTTCAGAGATCCACTTCTTGTAAGGTTCCGGGAAGGCGGTCATCACTTCGTCTTGAATCTTGCCGTCTTTCCAAGCTTGCGAAGCTAGAGAGTGAGAACGGTGCGCTAACGCGTCTTGCTCTGCACGAGTAATACCGTGTGACTTCGCCATTTGCTCGGCAGTCTGGCCCATTGATAGCCCAGTGGAATACTCCGCCACTGCTGGGGGAACAGGCATCAAGTCTTTAACGCTGAGTTTCTTGAGAACGTTAAGTTTTTGACCCAGCGTTTTGGTTTTGCTTAGCGCGAGTAAGTTAGCAGCAAGTTTCTTCGAAACACCGATTGGCAGGACAGATGAAGAATCCGCACCACCTGCGATACCAATGTCGATGCTGCCCGCCATGATACTCTCTGCAACGTTCACTGCCGCTTGGAAGCTGGTCGCACACGCACGAGTCACGCTGTACGCGTCGGTATGAATGTGCATTCCCGTGCCAAGTACGATTTCACGCGCAATGTTCGGTGCTTCTGGCATTTGAACGACCTGTCCAAACACCACTTGTTCGATGAGTTTCGGGTCAATGTTTGTACGAGCAAGCATTTCGCTCACTACCATTTTGCCTAAATCCACCGCTGGCACTTGGCTGAACTCAGTGCTTTGACGAGCGAAGGGGGTTCGTAGCCCTGCGACAATAGCAACACGTTCACCGTGGCGAGTTTTCACTTCCTGCTTGCCCATTGTTTCTCCTTAAATACAAGAGGTCTGACCTGATGTCATTGTAATCAGTTTGTTAAATTTATCAAACGTGCGTTTAAATAAACGTGAAGCGTGTAGATCTATTGATCTAGTTCATTGATTATTCAGCAATTAAGAACGATTAACTATAGTACGTAAAGGTAAGAATAAGTGTGCGGGAGGTAAATTTGAAGAAAAAAAAACCACACAAAACTGTGTGGTCGGAATATATATAAAACAATCAACTTACGCCAATTGTAAAGTTAATCAGTTTCCTGATTAGGAGAAAGTAAAGTCAGCCTTCAAAAGGAAGTGTCATCTTGCTCAACATGCTAGTCGTCATGACTAACTAGATGACAAGGCTTACTATAGCCGCCTCACTTCACGAGATATTGAAATAGATCAATTTTATGTCGATTTTACGAATTCCATCCAGAACAAAGTGCTTATAACGGCTGATCGTCTAACCATTCAATTCGTCTGGTAGTTAATCTATATGCGAAGCAACATCCCATTGAAATGATATAGAATCAACCGCTACCACTGCAAATAAGTCTCTGATTGTATGACAGTATATTGTGCTCCTGCTAAACTACTTAGTATATAATCAAAACGGCCACACGCAGCTGGTAGAAATAACCTCACAGAGCAAGACGGAGACCCCTGTGGCAATATTCAAAATGTTTGGAAAGAAAAGTTCCAGCAGTCCGGTCAACTCTGATATGGACAGACAAAGAAAATACGAAGCTCTGGTTCGGGGCTATCATAGAGACTTGTATCGCTACGCCTATTGGCTGTGCAAAGACAAGACCATTGCAGAAGACCTGGTGCAAGAAACCTGTCTGCGCGCTTGGAAGTCACTGGATAGTCTTCAAGATGAAAAGGCCGCTAAATCTTGGCTTATTACTATTTTAAGACGAGAAAACGCCCGCCGCTTCGAACGTAAACAATTTGATTTGGTTGATATCGATGATCACAGCAACGATGCTAAAGTCAGCGATGACCCACATCACCAGCAAGAATGGCTTCAAGCTCAGATCATGAAGCTTGATGTTGAATACCGTGAGCCTTTGTTTCTTCAGGTTGTCGGCGGTTTCAGTGGAGAAGAAATCGGCAATATTCTTGATCTAAACAAAAACACAGTAATGACACGTCTATTTCGCGCACGTAACCAATTAAAAGAGATGTTGGATTCTCAAGATACTCAGAGAGGACAAAAAAATGGATGATTTAGAATTTCGTCGTCGTATTTTGTCGGATCCAAAACAAAAGGATGAAGAGCTTCTGCGAGCGTTGGCGAAGAACGATGCCAACAGTAAGTTTGCTGATGACGTTTTGGATCTCGACCTGAAAATACAGCAAGCCATGAATGTTGACGTACCTGAAGATCTTGCTGATAAAATTTTGTTTAACCAGACATCGAGTGTATTAGATGAAGAAAAAGTCGTCAGGCCTAATTTTGCTCGTAAAGCGATGGCACTGGCCGCATCAGTTGCGTTTACTGCGGGCCTACTGGTAGGTCAAATTAATTGGGGCAATATTATTGTCTCTCCAGCGCAAGCAAGTCTCGCTGATACAGCAATGAAACACGTAGTCGCAGAAGCACCTTTTGTCAGTAACATCGATGAGGATGTTTCGAATAAGCAAGTAAATGCGAAAATGATGCCTTTCCATTATCAGATCAATGGTGATTTTCCATACCATGTTTACTACTTAAATCATTGTGGCTTTGGTGATTCGAATAATGCTTTACATGTCGTGTTCCAAGGAAACAAAGGTAAAGTGACCATGTTTGTGACTGATGTGAAGAGCGACCAAAAAGTCGATTTTGATAAAGATGGTATGACAGGCGTAGTGAAACCAGTCGGTAACGCCAGCATGATTCTTGTTGGCAGCAACGGCGAAGACATTGACGCTATTGCGGCTAAACTGGCACCCATGATGAAGCCGATGTAATAACTTTCAGTAAAACTCTACAACTATTGATTTAAAAGCCGCTAAATTTCATAATCTAGCGGCTTTTCGCTTATGTATAACCAAAAAACCATTCACTATAATTATCCATTTTAGAGCCAAGACTCTAAAATATGCACTTTAGATGCAATTTCCCGACATTTAGACATCATTTCTACAATTTTTATTCAAATTTATCCAATGGTCGGATTTGTATGGTCCACTCTTAATACTACTATCTGCGCCACTGAGCGAAAGCTCAACTTATCGTCCAAAGAGACGAAACCCATAAGGAATAAAAAATGACTCAGAACACGCGTCTGTTTAAAAAGACTCTCGTAGCAGTAACGGTTGCAATGGCATCAGGCCAAGCAATGGCAGCTGGTTTCCAAATAAACGCACAATCAGCGACGGGTATCGGTCGTGCATTCGCCGGTGATGCGGTAATTGCAGATAACGCATCGGTAATGTCTCGTAACCCAGCAGCAATGGCGCTATTTGACAAAATGGAACTGTCGCTAGGTTTTGAAACTATCACCACTGATATCACTGCAAAAGGCGTTCAATATAACGGCTCAGCAGCAGAGTCTTACGATGATGCTGGTGGCACTTCAGTTGCACCGAACATCCACCTTATCGTGCCAGTAAACGACAAGTTTGCATGGGGCGTAAACGCATACTCTAACTTCGGTACCAAAACTGACTTCTCGAACAACCTATCTTGGTCTGAGTACGGTGGCCTAACTGACGTTAAAAGTGTAAACGTTGGTATTGCTGGTTCTTACCGTCTAAATGACCAATGGAGCTTTGGTGCTGGTATCGATCTAATTTACGGTGCGGGTAAACTAGAGCGTTATGCTGGTAATGGTATGTGTATCGCAGCTATCTCTGGTAACTGTGTAATGCCAGTTTCACAAGGAACAACTCTAGTTAAAGCGGATGCATCAGGTTTTGGTGTTGGCTTTAACGTTGGTACTGTCTTTGAACTAGACGAGAATAACCGTTTTGGTCTTTCTTACCGTTACAGCCCAGAGATCGAAGCAGAAGGCGATGTCGAATATTCAGTTAACGCAGATAGCAACGGCAAACTGCACATGCCTCTACCAGATATCGCAGAATTCTCTGGCTACCACAAAATTCAAGATACTCAGTTTGCTGTCCACTACAGCATCCAATACATTGGTTGGAAAGCATTTGACACGCTAGATGCAACAATCAATGGCTCGACGGCACCACTAAACGAATATAACTGGCAAGATGGCTGGCACTACTCTATTGGTGGTACGTACTACATGAACACTGACTGGACGCTACGCGCTGGCTACATGTACGACACTAGTGCTCAAGATGAAACAACGTCTATCTCTGTTCCAGACTCAGATCGTCAATGGTTCTCAGCGGGTGCAACTTACCACATCGACAACAAATCGAACGTAGATATCGGCTTTACCTACCTACTTGGCGATGATGTTAGTGTGAGCGAGTCTACTCCGAACCCTATCGGTGGTAGCCTATCGACGATCGAAGCCACAACTCGTGCAAATGCGATTCTATTCGGCTTACAGTACAGCCGCAGCTTCTAAGCACGACCAAACATGCTAATGTAAGCACACTATTTAAAAGGCTGGAATTCCAGCCTTTTTCTTATCTATCGGTTACCTTCACTCAATTTGAGCGCACATGTGTACTCAAAGCCTCGATTATAACTAACAAGTGTTCGCTGAATTGTTTTTACACAGCCATTACAGTTAGAGAGTTGTTCTATATAGATTCAAATAAATAGATAATTAGCCTAAAAAGGCTGTTTTGTTGGCTTTTCATTTTTAAAGCAATAACTCTAAACGTAAACTTGCGCCTCACGTTATCAATAACTCAGCGAACATTACAATGAAAACCAACAAGACTCTTCTTTCAGCAGCAGTGGCATTCGGCCTATTAAGCACTTCAGGCGTTGTAAACGCTGCGGGCTTCCAACTTGCAGAATACTCTGCAACTGGCCTAGGTCGCGCGTACGCTGGTGAAGCCGCAATGGCTGATAACGCGGGCGCACAATGGCGTAACCCAGCAATGCTTACATACCTAAAAGGGACACAAGTGTCTGTTGGCGCAATCTACGTAAACCCAAACATTGATGTAGAAGGCAATGTAAATTTCTATGGTAAGAATATCCCTGCATCTTCAGACGACTTCGCTCATGATGCAGTCATTCCAAACTTCTACCTATCTCATCAATACAACGAGAAGTTCGCGCTTGGTCTAGCATTCGGTACTAACTACGGTATGGAAACCGATCTAGGTAAAGACTTTGGTGCGTCTCATTTTGGTAACCAAGCAAGCGTAACGTCTATGGAAGCAAACCTAAACGCGGCTTACAAACTAAACGAAAAACTCAGTGTCGGTGGTGGACTTCGATACATAATGGCAGATGGCAGTATTGGGGCGGTAGTACCTCCTCAAGTAGGAGCGGTTAAACCTAACCTACCGGGGCAAACCCTAAAATACATGGAAGGTGATGACACAACTTGGGGATGGCAAGTGGGTGCGGCTTGGCAAATCAACCAAGATAACCGCCTTGGCTTCGCTTACAAATCAGCTGTTGATCTCACACTGCAAGGTCACGCGATAGGTTTGGCGTTCAAACAAACGAACCATAACGCTCAAAAAGCGGGCTCAATGGACTTAACATTGCCAGCAACAGCGGAACTAGCAAGCTTCCACCAACTAAATGACCGACTAGCAGTACATACAAGTATTAATTGGACAGATTGGAGCAGCTTTAAAGAGCTAGTGGCGGATTTCCCTGACTCTTCTAATCTCATCAAATCTGAAAACTGGGAAGATAACTACCGCTTTGCCGTTGGTGCTACCTACCAAGCCGACAACAAATTAGTGCTACGTTCTGGTGTTGCTTATGACATGTCAGCGGTTGATGACAAATACCGCACGACCACTATTCCAGAAACAGATCGTCTATGGCTAAGTGTTGGTGCAGGCTACGAATGGTCTAAAAACCTAACGCTAGACGCTGGCTTTACTTACATCTTTGCTAAAGACGCTTCCATCAAGGAACCTCGCGATGCATCTGATAATTCAGCTGCTATTTTAGGCGGCGCGTTTACTGGTGAAGTAACAGGTAACGTATGGCTAATCGGTGTTCAAGCGAACTACACCTTCTAATCTGAACAAAATTATCGATACAAGAAAGTGACCGATGAAAAAAAGGCTTGGTGAAAACCAAGCCTTTTTTCGCAATTTATTTAAGCGTTTAGAAATCTTCTTCTAAGTACTCATCTAAGTATGCTTCTTCTTCATCATCGACTTCATCAAGGTTGTTGAGTTCCGCCTGAAAATCTTGGCGCTGCAGATACACATCACGTGCTAGCACATAAGGATCTGGTGACGAGTCAAGTTGCGCTTCTTGAGAAACCAATAGCGCTCGCTTCTCCATCCCCTCTAGTGCCCATTTACCTAGACCAGCCCAGAAGTTAAGGTAGGACAGAGGTACATACATACCGTCGACTGTATCTGTTACTTCACGCAACGTGTACGGTCCGTAACCAGGCACCATTACGTATGGGCCATTGCCAACACCGTAGTGCCCTACTACGCTACTGAACTCTTTATTATCGTATTTGGTGATACCAGCAGCCGTTGCGATATCGAACAAGCCAAAAATACCGAACGTCGAGTTAATCCAAAAGCGGTTAAAATGATCAACGGCTTTGGTGCCATTCCCCATCACAAGGTTGTTTATCATACTTGCCGGTTCATCTAAGTTCGCTAAGAAATTAGCAATACCTGAGCGAATAGGCGTAGGCGTATAATCGACGTAAGCAAGGGAGATTGGGCGAACCAAGTACGGGTCCAGATAGTCGTAGTTGACATCCCACATTACGCGGTTGAAGCCTTCTAATGGATCATAAGCATCAGAAGTTGATTGATTCGTTTCGTTTTCCTCATTTACTGCCTCCTCAGGCACACTTGAACAGCCAACCAGTCCAACTGCAAACAGCAAAAAAAAGATGGATTTAACCTTGTGATACATTCTTAGTTCCATAACGACTATTGATATACCTAAGAAACCTTCGTTTTCGTGGCTTTAACACAGAAAAAAGTTACTTGGGTATATAAATAAAGGTCAGCAATTGCTGACCTTTATTTATTCTACTCGATTGTCGCCAGTCATACCACAAAACTGACACGTCGCCCACTAAGTAATAAGTATCAAAAATGATTGTGTTTATTGATACTGTTTATCGATCATCACTTCAACTGGCTGACCAAAATCCACCACAGCGCTTTCACCGTGCCAATCTTGATCACGAGTCGCAACGTTACCATCAGAGTCAACGCGAGCGCGGACAATCAACTTATCCAGTGAAGACAGCTTCTGACCATCCATCATTGCGTTACCATCATCTAATACCACAGTACGAGGGAAGGTCCCCAATGGGTAACGAGCCGCCGCAACTGGCATGGGGGAACCATCAGCGCGATGAACCGACACAATCAGTACTGCGTTTGGATCCAACTGGGCTTTTTCAGCGATGTTAATCGTCACTGCCACGCTCTTATCTGGCGAAACCGCTTCCCCCATTCGCTTGCGAGCACTTTCGATACTGCGACCTAGCATTTCATAACGGCTGTCTTCTGAGCCAATCATTTGCTGCATAATGCCCCAGTATTTAATCGCCGCAGGGAAGTCTTGACGCTCGAACGCATCAAACGCAAGTAGCGAGAATACACGTAAGTCCACGTAATCTTGCTGCATCAACTTACCAAGCAGAGAGCGGGCTGTGGCCTGTTCCACTTCGTCTTGAGAAAGCATCAGAGCCTGCGCGTAGCCAAGTTGAATATCAGGATCCTTTGGCTCTAGCCCGTACGCTTTCTCCATCGCATCAATTGACGTCGTCACATCACGATTGGCCAAAGCAATACGACCAAGAAGCAACCAACCCGTTGAATCTTCAGGTTGGTATTGCAGGCGAGTACGTAATGCCAAAGACAAGTCTGCCATTTCGTCTTCACTAAGCGGTTCAGACGCCGCAGACATCAGCTTTTTAGAGAGCTCAGGGAGATTAGCGTTAACTTCTTGCCACTGAACCACATCCTGCGAGGCGCCAAACTTGTAATATAAGCCGTAACTCAATACCACAGTTAAAATCACAGAAGAAACCAATACAGCAATTGGAGAAACCTTGGTCTCTTTTTGCGTTTTATCACTTGGAATATCGTCAAGGAGTGATTGCTTTAGATCCGAAATCAGGTCATCTTCACTTTCAACCAGACCTTCGTCTGTCTCTTCGGCAAGCTCCGACAGACGGTCTTTGTAGAACGCTTTGTTGAGCTCATCACGCAACACTTCATCATTGTTGGCTTTTTGCTTTAGCAGTGGCATCGCAATCAGTGCACACGCTACAAGTGTAAGAACAATAGTGGAAACCCAAAACAGTGTCATTACTTCTTATCTCCGTTGTTCTCTTCATCAAGCAATGATTTGAGGCGCGCTTCCTTCTCTTCGTCCCAATCTTCATTACTTGTATGAACTAACTCTGCCTTTGATTTTCGGCTACGTAGCACGATCAAACCAAAGCCGCCGAGCACGACTGCTAGTGGGCCTAGCCACAGAATCGCAGTGGCAAAAGTAAACGGTGGGTTGTAAGTAACAAAGTTTCCGTAGCGAGCAATCATGTAATCAACAATCTCACTCTTCGATTTGCCCTCTTTCGTCATTTCATACACCTTGTGGCGTAAGTCTTGAGCTAATTGCGCGTTCGAATCTGAGATGGTGTTGTTTTGACATTTTGGACAACGCAGAGTGTGCCCTAGCTCTTTAAACTGCTGTTCTTGCTCTAGGTTGTCAAACTCGTACACTTCAATCGCTGCGTGGGCAGCGAAAGAAAATATCATTGCAGACACTGCCGCTAGAATAAACTTTCTCATTGCTTCGCCTCCTCAACCAATTTGTTGTAGAGCGGCTCGAGTTTTTCCGCCCAGTTGCGAGGGTTTACGTCGCCAACATGGCGGTAACGAATGACGCCGTTTGCATCAATAACAAAGGTTTCTGGAGCACCATACACACCAAGATCTAGACCCAACATACCACTACCATCAAACAAGCTGATCAGATATGGGTTACCTAAATCATTTAACCATCCGACCGCTTTATTGCGATCATCTTTGTAGTTCATACCAATAAGCTTCACCCCTTTACCGGCAAGCTCGTTGAGATATTTGTGCTCTGCGTAACAGGTTGGACACCAAGTTGCCCATACATTGAGCAGTAAAGGTTCCCCTTTGAAAATCGATTGATCGTATTGCTTACCCGGTTCAGCCAAATCCTCAAGATGAAACTCAGGCACTGGTTTACCGACCAGTACAGACTCCAATTTTGTTGGGTCATCGCCCTCTTGGTTACGGACCAACTGAGATGCGAAGATGCCCGCCAACACCATAAAGGCCACCAATGGAATAAATAAGACTTTCTTGTTCATTTATTATGCCTCCTTCTCCGCTAGTGTTGATTTTTCATCTTTCTTAGCCGTTTTGCGGAAGCGGTAACGTCTATCAGAGATAGCTAGTGCTCCACCTAAAGCCATAATGAGTGAACCAGCCCAAATCCAACGAACGAATGGTTTGTAGTAAATTCGTACCGCCCAAGAACGGTTGTCGTCCAGACGCTCACCCATCGCAATATAAAGGTCACGTGTGATGCCGCGGTCGATGGCTGCCTCTGTCATCATAGACTTGGCCGTACTGTAGAAGCGTTTCTCCGCGTGCAAGGTATTTACGTATTTGCCATCACTTGTGATTTCGAAGTCGGCGATATAACCATCGTAGTTTGGACCATCTTTGTCACGTAGACCCGAGAAGTAAAAATCGTACCCGTAAATCTTGAAGTGCTCACCGGGGGCCAAGCGCACGTCACGTTCAATACTGTAGTTTTGCACCATGGCAATACCAATAACAGTAACAGCAAGACCAATGTGGCCAAGCATCATTGCCCAGTGACTGCGTTGAAGTTTACGAACACCTTCTGTGAAACGGTGGCGGTGCGTTGCACGTTCATGCAATTCAAAACCATGCATTGCGATGATCCAGATTGCCATCACCCAGCCGATGTAAGCCATCACTGAGAAAAAGTCAGCAAACATAAAGACACATGCTGCAGCTAACGCGAAAGCAAGCACACCAGAAATAACCATTGGCTTAATAAGCTTAGATAGATTATCGCGCTTCCAGCGAATCATAGGGCCAATGCCCAATAGAAAAGCAAACGGCATCATCAACCATGCAAACAACATGTCGAAGAATGGCGCACCAATCGATACCGAACCCAAACCAATCTGTTTGTGAACTAAAGGCAGCAAGGTACCAACAAGGACCACCACAAGTGCTGCAATTAGCAGCACGTTATTAGACAGCAGTGCGTTTTCACGCGATACCAAATCAAAATTACCACGCACACGAACCGCAGCCCCTTTCACTGCAAATAGCAGGAGAGAACCACCGATGACGAACACTAGGAAAGCTAGGATAAACATACCGCGAGACGGATCTGATGCGAACGCGTGTACCGATACCAAGATGCCGGAACGGACCAAGAAGGTACCCAATAAACTGAGCGAGAATGCAGAAATAGCAAGTAGTACTGTCCACGCTTTAAAGGTACCGCGTTTTTCTGTTACTGCCAGAGAGTGCATGAGTGCGGTGCCAGCCAACCAAGGCATAAACGATGCGTTTTCTACTGGGTCCCAAAACCACCAACCGCCCCAGCCAAGTTCGTAATAAGCCCACCAAGAACCGAGAGCAATACCTAACGTTAGGAATACCCATGCTGCCGTTGTCCAAGGTCTAGACCAACGAGCCCAAGCCGTATCAAGGCGGCCTGTCATTAGAGATGCGATAGCAAACGAGAACGCAACAGAAAAGCCCACATAACCCATGTAAAGCATTGGGGGGTGAACGATCAACCCGGGGTCTTGAAGAAGCGGGTTTAAATCACGACCATCGACAGGGAAGAACGGCAACGTGCGAAGAAATGGGTTTGAGGTAATGATAATGAACAGCAGGAAACCTACAGAGATCATACCCATCACGGAAAGTACGCGTGCGACAGACTCTTGTGGCATGCCACGACTAAACGTCGCGACAGCAACTGTCCACATTGCTTGGATAAGAACCCAAAGTAAGAGCGAACCTTCGTGAGCACCCCAAACCGCCGTTATACGGTAGTACCATGGAAGTTGGCTGTTTGAGTTACTCGCTACGTATTGCAACGTAAAATCGTTGGTGTAAAAACTCCAACAGAGTATCGCGAATGAAAAAAATAGCATGATAAACATCGACCACGAAAGCGGTCTGGCGGTGTTCATCAGCATTGTGTTGTTATTAGATGCGCCCCATAATGGCAGTGCGCTGAGCAACAATGCCATTGCCAGCGAGATAATGAGGGCAAAGTGACCGACTTCAGCAATCATTGGCCGCTTCCTTGTTTCTGTTCTGTTGTGTACTGTAAAGGCTCATGATTCTTCTTCATTGCCTCTGCAATTTCAGGTGGCATGTACTCTTCATCGTGTTTTGCCAACACTTCAAACGCTTTTACGGTAGTGGCGTCTTCAAGAACACCTTGAGCAACGATACCTTGACCCTCGCGGAACAAATCGGGAAGGATACCGTCATATACTATGGTTACTATCGGGCCCACGTCGTGCAGATCAAAGCTCACTTTAAGAGATTCAGGATCACGGCGAACCGACCCTTCAACGACCATGCCACCAATACGCAGACGTTGCCCAACCTCAGGTTTCGTACCGTCCGGTTTGCCATTTACCAATTCTGAAGGCGTATAAAATAGGTCCATGTTTTGGTTGAGTGCGTAAAGCATCAAACCTATGGTTGCACTAATACCGATAAAGATCGCTAAAACAATAGCTAGCCTCTTTTTACGTCTCGGATTCATAAGGTGTTCTCCATATTCTTCGCCGCGTCGATGCGCGCTTGACGATCAATTTTCTTTTTCACCTCTTTCAACAGTGCATCACCACGACGGACACTAGAAATAAGAAGAATAAGCATAGATAAAAAGGTGATACCAAACGCGCTCCACACATACCAGGCATACCCACCCATGGCAAAGAGTTCGCTAAGAGAATCAAAATGCATAATCAATTACCCTGCTGAGTTTTTTCAGCTGCGAGATTGCGCACCCAAGGACGGTGACTCTCTTTGCTGATAATTTCGTTACGAAAACGCACCATAGTCACTGCCCCAAAAAAGAAGGCAAAGCCAAAAATATTGAGCAAAAGAGGCCAGAGCATGTTGGATGATATGGATGGTTTTTCAAATTTAGTAATCGTCGCGCCTTGGTGAAGTGTATTCCACCACTCTACCGAGAAATGGATGATAGGTAGGTTAACCACCCCTACGATAGCTAAAATACCTGCCGCTTTCGCTGCGGTCTTTTGCTCATCGAACGCGTGGTACAACGCAATAACGCCAAGGTATAAAAACAGCAGGATTAGCTCTGAAGTAAGGCGCGCATCCCACACCCACCAGGTACCCCACATGGGTTTTCCCCACACGGCTCCTGTTAATAAAGCAATAAAAGTGAATACTGCACCAATCGGCGCCATGGCCAGTGCCGCCATGTCTGATAGACGCACTTGCCAAACCAAGCCGATAAATGCGGCAATGGCCATCGACATGTAAATGCCCATCGACCAAATAGCCGCGGGGACATGGATGTAAATGATTCGAAAACTGTCGCCTTGTTGGTAATCAGAAGGCGCAAATGCAAGACCCCAGACAGTACCAGCTGTTAGGCATACAAGGGCCAATGCAGAAAACCAAGGTAAAAACTTACCACTTAGGTGATAAGCTGCTTCAGGTTTGGCGTAAGGATGTAGCCATTTCCACATGTTAAGTTCTCACTCTTACTTCAGGGGCACTGTCTAGAGGGTCGAGACCGTAGCAGTGCTTTAATAATAATTCTTTGATCTGACGCCGCTTAAATCGCACTTATTGTTCTAGTTAACACTAACTCGCAGTGCAGCGCTGATGGCAAATGGTGTGAGGGTCATCGCCCCCATTAACATTGCACCTAAAATCGCCAGTTGTCCGTTATACGACATACCTAATGATGCAGCATCAATCGCAGATGTAGCGAAAATTAAAATCGGAATGTAAAGCGGGAGAATAAGCAAGCTCAAAAGCACCCCGCCTTTTTGCAATCCAACCGTAAGTGCCACACCAATAGCACCGATAAAACTCAAGGTGGGCGTGCCAATCGCTAGTGTCAGTGCCACAGAAAGCCAAGTATTAAAGTCAAGAGAAAGCAGAATGGCTAACAATGGACTGATCAAGATCAGAGGCAATCCTGTCAGCAACCAGTGAGCGGCAACCTTAGAAACCACCACAAGTTGCAATGGAATTGGCATCAGCATCATTTGTTCAAGACCACCGTCTTGATAATCATCACGGAATAAGCGCTCTAATGATAATAAGGCAGACAGCAACGCTGCAACCCAAACGATGCCAGCAGCAATACGCGCTAACAAATTCGGCTCAGGACCAATGCTGAGAGGGAAAAGTGTGATCACTATGATGAAGAACCACAACGGGTTCAAGATGTCTGCTTGACGGCGAAATGCGATCAGAAGCTCACGGCGAATAATGGTAGTCATGGCAGAAATCATATCAATCACCCAGTTTTATTTTTCTAAGTTTCGGGCTGTTTGCAAACATGTCTTGGTGCGTAGTAAGTACAACAATGCCGCCATTGTCTGCATGACGGGCAAACAACGACTCTAGTACTTTGACACCTTGTTTGTCGATGGCAGTGAGGGGTTCATCCAAAATCCACAGAATTTGATTGCTTAACCACAACCTCGCTAAAGCCACGCGACGTTGCTGGCCTGCTGAAAGCTGTGCTACAGGTACATCCTCTCTTCCTGCAAGCCCCACTTGGGCAAGTGCAGAAAAGATATCTTCTTCAGAGGAGCGATGATTGTGAATAGATTGGTAAAAACGCAGGTTTTCTAATGCGGTCAGCTCGCGTTTAACGCCAGTTTGATGCCCTAAGAACAGCAAGTCTTGATGGAATACGTCGCGAGATTTCTCAACCTCTTCTCCTTTCCACTTAATGATGCCCTCTTCTCTGTCCCCTAACCCTGTCACGATACGCAATAATGTGGTTTTACCTGTACCGTTACGTCCTTCAATCTGGACTAACTCACCAGGCTTGATTTCGAATTGCAGGTTTTCAAACAGGACCCGGTCATCACGGATCGCAGTTAGGTTAGAGACTTCTAACATAGGGCTTCAACTAAAAAAGGAACGAGTTGCTATATTAGCACAGCTTAGATGTGACAAAACAGGATAAGAAAGCGTTGATGTATTTAAGTTCGTGAGTTTTTGTTAACTCATATTCACACTTCATCAAAAATAACTGAGAGTGATGGTAAATTTCTAATTTGCAAATAAAAAGAAGCCGAAGCTTCTTTTTATTTTTCTTAACGTCTTCTAGTAGAAGGAGGGAGCAGCGTGTCATGTGGTTGACTGCTTAATGGTGGAATTTTCTCTTTCCCTGCCAATTTTTTCTGCAAAGACAACATCAATTCCGCTTCTGCTTTAGGCAATTCACACTCTTCAATCAACTCATTAATATCGGCACCAAGTTGGACCATTTTTGAAGCTCTACTGTACAGCCGCCCGTCTGTATCGGCGTGTTCAAGCTCTCGAATACGTTCATTGAAATGTTGAATGACATCTTGTTGTTCAGTGACTTTTTGACCTAAGCCAACCACGACAGAACGTACTTCTAACAGTTGCTTGTTCAGCTTTTGTGCTTCTTTTTCCGCATGACGCAATTGCGCGCGTTGCTGAATAATCTGCTTTTGCAAACCCGCACGCACGCGCAGTTGAAGTAAAAGCAGAACAAAGAAGACAATCGCGACGCCGAATAAAACAAACGGCAATGACTGGAAAGTTTCTTCAACCATGATTCATCAGCCAATTACAGGTGAGCCATTTCATTCCATTCGTCATCTGTTAGTAACTTGTTCAAATCAACAAGGATAAGTAGCTTACCATCACGATTGCTCACGCCTTGAATAAATTTCGCACTTTCTTCTGTACCCACAGAAGGAGTGGTATCGATCTCAGAAGAACGTAGGTAAACCACTTCAGCAACGCTATCTACTAGGATACCGATTACTTGATGCTCAGACTCAATCACGATGATACGTGTGTTATCAGTCACTTCACCAGCCATTAAGCCAAAGCGTGAACGTGTATCGATAACCGTTACGACGCTGCCACGCAGGTTGATAATACCTAACACGTAATCTGGCGCACCCGGAACTGGAGCAATTTCTGTGTAGCGAAGAACTTCACGAACTTGCATCACGTTAATGCCGTATGTTTCTTCCTCTAGTTGGAACGTCACCCACTGAAGAACTTCGTCGTTCGATGTATCTTTCTTCACTTCTACTTCAAAAGCTTGAGACATAGTCAATCCTCGTTAATGTCGTCCCCGACCAAAAATCTAATTCAGTGATTTAACATCTAAACCAGCGTTTAGCATGTCTATAAGTGCTTGGACATGAATTAAAGCACACATTTTTTCTTTTACCATGCCCGCTAGCCATGGGCGTTTTCCTGCTTGCTCCCGCCAACGGACTTTATCGATATGAAGCGTTTCAGTACCCATCAATTGGTTACTTGCCAGCCCCCACATGCTTTCACCAAGCATGACGACATACTGGTAGTTATCTTTGTAATTTTCGTCATGAAGCTTATCCGCCATCACCCACTTTGCGGTGTCGACAACATCAAATTGCTGCTCACGACTGGTTTGTAAACCTAGGTACCAAGCAGGGCGACCTATCAAATGACTCAGTTCTGTGATTCGATGAATCCCGCCTAACTCATCAAGCGGCACCGCAAAAGTCACGCCATTTACATCAAAGTACAGCACCTGAAAATCTGCACTACGTTGTGAGTTCTCCCAAGTAGTCGGTAACTTTGATCCCGCTTTAGTTTCCAGTTCTGTTTCTGTGTGGTCTACACCCTCCACTTCAACATCAACATAGGACTCAACCCTTTCAATTTCAGGTTGCTCCCAGACTGGCTCAGGTTGCTCAACCTCAACAGTAGGTATCGGCTCTTCGTCGATCACCCACTCTTGAATTTCTTCAACAGTTTCCACCACAGTGTCGGCATCAACTTCTGGCTCCATGATTTTTGCTTCGGGCGCAATATCAAGGGTGTTCTTATCCAGAATGTCATCGATGTCCAAACCTACCACCACATTGGTGGACTCAAGCTGACTAAGCAGCCGTTGCACATCGTCTAGATCCGGCGTTTCTAGCTCTGGTGAGCACGAATCACTGGATTGATAAGGCTGCGGTTCTGCATATTGCAGCAGTGGCTCTGGCTCTGGCTCTGGCTCTGGCTCTGGCTCTGGCTCTGGCTCTGGCTCTGGCTCTGCAGATAATAGTTCTTGAGCTGGTGAGTGAAACTCTTCCTCTTGCTCAATGGCATCGACTTCTTCACCAAGCAATGCACTGAAGTAATCATCAAGTGCCTGTTCACTGGAAAGTACGTCGTTATTGCTCATCAAACGCTAGCCTCTCCAGATACACCAACAGTTGCTTATAAGCAAAGACTCCACGACTGCCCGACGCAAAATGCGAGGCTGGTAAGTGTTTTAAGCTCGCATCGCGAAATTTGGTGTCAATCGGAACCGCCGAAGTCCATACTGATCCGGGTAATCCCTCTTAAGCTGAGTCAGCGTCTGCAGTGAGGCTTTTGTACGCTTATCGTACATAGTTGGTACGATAGTCACTTTGAAACCACCCGGACGAGACTTTTGCATGATGGTCAAGGTGCGAATCATGCGCTCCAAGCCCTTCATTGCCAAAAATTCAGTTTGAACCGGAATTAAAATACGGTCACTGGCCGCTAATGCATTAACCATCATCACGCCAAGAATCGGCGGACAGTCTATTAATACATAATCGTAGTCTTGAGCTATCACTTGTAATGCACGCTTCAAGATCAAGCCCATTCCGCCGCGGTTACCCATTACGCGATCCAGCGTAGCAAGAGACATATGTGCCGGTATGATATCTATGCCTTCAAGATGACTCTTTAAGATCAAAGGTTTTACCGTTTCACGCGAGAACGTCTTAATTTGAAATAAATCGAACAAGCTTGATGTTACTGCATCCGGATCATAACCAAGATAAGTCGTCAGCGACGCGTGCGGATCGGTATCCACCATCAAGACACGGTGACCTTTTTGGCTCAATAAGCCAGCTAACGTCACCGTTGATGTGGTTTTACCTACCCCACCTTTTTGATTAGCTACACTCCAAACGATCATGATATTTCCTACGCTAAGCCCACTTCCACCAGCATGCGTTCTGCAATTCGATCGAGTGGTAAATCTTCAGTAGAAATGCCTGCTTTTGCAACCGCTTGCGGCATGCCATAAACCACACAGCTCTCCTCATCTTGTGCCCAAATGGTGGCACCTGATGATTTCAGCATGCGCGCGCCTTCACGACCGTCAGCTCCCATTCCAGTGAGTACCATCGACAATACTTTATCGCCGTATACTTTTGCAGCGGAGCCGAACGTGACATCCACACATGGTTTGTAGTTCATGCGCTCGCCACCGTCGATAATACGAATACGAGCAGCGCCAGCACGACCATCCACCATCATCTGCTTACCGCCAGGCGCCAGATAAGCAACACCGGCTTGCAGCACATCGCCATCTTGTGCTTCTTTCACTTGAATTTTACACAGCGTGTTTAAACGGCTTGCAAACGCCGCGGTGAAAGTCGCAGGCATGTGTGAATAAGCACGATCGGGTGCGGATATTCACTGGTAAACGAGTCAGAATTTTTGTAGTGCAACAGGACCGCCGGTTGACGTACCGATCGCGGTTAACTGGTATTTTTTACCCGATGCACGAAATTTTGTCGTCAGCGGTCGGCTAGGTGCTGATGCTGTCGGCGTAGTTGTCCGAGATGCCAAAGGAGACGTCACCGGGCTTGGCACTGCCACTGATGGTCGGGCAACTGGTCGACGCATCAACGCACGCTTTGAAGCAATCTGAATCACTCGCTGTTGAAGAAGTGAGACCGCTTCATCACGGTTTCGGGCAATGTCTTCGAATTTTTTCGGTAAGAAATCCACTGCACCTGCGTCTAGCGCATCCAACGTTGCCTTCGCTCCGTCGTGAGTCAGAGAGGAGAACATCAGGATTGGCGTAGGAGAAGCCGCCATTATTTCACGAACAGCGGTAATACCATCCATGACTGGCATTTCAATATCCATCGTAATAACGTCAGGCTTGAGAGACTTAGCTTTCTCGACTGCTTCTCTGCCATTAACCGCCACGTCTATAACCTCTAGGCGCGATTCTGAGTTGATGATTTCGCTTACGCGACGACGGAAAAAACTCGAATCGTCAACGACTAATACTTTGATCGCCATCTTATTCCTTTTATCGAATCCAGCCGCGTTTAAATACGCGAGGCTGCAGCATATTGCTTAAGTAGATCTGGAACATCCAGAATCAATGCGATGTGACCGTCACTGGTAATCGTTGCACCAGCCATACCTGGCGTGCCTTGCAACAAGTTATCTAGCGGCTTAATCACGACTTCTTCTTGACCGATCAACGTGTCCACCACAAAACCAACGCGTTGGCTACCGATCTGAACGATAACGACATGACCATGACCTGTGCGTTCTCGTACACTACTCGGTGTAGACGCCAACCAGTTTTGTAAGTAAAACAGTGGGATAGACTTTTCGCGGACAATAATCGTCAGCTGCCCATCAACCACGTTAGTACGGCCTAGGTCTAGGTGGAAAATCTCGTTCACCGACGCCAGCGGCAGAGCAAACGGATGGCCACCAACGCCAACCATTAGTGTTGGAAGAATCGCGAGTGTCAGCGGAACTTTGATGGTTATCTTAGTGCCTTTGGTCAATTCTGAATCAATATCGATAGAACCGTTTAAAGCGTTTATCGCCGTCTTAACCACATCCATACCTACACCACGACCAGAAATGTCTGAAATCTTCTCTTTGCTCGAGAAGCCTGGTGCAAAAATAAGGTTGAAACACTCTTTATCCGATAGGCGTGCTGCCGCATCTTCATCCATCATGCCGCGTTTAACCGCAATGCCACGAAGTTTATTCGGGTCCATACCGCCGCCATCGTCAACGATAGCAAGTTCAATATGATCACCTTCTTGCGAGGCCGACAAAACAACGTTACCAGTACGAGGTTTACCTGCTTTGACACGGTCATCTGGCATCTCAATACCATGGTCAACCGAGTTACGCACCAAGTGAATCAACGGATCCGCCAGAGCCTCAACTAAATTCTTGTCCAGGTCGGTTTCTTCACCGCGCATTTCCAGCACGATATCTTTGTTGAGATTACGCGCCAAATCTCGAACAACGCGTGGGAAACGGCCAAATACTTTCTTGATTGGCTGCATACGCGTTTTCATTACCGCACCTTGAAGGTCAGCAGTAACGACATCTAGGTTCGATACCGCTTTCGACATTTCTTCGTCGTTGCTGTTCAAGCCAAGACTAAGGAGGCGATTGCGAACCAATACCAACTCACCAACCATATTCATGATGGTGTCTAGCGTCGAGGTATCAACACGCACCGTTGCTTCTGCTTGGGGCTTCTTAACTGCTGGCGCTTTCGCTTCTTCTTTTTTAGCGACTGGTTTTGCTTGTGGTTTTGGCGCTGGTGCTGGTGAAGGCACTGCAGCTGCCGGTTCTGGGGCTGGAGCTGGAGCTGGAGCAACATTTTCTGATGCTGGCTTGGTCGCCAAATCTAATTCTTCGAGAGATGGACCTTTACCCGACCCATGCAAGTCATCGAGCAGTTTTTCAAACTCCGCATCCGTCATCAGATCGCCACCCGACGATGCAGGCAGAGACGAAGCCTCTGGCTCAGGCGCTTTTGGCGGCGCTACTGGATCGACATCAGAGACTGTTGGACTCTTACCCACACCGTGCAGCTCATCCAGCAAGCGTTCGAATTCATCATCAGTGATGTCGCCGCTTTCCACCGATGGTGTGTTCGCCGGAGCAGATTCAGAAACTGATGCTTGCTTGCATGGAGAAGAACCTTTTCCGTGCAGTTCATCTAGCAGCTTTTCAAATTCGTCTTCGGTTATTTGGTCAACAGAGCCAACGCTTGAAGGGTCAGAATCCGGCTCGACTGGCGCAGCAGGTTGTTCGATAATTGGCTCAGGAATCGCAGGTTCTGGCGTCACAATTGGGGCTTCAACCTCAGCAACCACTTGATCTTCAGACTCCGGCCTGCATAGTCGGTGGAGCTCCTCTAACAAAGCAGGATCTGCCGCCTCTGCCGATTCACGATCTTGCACCGCTTGGAATTGATGGTTAACCGTATCGAGCGCTTTCAGCATGGTATCCATTAGACTTGGTGTCACTGAGCGCTGACCATTTCGCAATACGTCGAACACATTCTCCGCACCATGGCAGGTATCGACCAGTTCCGCTAATGATAGGAATCCAGCACCGCCTTTTACCGTGTGGAAACCACGGAAAATCGCATTTAAGAGATCTTTGTCTTCAGGGTTATTTTCCAGTTCAACAAGCTGCTCAGACAGCAGCTCTAGGATTTCTCCAGCCTCAATGAGAAAGTCCTGAAGAATATCTTCGTCTAAATCGTAGCTCATACGTTACCTTTAAAATCCAAGACTGGACAACAAGTCGTCGACTTCGTCCTGCGACGAGACCGCATCTTCCCTTTGTTCAGGGTTAAGAATCGGGCCTTCTGCTTCGCTTGATTGTTTAATCTTTTTATCTGACGGTTCTGGCAAAACTTGAGTGTGTTCTTCTGGTTTATTACCAGAAAATACGGTCAAGATCTCAACCAGGCGATCTTCCACTTCATTGACAAGAGTGATCACCCGACGAATGATTTGACCTGTTAAGTCTTGGAAGTCTTGTGCCATAAGAATTTCGGTCAACTGTCCACGCAAGTCGGTGCTATCGCCCTCAACCTGAACTAACAGCTCATCGATACGATGGCAAAGTGCTTTGAACTCGCTTAATTCTATACGCCCGTGCATGAGTTCATTCCACTGAGGACGCACTTGTTGAAGGCACCCATGCAGGTTGTCAGCGATAGGTAAGCAACATTCGACTGCGTCCATCGTTTTGTTGGCTGCTAGCTCAGTTTTATCAATCACATATTGCAGACGATCTCTTGCGTCAGGGATTTCTGCCTGCGCAATTTCCGTCATGCGTTGATCGATATTGAATTGCTTTAATGAATCATGAAGGTCACGGGTTAATGTGCCGATTTCTTTTAACATCGGACTGCCGTCGCTTTCATATATCGAGGCAACAAGCGCATTCGCTTGTTCTTGCTCCCCGTCTTCTAGCATCTTAACGAGCGATTTCGCCTGCTCTAGTGAGATCATCCTGAATAGACCCTTTTTTACGTTTTGTTCTTTCTTTTCGCTTTTACAGCGTCAAACGAGCTTTCTTTGAACATTCACTAATAGGAGTGATGACTCGATCAGCAAAGAGTGGGAAAGCGTTATAAACGTTCGAAGATTTTATCTAGTTTTTCTTTTAGAGTCGCAGCAGTAAATGGCTTAACAATGTAACCGTTAACGCCAGCTTGTGCTGCTTCGATAATCTGCTCACGCTTTGCTTCAGCAGTGATCATTAGAACAGGTAGTTGCTTAAGTTCTGCATCGGCACGGATGTGTTTCAGCAAGTCAATGCCTTGCATACCCGGCATGTTCCAGTCAGTGACGACAAAGTCGAAACCACCTTTTTTCAGCAAAGGTAATGCGGTTAAACCATCGTCCGCTTCCTGAGTGTTATTGAACCCCAAATCACGAAGCAGGTTTTTAACAATACGGCGCATTGTTGAGAAATCATCAACAATAAGGATCTTCATGTCTTTATTCAAAATTGCCTCCACTGAATAGTTAAATCAGTGTGTTTAGTCATTTTGTGTCCACGCACTGAGCTTGGTGCGTAAACGTTGCATCGCTTGACTCAGTATTTGGCTTACGCGAGATTCGCTTACACCTAATACATCGCCAATCTCTTTCAAATTGAGTTCTTCGTCATAATAGAGCGAAAGCACTAGCGCTTCACGCTCTGGCAGTTGTTTTATTGATTCAACCAGTGCTTTTTTGAACGAGTCATCAGCAACCCCCTTAAATGGGTTGCTATCATCGGTTTCATCAGCCGGTGAAATCACATCATCAGAGACACCTAAATCTTCAATTCCCACCAATTTAGAACAGTTTATATCGGTAAGAGCACTATGATATTGGTCTAACGTCATACCAAGATGCTCTGCTACTTCTGAATCAAATGGATCTCGATTTAGTGCGCCTTCAAGCTCTGCGATTGCTTGATTAATTTGACGATTATTTTTATGAACAGAACGAGGTACCCAGTCACCTTTACGAATGTCGTCTAACATTGCACCGCGAATTCGGATACCTGCATAAGTTTCAAAGCTCGCACCTTTAGAACCATCATAATTCTGCTTAGCTTCGATAAGGCCGATCATGCCGGCCTGAATTAAATCTTCTACTTGAACACTCGGCGGTAAACGGCCCAGTAAGTGGTGAGCAATACGTTTAACCAACACCGAGTAGCGTTCAATGAACGCTTGCTGGCTGTTAAATTTGCCATGTTGGTCATAGGTAATCGCATTATTCACCAAAAGAGTCCTCTGAGAATTCAGTACGATTTACCAGTCTTTCAACAAAAAACTCTAAGTGGCCACTTGGTGTTTTTGGCAGTGGCCAAGTCAGCGCTTTATTTGCTAATGAGCTGATCGCTAAAGCCGCAGGAGATCGCGGGAATGCATCCACAACAATCTTTTGTCTTTTAACGGCTTGACGTACTTTGTCATCTAATGGGATACATGCTACGAGTTCAAGGCTAACATTCAAGAAGCGCTCTGTGACTAATGTCAACTTTGCGAATAATTCTCTGCCTTCTCGGTAGCTTCTGACCATATTTGCAACAACTTTGAAGCGCTGAACCTGATGTTCTTTGCTCAACAGCTTGATTAGTGCATATGCATCCGTGATAGAGGTTGGCTCATCACAGACCACAACGACCACATCTTGAGCGGCACGTGAAAAACTAATCACCATGTCAGATATACCCGCAGCTGTGTCAATAAGCAGGACGTCTACTTCTTCGTCAAGACTTCCGAACGCACGGATAAGCCCCGCATGTTGAGCAGGAGATAGCTCGGTCATGCTTTGCGTCCCAGAAGTTGCAGGGATTATCTTTATACCATAAGGACCTTCAACAATCGCATCTTTTAGCTCACATTCACCCGCAAGAACATGCCCTAGGTTACGTTTCGAACGGATTCCGAGCATAACGTCTACATTGGCTAGGCCCAAGTCAGCGTCGAGAACCATCACTTTTTTGCCTTGACGTGCTATGCAGATCGCTAAACCCAGTGTTACGTTTGATTTACCCACGCCACCTTTTCCGCCAGTAACTGCAATTACCTTGGTCAATGATGGTTGTGTTAAGCGACGGAGGCCGCTTGCTTGATCGTGTATCATATTCTCAGTCATAGTAGTCCGCCGCCCTAGAGTTCTTCGCTGTCACTGTTCCAAAAGTGAGGTTCGCTCTCTGTCGACTTCTCTAACAGTTCATTTGCTTTCGCAATCATGTATTTTGGTTGTGCTATCACAATGTCTTCTGGTACGCGCTGGCCATTGGCAATATAAGCCACTGGCATTGCGTTTTGGATCACCACGCTGATAAATTCACCAAGACTTAATGATTCATCAAGCTTGGTTAAAATACATCCCGACAACGGAATACGTCGGAAATGATCCAATGTTTCTTGTAGAACACGACGTTGTGCGGTAGCTGGCAAAACAAGGTAGCTGTGAATCACTTCTCCGCTCTCTTGCATTAGAGTATCAAGCTGTTCAGACAGTCTTACGTCCCTTTGCCCCATCCCTGCCGTATCGACCAAAATCAGTCTTCTGTTTCGTAGCTGATATATAACATCGGCTAGCTCATCAGAATCTTTAGCAACTCTTACAGGACACCCCATAATTCTTCCGTAAATTGAGAGCTGTTCATGTGCACCTATACGATAGGTATCCGTGGTCACAAGAGCCACATTGTCGGCCCCAAACTCCATCGCAGCACGTGCCGCAAGTTTTGCAACCGTCGTCGTTTTGCCAACACCCGTGGGGCCAAGCAATGCAACCACTCCACCGCGCTTGAGGATGTCTTGCTTTGGAATGCTGATTTGATCTGCCACGAGCAAAAGCAATGCTTTCCAGGCTCGTGCAGGCTTGGTATCTTCTGGAATGTAGCAAGCCATTTGGTCAGCAAGTTCAGGCGATACACCCATTCGCTCCAAACGCTTAATCAGCATCGCACGCAGCGGCTCCCGGCGTTCTACCTCTTGCCACATTAAGCCCGACACTTGATGTTCCAACAGACGACGAATTGACGTCATCTCTTCACGCATGTTCTCCAATTCGTTTGCTGATTCTTCTCGCTCATCCGAGGGGCGACGGCGATCATAGCGCGTTGGATCCAACTTAGGCGTTGGGCGATCGAATCGATTATCTTGCGCAATCAGCTTTGCCAGTGGTGAATCTGCTTGATAAGTCACTGGACTCTCTTGATTATAACTTTCACGGTGCTTGTTTTGGCGCTGGAGCAAAGCAGATAAGGAATCTTCGTTCTCAGCCACATGTGCATCGGACTCGGCCGAGTCGCCACTGTATTGCTTAAGCATGTTAGCGAAACGTTGCGTCATTGAGCCTGTTTTTTCTTTGTTCGCTTGTAAGCTGATTTTGTCTTCATCCAAACCGCGAGCTTGATAGCGCCCTGCAGCAGATGATGGCAATTGGCGTTGTTCGCTGTAACGATTTGGTTGTTCTGCACCTCGATTAGGCAGAGAGTGTGCCTGCGAAGTCGGTGCCGCATTCGATTCACCATCGATTGCTGCTACGATCTCTACACCGCCTGCCACTTTCTTATTTGACATGATCACCGCTTCCGCACCCAGCTCCTCTTTCACTTGGAGCAGTGCAGTTCGCATATCTTTGGCAAAAAATCGTTTAATTTTCAAACTATAAATCCATTAATAATGCGCGGGATTAGTTACCCACGGCTTGCACAATTCTGATCTGCTTCTCGTCCGGTACTTCTTGATAAGACAAGACACGGAGGTTAG
Source organism: Vibrio sp. AND4 (assembly GCF_000171815.1). Classification (GTDB taxonomy): domain Bacteria; phylum Pseudomonadota; class Gammaproteobacteria; order Enterobacterales; family Vibrionaceae; genus Vibrio. The sequence continues at coordinate 91,927 of NZ_ABGR01000005.1, read as the reverse complement.
GTATCGTGTTCTTAACGAACTTCGCTAATGTTGAGCGCAATACACCAGATGTCAGCAAAACCGCTGGCTCGCCTTTCAGTTCTTGCTCTTGTGTCGCTTGGCTCAGAGAGGACTGAAGTCGCTCAGCCAATCCCGGTTCAATTCCCGCAGATTCGCCACCTGAAGCCTGCATAGTTTGATGCAATATTTGTTCCAGTTCTGGAATTAGTGTTATTACAGGCAATTCAGGCTCTATACCATTGATTTCCTGAACAATTAGACGCTTTAAGCTGATACGTACCGCGGCTGTCAAAATGTCAGGTTCTTGACTCTTACTCGAGTATTCTGCCAAGGTTTGTATGATGGTTCGAATATCACGAATCGGAATGGCCTCATTAAGCAGGTTCTGCAGCACTTTCACCACCACACCCAACTGAAGTTGGTCAGGAACAAAGCTCTCTACCAGCTTAGGCGCACTTCGACCAAGCATTTCCAATAGGTTCTGCACTTCTTCATGACCAATCAGCTGAGAGGCATTATTGGTCAATAATTGACTTAAATGAGTTGCTAGCACAGTGGATGAATCCACTACGGTGTAGCCGAGCGCTTGAGCGTGCTCACGTTGATCTTCCTGAATCCAAACCGCTTCTAAACCAAATGCCGGGTCAATCGTTGGTTCGCCTTCTATCATGCCATAAACCTGGCCCGGGTTAATCGCTAACTCTTGGTCTGGGCGAATCTCTGCCTCACCCACAGCAACCCCCATCAAGGTGATACGATAGCTATTTGGCGTCAATTCTAGATTGTCACGAATATGAACGGCTGGGATCAAAAAGCCGAAATCTTGGGAGAGCTTTTTACGAACCCCTTTCACGCGCTCTAGCAGTTCACCACCTTGGTCACGATCCACTAATGGGATCAAGCGATAGCCTACTTCTAGACCAATGATATCGACAGGTTGTACGTCGTCCCATGACAACTCACGTTGAGAAACTGGCTCACTACCATCTTCCGTTTTTGCGGGCAAAGCGAGATCGCTCGCTGCTTGTTTTTGTTTTTTTCCGAGCCAGTAAGCGGCACCACCAGCCACAGCAGCCAATGATAAGAATGAGAAATGCGGCATACCCGGTACTATGCCCATCACACAGAGAATAGCGGCAGTGATCATGAGGGCTTTCGGGTTGTCGAACAACTGGAAAATCAGCTGTTCGCCCATGTCTTCATCGGTATTTTGACGCGTTACCATCATTGCCGCTGCAATAGACAATAATAACGATGGAATTTGTGCCACCAAGCCGTCACCAATGGTCAGCAAGGTGTAGATTTGCATCGCTTCAGAGAAGCCCAAACCGTATTGCGTCATACCGATCGATAGACCACCGATGATGTTGATAAAAAGGATTAAAATACCCGCTATCGCGTCACCTTTTACGAATTTAGACGCACCGTCCATTGAACCGTAGAAGTCCGCTTCTTTGGTCACTTCAAAACGACGTAAACGCGCTTGATCTTGGTCAATCAAACCCGCGTTTAGATCCGCATCAATCGCCATTTGTTTACCCGGCAAGGCGTCTAAGGTGAAGCGAGCGCTTACCTCAGAAATACGGCCTGCACCTTTGGTCACAACCATGAAGTTAATGATCATTAAAATGAGGAAGACCACGAGGCCTACGGCGTAGTTGCCGCCGATCACCACATTTCCGAAGGCTTCTATTACATTACCTGCCGCATCGCCCCCTTCGTGACCATACAGAAGTACCACGCGAGTCGATGCCACGTTCAATGCTAAACGCAATAACGTCGCGATAAGTAGAACGGTGGGAAACGCCGCGAAATCGAGCGGACGACGTGTGTAAACGGTTACTAACAACACCACCATGGCGAGGGCGATGTTGAACGTGAAAAATAGATCAAGCAGAAATGCAGGTATAGGCAACACCACCATGGCGAGGGTGGCCAATACCATAACTGGCGCACCAACAGCAGGCATGGAGCGCTGAGGTATTTTTGGTAATTTATCTGCAAATGGCAGGCTTAACTTCATACTGCGAGGTATCTCAATCGGTCTGGCGCATTACATAAACAAGAAGCATGTCATTAATATTTCGCGACTGCTTTCGCCCAAAAGTTTAGGTATTGTTGTTGATTAACGAAATATAAGCAATGCGTGTACCAAGATTAACGCCAAAATAGTGACTAGTTGTTCAAAGAAATTACAATCCTCTGATCTAAGCCAAGTTTTCGTCTTATTAATTCATGCAATCATTTTCATTAGTGGCGATGCTCGGGTGGGATTGGTAAGTCGTAATCCTTAATTTTTGGTCGCTGACCGCCACGCTTACGATACTGCTTAAGTTGGAACACAAACGCCAGCACTTGCGCGACAGCGGTAAATAAGCCGTCTGGAATTTCTTGCTCTAACTCCGTGGTGTGGTAGAGCGCGCGGGCCAGTGGTGGAGCAGGAACGATGGTAATATCATTTTCACGTGCCACTTCCCGGATTTTCATCGCCATATGATCCGTTCCCTTCGCGATCACTATAGGTGCACGATCGGTTTTCTGTTTGTAGCGCAACGCGACTGAAAAGTGCTCTGGGTTAGTAATGATAACGTCAGCTTGCGGCACATCGGCCATCATACGGCGCTGAGCCGCTTCTCGCTGTAACATACGAATACGGCCTTTTACTTCCGGCTTACCTTCCGTTTCTTTATATTCATCTTTGATTTCTTGTTTTGTCATCTTTAGTTGATTGGCATGTTGCCAAATCTGAAACGGAATATCTATCGCGACAACGATAAGCAATGAACAACTGATCAGCAAAATAAAGTTAAGTAAAGTATCCAAAGCGTGAAAAATGTTTTGCGGGTAGACATCCATACTCAGTTGTATCAAATCCGATTGCGACGCTTGGATGAGATAAATCGCCATACCCGCAACCAGCCCAACTTTCAAAATTGACTTAATCAGCTCCACCCAACTTTGCATACCTACCATACGCTTAAGCCCACTGAGCGGGTTCATCTTGGAAAGTTTTGGCATCGCCGCTTCGGCAGAAAAACTTACACCACCAACGCCAGCCGCACCGATCAACGCTGCAATAAACAGAGTGATAAGAATAAGGAACAGCGGGAAGAGCAAATCCGCCATTGCGCCAAAAGCGATATCGAACAACTTTGCAGTATCGAAGATTTCATCGCGAGTTAGGTCAAACAAGCGACTCATGATGGCAAACAGCGAACGCGCCAATGACTCACCAAACCACATCAAGGCGATGGCGCCGACTATCAGCACTGACGCTGATGCAAGCTCTTTAGACCGAGCAACCTGCCCCTTTTCTCTGGCTTGTTGTAACCGTTTGGGCGTGGCATCTTCGGTGCGTTCTTGACCGTCTGACTCTGACAATTAAGTCTCCTAGCAATCCAAGCGAATGAGGCGACAAATCTGCTCCTGACCTACATTCCAGAACAATTCATAATGACTGTATAAGCCCGCTAAAATATACCAACAAAATAGCAAACCTATTATTAAGGCAAAGGTGAAGCCGAGTGAAAAGATATTTAACTGTGGCGCAGCTCGTGTCATTACGCCGAACGACAAATTAATGGTAAGCAGAGCGATAATACCCGATAGCGACATGCTCAATGCCGTCTTAAACATGATTCCTAGCCAACCCGCTAATTCGCGGAAATCCAATGCATTGAGCGAACCGGATCCAATTGGTAAAGTTTTGAAGCTGAACACCACCAATTGCAGCATTTTTAAATGCCCATCGGTAGCAAGGAAGAACATGGTCACCAAAAACATAAACAGCTGACCAAGCAAAGGCGTACTTTGACCGTTAGCCGGATCCACCATGGATGCAAAACCTAAGCTCGACTGCATACCAAGGATCTGCCCCAACAGAACAAAGGTTTGAATCATAAACTGAGTCACCATGCCCATCGCGACACCAATAATAATTTGCTCGGCAATGGTCATAAAACCACGGAAAGAGAGTAGTTCGATATCTTGTGGTACGGCTGGTATCGCTGGCGCTACCGCAAAGGTAATCGCTAGGCCTAGATAAAGTCGAATTCGAGGCGAGACGAAGCGCGCTCCAGTTACTGTCATCACCATCAGCATCGCTGAGATGCGGGTATAAGGCCAGAAGTAGTTTGCAATCCAGTCAAGGATGATATGAGTCGGATACTCCATACGCGACTCTAGTAGAGCACCTGTGGCAGCCGCTCAATCAGACCAAAGAAGTATTCCATCAACATTTGCGTCATCCAATGGCCAAATAGCATCAACGTCAACAAGGTGATAATCAAACGCGGTAAGAAACTCAATGTCTGCTCGTTAATAGAAGTCGCAGCTTGGAATATCGCTACGACCAGACCAATCAGCAAGCTTGGAATAATAATGGCACAGACCATGATCAGCACCATCCATAGTGCATCACGGAAAAGCTCGACAAACATTTCAGGAGTCATCTCTTTCCCTCTTCTCTTTGTGCCAATCTAAAGGGCAAAACTGCCTGCGAGTGTCGATAATATCAAGTTCCATCCATCCACCAGCACGAACAGCATCAGCTTAAATGGCAAAGATACGATCATTGGAGAAAGCATCATCATACCCATGGCCATCAATACTGATGCGACAACTAGGTCAATGATCAAAAACGGTAGGAACAACATGAAACCAATTTGGAACGCGGTCTTGAGTTCAGATGTAATGAATGCTGGTATCAGCACCGCCATAGAGACATCTTCCGGGTTTGTCACCTGCTCACCAGACATGTCCACAAAGGTTTCCAGATCTTTGATTCGGGTTTGCTTCAGCATGAAGGCTTTCATCGGTACTTGGGCCGTATCAAAGGCTTGGCGCGCCGTCAGCTGTTCATTCAGATAAGGTTGGATTGCGTTGTCATTTATTTCATTGAGAACCGGAGACATCACAAAGAAGGTAAGAAAAAGTGCGATACCTATGATGACTTGATTCGAAGGAGTTTGTTGCAGACCCATCGCTTGACGCAAGATGGACATCACCACCACAATTCGAGTGAACGACGTCATCAAAATGACCATGGCAGGCAAGAAGCCAAGCATGGTCATCAACGCAAGGATTTGCAGCGTAACCGAGTAGTCTTCGCTGCCATCGGCATTGGTCGTCATGGTAAAAGCAGGAATACCGCCACCATTGCCCACTGACATACTGTGGCTTGAACCTGATTCAGTTTCCATCGCTTTCACGGTCACACTATCACCCTGTGCTAGGTTAGTAGGTAACGGTGATTCCCCTGCTTGAGCAAACGAAAGTGAAGAAAATAGCATTCCGACTAGCAGCACAAACATGCTGAGCGTCAGGCGGATTGAATTATCCTTTGTCATTTTTTTTTATTAGTTGACTGAACTGGGTAGCAAAAGCACCGGAGGCCAACTCTTCCTCTTTTAATGGTGTTTCAAGCTTGGCAAGCGTTTGAATAGATTGACTAGTAATACCGACTAAGAACTGCTCTTCACCAACTTGGACTACCGCAATTCGCTCTTTGGTGCCAACGGGTAACTGGCTGACAATCCGTAACCCTTTTTGCTGTCCCAATGCCGGTACTTGCATGCGTTTCAGCATCCAAGCAAGCAGCAGAATCACACCAATAACCAGCACTAAAGAGCCGAGTGTCGTCGCCAAGTCTAAGTTACTTGGCGCCGCAGCAAGGGCATAAGGAGCAATGAGCGTTAAGCCAAGTGTTCCTGCCATTTGCTTCAATCGAGTTTTTACTGAACAGCCCATATTAGCGCAGCTTCTTAATACGTTCGGTTTGGCTGATGACGTCAGTAAGACGAATACCAAACTTATCGTTGACGACAACCACTTCTCCGTGAGCGATCAAAGTACCGTTGACCAATACGTCGAGTGATTCCCCCGCCAAACGATCGAGTTCCACGACCGAACCTTGGTTTAATTGCAACAGATTACGAATACTGATTTGCGAACGTCCCACTTCCATTGAAATAGTCACGGGAATATCCATGATGGAGTCGAGTTTACGGCGCTCGTCATCAGTGATTGGACTAGAGGTGTCTTTCAACTCTTCCAATGGTGCCGCCAATACTTCATCAACATCAATTGAAGGAGCAGAGGGGTCTTCGCCCAGAGCCGCTGCCCACTCGTCTGCTAACTTTTGATCGTCACTTGGTTCCATTTTTCTATCCTGTATTTGACCTTACTGTCCCCACTTCTTAAGTTATGTACGCCCATTTACTAAGAGCGAGAAGTGAAGCGATGGTTGAGTAAGGGTTTTAATCGTCTTTATCGTCGTCGTGCTCAAGTTCAGACATGATGTCCTTACCCAAGAACGCCAAATCGGTTTTCACCACATGTGGACGTTCAATTTCCTCAGAAACTTGCACCGCAAGCTTGTCTTCAGAGCGCCCCATTTTCACGCGGTAAGTTGGTAAATCTTCAATGAACATGGTCGCATTTTCCGGCATATCAATCGGGATAACATCACCGGGTTGCAATTCCATCAAATCACGCAATGAGATGTCTTTTTCTAGCAAATTGACACGGAAGTTAACCGGACAATCCATGATCTCTTCACGCAATGCGGAGCTCCAACGCACATCGGTTTCCATCTTGTCAGACTGAACACCCGCATCGAGCAATTCACGGATAGGCTCCACCATTGAGTAAGGCATCACTACGTGGAAATCACCGCCGCCACCATCGACTTCAATGTGGAATGAACTGACCACGATCACTTCGGTCGGGCTGACGATGTTGGCCATGCTCGGGTTCACCTCAGAATCGAGGTATTCGAACTCAACGCCCATCACTGGTGACCAGGCTTCTTTATAATCTTCGAAAACAATTTTCAGCAAAAGCTGGATGATGCGGCGCTCTGTTGGAGTAAATTCACGGCCTTCAATTTTGGCATGGAAACGACCGTCACCACCAAAAAAGTTTTCAACTAGAATAAACACTAAGCGCGCTTCCATGGTAATCAGCGCCGTGCCTTTTAACGGACGGAAGCGAACCATATTCAAACTTGTCGGAACGTACAAGGTATTTTGGTATTCACCAAACTTCATCATCTGTACGCCGTTAATCGACACCTCAGCGGTTTTACGCAACATATTAAATAGGCTGATTCGCATGTGACGGGCAAAACGCTCATTGATAAGTTCAAGCGTCGGCATCCGACCACGGACAATCCTATCTTGAGACGAGAAATCAAAATTAGTGGTATTCTCGTCGCGGCCGTCGGAGGATTCATCGACGTCATCAACGTCATCAACCCCGTGCAGTAGCGCATCAATCTCATCTTGGCTTAATAGATCGGTCACGTTATACCTATTGAATTACAAAATCTGTAAACAGTACTTTTTCAATTACTGGCTGCCCCACCGCTGTACTTAATGCGGCTTTGATGTCATCAGAAGCACGCTCGCGCAGTTCCACACGCCCCGTCGGCGAGCGCAGTTGCTCTGCCGTCGCTGAAGCAAACGTTGAAAGCAACGAGCTTTCGATCAAGGGAGAGTGGTACCGTGCTAATTGCTCGTTTTCACCACCGCGTACCATCAGTTGCGCTTTGATTTGCACCAATCTATCACGACGGTCGCCTGTCACGTTAAAAATAAAAGGTTGTGCAATGTTCACATACGCAATTGGTGCGGCTGTCGTTTGCGGTTGTGTTTGCTCAGCTTGTTCAGGTTGCGCAGACTCATCAGAGCCCATCAAAAAGAAGGCTGCCGCACCACCACCTACAAGCAAAACCACCACTGCGATAATGATGATCAGTAATTTACTTTTTCCATTTGGTGCATCGGCACCTTGCTGCTGTTCTTCTGCCATTACTGTCTCTTATTGTTCTGTTTTTAGGCCACTATTTTACGCGTAAAAGCTAATTCCATCACGCTTTGAAACCACATTCAAATCAATATTCGTGTCAGTATCAAAGTTTTCATCTGACTGACCAGAAAATCCACGACCTTGAGTGCCTTGAGCGCTACGTTGCGCATTTGTGTCGCCATTCTGATGCTGGCCGCTACTCTGCTGCTGAACCGAAGAGTCTGCCAATTGCATACCTTGCTGAGCCAACATTTCTCTCAAACGTGGTAATGTTTGTTCGACCAAGTCACGCGCTTGCGGGTTTGCCACAGTAAAGTGCACGTTAGCGAGATCGTTGTTCATCGTCATGCGGATGTGCATTCGACCCAGCTCAGGCGGATCAAGACGGATATCGAGATTCTTTAAGTTCTTCGACATCATCATTTGGACTTTCTCTGCCACTTGGTCATTGGCCATTTCTTTGGTGAGCTGCAACGGCAATTGCGCTTGCTGCGCCGCATCGGCTCGTGCTTGTTGTTGAACTGCGGCGTTCTGTTGGCCAACCGCGGCTTGAATTTGTCCAGCCAAACCGTGTTGCGGATCGGGTTTGTCTTGCAAGTTTGTTGCGCCTTTTAATGCACTTGCTGCAAGGCCTGCACTCATTACTTTCTTACTCAACTCAGCACTGGAGACCACTTGGCCTGCAGGGCTTAGGTTGGCCGCTGCCAGAGCTTCTGGCATAGCAGACAGCGCCGACTTTTCAGTATTTGCTACCGAGGCCTGCGCACCCGCTTGTTCAGCGGTATGCTTCATGTCTTGTGCAACGAACTGATGCGCTTGCTGAGCCGCAACTGCAGAGGCCGCAACACGAGTTTGGTTGTGAGTGTGTTGATGCTCTACCATCGCCATTTTCACGTCACTTGGTAAAGCAACAAATTGAGCCATCTCTTGCTGTGGAATATCCGCGATTAACTCGCCTGTTTTTAATTGCTCAATCACATCGAGTTCTTGTTGAGAAAGCGGTTTCCCTTGCGCGAGCTTAGTGTCAATAATTTGCAACTCATCCAATGAAATGCGTTTTTCGCCAGAAGACTCGCCATCGGCCACTTGAGCATGCGCTGGGAATACGGATTGCAATACTTCAGTTTCTGCTAGCCCATTTGCATCCAATACCCGTCCTTGTGTATCACTGAATGGCGAAACGTCACCAGAAGCAACTGAACCTGATGAAGCTAGCGCAGATTGCCGAGCAGAGGCTTGGTCAAATACTGCCTCCGATGGCAATACCTTGCCGCCATCAGCAAAAGTCTTGTCCGTCGTTAGCGTTTGGTTCGCTTGCCCTATGCGGCTCAGTAATTGTTGTCCCTCTCCCATCGCACTTCTTATTTCATCATTGGGAACCTGACCTGAAACATCAGCTTTGCTGGTTTGTGTATTGCTCTGAGTTGCGCTCTCTTGGTTAAGCAACTCGTCGGTTGATTCTGTTGATGGCTCCTCTCCAACATCTGTCGCGACTTTTTCTTGGCTCTCATCTTGTGTGCTTGCGGATACCACTTTCCCTGCCTTCTCCGAGGTTTCTGCAGCAGCGTCTGAAACATCAGATTTCGCAACTGCTTTTTGTGAATCAGTAAATACCCCGGCTAAGGTTTCAAAAAAACCATTGCTTTCAGGGTTTTCTGCATCCACTTTATTTGAAGAATCGGAAGCCGACGCTTTATTGGTTGCAGAAACATTGGACAAATTCACATTCATATAGAAACTCTCGTTCTCGGCAACATTGAGCAAATTGCAGTCGGATTGCACATGGGCGGTAAACTTAGGTCAAAAGACCCGATACTGACGAATAAATTGCAAAAATCACGCCAACGCTCAGCGTAACTTTTTCTGACGGTGTCACTTAGGGATAGTGATGGAACAAATTTAAACTTGTGAAGATGGCCATGGTTACTTTATTTGGTTACGTGAGTTCAACAATGAACAAACCCGCCAAACCATATACGCAGAGACCTACAATGAGTGGTGGATTAGTGAGATTCGACCAAAAGTGTTTAAGTTGATAGAGCAAGACTCCGTCAAAGTAACCTTGCCTGAATCAGTAAAGATGTAACCAGCAGCACTCACGCAATATAGCGATGAGAAACGCTTAGAAACGTTGCGGCTTTCGGCTGTAAAGCAAGGTAGAGAACTCATCCATCTGCTTTTGTTCACGCTTAGCTTCCGCCATTTGCTTTTCTTTCTCACGCTTTTCAATCATCCACTCGTAAGACATTCGTTCTTTACGCATGTTTAACCAATAATCTTGGCAGTTAACGACTTCCTCTTTGAAGTGGCTTTCTGCCTGCTTTTGCTTAGATAGCGTTTCATCAAGCTGAGTTAAAAAGCGGTTTAAATGTCCATATTGACTTGCGGTGAGCCCCGCCATACCACGGTCAACTAATTGCTGGCAGTAGTCCAAACGGTATTTTTCAATTTGCTCAACTTGGCGGTAGTAACCCTCAAGATCTGAGCGCGCTTTATTGAGCGCTAATACCGCTTGATCTTCACGTTCTTTGGCTTGCTCAAGCAGAAACTCCATCGCGTTATTCATGCGCTATTACCCACCTAAGATGCTCTTCAACATGTTGACGCACATGTCGTAAGGTACTGATTCTTTCATGCGCTGCTGCAGATATTCGTCCAACTTAGGTTTGAGGGTAAAGGCACTATCGATAGCAGGATCGGTACCCGGTTTATAGGCGCCAATCGAGACTAGATCTTGGTTCTTACGACAAATCGACAATACTTGACGTACCGCTTTTGACATTAATACATGTTCTTCAGTGGTGATTTGCGGCATAACACGGCTCACCGATTTCTCGACATCGATAGCTGGGTAGTGACCCGCATCGGCCATTTCACGTGATAGCACGATGTGACCATCAAGGATCGCACGCGACGCATCGGCAATCGGGTCTTGCAGATCGTCACCTTCGGTCAGAACAGTAAAGAAAGCCGTAATAGAACCTTGCTCACCTCCCCCATTCCCCGCACGTTCCACCAGTGCAGGCAGTTTAGCAAACACCGAAGGCGGATAACCTTTGGTTGCAGGTGGCTCACCCACAGACAAGGCAATTTCACGCTGCGCTTGAGCAAAACGAGTGAGGGAGTCCATCAGTAGGAGAACATCTAACCCTTGATCACGAAAGTATTCGGCAACCGTCAGTGCAGTTTGGCAGCCCTTCAGGCGCATCAAAGGCGAAGCATCGGCAGGCGCAGCAACGACCACAGAGCGGCGGCGGCCATCCTCACCTAAAATCTCTTCGATAAATTCTTTTACCTCGCGTCCACGCTCACCAATCAGACCAACAACAACAACTTGTGCTGTCGTGCCTCGTGTCATCATGCCAAGCGTGACCGATTTACCGACACCAGAACCGGCAAACAGGCCGATACGCTGACCTTTACCGACAGTCAGTAGGCCATTGATGGCTTTCAGGCCAACATCGAGGGGCTCAGAAATAGGTTTGCGAGCTAATGGATTAATAGGCTCGGCGTTAAATGAAGCACGATGCTCAGTATACAAGGGGCCTAAACCATCCAGTGGGTTACCAACACCGTCAATGACACGTCCAAGCAGCTCCATACCAACAGGCAAACCGACTTCACTGGTTAACGGTGTGACTCTTGCTCCCGGTAGGATGCCCGTGATTTGCTCACTCGGCATTAAAAAAAGATTATCACCGGAAAAGCCGACCACTTCTGCTTCCATATGACCGGACATGGTTTCGACCAAACACAAACTGCCAATCGGAGCACGACAACCTGTCGCTTCCAAAGTCAAACCAACAACACGAACGAGCTTGCCAGAAGCCACTGGACGCGTGGTTAACCCCTCAACCTTGTAGTTTTTTAAACGCTCTGCCAAAGCTAACATGGATTAGTCGCCCTCTTGATGGCGATTTGCGCCACAAAAGCGGCTTAACACGCTTTTCACGCGCTCTTCCATGCGATAGTTAATGCTGGATTCACCGGCGGCAATCTGGACATCGCCACGATTTAGAGATGGTTCAGCCACTAAAGTCCAGTTACGACAATCAAGCTCTTCTTCGCCATATGCAGAGCGGATAATCGTCACATCCTCAGGGTTTAAATGTAATGTGATTGGATGACCAGAGATTGGCAGCGCCTCAAAAGACTGCTTTACCGTATCGAGAATAATTTGTGGATTGGTTTGCACTTCCACATGCACGACTTCTTTGACTAGGCAAAGCACCATATCGACCAGTTGCTTTTCAACCTGAGCGTTCATCAACTCCAAAGGCTGAGCAAATTGATTGGCCAAGTTCATAAAGGTTTCTACTTGTTGCTGGATATATTCTTGCCCAGCCGTAATGCCTTCCGCTTTGCCGAGTTCAAGTCCTTCTGCATGACCTGCACCAATGCCTTCTTCTTTGCCTTTTTCGTAACCTTGATTGAAGCCAGCTTCTTGACCTTGATGCAGACCTTCTTGATAAGCACCTTGCTTAATCAACTCAATCTGCTCTTCTGTCAGTTCAAGAGCGTGCTCTTCTTCGGGCTCATCAAAGTTTGGCACCCAACCAGGGTCGTAGTTAAACGCGGTTTGCTTAGCTTGGTTTTCTCTCGCTTCACCGTAGTCAGGTAAACCCCAGCGCTGCGGCTTGATCATCGAATCGTCTTCGTCAGGACGGATAAATCCACGTTTTCTATCGCCAGCCATGCTTAACCTACAATCTGTCTATGTTAAAATTGATGTTGAAAATAAAGTGCATTGGGAAAATTAACTACGCTGAAAATTCAAGTTTATTTAAAATTAAATTGCGCAGCAAAAGAAGAACATTCCTCTTGCCTTGAGCAAGAGGAATAAGAAAGGATTACAAGAACTCCTCTGCGCCACCTGATAGCATGATTTCACCAGCGTCGGCCATACGGCGAGCAATCGACAAAATTTCTTTCTGAGCGGCTTCTACATCCGCAACACGAACTGGAGGCATGGCTTCGATATCATCGCGCATCATCTCAGCGGCACGTTTAGACATGTTTTTGAAGACTTTCTCACGCAGAGAATCATCAGCACCTTTGAGGGCACGTTGCAGAACATCTTGTGGAACATCACGCAGCAATTTCTGAATACCTTGGTCGTCCACTTCCACCAAATTCTCGAAGACAAACATAAGGTCTTGGATTTGTGTTGCCGTGTCTTCGTCTTGGTCGCGAATTTGCTCCATCAAGATACCTTCGACATTGTTGTCTAGATAGTTCATGATTTCTGCCGCTGCCTTCAGGCCACCAATTTTTGCAGCTTGAGCCCCCGCTTGGCCTGCAAACTGTTTCTCCATGATTTCGTTCAGCTCAGCCAATGCCGATGGCTGGACTTCTTCTAGGTTAGCAATACGCATCATCAGATCCAGACGAACACGCTCTGGGAACTGAGAAAGGATTTCTGCCGATTGGTCTGCATCCAAATATGAAAGCACAATAGTTTGAATCTGTGGGTGTTCATTGACAATGATGCTTGCCACTTGGCGAGGATCCATCCATTTCAGTGAATCCAAGCCTTTAGAACCAGTACCAAGTAGAATTTGGTCAACCAAGTTGTTCGCTTTGTCTTCACCCAGTGCCGCCACCAACGCATTGCGCATGAAGTCTTCGCTGCCCATGCCAATGTTAGTGTATTTCTGGATGTCTTCTAGGAACGCACGATGGACACCAGATACCTTGTCTTGGCTCAGGTCTTTCGCTCGAGCCATTGAACTACCCACACGCTGAACCTGTTTTGGCTCTAGGTGTCGAATGATGCCGGCCGCGTCATTTTCGTTCAGGCTCAACAGCAAAATCGCCGCTTTCTCTTCACCCGTCATGCCAGAGATATCAAACTCCGCTGGCATATCTGCACCGTTTTCATCTTGAGGTACGATATCGTTAGCCATTTTCGTTCATCCAGTTTTTTACTACTTGAGCAGCGAGCTCAGGCTCATTAGCCACCAGAGCACGCACAGCTTTGAGTACATCTTCATCTTTGTGAAGGTTAGGCAAATCAATGCTTGAACCAAACTCAAACAGTTCGCCGCTTTCGATGTCACTGCCAATCAGGCTAGTTTCACCATCCGCACCAATCGGTAAGCCATCTGGTCCATACATTTCATCTTCGTCATCACTCGCTGGGTTGAGCAGTTTCTTCATTGCTGGACGCACCAGAACCAAGATAATGACAATGATCACCAACGCACTTGCGAACCAACGGACCCAGTCGTTGAAGTTTGGATGCTCCCAAATCGGTGGATCAGTCATTTGCTCAAGCTCTGGCTCAGCAAACTTAACACTCAGTACATTCAGCAAATCACCGCGACTCTCATCAAAACCAACCGCGCCAATCAGTACTTGGCGAATTGCATTGATTTCAGACTCTGACAACGGTGTGTAAGTCACTTCCCCCGTATCAGGGTTCACCACTCGACGGTCTTTGATCGCAACAGAGACGGTTTGACGAGCCAAGGTACCCGTCTGCTTGCGTTCATGGCTGATAGTGGTATCAAGCTCAAAGTTACGCGTCGATTCTTTACGAACCGAGCCTTGACCAGTCAATGTGCCATCTTTCATCTGCGCCACATCTTGAGGAATAGACGCATCCGCTGGCGGCTGGTTACTCAATGCCCCGGGAATGCCCGCGACCATGTTGCCGTTATTGTAATCTTCAAGAGCGTATTCACTGCGCGTAGACGGTGTATTTGGATCGAAATTCTTGCGCGTTTGCTCTACGGTGCTGAAATCCATCTGGATGTCCACCTGAGCCGTATAATTACCAAAGCCCAAAATTGGTAATAGCACAGAGTCAATCTTCTCACGCAGCCCTTGTTCTTGGCTGCGCTCTAGCTCTTGTTCTTTGCGACGAGCAGCCGATGCTGGGTCTTGAGAACCTGAGCTGAGTAGACGACCATGTTGATCGGTTACCGTGATACGAGAGGTCTTCATACCAGGAACCGCACTTGCCACCATATCAACGATAGAATCGACCTCTTGCTGTTTGAGGTTTACACCCGTAGAGATAGTCAATGATACCGAAGCAGACGCTTCTTGGTTATGACGAACAAATACACTATGTTTTGGTAGAGCAAGAAGCACACGCGCTTTTCGAACCTGCTTCATTTCTTCAATCGCTTGAGCAAGTTGACGTTCGCGACTGAGCTTCAAACGTTCCTGCTCAAGACGCTGGGAAACACCAAAGCCCATGTCTTGCAGCAAAATATCATCACCGGCTGCCGTTGCTTGGTTCACCCCCGCTCGTACCATGCCCAGCTTGATCGAGTTGTAATCACTCGATTCCACCGAAACCGTACTGCCATCTAGCTTGTAATTAATTTTTTGCTGATCGAGGTAATCCAATACTGGGATCAGTTCTTCTGTCTCGTACGCACCAAGTGGACGCATTTCAGGCTCTTTCACCCAGAAGAACAACATTACGATCAACGCAACACAGATAGAGATAGAAAGAACTAATACGACCTGACGAAGTAGATCTAAGTCGCCCACTGCCATATCAAATTTTGACGCACTGCGCTCTTCAAGATCTGGGTTTTGACTTTCCACATCCAGATCTGAGCCAGCCATCATTGCACCATCGGCGCCGCCATCAGTGACGGTTAAATCTGTAGACTTTTCTGCCACACTTATTACCTAAATTACACTGGCATATTCATGAGGTCCTTATAGGACTCAACGAGCTTATTACGGATTTGTACAGTGGCGTCGAAAGCAACACTGGACTTGTTACGAGCAATCATTACATCAGAAAGGGAAACATCCGCATCACCACGATCAAAACGCGTTTGTAGATCGCCCGATGCTTTTTGAAGTGAGTTTACGTTATTGATGGCTTTTGTGAGGAGATCACCAAAATCTGCCCCAACTTTCGCACCCGTTGCGATAGGAGCGGTATTGGTCGCTTCTACCATCATGGCACGCATTTCTGACTGAATACCATCAACTTTCATTGTCACCTCTAAGCCAAAGTTTTGACTATTAAATAAAACTGATTATTGATACAGCAAACATTGTGCCGTAAGACAATAGTGTCGTAGTGTACCCACACTTTTGCCCTATGGCTATTGATGTATAGATTAAGCCGGAATATCGATACCAGCATCACGCATTTTGGCGAGTTTATAGCGTAAAGTCCGCGGACTGATGCTCAGCTTCTCTGCCATTTCTTTGCGACGACCATTACATTCGATCAATGTTTCTAAAATGATCGCGTATTCTTGATCACGTAATTCGCTACCAAGACCTTCGCCACCAGCCGCAATACGGTTGTTCGCTTCAACTTGAGCTATCGGCTTAACATCAGGAGACACCATTTCTGCATTTTGAACAACGCGTTGCAGACTGCTAGCATCTTGCCAATCCACGCCTTCAAGTAAGATGTGTTCCGCATCAATATCCCCATTTTCACTCAGAATAAGTGCACGTTGAACCACGTTGTCTAATTCACGAACATTGCCTGGCCACGAGTATTGAAGCAGTTTCTCTAGTGCCATTTGCGAGAACTTGGGAACTGGCATACCCACCTTGGTGCAATGGCGCTCAGTCAGGTGCTGAGCAAGTGGCGAGATGTCACCTTTGCGATCACAAAGTGCAGGCCATGTGATTGGGAATACATTCAAGCGGTAGTATAAGTCTTCTCGGAACTTACCTTCAGAGACGTAATGTTTTAAATCGCGGTTACTGGTTGCTAGTACACGAACATCCAACTTGATGCTCTTACGACTACCCAAGCGTTCGACTTCACGCTCTTGCAGAACACGCAGTAGCTTGGCTTGTAGGTTTAAGTCCATCTCACTGATTTCATCAAGCAAGATAGTGCCACCCTGCGCTTGTTCGAATTTCCCCGGACACGCTTGAACGGCGCCAGTAAACGCCCCCTTATCGTAACCGAACAATGTCGCCTCTAGCATATTGTCAGGGATAGCGGCACAGTTAATCGCAACAAATGGACCATTTTTGTGGTTTGAGGCGTTGTGGATGTAGCGCGACATGACTTCTTTGCCTGAACCACTTGGTCCCAAGATCATGACGTTAGCATCCGTACGTGCGACCTTGTCTGCCAGGGCTAACAAGCGCAGGCTTTTCTCGTCCGCCACGACCGCATCACCGTTATCATCACTTTTGATTGGCGCGTAACGGCTCACCATATTAAGCAGTACTTCGGGTGCAAATGGCTTGGCCATGTAATCAATCGCACCTTCTTTCATTGCCGATACCGCATCTTCAATGTTTGCGTAAGCCGTCATAAGTAGGACAGGCATGTTCGGCCAGTTCTGCTTGATATTGCGTAGCAAAGCCAAACCGCCCATGCCTGCCATTTGCACGTCAGAAACCACGATGTCCACCGCATTCGACTTTAGCTTTAACAAAGCGTCTTCCGCACAATCGGCTTCTAGCCACTCATACCCTGCCAGAGCCAGAGTATCCACCAAGGCTTCACGAAGACCTTCGTCGTCTTCTACGATCAGCACTTTGCTTTGCGCCATTATGATTCTCCAGTAATGTTTTCAACAACAGTCGCTTACTACACTTCTGCTTGCACTCTCTCTAGCGGAATGCACATGGTAAAGCAGGCTCCATCACCCTGCTCTGAAATAAGTTCCAATCGACCGTCATGGGCACGGCAAACCATTTGAACGACAGCAAGCCCTAACCCGGTTCCCTGAGACCGTGTAGTAAAGAATGGCTCCATAATTTTTGCTTGTAATTCTTTTGATACACCCGGACCGCTGTCTTGTACAGAAATACGCAACTCACCGTTCACCGGGCGGAAAAACACATCTATCTGCGATTCTTTTCCTGACATCTGAATCGCGTTCATCACTAAATTACTCAATGCCGAGGCAATGGCGTTCGCGTTGCCCAGCAATTCAATGTGTTCTTCTTCGACTTCTAAGAAATAGTCAATGTTATTGTTCTTCAGCGCAGTTTCGACCATTGGCTGATATTCAGCAACCAACTGAGCAATATTAAAAGGTTTAATAACCTTATTATCACCACCTTTAGCAAAAAGCAGCATATCATTAACCTGCTTTTCCAAATCGTGCAGTCGATCCATTAATTTGCTTTGAAATCTGTCTCTTGTCGCCGGAAGCAAGTTTGGCGCCGCTAAATTGGATGCATATAGCATAGCACTCGATAACGGTGTTCTGACTTGATGTGCCAGAGACGCTACCATACGGCCAAGTGATGACAGGCGTTGCAAGTCACTCACGCGAGACTGCAGCAAACGTGTTTCCGTTAGGTCGGTAATTAAAATGAGCTGGCCAGTCGCGGATGCTGAAATCGCCAAACGAACTTTACGACCATTGCGCAGTGAAACTTCGTGACCATCATCTTCTCGTGGGTCAAATACTGCTTGGATGATATTGAACCATTTCTCTTCGACCAGCGGTATATCGAGAATGCGGTGCGCTTCAGGGTTGGCTTCGCGAACAACTCCATGGGTATCTAACAAGATCACGCCCGCCGGCATCACGTCCAAGACCTGCTTGTAACGTTCTACTTGATTCTCTACTGAGTCTAAATGGGATTGGTTGGTGTTATTGTCCATTCGCTGCCTGTCGAAATGTCGCCATTCAAATACTTAAGTAGCTTGGCAAGCAATTAGTATACCAAGCTGCTTCCTATATTTATCATGGCGTTATGTCATCGACAAGAAATTGACACCAAGAAATGGATGGTTTTATTGTCAGAAAAGATAACCAGCGGTCTTAAGTTGAACCACAGTAACGCCAAACAGACCCTAGCGTTGAAGGTTATATTTACGCATTTTCTCGACCAAGGTTGTACGTCGCATGCCTAGCATATCCGCTGCTCTTGCAACAACGCCACCCTGTGCCTCTAGCGCCTGGTTGATCATGTTGATTTCCATATCCGCGAGAAGTTCTTTTAAGTTTACCCCTTCTGACGGAAGAGCTTGAGGCGCATTCATATTGTGCTCTATTTCACTTTGCTCATCAAAACTAAAGTCCTCAGAGAAAATGTCCTGGAACACATCGCGTTCTTGCTCTTCCATAGAAGTAAATGGGTTACTTTCTGGTTGGAATTCAGGGATATCACTGTAGCGGTATTTAGTTGGTAGGTGGTTCACATCCACTAAGCTGTTGGGGTACAAGATCACCATACGCTCAACAAGGTTGGCAAGTTCACGCACGTTACCCGGCCAGTCATGCTCCATCAATGAGTTGATCGCACGAGGCGTAAAGTAGATGGGTTGCCCACCTTCGGCTTCTAGACGCGTCATCAGTTCTTGTAACAACAAGGGAATATCTTGCTTGCGTGATTTTAACGCTGGCATTTCAATGGGGAAAACATTCAAGCGGTAAAAAAGATCTTCACGGAATGTGCCATCGTTGATCATGGTGTCTAGATCGCGGTGAGTTGCAGCCACGACACGAACGTTTACTTTAATCGTCGTGTTGCCACCAACACGCTCAAAGCATCGCTCTTGCAGTACACGCAGCAACTTCACTTGCATCGACATTGGCATATCACCAATCTCATCAAGGAAAATGGTGCCACCTTCCGCTAATTCAAAACGACCTTTGCGTGTCGTTAACGCACCAGTAAATGCGCCTTTTTCATGGCCAAAAAGCTCGCTTTCTAGTAGGTCTGCTGGAATGGCACCACAGTTGATCGGTACAAAGGGGCCAGAGCAGTAAGTAGAATGATAGTGAATGTTTCGTGCCACCACTTCTTTACCCGTACCAGATTCGCCCAAGATCAACACATTTGCTTCGGTGGCTGAAACTTGTTCAATCAAATGCCGAACGTCTTGAATACCTCGGCTTTGACCAACCAGACTGCGGAAAAGGGTATTATTACGCGTATTCGCTACCACGTTTACGCCTTTACGGCCCAAGAAATCATTGCAATGACGTAACGCTTCGCTAAGTTGCGGATAATTAAGCGGTTGCTCCAATTCACCGACAAAGTTAGGCAAGTCATCAACAGGCAATGGAAAAGTGCCCATGACAAGAAGTGGGATATGGTGCGCTTGTGAGAGGCGAGCCATCACCGCTGTCGCGGCATGACCTGCACAGAGGTTAACGACAATGCAACCTGACCAAATCGCAGACCAGTCAACATCGCCTAGCTGGTCAGAGCTGACCGCTTCGCAACTTTCTCCAACAAATTCCAATATATTGCTTATATTCAGACGACTTGCTGCATTGTCATCGATTACAAGTAGTTTTGCCAAACCTTGCATAAGTAAGAATGATTGCCTTTCATATGGGGTTGTTGCGCCAGGCCTTAGTTTACGTTGTCGAACGTCGAAAAGGTTGTCACACTTTCAACAAACGATAGTCAAAATAGGGAAATCAGCAACAAAAAAAAGCCATTAGGGCCAATAATAACTTCTATTTTATTTGAATAAAAAAATAAGGCAACCAAGCAATAAAGAGGTGTGAGCTCTATTGTAACTTTTCTTAACTAATTAATATGCAACAAGAAATTATCCTTTACCTGTTCTGTAAAGTCTTCTATAGCCGACTATATACCGACTTCAGCTGCCGTTAGGTTATGGTATTCAGTTGGAATTTGGTCCCAAGCCGATTTAATTTCGCGAATGATATCAATAACATCATCAATTGGTTTAGGGTCGTTCTGGTGGTTTGCTGTCGAGATCTGAGTAATCATAAACTCGTAAAGTGAATCTAGGTTTGAAGCAATGTCTCCACCGTCATCCATAGATAAACAGCTACGCAGTGCGATGATGATGTCCAGCGCTTTGCCAAGACGCTCACCTTTTGCAGGAATATTACCTGCTTGCATCGCCGCTTTACCCTGAATAAGACGCTCGATTGCACCTGCCATGAGCATTTGAATGACTTTATGCGGAGATGCCGCACTCAGCTGGCTGTCAACTGATACCTTTTTGTATGCTTGCAGAGAACCGCGCATAGTATTCCTCTTTTATCTAAATTTTTTGTACTGCTGAAGCGAACGTTGACCATAGCGGAACTTGTGAAGGTCTTTACTTAGGTTCATCGTTTCATTTTGCATCAGCTCAACAATACTTTGGGTGCGAATGAGCAAGTCTTGCCACTCTGCTCCCTGCTTCAACGATGGATTGTCCTCAACAATGGAGAGTAGGTTTTGCAATAACTCTTCCCTGCTATCGACCAAGTGAAGAATTTCTTCAGTATTTAAGGCAGCTTTTTCCAGTCCTCGCGTAATTAGTCGATCAATATCACTAATTTCTATAAGTGCACTTTTCATCTATTGACCCAGAGCGTTCATCAGCGCCCCTAATTGACCCTGCATCTTTCCCGTCGCATCTTGCATGGCCGAAAATTTAGCATGAGTGCGCTTTTCAAGCCCCTCCATGCGACGGTCTAATGCGACTTGATCATCACCGAGGCGATAGTTCTGTTCTGTCAAGCTCTTCTCACGCGTACGGATGCTGCCCGTAAAGCCAGTGATACCTTGAATAGCTTCTTCAACGCGTTTAGCAAAACCCGAGTTACCACCAAAGAATTTGCCCAACTCATTAAAGTTGTTGTTCAATTGGCGATCTAAAATGTCATATTTGATTTCTAACGTGCCTTGACGTGTGGTGGTGATACCAAACTCGGTCAGGGACTTCAAATTTTCTGGCGCAGTGTCAATCGACGTTGAGAAGACAGATTTTAAACGCGCATCAGCGCTTCGCACAGTGCTGTCACCCGCCAACGGGCCTTTTTGGCCTGTAGTGGGATCCACACTCGCTAGCGCCTTCGAGTTTTGATAAAACGAATTGTAAGCCGAAACAAAGTTCTCTATGTCTGCACGCACACTTTGGCGATCATACTCAACACCAATCTCTGCTGGTGGTTTACCCCGTTCCGATTTTCCCTTTAGCGTAAGGTTTACACCTTCAATGGCATCTTCAATCACGTTGTTGTGGCTCGACAGCCTTGCCACACCATCAAGCATAACTTGTGAATCTTGACCGGCTTGTACTTCCGTCATGCCCGAATAAACTTCAAATGATTGTTGCGCTTGTGCGATTTTTGCCTCTGCGACGTCGATTTTCTCAAGACGTTCACGCTCTTCTGGTTCTAGTTTGGAACGATGGATTTGTTTCGCTTGTTCTTCCGTCAATTCACCACGGGCGACCTTTTGGTCAAGCTCTTGCTTTTCACCAGCGATCTTCTGCTCAATCTCGGCTTTTTCTTGTTCAAGCTGTCTTTTGGCTTCTTTGGTTGTGACATAAGAATCTGTGAGTGTCCCGGAGGCTGCATTGTTCCAACCCGGCACGTCTGGTGCTTTCGCGATGGCTTCTTCATCCAACTCTAATTCTGGCGGTTGATAGGAGTCGAGAAGTGTGCCTGAAGCCGTTTCTGTCCAACCGGGGATGCTGTCTTGCGGACGCATGCTCGCACGTTTGTTGGCTGCATCAATCGCTTCTTGCCCTGCGTGCGCTGCGGCAGCACCGGCTGCAGAGATCGGTTCATCCACTGCGCCATCTTGCGCATTCTCTGCTGTTTTTTGTCCATCTGGAGGTATAGGATTGCCGTCTGCATCGCGCATTGCTTCTGGTTCTTTCAGAGGTCCAAGCACAGCCTCAGCTGCTTCACGAGCTTCTTTGAGCTCGTTCACTCGGTCTTCCAGAGTTTTGTATTCGAGGTGTTTAAGAAGATTGCCCGCTTCAGCTTCTACACTAACTTTGATTTGCTGGTCCTCGCCCGGAAGGTTCGAAGCAAGGATCAAACGCGGCCCCGCGACATCGTTAATGACAGAAGCACGTACGCCAGGGTTATCCTTGGCGCCGTTAATCCCACGAACGACATCAATGAGTTTAGAGTGAGATCGGACATTTAGGTCAAAGGTGTTATCACCAAGAGAAATCTGCAGCTTACCAGCGCCAAATTTTGTATCTTCTGGCAGAACGTCAGAAGCGACTTTATGGCTCTGTGCAAGCTGCAACACGTCGATAGCATACTTACCGGCTATAGCGTCCGTTGTTGCGGTTGCAGATACGATGGCATCGTCGGTCGTCTCTACCGTACGAGCAGCAAATGCTTTCTCCTGACGAAAATTCGTCATGAGGTTCTTCATCGTATCCAACGATTCTCTGAGTCGCCCATAAGCACTGATACTGGCGTCAATTGTCGCGCGCTCGTTGTTGATGCGTTGCTGCTTTGGCACACGCTCAGCATCCACAATTTTGCTGACCATGGAATTGATATCCATGCCGCCAGACATCCCCAAAGGGCCTATACTCATTAAATCACCTCTAAAACAACTTACACCTTTTCAACTAACAAACCACTGTTAGCTGTGTGCTCAGCTAGGCGACGCAATACCACTAGCATTTCTTCATCAGGGATTTGACGAATCACATCACCAGTCGTGGCTTCGAAGATTGTCACAACGTCTCGACCCGATGCTTCATCGACTCGAAACGCCACTCCCTTATTCATGGCGTCGACAAATTCATTCATTTGCTTAACCATTTTTTCGCGCTCTTCTCTGTTCAGCTCTTGGCGATTTTCTGCCATTTCAAGTGCAGCTTGAACAGAGAGATCACGCTCGGCACCGTCCGTTTTTTTAACAGGAACGGGACCGTGAGAACTTGCTGTGTTAGGCGCGCCTACGCCAATTTCTTTAGCAACTTTTGTGCCACTTGGCGTGCCGTAAGGCTGGATGTTCGACATGTAGGAGGATATTTCCATTACAATCTCCCTTCCACCTTATGAGCTAACGATAGGTCTATCGCTTTGGTGACGATATCACGAGGCTGAGTAGACCTAATTAGCCCAATAAGCCTAGCGCCGCAGATGGTGATTGCTTCGCTTGTGCCAGGATTGAGGTACTTGCTTGCTGAAGGATTTGCGACTTTGTCATGGCCGTTGTTTCCTTCGCGTAATCAGTATCTTTTATACGGCTATTAGACGCATTAACATTTTCGTTAATGTTGTCTAGGTTGCTGATAGCGTGGTCAAAACGGTTTTGGAATGCACCAAGTGACGCACGTTGGCTGTCTACTGATTTTAGTGCACCGTCAATGATCGCTACCGCTTCTTGAGAACCCGCAACTGTGGTGACATCAATGTCTTTAACGGTTACGTCTTTCGCATCGCCAAAACCAATTTCACCTGCCAGGTTGCCAGAGAAATCCACTTCGCCTGTTATTTTTTGAGAAGATGCAAATACTTGTAGCTTGCCGTCTTCACCAACAGAGGCTTTTACATCTTCGCTCTGACCGTTAATGTAAGTCGCTAGCTGCTCAATATCGTCGCCCTGTTTTGCTTGGATAGTCAGCTCTTGCTCTTCACCTTGCTTGTTGGTGTACGTCATTTTCAGCTCGGTTTTATCACTTACTGTCCACGACGCATCTTTTCCGTCTTCTGCTGCGTAGCTCTTACCACCCATCTCAGCATCATCAGAACGTAGGTTACCCATAGAAAGCATCACAGCTTCACCAGAGTCCGCACCGATTTGGAAAGATTGAGTACCATAAGTACCGTTAAGAAGTTTGTTACCACCAAATGAAGTCGTCTCAGCGATACGGTTTAGTTCATCGTTAAGAGCTGTAACTTCCTCTTGGATTGCGACACGTTCTGACTTTGAGTTCGAACCGTTCGCAGATTGAAGCGATAGATCACGCATGCGTTGTAGAATGTTGGTCGATTCATTCATTGCACCTTCAGCAACCTGTGCAATAGAAATGCCGTCATTCGCGTTTTTCACCGCCATATCCAGACCACGGCTCTGTGCGTTCAAACGGTTAGAAATCTGTAGACCGGCAGCATCGTCTTTCGCGCTATTGATTTTATAACCCGAAGACAAACGCTCCATTGATTTTTGCTGACCTTCAGCTGCTTTGTTTAGGTAACGCTGTGCGGTCATCGCAGAAACGTTAGTATTAACGTTAATCGCCATAGTTGATCTCCTTAAGGCTTTAGTTGATGTACCGTCGTGTCTCTCACCTCACTTAGGTACATCTCATTTCTCTCAGTCCCTTTAACGGCGGCCTATAAATATCCTTTAGAAGAAATTTTCAATTTTTTGCGATTATTTTCCTCGATTTAATGACTTGTGATGAATATCTAATATTACGATTGAGGATAAAGAACTGGAAACACAGGCATAAAAAAACCCAGCCGAAGCTGGGTTTACTCGCTCATCTCTCACCACGAGCCAATATGGTTCTTGTCTTTAGTTAAAGATTAACCTAAAAGACTTAGCGCTGAGTTAGGCGCTTGTTTCGCTTGCGCAAGAATAGAACTTGACGCTTGCGATAGAATTTGTGACTTGGTCATTTGAGTCGTTTCCTTCGCGAAGTCAGTATCTTTAATACGGCTCTTCGACGCGTTTACGTTCTCGTTGATGTTATCCAAGTTGTTGATTGCATGATCGAAACGGTTTTGGAACGCGCCCAGCTCTGCACGATTACTGTCTACGTATTTTAGTGCTGCATCTATGATTGCCACAGACTCTTGTGCACCACCTACAGATGTCACGTCGATAGTATCAACCGTTACTTCTTTGCCGTCTTGGATATCGAGCTCACCAGCAAGGCCACCAGAGAAATCGACATTGCCTGTAACCTTGTTGTTGCCCGCGAACATTTGTAGCTTGCCGTCTTCAGTCACCGACGCTTTTACCGAGTCTTGTTGACCGTTGATGTAGGTTGCCAACTCTTCGATGTCGTCGCCTGCTTTTGCAGTGATATCGATCTCTTGTTCTTGGCCAAAGTTATCTGTAAACGTCATTTTCAGGTCATTAGAGCCCTCTTGTACGTTCCAGTTTTTGTCTTTTGCACTCTCAGTTTGGTAGCTCTGGCCGCCCATTTGTGCGTTATCAGAGCGCATGTCTTTCAGTTCCAACATGACGGCTTCACCGTTATCCGCACCGATTTGGAATGATTTCGTACCGTGTGTACCGTTTAAAAGCTTGTTACCACCGAAAGACGTCGTTTCAGCGATACGGTTTAGTTCATCGTTCAGTGCCGTTACTTCTTCTTGAATCGCAACACGCTCAGATTTTGAGTTAGAGCCGTTCGCTGATTGAAGAGACAGGTCACGCATACGTTGTAGGATGTTGGTTGTCTCATTCATTGCACCTTCTGCTGTTTGTGCAATCGAGATACCGTCGTTCGCGTTACGAACAGCCACATCCAAGCCACGGCTTTGTACGTTCAAGCGGTTCGAGATTTGAAGACCCGCAGCGTCGTCTTTCGCGCTGTTGATTTTGAAACCTGAAGACAAACGCTCCATAGAGGTTTGTTGTGCTGAGTTTGCGTTGTTTAGGTAACGCTGAGCGGTCATCGCTGATACGTTTGTATTTACATTCACTGCCATGGTGATTTCTCCAATTGATTTTCCGGTGTAGCGGTTTCCGACGTCTCGGAAAACCAAGTAGTTCTCTCAAAGTTACTTTTATTAACGGCGCATGCCGCGTTTTCTTTAGGGAAAGTTTAAGATTTTATTGAAAATTATTCGTTTGGAGAGCAAATCGTGACGAAGCTGATAAAAAAGCAAAAAAACTTTCATTTTTCACTAAAGCTTCTTATCAAATTGTCGATACAGGCTGATTTTTATGAATTTGGCTGGTAAGAAACATTAACCAAGTAAGGTCAACGCAAGGTTCGGGGCTTGTTTTGCTTGAGCCAGAATAGAAGTACTGACCTGTTGTAAGATCTGCTGCTTCACCATTTGCGTGGTTTCTTTCGCATAGTCAGTATCTTGGATACGACTGTTGGAAGCGGCAAGGTTCTCGTGAATGTTATCTAGATTATTGATGGCATGATCAAAACGGTTTTGATATGCGCCTAGCTCTGCCCGATGACTATCAACGTACTTCATTGCAGTATCTAGGACGGCCACGGCTTGCTGAGCACCACCAACAGACGTAATATCGATGTTGTCAACGGCATCGTACCCTTTTAGCTGCAAACCCAATTCACTGGCCAAGTCACCAGAAAACGATAACGCTCCTGAAGTCTCTTCTCCAGCCATAAACAGTTGCAACTGGCCCTCTTCGTTCACAGAAGCAGTAATTTTGTCAGTCTGACCATTAATATAAGTCGCAAGTTCTTCGATATCGTCACCTGCTTTAGCGTTAATCTCAATGGTTTCAGTTTCACCAAAACGATCGGTGAATGACATGTTAAGCGAACTCGCCCCCTCTTTTACTTGCCAATCAGAGCTCGCGCGCCCGTTTGCAATGTAACTAAAACCGCCCATCTCAATACCATCACTGCGCATCGACTTTAATTCAACTTGCACGGCTTCACCTGATGCAGCGCCAATTTGAAATGCCGACTGACCAAAGCTGCCATTGAGCAGTTTACGGCCACCAAAGGAGGTGGTTTCGGCAATGCGGTTTAGCTCATCGTTAAGTGCCGTCACTTCTTCTTGCAACGCTGTGCGTTCCGCTTTGCTGTTTGAGCCATTGGCTGATTGGAGCGACAAATCACGCATACGTTGCATGATATTAGTCACCTCATTCATTGCCCCCTCTGCGGTTTGCATAATAGAAATACCATCGTTCGCGTTACGCACCGCAACATCCAACCCCCGCATTTGCGATTGCAGCCGGTTGGAAATCTGCAGGCCCGCGGCATCATCCTTTGCGCTGTTAATACGCTTCCCTGAAGACAAACGCTCCATGGATTGGTTCAGCATATCAGTTGCACTGGTCAAATGACGCTGTGCGACCAGTGCTGCCACATTAGTATTAACGGTGATCGCCACGAATAAGGGTCCTAAAATAAGGGCTTTGAATACGTATCGACCAAATTGAACAAAGGTTTAGTATTGTTTGAAAAATCGTGAGCACATATAGAGTTAAAAAGGGCAAGGGCCGGAAACAACAAAGCCCTCCGAGCAGAGGGCTTTAGTCAGCACGCTGTAGCGATTACTTCACCGCCAAATCCATCAGCATTTGTTGCGAAGGGGCGAAGAAGTAAGCTCCAGTAACCGCTTTGGAAAAACGAAGCAATTGGTCAGTCTTACCATCCGTAACGCCGTACATGCTTTCAAGCATCACTTTAATATTGTGGATCGTGTTGCTGTAAGAGATAAACAGCAGGCCATGAGCGCCAGTCACTGTTCCATATGGCAGACTATGGCGAACAATTTTAAGGCCTTTGCCTTCTTCCTTAATGTCGACACGACCTACGTGAGATGCAGCTGGAACGTCTTCCAATTCGATAGAATCTGGCTTAGTACGGCCAACGATTTTCTCTTGAGCAGAAACATTCAATCGGTTCCACGCGGGTAGGTTGTGCTCAAAGCGTTGAACCATCACGTAACTACCACCAGCAAAGGCACCATCTTTGATCAATGCAATGTCAGCACGTGCCTCACCTTTGGGGTTCTCAGTACCGTCAATAAAGTCTGTCATGTCACGAGCATCTAGGTAACGATAACCGTAAGTCTCATCGACAACGGTCACGTCTTCTGCTGTGTCCGCCAAGAACTTACTGAGCACGTAGAAGTGTAAATCGTGGCGTGTTGAGTGACAGTGAATCAGCACATCGACATCAGATGCAGGCGCAATCACTTCGCCTTCGCCCAACTCAGGGAAGTCAATCAACTCTTCTGGCATTTGCATGTTTAGGTACTGCCAGAACGATTTGGTGAAGGCGATAGAAATCATGAGGTTTGCGCCGTTCTGGTTTGTATTTAGCTCATTGACTAACTCAGGTAGCGCTTTCAGTTTTGCTAGCACGTTTTCACGGTTTTGGTTCACTTTTAACTGAGTATAAAGTGCAAATGGTCCTGCGGCAGGCACTATCGCCGTTTGAGCTTGTGACATTGAGATATCCTCTTTATTGCTCCGTGTGGGAAATTTTTTTCTTAATTTTTTGATGGCTGTTCTTCTTTGCACTCAACTTGTGGCACATTAAAACAGTCTTTCGCCCATCTTCCATTAAAAAGATAGATCATAAACCAAGTTAACAGGGTAATGGTGAGCGCGTTTGCCCAGTTGAATACACCATGTTCGAGGTAGACATGATACATGGTCTGAACCAATTGAATACCGCACAAGATCAAAGTCATGGCACGACCATACTGGGTAATTTGATTCACCCAGCCTCTATCCGGATGACGTAAACCCACCAACCACATCAACAACAAACTGGGAATCCCCATCGATAGGCCGAGATATAATGTATTCGAATCGGGGTAAACAATCGCTAATATCTTACTACCACTATCTCTGCTGACTCCTGCCATGGCAAACACCACCCAGGAGCGCGCTAGGAACAGCCAGCCTAGCCATAACATCATTGGCGCTCTCAAAAATCCATGAGCGTCGTATTGATCAAATGAGTAGCGCACAATATCGTCTTCTTAGTTTCATAAAAACGTCACTTTAACTGATCGTTTTAGAGTTGCAACCCAGCAAAGATGAGAACTAAAGTTCATTTCGTCATCTTACGCAGGTAAACTAAGTTAAGATTTAAAGTAACATCGATAAAAAAGCATGAAAAAGAAAAACACAGCAGCAGCCGTTCCTTCTCAAGAGACGCAAACTGAGGCAATGAAAATTGCTAAATCAACCCAAAAACCAGGCCAGACCAAAGAGCAGACAAAACTGATCGCTCAAGGGATTGAGAAAGGTATTGCTCAGTACAAGAAACAGCAGAAAGAACGTAATCGGCAAGCCGACAAAGCGAAGAAAAAGCAACAGAGAGAAAAACAACGTCAACAAGGTGACCTAGTAGAACAAGACGAAATGACAAACGAAGTGCCATCACATAGACCGGCTGTATTGCCTTGGGCACTACTCGTACTGAGCTGGATTGGTTTCGTGGCTTACATCACGATGGGGAAATAAGATGCAACGTTATGTGATGGTAGGAAGCATCACATTAGCCTTGATGGGCTGCTCGACGGCTTCCACCACAGCAACAAAACCAAGTAGTCACGTTCAGATCCGCATTGATAGCCAGTTTAATCCAGAGCAATGCGAATACCTTGGTGAAGTCACGGGCAGCGAAGGTCACTGGTACAGTTATTGGTTCTATACCAATGATGCCATGATGCAAGGGGCGATGAATGACCTAAAAAACCATGCTGCATTACTTAATGCCGATACGGTTTACATGGTCTCTCCACAAGATTTTGTCACTTCTTTCAGTGTGCTAGGTACCGCCTACCGCTGCCAATAACGTTTTCCAAACCTAAAGCTCATGCGTGAAATCCAAGACTGCTAGCAATATCGCTCTCTCTTTCAAGAACCCATTGACTATCAAAAGGCCCCCAATCAGAAAGTTGATAATAGCCGTCGTTATGGCGACGACCATCCTGAACAAAGGTAAGTTCGATGCCAATCCCCGGTAGCGCCTTGAGTACATCTTGAATTGTACGGCGAGGCCACCCCGTTCTCTCAATCAATTTTGGTACATTTGGCCTTTCTAGGTTTTCTACCAACAAAGCTAAATAAAGCCGCCTTGCAAAGACAGGACTCAATTCCATTGATACCTCCTAAAATTGTGTTGATTCATTATTTCTTTTTTACTCAGCAAGGTGTTGCGTTTGATCAATAACTCGACTTTTCCGGGCTATTTAACCGAGATTTTTCTCAATCGGATTGCTGTTTAGTCAGGGAAAAGCGGATTTGAGTATTGAGCTGTGAAATATTCGCTGCATGATTTTGTCACCGTGGTTGCTTCTTGATAGGATGCTTGAACAGCCAAACAATGCACAATCGGGCGCTCTTTAACGCAAACCGATGAATAAAGTACAAAGAAAAAAGGAAACACTATGACGATCACTATGTTCGGTATCCCAAACTGCGATACGATCAAAAAAGCCAAAAAATGGTTAGAAACAGAAAACATCGCATTTGATTTTCATGACTACCGCAAACAAGGCATTGATGCAGCCATGGTCACTGAATTTTGCAACACACTAGGCTGGGAGCAAGTACTGAATAAACGTGGTACGACTTTCCGTCAACTGACTCAAGAGCAAAAAGACGCCCTCAACGAAGAAAACGTGATCGCACTACTCGTCGAAAACCCAGCAATGATTAAGCGTCCAATCTTAAAAGTTGCAGACCAGCTTCACATTGGTTTCAAAGCAGACCAATACTCGACACTTTTTAACTCTTAATCAAAGGAACACTCAAGGATGACAGACAGTCCAGTATTGGCACTCGCTAAAGACCTGATCAGCCGCCAGTCCGTAACGCCTGAAGATGCAGGCTGTCAGGACGTAATGATCGAGCGATTAAAAGCGCTTGGTTTTGAAATCGAAGTGATGGTATTTGAAGACACCACAAACTTTTGGGCTCGCCGTGGTGATGAAGCACCTTTGTTTGCTTTCGCTGGCCACACCGATGTCGTACCTGCGGGCAAGCGAGAGCAATGGGATACCCCCCCATTTGAGCCAACCATTATCGATGGCTACCTACACGGTCGCGGTGCCGCCGACATGAAAGGTTCACTCGCTTGTATGGTCGTAGCCGTCGAACGCTTTATTGCAGAAAACCCAGACCACAAAGGTTCGATCGGTTTTTTGATTACTTCCGACGAAGAGGGCCCATTCATCAACGGTACGGTTCGCGTCGTTGAAACACTAATGGCGCGCGGCGAAAACATCGACATGTGTATCGTGGGTGAGCCATCCAGTACCAAAGAGGTTGGCGATGTTGTCAAGAATGGCCGTCGTGGTTCGATCACTGGCGACCTGACCGTGAAAGGCACTCAAGGTCACGTTGCCTACCCTCACCTTGCGAACAACCCAATTAATCAGTCTCTCGTGGCAATTCACGAGTTAACCACTACTGAGTGGGATCAAGGTAACGATTACTTCCCACCGACAAGCTTCCAAATCCCGAATGTTTCGGCAGGTACAGGTGCATCTAACGTGATTCCAGGTGAATTTAACGTTCAGTTTAACCTTCGCTTTAGTACTGAATTGACTAGCGAGATAATTGTTCAACGCATCACCGAGACGCTGGATAAGCATGAATTGGACTACGATCTAAAGTGGACATTTAATGGCGACCCATTCCTAACCGATACCGGTGCATTGCTCGACGCTGTGGTTTTGGCCGTTGACGAAGTAAACAGCACTAAGCCAGCACTTCTGACGACAGGCGGGACGTCTGATGGCCGCTTTATCGCGCGTATGGGTGGTCAAGTGGTTGAGCTTGGTCCGGTGAACGCAACGATTCATAAAGTGAACGAGTGTGTGAAAGTCGATGACCTAGAGAAGTTGACCGACATGTACAAGAACACGCTGAAGCACCTGTTGGCAAAATAGCGCCTGCGCTTAAGTCGTATTAACGAGAACCCTATGACACCAGAGCAACTTACCGGCATCACAGATTCACATCTTCAACCTAGGTTAGTCGGGCAAAAAACTTTTATGCTTCACCCTGATGTGGCAGGTGATTTGTTACAGATGATAGAAGCGGCGACCAACGCTGGTTTTAAGATGGAGATTGCGAGTGGATTTCGCGACTTTCATCGACAAAAAGCCATTTGGAACGGTAAGTTTTCTGGTGAGTTAGCGATCTTAGATTGCCACTCTCAATCGCTCAATAAAGCGAGGCTCAGTGATGAAGAAAAGCTGATGGCAATTCTTCGTTGGTCTGCCTTACCCGGTGGCAGTCGACATCATTGGGGGTGTGATTTTGATGTCTACGCGCGTAACTTGTTACCGCCAGACACGCAACTGCAATTAGAGCCGTGGGAATACTTAGAAGGTCATCAGTTGGCGTTCTATCGATGGTTAGAAGCCAACCTAGATCGCTTTGGTTTCTTCTTCCCTTACCAACAAGATTTGGGTGGTGTGGCAATTGAACCTTGGCATATCAGTCACAAATCCGTTGGGAGACAATGCTTAACCCATTTGACACCAGCTGTGCTGAAAAATCAGTTAATTGAGCAAAATCAGATCGACAGCATTGCTGGGATTGAGGTCATATTGAATAATTTGGATAAGATTGTGACCAAATTCATCCGCAATATCACGCCTCCGGAGGCTCTATGATCGAATTACTCACCAACCCTTGGGTCATTATCATCATTGTAATCAGCATAGTGGTAGGTAATATCGCCGCGCTCAAGTACACCGCGAAAATGAAGTTCGGTCAGATGGACAAAGGTCGCAAGAACGATTTAGACAAGCTGAACGAATTGGATAAAGAGCGCAACGATGAACTCGGAGACAAGAAAGACGAATCTCCTTAAGCTTTCCTCAAGCTCATAGCAAACTTGATAGCACTTTGAGTGCTCTTCTCGTTATCGCTAAGATCAAAAAGGGACCATTGAGGTCCCTTTTGTTTGTCTGTGTCTAACAACTCACAGTAATAAGCCAGTGTTTCTGTTTTGACACGCCATTATTCTTTCACACTAGCGGCCAGCACTGGCGCCAGTGATTTCAAAAATGCTTCCTCGACTGGCTTGCCAGCCGAGTCAGTAATGTTGATTGAAGTACGGTTACCCAGGTCACCAAGTAAGAAGGTGTACTTACCCGGAGCAAGGTCAACAGGCTTCACACCGATGTCGTTCCAGAACTCATCATCTGGCGATGCGTACTTCGCAGTCACAGTGCCTTGAGATTGGCTGCGCTCTTCAATATTGAAACCCATCTTAGGTAGCGTATCAGGAAGACGGTTCCAAACCACATTGTACTGAGCACGGGCAATGATCACTGGCAGACCACTGCGATCTTTACCCATAGTGATTGGGATATGTTTCACCAGTTCTTGCGCTTTACGCTCGGCTTCTTCACGTACGTTTTGGTCATAGCGAGCCGTTACCAAGTTAGTCATAAACACGTTGTAACGCTCGCGGTTAGTGCGTGTGACTTCTTTCACTTGATTGCCTTCACGCCACTCAAGTAGGCTTACTTTAAATCCATGACGACCGTTCATCTCACCACGAACAATTTCGTAGCGGCTACCGATTTCCATATCTTCATCTGGTGAGTTCCAAGTTACCCACCCTGTCTCGATACGATTATCCGTTTGGTTTTCTACCGGGATTTTGTTATCTGCAACCATTTCTTGAACGGTTTGCCACACTTTATCCAGTTCATTCTTACGCAGCAGCCATAGTGTGACTTCGCCATCGCTACTGCGATCTAAGCGAGCACCTGGGATCAATTCCAAAACTTGCTGAGGTGGACGAATATCAACTTCTTGACCGATACCACCCGCGTAGTTCCCTTGAGGAATGCGGTAGTTAGGGTAAAACTGAGGTTGAGCACCTGCTGGCACACTCCACTCCTCAAGAGCTGGTGTGTTTAAATACTCGAAGTCATCTTTTGCTTGACGACGCTGATTGGCACCACCTGAACAGGCAGTCAATACGAATACAGCTAGTGAGCTAAACACTAACTGGCTTGAAAGCTTCATTTATACTCCTAAACACTGAGGGCTAACTAGCCCCCAGCATGAACTTCAGTCCTAGCAACTCAATCTTAGTAAATACCGGCGTCTGATAGCGCCTGTTCCAAGACTGGCTGCGATTTTTCAGAAAGCGGGGTCAAAGGAAGACGCAACTCGCCCTCTTTAATCAAACCAAGCTTATGCGCTGCCCATTTTACCGGGATTGGGCTTGATTCCACAAATAGGTTTTTATGCAGTGTCATCAAACGTTCGTTGATCACTTCTGCTTCCTCAAACTTACCTTCACTCGCCAAATGGAACATGTCTGCCATGTCTTTCGCGGCGATATTATTGGTTACCGAGATAACACCATGACCACCACGCTTAACAAACTCGAGCCCTGTCGCATCATCGCCACTTAGTAAGATAAAATCTTCGCCACAAAGTTCACGATGAAGCGCAATTCGATTTAAATCGCCTGTCGCATCTTTCAATGCCACGATATTATCAAGCTTTGACAAGCGAGCCACAGTCTCAGGAGACATATCTACTGCTGTGCGACCCGGTACATTATACAAAATAAGCGGTACGTTACTCGCCTCAGCAATGGCTTTGTAGTGTAAGAACAACCCCTCTTGGGTTGGTTTGTTGTAATACGGTGTGACGCTTAGGAAGCCTGAGATACCAGAATCAGCCAACAATTTGCTGAAAGTAACGGCTTCATGGGTCGCATTTGCACCCGTACCCGCAATCACAGGGATACGACCATTTACAAACTCAACGGTTTTATTTACGACCTTTACATGCTCTTCAATGGTTAAGGTCGCTGACTCACCAGTGGTGCCAACTGCGACAATGCCGTCTGTGCCGGCTTCAACATGGTACTCAACAAGCTTTTGTAGACTATCAAAATCTACTTCGCCATCTGCTTTTATCGGTGTAATCAGCGCTACGATACTTCCTGAAAACATGTTTATCTCCGTCATTTTACTCTTTCTGCATGGTACTGTAATGCGATTGACAAACACAAGAGCGTAAACTCGCTTACAAAGTACAAATGAATGAATAATTACCAGTTGTTAGAGGTCTAGCAACTAAAATATGAATTTTGTTCTCAATCCTACCTATCCTGACAATTGTGTTAAATGGCAATGCTTGCTTAGCAATCCTAGCTCACCACTTTAAATTAGGCGCGGAATATACTCTTTCATCATAGTATTCCAGTCAGTATGGAGTGAATTAATAGTGAACGTCGAAAGCAAACTGTGCACTTAATAAACAAGGCGTTTTTTCACGTTTAAAAAAAGAACTGACTCCACAATTCTGCGCTGTATCTGTGCTACCATCTGTCTATTGAAAGAAAAGACAAGAAGCTTTTTATGAAGCAACATCTGGTACTTACGGCGGTTGGAAAAGATCGTCCGGGCATATGTAACCAAGTGGTTAAGCTCGTCACACAAGCTGGCTGTAACATTGTTGATAGCCGCATTGCTATTTTTGGCAACGAATTTACGCTGATTATGCTACTCACTGGCAACGCCAGTAACGTCACCCGAGTCGAAACGCAACTGCCACTTCTTGGACAAGAACATGATCTTATCACCATCATGAAACGCACATCAGACCACGAGTTGCTCGACAGTACTTACACGATGGAAGTGTTCATTGAATCTGACGATCGCATCGGCCTAACCGAGCAGTTCACGCAGTTCTTCGCCGATAAACAGATTGGCCTACATTCGTTAAGTGCGCAAACCATCAGTAAGTCAAAAATCCAATTGGATGCCGACCAGTTCCACATTGCTATCACCGCTTCAGTGAGTGCTGACTGCAATCTGATGCAACTGCAAGAAGATTTCGATGAACTTTGTAATACTCTTAACGTACAAGGTTCTCTGAATTTCATCAAAAATAATCCATAAGTAAGGGACATAACCATGAATACGCTGACAGCAGGCTCGCCAGCACCAGCCTTCTCTTTGCTCGACCAAGATGGCAACACCGTTTCCCTCGGTGATTTTAAAGGCAAGAAAGTTTTGTTTTACTTCTACCCAAAAGCGATGACGCCGGGGTGTACAACTCAGGCACAAGGTCTGCGTGATGTAAAAGCAGAGCTTGATGCTCATAATGTAGTGGTATTGGGCGTGAGCATCGATCCAGTAAAACGTCTTGGAAAATTCATCGAACGTGATGAACTGAACTTCACGCTACTCTCTGACGAAGACCATGCGGCAGCTGACCAGTTCGGCGTGTGGGGCGAGAAAAAGTTCATGGGTAAAGTGTACGATGGCCTTCACCGTATCAGTTTCCTGATCAATGAAGAAGGTGTGATTGAGCACGTGTTCAATAAGTTCAAAACCAAAGATCACCACGAAGTGGTCTTGAACTACTTGAAAGACAACGCGTAAGCTTTACTTTCATCCAAATATCAAAAAGCCCAGCATTCGCTGGGCTTTTTATTGAATACGTTTCTATTCTTTTATCGGCTCGTTGTCTTCGGTGCTTGGCAAGGCGTTCCATACCGCTTTTACTAGCGTTGCCAATGGAATCGCAAAGAAGACACCCCAGAAACCCCACATACCGCCAAATACCAACACAGCGACAATAATAGCAACAGGGTGAAGATTAACCGCTTCAGAGAACAGCACTGGAACCAACACATTACCATCTAATGCTTGAATGATGCCGTAAGCAACAAGCAGCCAGTAGAACGGTGGCGCTAACCCCCATTGAAACAGACCGACAATCGCCACAGGTACGGTTACCGCCGCCGCGCCTATGTACGGGATCAGCACTGACAATCCTACAGCAACTGCAAGCAGCGCTGAGTAACGCAGATCGAGTATCGCAAAGGTTACGTAGCTCACGCTGCCAACAATAAGAATTTCTAACACCTTACCGCGAATGTAGTTAGAGATTTGCTCGTTCATCTCATGCCATACTTTATTCGCCAGCCGACGATTTTTCGGCAGAATACCACTTGCCATGCTCATCATTTCTTCTTTGTCTTTCAACAAGAAAAAAACCAGCAAAGGAACAAGGATCAGGTAAACCGCCAAAGTCGCCAAGCTAACCAAAGAAGCCAACGAGCCCTTCACTACGCTCTCACCTAAACCGATCGCTTGATTCTTCGCATTGGTCACTAAGGTTTCTACAATTCGTAAATTTGCTAACTCAGGATAACGCTCTGGCAGCGTCGCAATAAACTTCTGCAACCCTGCATACATATTGGGGATATCATTGATTAAGTTGCCCACCTGAGTCCAAATCGTCGGCACGAGACCAAACACCGCAATCAGCATCAAGCCAATGAAGATCAAAATAACGATAATGACAGAGAATGTCCGGGGAATACCCAAACGGCACATTTGTATCACTGGCCATTCAAGTAAGTACGCAAGAACGATCGCGACCAGTAGTGGCGCAATCAAATGCCCGAGAAAATAAATAGTGATAAAGCCGAACAGTAAGATCGCCACTAGGCTCACTGCATGTGGGTCAGAAAAACGTCGCTTATACCAGCGACTTACCATTTCAAGCATCTTATTGAGGTTCCTTATTGAGTACTGTCAAAGTAAAGTACTCTGACGAAACTTGACAATCCACCTTATAACCTTGGCGGCACAAATACTTCACGATGTCGTGTTTTGAGCTTTTATCCGACACTTGAATGACGAGCTGGTGATAGTGCCGTGCCTCTCCCTGAAATATATCGGCAGCGTGACGCTTCGCAAGTAACAGTGCCATAGGGCAGCGTTGTTCACGCAAATCGAGTAACATGGATTCCATTGTATTGCTCTGCACTTGTGATAGGGTTGTATTGTAACGGCTTTTTGAGCTGGTGCTAGTGATTTAAGCGTAGAAGAACATGACTTTTAAATTAACAATTTAACGTTATGTGCATGACAATTCACGAAACCAATTCATTTATCTTTGGTCTTATCGTTAGTATATACCCAAGTAATCACAAGATACTTGGCGTAACGAAAATAACCATAACGCCTTTACTGACGTTGAAAGCATTCATCCCTCAAGCACAGACTCGGTATTTTGGAGAATCTTTAAACCGTATGTTAAAAAGCACTCGCTCGCTAGTTTGTCTATGCCTTACTGCTGTAATGAGTACACCAACGCCTATTTACGCCAATAGTCTCGACCTTCCAGATATTGGTACGGCAGCTGGAGGCACTCTGACCATCGATCAAGAGTTGATTTACGGTGACGCGTACATGCGCATGCTCAGAGCCAGCAGTCCCATCGTCGATGATCCTGTCATCAACGAATACATAGACACACTTGGACATCGTTTGGTTGCCAATGCCAATGACGTAAAAACCCCATTCCGCTTTTTTATGATCCGTGACCGCAACATCAACGCCTTTGCTTTTTTTGGTGGTTACGTTGCGCTGCACTCAGGTCTGTTTTTACACGCTCGTAGCGAGAGCGAACTTGCCTCGGTTATGGCACACGAAATTGCCCACGTCACACAGCGTCACCTTGCACGAAGCATGGAGGAACAAGCTCGCCGTTCACCGGCCACGATGGCGGCATTGGCTGGTGCGCTGTTACTTGCCATTGCTTCTCCAGAGGCTGGAATCGCCGCAGTGACAGCGGCGACGGCAGGTAATATGCAAAGCCAAATTAACTATACTCGCTCAAACGAGAAAGAAGCCGATCGCTTTGGTATTGCAACACTGGCAAAGGCAGGTTTTGAGGCAAACGCCATGCCACGTTTCTTTGGTCGCCTGGCAGATGAATACCGTTACGCGAGTAAACCACCGCCAATGCTTCTGACTCACCCATTGCCTGAAGACCGTATTACCGATAGTCGAGCGAGAGCCAGAACGTATCCGCCAATTCGCGTTACACCTTCGATAGACTATCATTTAACGCGCGCTCGAATCGTTGCACGTTACGCTGGTATCAATGGACAAGCTGCAATGGGTTGGTTCAAGCGAACTCAGAAAAAAGCGTCCCCTGATATTATCCCATCGTTTGATTATGGACGTGCACTGGTTCACTTGGACAATAATCGCCTGAGCGAAGCAGAGTCGCTGTTGAAAAAATTGCTGCAGCAAGACCCTGGCAACCCTTTCTACTTAGATGCCGTGACCGATTTATACATTGCGCAGAAAAAACCGCAAAAAGCCGTTGCTTTGCTGGGCCAAGCGCTGAAACACAACCCACAAAACAACGTACTCACGGTTAACTACGCCAACGCATTGCTTGAGGCGAATAAAGACGAAGAGGCCGTTCGTATTCTGCAGCGCTACACTCATGATAACCCAGAGGACAGCAGTGGTTGGCACCTGCTTTCAAAGGGCAACCATGCGCTGGGTAACAACGATGAAGAACTCGCCGCACGTGCCGAAATCTTGGCATTGCGAGCAAACTGGAACAAAGCGATCCAGTATTATAGTGAAGCAAGCAAAATTGCTAAGTTGGGCAGCTTGGAACAAGCTCGATATGACGCTCGTATCGACCAACTGATGATCCAAAGAGATCAGTTCATGGCATTACAATAACGAAATGGAGAAAACCATGTCAGTCGTGATTTATCACAACCCTCGCTGCTCAAAGAGTCGTCAAACTCTGGAACTGCTTGAGCAAAATGGTGTAACACCGGAAGTGATTAAATACCTTGATACACCGCTCAATGTGGAGCAGCTCAAAACACTTTACGCTCAACTTGGTTTTTCTTCAGTGCGCGAAATGATGCGTACCAAAGAAGAAAGATACAAAGAGCTCGCGCTCAGCGAAGCTTCAGTGACTGATGAGCAGCTTTTCGATGCAATGGCGCAAAACCCAAAACTGTTCGAGCGCCCTGTCGTGGTGGCAAATGGCAAAGCAAAAATCGGCCGTCCACCAGAGCAAGTATTGGAAATTCTATAAATGGATTGTCAAGTCCTCGTGTTGTATTTCAGCCGTCATGGCTCAACAAAACAGCTAGCAAGACAGATAGCAAGAGGGGTCGAATCGACTCCCTGTTGCGAAGCCATTTTGCGCACTGTTGAAGAGCTGTCGCCTCATACACGCCTCCCTACCGATCCCATTGTCACGCTTGATGAACTCAAACAGTGTGACGGCCTTGCATTTGGCAGCCCGGTTTGGTTTGGCAACATGGCTGCGCCGCTCAAGCACTTTTGGGATCAGACTACGTCTTTGTGGGTGAACGGCGACCTTATCGATAAACCAGCCTGCGTGTTTACCTCGTCTTCTTCCATGCATGGAGGCCAAGAGACAACACTGCAAAGCATGATGACCCCTCTTTTGCATCACGGTATGCTGGTATTAGGTATCCCATACTCAGAGCCAGAACTGCACACCACACAATCTGGTGGTACACCTTACGGTGCAAGCAGTGTAGGACACGAACCAAGTCTTACCGCCGAAGAGATCCGTCTTGCACAACAATTAGGAAAACGACTGGCAACAGCGGCACAAAAGCTCAAAGCAAGCCAGTAAGCTAAAGGATAAGCAAATCGATGTCCGACATTATTGACCAACCCCCTCTCAGCACACGAACCCAAAGCTATCGCTATATGGCACTATTTGGCAATTTGGCATTATTGGCTTGGGTTGCCATGTGGCAATTGGCTTTATCTCCTCATCCGCAC
Organism: Vibrio sp. AND4; assembly: GCF_000171815.1. GTDB lineage: Bacteria > Pseudomonadota > Gammaproteobacteria > Enterobacterales > Vibrionaceae > Vibrio. The sequence goes on along the minus strand of NZ_ABGR01000005.1, from coordinate 51,194 downwards.
CTGAGTAGCACAACACTGGCTATCGCGTGGTGTATCCCTTTGTTGTTGCCACTTCCTGGCATTCTCGCCGGTAAGCCTTACACACATGCTTGGGCGAACTTCGTCTTAATGCTGTACTTCTTGCATGCCTTGACGATTTTGTACGTGGACGACGGTGAGCGCTGGCTCGCTGTTGTAGAATTAGCCCTTACCTCACTCGGCTTTTTGGGTAATATCTTATTCACACGAGCACGAGGGAAAGAGTTGGGTCTAAAATTAAAACGTTTATCTCAAGTTGAGAAAGAAGAAAAAGCCAAGTTTAATAAGTAGCAAGCCGAGAGCCATCCAGCTTCAATTTCTTCAGAGTTTTCTCAGCGACAGCATAAGTAGATGACAAATACTGGAGGCTAACACAGAATAAAAAAGAGTCGCACTAGGCGACTCTTTTTTATTCTGCTGAGTAAGAGCTTAATGTACATGAGCCTAAGCGACACGAACTTAAGTTAGATGCTCGTCAATCACGTCCGTTTCTAGCACTGGCGCGATTTCTGATTCTTCCTTCAAAGGCTCTGTTTTAGCACGCAGTGGTGCTTTCCACTTGTAGAGCAAGTCGTATTGCACTGGCGCTGGCTGAGTAATCACAGGTTGCTTTGGCTGAACCTGGTCAGTCCCAGTGTCGAGTTCAATCGCGCCCGGCGCTTGCTCTTCTCCTGCCCCAACTGGCCATTGCGCTTGTTGAACGGGCTCCATGTCGATCATAGGATCTTCTGTCACCTCTAATGGACGAATCGAAGACGCCTCTTGCTCAAACGCCTGCTGCGAAGCAAGAAGATGAATCGTTAGCGTCACTTGATTACCTTGGACACGCTTGATTTCGCTTCCTGCGACTGAGCTAAGGTTAGTAAGCGAATCTTCTAGCTCAAAGAAGTCCATCGCGGATTCCACGTTCAATACTTTCACATCCAGTGCTTTGGACGACTTGCTTGAAACCACAACCGCACTCTTCTTCGCGTAGTAATCGGCAATGCCATCAATCATCGCTGGTATTGCATTCTCGCCGGACGCCGAACCGCTGCGTAACGATTGTGTCGATTCAGACAATCGCGCAGGGGGTTGGTCGTACAGACTCCAGCGAAGCTTATCACCTTGAACGCGAACGATCAGCACGGCATCGACTGGGTAACGTTGACTTGCTTGACTGATAGGGCCAACGAAACCGCCCCAAAGATCAGAAACGGTCACCCCCGTCACATCATCAAAATCACCTACGGGCATGGTTACTGGTAATCCACGGGCGACTGCGGCTTGACGTAACGCCGCGGCACTTGCGGAATCTGATTGTTCCCACGTGACCGTACGATCGTAGCCCTGCTCTTCTACCATCCAAACCAAAATGTTGGCGCGGTTTGGTGACCATAGTGGAAGCTGAGCTTGCGTCAATAGTGAACGAATTTGTCCACTGTTAAACAGTACCTTCACGCTGTTTTGACCATCAAGCTGGCCGTAACCAAGTTGAGAAATATAGCGAGAGCTTGAGCTCACTGCTTTCTTAATTACTGGGTTACTGAGAGAAGATTGACTGCCTGTTGCACGCACAATCACATCTTGCATACCTTGTTGACGGGCGAGTTCTTCACCGTCTTTTTGCTCACCGTCGATCGCCACTTCGGCACGATAGATATCCACCTGAGTTGATGCATAAACTGGCAGAGACAACCAACCCATCAATAAGAGAGCTAAATAGCGCATAGTTTTCATAATCCTCTGAACAAGAACCCGCATGATAAGCAACTATCACACCTTGAGCAAGAATGGTACTGAGTGAATTATCGGTAGTCATGTTGAATGGAAACCTACGACGAATACAAAGCTATGGCATTCGAGTATCCACCCATCCAAAAATTTGACCAAAGTAACATTGCAATCGTTTGCGATAGTGATAATATTCCGCCGATTTGTCTGCGTATATCTCAATAGGAAATAATTATGAAAAACGCGTTACAAGGCGCTCAGATGCTCTTTGTCGCTTTCGGGGCTCTTGTGCTGGTGCCTCTTTTGACTGGCCTTGACCCAAACGTCGCTCTGTTCGGTGCTGGAGTCGGTACTCTTCTTTTCCAACTGATTACTAAACGTTCTGTCCCTATCTTCCTTGCTTCCTCTTTTGCGTTTATTGCTCCTATCATGTTTGGTATCCAGACTTGGGGTATAGGTGCAACCATGGGTGGCTTAATGGCCGCTGGTCTCGTTTACGTGGCTCTGGGGGCGATGATCAAAGTGCGTGGTGTTGGTTTTATCCATAAACTTCTGCCGCCAGTTGTCGTTGGTCCAGTCATCATGGTGATCGGCCTTGGCTTGGCACCGACTGCGGTAAACATGGCAGTGGGTAAAACTGGTGACGGCGCAGTGCAGCTCATTAACGGTGATGCCGCGGTTATCATCTCGGCAGTATCACTTTTAACAACAATCGCTCTGAGTGTATTTGCAAAAGGGTTCCTAAAGTTGGTGCCTATCGTTGGCGGTATCTTCGCGGGTTACTCTGTTTCTCTATTCTACGGCGTGGTGGATTTTACTCCGGTAACGCAAGCGGCTTGGCTAGCATTGCCAAACTTCACGACTCCAGAGTTCAACATCAACGCGATCTTATTCATGATCCCAGTGGCGATTGCACCTGCGGTTGAACACGTGGGCGACATGCTGGCAATCTCTAACGTAACCGGGAAAAACTACCTGAAAAAGCCTGGCCTGCACCGCACGATCGCAGGCGACGGGGTAGCGACGATTGCCGCCTCTATGCTTGGCGCACCACCTAACACCACTTACAGTGAAGTGACTGGGGCGGTAATGTTAACCAAAGCTTTCAACCCAGTAATCATGACATGGGCTGCGATCACAGCCATCGTCCTTGCATTGGTTGGCAAGCTTGGTGCCACTCTGCAAACGATTCCAGTACCAGTAATGGGCGGTATCATGATTCTACTGTTCGGTTCTATCGCAACCGTCGGCCTAAACACGCTGATTAAGAACAACGTTGACCTGCACAAATCACGTAACTTGGTGATCGTCGCTGTCACACTCGTATTTGGTATCGGCGGCATGGCTTTCGGCATTGGCGAGTTCAGCCTACAAGGCGTAAGTCTTTGCGGTATCGTGGCAATTCTTCTTAACCTAGTGCTGCCACACGACCTTGGTGAAAACCATGTGGTGGATAACGCCCAGATGGAAGAAGACAGTACCAAATAATGCATCATGCGGCTTAATTGACTTAAGTCGCCTTGCTACTTTCGTATTTCGTATCTAAACAACAAGAAACGAGAGACAAAAAAGGCTTGGTTTTTACCAAGCCTTTGTTTTTCAGGTCAGTTAAACCGACTAATACTTATTGAGTACCGAAGATCTTATCACCCGCATCACCAAGACCAGGAACAATATAACCTTTGTCGTTTAACTTCTCATCGATGGCTGCCGTGTACATCTCAACATCTGGGTGCGCTTTTTCTAGCGCTTCAATACCTTCTGGTGCCGCGACAAGAACAAGTACTTTGATTGATTGACAACCTTTCTCTTTTAGTAGGTCGATCGTTGCGATCATAGAGCCACCTGTTGCCAGCATTGGGTCAACAACGAGTGCGATACGCTCATCGATATTAGAAGCAAGTTTGTTGAAGTATGGTACTGGCTCAAGCGTTTCTTCATCACGGTAAATACCGACAACACTGATACGTGCACTTGGCATATGCTCGAGAACGCCATCCATCATACCAAGGCCTGCACGCAGGATTGGCACCACTGTTACTTTCTTACCCTTGATTTGGTCAACTTCTACAGGACCATTCCAACCGTCAATGGTTACTTTCTCTGTTTCAAAGTCAGCAGTCGCTTCGTAAGTAAGTAGGCTACCGACTTCTGTCGCTAACTCACGAAAACGCTTCGTGCTGATGTCACCTTCTCGCATGAGACCGATTTTGTGTTTCACTAGAGGGTGTTTAACTTCAACAACTTTCATTTCCATCTCCGGCTTTATTGGCAATATTTAACTAAACCTTCAGATTATACATGATATTTTCCGTGATATCAGGATAGATAACCAAAGAAAAAAACCAACGCAAACGTTTGCTATCTGTATTTAACCACTGGTAGAATAGCGCCGTTTTCATAGCCAACTTAAAAACCGAGGACTTCCCTGTGAGTGGTAACAACTCTTCTCTTAGCTACAAAGATGCTGGTGTAGATATTGATGCAGGCAACGCGCTTGTAGATCGTATTAAAGGTGCGGTTAAGCGTACTCGTCGCCCTGAAGTGATGGGTGGTATCGGTGGTTTTGGCGCATTGTGTGAATTACCGACGAAATACAAACAGCCTGTATTGGTGTCTGGCACCGACGGTGTAGGTACAAAACTTCGCTTAGCGCTGGATATGAACAAGCACGACACGATCGGCGTCGACCTCGTCGCAATGTGTGTAAACGATCTCATCGTTCAAGGCGCTGAACCTCTGTTCTTCCTAGACTACTACGCTACGGGCAAACTGGACGTAGACACAGCAGCAGACGTGGTTTCTGGTATCGCTGATGGCTGTGTTCAAGCAGGTTGTGCACTTATTGGTGGTGAAACCGCTGAAATGCCGGGCATGTACGAAGGCGAAGATTATGATGTTGCTGGTTTCTGTGTTGGCGTAGTAGAAAAAGAAGACGTCATTGACGGCACCAAAGTAGCAGCAGGCGACGCACTTATTGCTGTTGGTTCAAGCGGCCCACACTCAAACGGTTACTCTCTTATCCGTAAGATCCTAGAAGTTTCTGGTGCGGATAAGAACGAAGAGCTAGCAGGTCGTACTATTGGTGAACACCTTCTAGAACCAACTAAAATTTACATCAAATCAGCACTTAAGATGATTGAGACGCACGACATCCATGCCATCTCTCACATCACAGGTGGTGGTTTCTGGGAAAACATCCCGCGCGTACTGCCTGAGGGCACCAAAGCAGTGATCAATGGGAACAGCTGGGAATGGCCAATCATCTTCAAATGGTTGCAAGAGAAAGGCAACGTTGAAACGCACGAAATGTACCGTACCTTCAACTGTGGTGTTGGCCTAATCGTAGCACTACCGAAAGACCAAGCAGACGCGGCGGTTGCACTTCTTAAACAAGAAGGCGAAAACGCATGGGTGATTGGTGAAATCGCTCAAGCAGAAGCTAATGAAGAGCAAGTTGAAATCCAATAACTTGTGAGTTGCTCTCCATAACATTATCAATGAGGACGCCATGTCCTCATTCTGCTATCTGGCACATCGAAAACCATTCTAATAGTAGGTAATTTAGCGGATACGCACTTCAAACCTACCATAGCAAGGCAGTCTCAATATCATGAAAAACATAGTGGTCCTCATTTCGGGTAACGGCAGTAACCTGCAAGCCATCTTGGAAGCTTGCGAAGACAGCATGCCAAATGCACAAGTCGCAGCGGTGTTCTCCAACAAAGCTGATGCGTATGGTTTAGAGCGCGCCAAACAATTTGGTGCGAATAGTCATTTTGTCGATCCTAAAGCATTCGAATCGCGTGAAGACTTTGATGCTGAACTGATGAAGCAAATCGATGAATATCAACCAGCCGTGATTGTTCTCGCCGGCTACATGCGTATTCTGAGTGGCGCATTTGTTTCCCACTACATGGGTAAGATGATCAACATCCACCCTTCTCTCCTGCCTAAGTATCCAGGTTTACACACCCACCAGCGCGCAATTGATGCGGGTGATAAAGAACATGGCACCAGTGTGCATTTCGTGACAGAAGAACTTGATGGCGGCCCTGTAGTACTGCAAGCAAAGGTACCCGTATTCGAAGATGACGATATCAGCAGTCTTGCTGCACGTGTGCAAACTCAAGAGCATAAGATCTACCCCATGGTTACGAAATGGCTGGTGGATGAGAGGCTGACGATGAGAGATGGCAAAGCGTACCTTGATGGTTTTGAGCTTGGCGCTCACGGCTACGCCGACGACGACGAGTAGTTCTCAGATCCAAACGACAAACACACAAAGGCAGCCATCAAGCTGCCCTTTGTTATTTTAAATCTAAAAAGCTTGATTCAATAAAGCCGAAGTCAGACTAGAAACCAACAACCTAAAAAGTCCCTGAAACCACCTTAGCAATACAACACTCGATAGTAGACTCTGAATCTGACTCACTCCTCGCCTCTCAGAATGACGCAGTAGTTAAAGAAAAATAATAGTCTACAACTGCTTAGGTCATTGAAGCGAGGCTGGGAATCGACACCCAGCACACTATAAAATAAAAGTGCACGTCCGTACCTGCTCTCGGTTTCAAACGCATAAAAATAAAGCTCGTGATTAAACGAGCTTTATTTCACTATTCTGTTTCACAAACCATCATTCCAACGGTTCGATCGGCGCCTGATTACCTGGCTTTGGTGCAGCAAAGGGCACATCCACCAAGGCTTCAGCATTATTCAACACCAGTTCACCAATATGGAACAAACCGTATTCGCCCGGCTTCATGCGATGCCATGTCTCATTACCTGTTAGTGGCTGAGTCGCAATCACGGAAACCACATCGTTTGGCGTCGTCTCCTCTTGGAAATTGATCTCGACATCTTCATCCAACAAGGCCGCCTTGCCAAATGGCGCACGACGCGTAATCCAGTACAAATGGTTAGTGCAGTAAGTCATCACAAACTCACCATCGCTGAGCAGCATATTAAATACGCCCTTCTCTTTCAGCTTATCGCAGCACTCGGCCACGTAGGCAAAAACAGCTTCCATATCCTGTGGTGGTTCAGGGTACTTGTCTTCCATCTGCTTTAACAGCCAGCAAAACGCCATCTCACTGTCAGTTTGCCCAACCGGACGATGACGCCCTGTGTACCAGTCTTGATAATCGCTCAGTTGACCATTGTGTGCAAACGTCCAGTAACGCCCCCAAAGCTCACGCGTAAACGGATGGGTGTTTTCGAGATTCACACCCCCTCGGTTGGCTTGACGAATATGGCTCACAACCGCGCGACTTTTGATCGGGTAGTTTTGCACCAATTCGGCAATCTGAGACTCACAACTTGGGTTGGGGTCTTTAAAAGTGCGGAACCCCTTTCCTTCATAGAAAGTAATTCCCCAACCATCACGGTGCGGGCCTGTGCGACCACCGCGCTGCATTAATCCCGTAAAACTGAAACAAATATCTGTTGGAACATTTGCGCTCATGCCGAGCAATTCACACATGGTTTAACGAACTCCTACCTGAAAACACAAATCAGCTTGCAATTGGCTTAACTGATAGTCTTATTCCATCTCTTTTTCGATCAACTGAATAATGATGTGGATGATCTTGATGTGCACTTCTTGAATACGATCAGCGTAACCAAAATGCGGTACTCGAATCTCGATATCAGCGAGACCGGCCATCTTGCCACCATCTTTACCCGTTAGCGCGATCGTCTTCATACCTTTTGCTTGTGCCGCTTCAATGGCTTTTAGAATGTTGCCTGAGTTGCCTGACGTCGACAAACCAAACAGAACGTCGCCTTTACGACCAACAGCTTCTACATAACGAGAAAATACGAAATCATAGCCAAAGTCGTTACTTACACAAGAAAGATGGCTTGGGTCCGATATAGCAATACCTGCGTAGCCTGGGCGATTTTCACGGTAACGACCTGTCAGCTCTTCGGCAAAGTGCATCGAGTCACAGTGAGAGCCGCCATTACCGCACGACAACACCTTACCGTCTTGCTTGAATGAATCAGCAATCATTTTCGCTGCCGCTTCAATTTGTGCGATGTTGTGGTCATCATTTAAAAACTTATTCAGAACTTCAGCAGCTTCGTTTAATTCACTTCTAATCAGATCTTGGTACATAAGACGTTCTCTTTATTATCTCGGCCACAGCAGTGAGGTTGAACCTCTCGCTTGGCAAATTGTTCTGATGTGGAATTCACACCGGACAGTTCATTACTCAGAGTTTACCCATAAACAAGAATTTGTGTCGATAGCGAAGCTACAGATTTGGATTCATCACGCTAATAAACTTATCAGCTTGCTTACGAAACCATCACCTAACTCTCAACTTTAGAATTTTAGCTCTACTTAGATCACTTTTTGCTCAACTTTGGGTTTTACATTTCGTTAATATTTTGATTACACTTAAAGCACTGGTTAGACCTCATACCAAATCACAGACGTACAACATAATTAAAGTCTGAAAAGGAAAAAATATATGGACATCTTGCTCTCTATTTTAGCGATGACAGTGGTATTAGGCATTACGCTTTACCACAGAATGTCGCTCATAAAATCCATCGGCTTACTCACAGCAGCCATGCTAATACTGACGATCTTGGGTTCAGTTGGTTTTATTGGCTGGGCGCTCTACATTGCTGCCGCGGCAGTGCTCGCTGTTCCTAGCGTGCGCCAATCCCTGATAAGCCGCAAAGCGCTGGTAATGTTTAAGAAAGTTCTACCCGCTATGTCTCAAACCGAGAAAGAAGCATTGGATGCAGGCACGGTATGGTGGGAAGCCGAGCTATTTAAAGGCAAGCCCGAATGGCAGAAGCTCCACGCTATTAAAGCGCCTAAGCTGAGCAAAGAAGAGCAAGATTTTTTAGATGGTCCGGTCAACGAAGTGTGTGCCATGGTGAGTGACTTCCAAGTGACCCATGAGCTGGCAGACCTTCCTCCCGAAGTATGGCAATACCTAAAAGACCATAAGTTCTTCGCCATGATCATTAAGAAGAAATACGGCGGGCTTGAGTTTTCAGCGTATGCGCAATCTTTGGTATTACAAAAATTGACGGGGGTTTCTGGGGTTTTATCGTCAACCGTTGGTGTACCTAACTCATTAGGTCCAGGCGAGCTACTGCAACACTACGGTACTGAAGAGCAAAAAGATTACTACCTACCTCGCCTTGCAGAAGGAAAAGAGATCCCATGTTTCGCTCTGACTAGCCCAGAAGCAGGTTCAGATGCGGGGTCTATCCCAGATTACGGCGTTGTATGTAAAGGCGAATGGCAAGGAGAGGAAGTCCTTGGCATGCGCCTAACATGGAACAAGCGCTATATCACGCTGGCGCCCGTCGCCACTGTACTTGGTCTGGCGTTCAAATTGCGTGACCCAGAGGGCCTACTTGGAAACCAAGAAGATCTTGGAATCACCTGTGCTCTGATCCCAACTGACCTCAAAGGTGTTGAGATTGGCAACCGACACTTCCCGCTTAACGTACCATTCCAAAATGGCCCAACTCGTGGTAAAGACATCTTCGTACCGATGGACTTCATCATTGGTGGTGAAAAAATGGCGGGCCAAGGCTGGCGTATGCTGGTTGAATGCCTGTCGGTTGGCCGTGGTATCACGCTGCCTTCAAACTCAACAGGTGGCATCAAGACGGCTGCAATGGCAACAGGCGCATACTCACGCATTCGTCGTCAGTTCAAACAGCCAATCGGTCACATGGAAGGCGTAGAAGAGCCATTGGCACGTTTGGGAGGTAATGCCTACGTGATGGACGCCGCTAGCAACCTCACCGTAGCAGGTATCGACCTCGGTGAAAAGCCATCGGTTATCTCAGCAATCGTGAAGTACCACTGTACGCATCGCGGTCAACAAAGCATCATCGACGCGATGGATATTGTAGGTGGTAAAGGTATCTGTATGGGCCCTTCTAACTTCCTAGCGCGTGGTTACCAAGGTGCACCAATCGCAGTCACGGTAGAAGGTGCAAACATCTTAACGCGTTCAATGATCATTTTCGGTCAGGGCGCAATTCGCTGTCACCCTTATGTTCTTGAAGAGATGAACGCTGCATACTCTGACGCCGGTGATGCCGTTGAGAAATTCGACAACGCATTAGCGGGTCACGTGAGCTTCACCATGAGTAACCTTGTTCGCAGCATCTGGTTTGGTTTAAGTGACGGCCTAGGTTCGTCGTCACCAACCAAAGACGCGACCAAGCGCTACTACCAAAAATTGAACCGTTATAGCGCAAACCTGGCTTTACTATCGGATATCTCAATGGCAGTACTGGGTGGCTCGTTGAAACGTAAAGAACGTCTATCGGCGCGTCTTGGTGATATTCTAAGTCAGCTATACCTTAGCTCTGCAACGCTGAAACGCTTTGAGCAAGATGGTCGTCCCGTTGAAGACCTGCCGCTCGTTCATTGGGGCGTACAAGACAGCTTGAAGCAAACTGAAGCGGCGATTGATGAGTTCCTCGCAAACTTCCCTAACAAAGCAATCGGTCGAGTGTTACGTATATTAATCATGCCATTTGGTCGTGTTCGTAAAGCGCCAAGCGACAAGCTAGACAGCAAAGTGGCTCGTATTCTGCAAACACCAAGTGCAACACGTTCACGTATTGGTCGTGGTCAGTACCTAGAACCAACGGAACACAACGCAGCAGGTAAAATTGAGTTGGCATTGGCTGTAATTCTTCAAGCTGAACCTGTATTTGACAAAGTATGTAAAGCGCAAGGCAAACGCCGTCCGTTCCTACGTTTGGATATGATTGCTCAAGAAGGTCTAGAGCAAGGCTTCATTACTCAAGAAGAAGCTGATTTGCTGAGAGAAGCAGAGCAACATCGTCTGGATACCATCAACGTAGACGATTTTGAACCAGAGCTACTGGCCGCAAAGCGACTCTACCCTCAAATGGAGCACGTCGCTTAAGCGAATAACCAGCTTGAGTGAAAAGTAAAAAGCGAAACGGGAGCCTCGGCTCCCGTTTTTATTGAATCTCTGTTTCGCACAACATCTTGTTAGCGAAAAAACGTTTATTTTTCTTTGTTTTCTTCAACAATAAACGACTGTTCAATTCTGCGCAGCTCTTCCTGCTCTTTTAACTTAAGTTCTTCTTGAAGCATCGCCTTACGCTCGTTCAGTGCTTTCTTTTCTGACTTAGTTAAGAACTTAACTGCTTTTTTATTTGCAAGCGCATACGCGATTACATCTTCACCTTTTTCGCGACGTTCACTCACGCGTTGTGAGAAACGCTCGTTGTCGCGAGCTTTACGTTCAGCTGAACTTAATTTGCTCATTCTTATGCCTTTATTCGAAATTTCGCCGCCTAATTGCAGCCTTCAGGTAAACAAATGAGAGTCATTCATATAGCTGATGGCGTGAGTTTAGCATAGATACGGAAAGGATCTGCGAAGCGATTAAGAACACGGACTAGAACCAGCTTGCCAACGACTCAACAGAGGATAGAAGCACAACCCCCACAGCGCGCTAATACTAGATTCTTAGTCTCGCTGGAGCTCGCTAGGATGACGGGGTACTTAGAGTTGTCTGGCGACCACACACGCGGTCTTCCTTACTTTCCGTCATTCTGAACAGTGAGGAACGAACGTGATTCAGAATCTACTCACCAAATGCTCCGAGAGGATAAAAGTACAAACTTCACAACGCGCTGATTGTAGATTCTTAGTCTCGCTGGGGCTCGCTAGGATGACGGGGTACTTAGAGTTGTCTGGCGACCACACACGCGGTCTTCCTAGTTTTCCGTCACTTTGAACAGTGAGGAACGAACGTGATTCAGAATCTACTTACCGAATGATCCGAGAGGATAAAAGTACAAACTTCACAACGCGCTGATTGTAGATTCTTAGTCTCGCTGGAGCTCCCTAGAATGACGGGATACTTTGAGTTGTCTGGCGACCACACACGCGGTCTTCCTAACTTTCCGTCACTTTGAACAGTGAGGAACGAACGTGATTCAGAATCTACTCACCGAATGCTCCGAGAGGATAAAAGTACAAACTTCACAACGCGCTGATTGTAGATTCTTAGTCTCGCTGGAGCTCGCTAGAATGACGGGATACTTTGAATTGTCTGACGACCACACACGCGGTCTTCCTAACTTTCCGTCATTCTGAACAGTGAGGAACGAACGTAATTCAGAATCTACTTACCGAGAGAGCCTAGCTAGACAGATAAAAGATCCGGGGTTGAAAAACATCCGCCAAACACTCAGACTCCATAATAAACGATATTAGAAATACTCTTATACTAGAAGCTAAAGTTCCTAAAGCTTAAGAACAATACAAAAAACGGAGCCAATTGGCTCCGTTCTAAATTTAAATTCTTACACCCTACTTCTTCGGCACTTCCAACTGCATCTCTGGCATCGCTTGGCGTTTAGCTTTGAGCTTGGTCCAGATGATCCAGAATAGAATCACCAGAATCAGGGCAAGCACATTACCAATGGCGATGATGATCATACTTTGCTGACGTTCAGCTTCGCGCTTGGCGATGATGCGTTCTTCCATTTCGATACGTCTTTGCTCAGCGATCTCCGCTTCTTTGGCTGAGCGCGCAGCTTCCAAATCCACTTCGTTGACAACGCTGAATGATTGCTCTTTGATTGGGAAGACCAATGAGCGCTTGGTGGCTAAGTCGGTCGCAAACACTTCACCGTGCCATGTGTATTTACCCAACTCGGTGTCATTACCCATCTCAAGCGTCGTTTTGCTGCCATCTGCAGAGACTTGGCCTTGGCTATGACTAATAAAACCATCTGGCGCTTTTTGCTCCACGTTCACTGCAATCGAGCCCGGTGTAATCATGCCTTGCTCACCACTGACGACCAATTGATGTGGTTGCCCGGCATGGCGTGATTGAATAAAGGTGCGAGTAATCGGCGATGGGTAAACCAGTACCACGTGCTCTTGTGCTCGGAGAAATACGCCGTTACCAGAGGTTATGCGTGCGCGGTATTTCCCCGGTTTGACATCAATCGGTAGCTGAACGGTAAAAACGCCATCGCCGGCTTTTTCATCCAAGCCGCGGCCATCATCGGAGAATTCACCAACCACCATAGCGATGGGGCGCGCTTCTTTTATCAGTTGATCTTCGTTTTCGACAAACTTGGTGAAAGTAACACGCAGTTTTACGCGCTCGAGGAAATCTCTCAGTACCAGTGGTTTATCTTCTGAGGTCAAGCGCGCTGTAAACTTTAGTGCTTCGTTGTGATAGAGACGGTTTGGAAACACATCGGTGTTGAGTTTGAGGTGCGAGATTAGACGGATATTGTTTTTGGGGGTCACTTTACCCACGGCTTGCCAAGGGCCTGCCATAGGTTTGTCGACAGAAATGATGTCAAGAGAAGGTTCTTGATACCAACGTACGTTGTCGTAGGTGCCCCATGCGTAATATTTTTTACCATCAGGACGAACAAGGACGACAGGTTGAGAACTTTGCTCACGATAAACCAGAAATGTGATTTGTTCTATGGTCGGATCGACACGAAAACGGTTATCTAGCAAAGACATGGCGGACTCGCTCGCAGAAAACGCGAAACAACTCCAGAACGCTAAAATAGCGACGGACAAAGCCCTCAACATAGTCTCTCCTAATTACTACCAAATACTGTCGTTCACCAGCTCTAATCTTTTCTGGTGTGCTTCTACTTCATCGGCAGTGGCACGCAAAACCTTTAGCGCTTTTCTTCCTTGGACCCGACGAATACCCTCTGGTTCGCCATTTTTTTTATTAGCGTTAAATTCTAGACTCGTTTGACCACCCGTCATTAAGAGGTAAACGTCGGCTAAAATCTCAGCATCGAGCAATGCCCCGTGGAGAGTACGGTGAGAGTTATCAATACCGTATCGTTCACACAAGATGTCGAGGTTGTTGCGCTTGCCTGGGAAGATTTTCTTCGCCATGGCAAGGGTATCGGTCACCTTACAGAAATCGTCCGTTTTACCAATGGCTGGATCGAGCATTTCAAACTCATAATCCATAAAGCCGGTATCGAAGGGCGCATTATGGGCGACCAGCTCAGCACCTTTGATGAAATCTAAGAACTCTTGGTGGACATGCGAATAATCCGGTTTGTCGACGAGGAATTCATCGGTAATACCGTGAACGCCAATCGCTTCGGGCTGAATTTCGCGGTCCGGCTTGAGGTATACATGGAAGTGACGACCAGTCAGCTTACGGTTGATGATTTCCACGGCACCGATCTCTATGATGCGGTGTCCCATGTAGTGCGGGCCGCCCTCAAGGTTCATACCCGTGGTTTCAGTATCGAGTACGATAATACGATTGTGTTCAGAATTGCTGCTGGTATTCATAAGGTTATGTGTGTCAGACTATGCTTCATTAAAGTTTCGGGTTAATAGTATCAAAAATATGACCAAACACGTTGAGATTTTCACTGATGGTTCTTGTTTAGGCAATCCGGGCCCTGGCGGTTACGGAATTGTTCTGCGTTACAAGCAAACAGAAAAAACTCTAGCAAAAGGCTATACGCTGACCACCAATAACCGCATGGAAATGTTGGCGGCCGTGGTCGCGCTACAAACGTTAAAAGAACCATGCCAAGTATCGTTAACAACCGACAGTCAGTACGTGCGCCAGGGCATTACGCAATGGATACACAATTGGAAAAAGCGAGACTGGAAAACCGCAGACAAAAAACCAGTGAAGAATGCCGACTTATGGCAAGCACTGGACAAGGAAACCGCTCGCCATCAAGTGGATTGGCATTGGGTTAAGGGCCACGCAGGCCATCGTGAGAATGAGATCTGTGACGATCTTGCTCGCGCCGCTGCTGAAAACCCAACGGAAGAAGATACCGGTTACCAAGCGTCTTAGTTTTTACTGCTTAATACCTTTTTCACCGCACTGCCCTCTCTGTTCATCACCCCCATTGGTGTTAGCTTCCGTTTGAAACGCCAATGCGGCTTGATAGGTTTAAGGGGGTAAGTTCGCTTACGAGCGACAATGTAATAAAGACTCCCTGCCGGCGATGCCCAATCTCCCAAACTGTTTTCCAACCATGTCAGCATGGTTTTGCAGCGTGTCATCGGAAACAGAGCATAACGTTCACAATGAACCACTTGATAGTTCAACACGCCTAGCCAGTCTTTAATCCTGTGGGTGGTAAACATTCGCCCACTCCACGGCAAAATATTTCTCCGCCAAGGCAGCAAACTTGCTAAGCCAGTGACACTGATCGGATTGAAGCCCGTAATAATAATATAACCATCATCCATCATGACGCGATCAACTTCTCGCAGCAGTCGATGGGGATCACTTGCATAGTCCAGTTGATGAGCGAGGACCGCAACATCAAAACTTTTCTCTAAAAAGGGCAATTCGTAACCATCTGCAACAACATTATGCAACGGGTTCTGGATATCTACGTTGACTTGGTGTTGAATGTTACCATTACAGCTGGTTAGCTCACAGCTCAAACCACCCAATTTCAGCATGTGATAGCCGAATAACCTCGGACACCATTCATCGAATCGGGTTTGGATTGACTCAAGTACCCACGGCCCATTGTTCAGTTCTGACCAAGTCGACGGGTACGGTAAAGTTTTGTTGCTGAGTGCTGGTTTCATTAACCACCTGACTTAAAAGGGTAACGGAGAACGAACGTGTTAGAGATCAAAAGCATACCCGCATTTAACGACAATTACATCTGGCTGATTCAAAATAGCGACAAGCAATGTGCCGTGGTCGATCCAGGCGACGCCAAGCCAGTGTTAGCGTATTTACAGGCTAACGAGTTAACTTTAGAAGCGATCTTAATTACACACCACCACAATGACCACATTGGCGGCGTTTCTGATTTAGTGCGTGCTTTTCCTCATGTTTCTGTGGTCGGCCCGAAGACGGAACCTATCCCTACATTAACCAATGCGATGGAAGAAGGCGACAAACTTGAGCTTTTCGGTGAAATATTTATGGTGCTCGGTTTGCCAGGTCACACATTGGGTCATATAGGCTATGTAGGTGATGGCAAGTTATTTTGCGGAGACGTACTGTTCTCAGCTGGCTGCGGTCGTATCTTCGAAGGTACCCCAGAGCAAATGTTCGAGTCATTGAGCAAAATAATGAAGCTACCTGAAGAGACTGAGGTGTTTTGTGCACACGAGTACACCGCAAGTAACGTTGCCTTTGCATTAGCCGTTGAGCCAGATAACGAGCACTTACGTCAATACCGTGATGACGTAAATCGTCTGCGCGGATTAAACATTCCTACCATTCCTACCACGCTGCGCAAAGAAAAATTGATTAATCCGTTCTTGCGCGCGACCAACGCCGAAGTGATTCAATCTGTCACAAATCGTATTAAAAACAGCGACCCGTGCTCAGTTTTTACTGCTCTGCGTGAGTGGAAGAACGAATTTTAACCAATTTATGCTTGTAAACTTGCACGACGCAAGTATTATCGTGAGCTGATTTCAATAGAAGCGCCAGTGGCGCTTCTATTGCGTTTGGGGGCAGATATAAAGCTGTTTGTATTTCATCCAATCGCATAAAAGTAGCGGCCTGTAAGCCCTACCTTTCATTCAGTTACAAGATGTCTATTATCTTGCGACTGCCACGTACATTGTTGCGCGACAGGCAGGAGAAGATAAACAGGCCCTAAATAGGCTTAAATCCATGCGTTTAAAGTACAGTTGGGCGCTGGCGTTATTACTTTCTGGTTGTCAATTGACAGAGTCAGAGTTAACAAATACGCCAGCACCAGAAACCAATAAGTCCGAACAAGCGGTAAAACAAGCCGTCACTCGAGCGGACTCAAAGAAAAGGCTATCGGCAGCAAAAAAACCGGCTAGAGTGACGCCGAAAGCCCTTTCTCCTCAAGATCAAAAAGATGTATGGCGTCGTATCGGCATGCAGCTTGAAATGGACATCCCAAATAACAAGAAAGTGGCTTACTACCGTACGTGGTATTTGAAGCACCCTAACCATCTGCGTACCGTGTCTGAACGCGCACAGCCGTTTTTGTACATGATTACAAAACGCATTGAAGAGCGTGGCCTTCCCATGGAATTGGCACTTCTACCTATCGTAGAAAGCTCATTTGACCCCTTTGCATACTCACATGGCAGTGCAGCTGGCCTTTGGCAATTCGTTCCTGGCACCGGAAAGATGATGGGATTGGAGCAGAACTACTGGTATGACGGCCGTCGTGATGTTTACGCAGCAACAGATGCTGCGCTTGATTACCTTGAGCAACAGAGCAAGCGCTTTAACGGCAACTGGGACCAAGCAATTGCGGCTTACAATAGCGGCGGTGGTCGTGTATCAAGCGCGATTCGTAAAAATAAGAAGCTAGGAAAACCAACGGACTTCTTCTCCCTTGATCTACCTAAAGAGACAAGCAGCTACGTTCCTAAGCTACTTGCGCTTGCAGACATCATTGCGAACCAAGACAAGTACGGTATAAAGATTCCATCAATCCCGAATAAGCCTGTACTGACACAGGTCGATCCAAATGAACAGTTGGATCTTGCGATTGCAGCTGATTACGCAGGCATTGGTGTCAAAGAGCTACAAGGTTACAACCCAGCTTACAACCAATGGTCTACGGCGCCCAATGGTCCGCACCAACTTCTAATTCCTATCGAGAAGAAGGCTCAGTTCCTTGCTCAAGTGAAGAAGAACCGTGGTAAAGGCATGAAGGTCGCACGCTACAAAGTGAAACCTGGCGACTCACTCAGCAGGTTGGCTCAGAAATACGCAACGACAACCAAAGTTATCCAACGTGCAAACGGCTTGACGAGCAGCAATATTCGCATTGGTCAGTACCTAATGATCCCGACGTCAACAAAAGATGACGCTAAATACGCTTTAACCGCGAAAAATCGACTGAACAAAACACAGTCAACATCCCGCGGTCAATTCAAGCTGACTCATGTCGTGCAACCTGGCGAGAGCTTGTGGTCTATCGCAAAGCAAAACAAGGTTTCTCATAAGGCGCTGGCGAAATGGAACGGCATGGGACCAAGAGATACCCTACGTGTTGGCAAAAAGCTGACGATTTGGAAGCGCTCAGACAAAGGCGAAGTAATTCGCTCCGTTTTCTATAACGTACGCTCGGGCGACACTATCAGCGGTATTGCGAGCAAGTTTAAGGTGAAGGGCAAGGACATTGTCAAATGGAATTCTCTTCAAACGCAGAAGTACCTCAAACCAGGTCAGAAGCTTAGGTTGTATGTTGACGTCACTAAGGTAAATGTATGACCCCATCAAGTAACCCGTTTGTCATGTTGTTGGATATTTTCCGTTCACCAACATCGTGTTTCTTGGCGCTGTATCAACGTGGGATCTGGGGATGGCAGCCGTTCATTTTTTTGATGCTCAGCCCGATCTTGTTCTGGGGTGCCTATTTCTCAAATGTGGATTTTACTTGGCTAAGTGAGCAATTAACGGCTCAACTGCAACAGATAGCTCCTGAGCAGATTGAGCTGTTGGAACCCAATACACTGATGGCCAGCTCAATCATCAATGACGTATTTAATCGCTTTGCGACTTTGCTACTTTTGGCTTTGTGGTTCTTCCTTGCGACCAAAACAAGCAAACAGCAATACGGTTACTGGAGATGGTTTGCGGCCTCTTGTGCAATTCTCTTCCCCGCCGTACTTGGCGATATCGCCAGCTACGTGAGTCTGCTTTTGAAACACGGGCAAGTGATGACGTATGCTGCCGACTTAAACAGCCTAAATGGTTTGTTAAAGCTACCACTAACTAACGAGTGGTCACCATTGACCAGTTCACTGCCACTGCTGCTGCCTTGGTACATTGTCTTGGGTTATGGTGTGGTTTTAACTTGGACAGAGTTTGAACGCGGGCAGGCCCTTGTAATTGCAAGCCTACCTTGGATTACGTTCTACCTGATTTTTGCCCTGTACATCATTATTGCTTAGCTAGGGCCCCTCTTAGCTAATCGTTCAGTGTAAACGAGACTAGCAATGGATTATGATCAGAAGCGTCGCTCTGCGGCGCTTTCGCACTTTTGAGAGTTAGGCCACGATAAAAAACATGGTCTAGCTTCAAGCCAGTAATGAACTGAGTACGGTGATCTTGGCTGAAAGCAACTTCTTGTAAATTGACTTTCTGCAGCGTTTTTTTCATCGCGCTTAAGCGCTCTCCATTCCAACTATTAAAATCCCCAGCAAACATAATCGGGCCAGCATGCGCCTCTAGCACTTTCTCTAGTACAGAAAGCTGAGACGTGTACTCTTCGGTACCCAACGTAAAGTTAATCGCATGGATGTTCACAACCGCCAGAACTTGACCATTGCTGAGCTGGTACTTACTGTACAACGCTGATTTCGGCAGACGTAACCACGGTTCTTTTGACGTATACGCGCAAGCTCGAATGGGCGCTTTGTGCGCAATGCTGATCACACCCGCGCCACTGCCAAGTGCTTTGAATGCACTGACTTGGTTGCTCACCCACTGTCCGTCCACCAGCCAGTTTTTGAATTCATCAGTTAAGCTGGCTTCTTGCAGCACAAGTAACTGTTTGTTGGCGGAAAACTCGTCCAGCGCTTGCTGCCAGTTGTCTCGGTTTTGTTTGTAGATATTCCATACCAAGACATTTAACTCACCATCTTTGTCAAGTGCCTGAGGCTGCTCAAACTCCATACAGCGAAGATCTTGAGTAATATTCGCCCCTGTTTGAGAAATAATTTGTGGTTGCTCTGGCACCTTAAAGATAACCTGAAAACTAACAAGCCCAGTGATAATGAGAAAAACTAACGCAAAAGCTAAACGCGGATACATAGGCCTACCTAATAAAGAATAGAGCGCATAAATGCGCATCATAAAAAAGGAGCCATTGTCGGCTCCCTGTTAGCTTACTCAATTTTTCACCAGATAATGAAGTGAAATCTTAATTCTATCTCGACAGAGTTAGATTGCGTCTTCGTCTTCTTCACCAGTACGGATACGTACGACACGTTCTATATCGGTTACAAAGATCTTACCGTCGCCAATCTTGCCGGTTTGCGCTGTTTCGATGATGGTTTCTACACATTTATCGGCAACATCTTCGGTCACGACGATTTCTAGCTTCACTTTAGGAAGAAAATCAACCATGTACTCGGCACCACGGTACAACTCTGTGTGACCTTTCTGACGGCCAAAACCTTTCACTTCAGAGACCGTCATCCCTGTTATGCCTACTTCAGCCAATGCTTCTCGCACATCATCCAATTTGAATGGCTTGATGATCGCTTCAATCTTTTTCATGTTCATCCCTTAAGCTTCAATCGTTTACGCATATTATCGGTTAGCGCCTCGCAACATTCAATCCTTGTTGTCGGGACGCAACTGAAAACCCAGACACTAGTGGAATTTATTTACCGATAAGTGCAACAAAGTCATTAGGATTACAATAACTTTCGCCAGACAAGCTCACAGTCTTGACCACTGAATGCTCGGTCAACAAACAAATCCCCAACCGCTACCACCTTATCTTGATACATTAAAATCGGGATTTGACGACGCAACCAGCTCGGCACCTTGTACTCTTGGAACAGCTTTTTCAACTTGCGGCTGTGATTCCGCGTGGCTGGATGCGCAGAGAGTCCTTCTGGGTTAAACGTCACTTTGAGCAGTTCTGGCTGAGGCGGCAAGGCAATATTGGCTTGCTCTGAGCGGGTACTCAAAGTAAGCACCCCCAGCTGCTTCGGCAACACCAAAGCCATATCGGTGTGAATATCGCTGCGCCACGTCGTGACATCAGCCGTTTCAGTTACCCAATACAGGCAATTTTGAAAACGGCGCACCTCTCCTTGCTTAAGTTGTAGCTTGGGGTTGGCGTCTTGCTGCGCTAACGCGACTTCATTCCAGATTAAATTAAGCTGCACTTGCGTTGGCATACTGGCATTGAGTTTAGCCAGCCACATACGCACCAACCGCGCACGAGCCAATTCACTGTGCAAAGATAGCTCTCCAATACTCAAGCTCAAATCACTTTGTAGCGCACGCTCAAACACCGCATCAAGCAGCTCATCCAGCAAGGCTTCCTGTTGAGCACACAATGCAGCGCTGCGCTGCACCGCATGGTGGATACTCGGCCAACGTTCAGAGAGCGTTGGGAGGATCCGGTGGCGAAGGAAGTTACGATCGAAACGCGTGTCTTGATTACTTTCGTCTTCTACCCAATCTAGCCCTTGCTCCTTCGCTACGGCCTCAATTTGCTCACGCTTGACGGTGAGGAAAGGACGAACCAAGGTGCCATCAGCAAACGGCATACTTTCTGCCATTGACGATAAACCTTTCGGGCCACTGCCACGCTTCAATGCTAACAAGAAGGTTTCGACTTGATCATCGGCGTGTTGTCCCGTCAGCAATAAATCACCCGCTTGGATGTGCTTGGCCAGCGCCTGATATCGCGCATCACGAGCCAACAGCTCGATGCTTTCGCCACTTTGGGTGTCTAGAGTCACTCGCTCAACGAAGCAGGTCATTCCTACCTGCTTTGCCCAAGTCAAACATTTGGCCGCCCACTCATCCGCGTTCGCACTCAAACCATGGTGCACATAAACAGCGTGACAATGAATTGGGTTGCTATCTGTGGCATTCACTTGCTGATAACGACTCAGCAGTTCGAGCATAAGACGTGAATCTATCCCACCACTAAACGCCAAGACAATCTTGGCTCCGGGCCGATAATAGTGGTCGAGCACTTGAGCACATTGCGAGTAGAGCGATTCCATAAACCATCCGAAAGAAATAAAAAAGGGCTGGACTTCTGCCCAACCCTTCTTATTTTATCTGTTATCTTGCAAAAGTTCAGCTAACGCTTGCGGCAACCATAATTTAGCTTGAGCTGCGCTTTAGCAGTGACCGCAATTTAGCAATAACCGTAGCTCATTAGCCGCTGGTAACGACGCTCAAGTAACATTTCGTGGCCAAGTTGCTCAAGATCTTCTAGCTGACGAAGCAAGTTGGCTTTCATGTTTTCAGCCATTTGAACATGGTCACGGTGAGCACCACCCAGTGGCTCTTCGATAATTTCATCGATAAGACCAAGTTCCTTAAGGCGTGGAGCGGTTAGGCCCATCGCTTCTGCTGCTTGTGGCGCTTTGTCTGAATCACGCCATAAGATTGAAGCACAACCTTCTGGAGAGATCACTGAGTACGTTGAGTACTGAAGCATGTTTACATAGTCACCCACACCAATCGCAAGTGCACCACCGGAGCCACCTTCACCAACAACATTACAAATGACTGGCACTTTGAGGCCAGACATCACTTTCAGGTTGGTTGCGATAGCTTCAGACTGGCCGCGCTCTTCAGCGCCAACGCCTGGGTATGCACCCGCAGTGTCGATAAACGTGATGATTGGCATATTGAAACGCTCTGCCATCTCCATCAGGCGTCGTGCTTTACGGTAACCTTCTGGTTTAGGCATACCAAAGTTACGCTTCACTTTTTCTTTGGTTTCGCGGCCTTTTTGGTGACCAATGATCATCACTGGTCGGCCTTCAAGACGTGCTATACCACCAACAATGGCTTTGTCGTCTGCGAACGCACGGTCACCCGCTAATTCATCAAACTCTTCAAATGCGTGTTGAATGTAATCCAATGTATATGGACGTAAAGGGTGACGAGCCAATTGAGCTGTTTCCCATGCACCTAGGTTGCTAAAGGTTTTTTTCTTAAGTTCTAGGCTCTTTTTCTCTAGCTGTTCGATTTCTTTATCAAGGTCAATCGCAGAATCACCACCGTGACGAGATACGTCGCGCAGTGCTTCAATCTTTGCTTCTAGTTCTGCAATTGGCTTTTCAAATTCAAGAAAGTTTAGGCTCATCTATGAATCCTTTTTGACTCAGCGTCTTACGTATCGCACTGAATTTTTAGTTAAATTCGAGTTCTACTTGGCCTTTACCAAGTAGCTGTTTTAAATCGTCTAGCAATGTGTCTGTTGGCGTTACTCGCCATTCGGTGCCCAATGTTAACCGCGCTCTGGCGTCGGCACGCTGGTAGTATACATTGACAGGTACGGTTCCGGCTTTATGCGGTTCTAAAATACGAGTAAATTGTTCAAAGAATTTATCGTTAATCTGGCTAGCATCAACAGATATCGACAAACCACGTGCGTATTTTTCACGTGCAGTACCCAGATCCATAACTTCACGCGCCGACATTTTAAGGCCACCGTTGAAGTCATCAAAGCTGACCTGTCCAGAAACGACCAAAATTTTATCTTTTTCGAGAAGTTCTGCATACCTATCGAGCGAATCCGAGAACAACATGACTTCCATTCGACCACTTCGATCGTCAAGAGTCATGATGCCGATGCGCGATCCACGTTTGGTTGTCATCACGCGAGCGGCAATAACCAAACCCGCGACTGTCACGGATTGATCGCGACGTGTTGGGGTCGCGTCTTTTAGTCGACAACTAACGTATTTATTTAGTTCCTTTATGTAAGCGTTTACTGGGTGCCCGGTCAAATATAAGCCGAGCGTCTCTCGTTCACCCTCTAACCATACTTTTTCTGGCCATGCTGGCACTTGAGTATACTTGTGTTCCACTTCCTCAGGCGCGTCAGTCAGCACACCGAACATGTCAGTCTGACCAAAGGCCTCAGCTTGGTGGTGTTGGCTTGCCGCTTTCACTGCATCATTGAGCGATGCCATTAATGCCGCGCGGTGAGGGCCAAGCCTATCGAGTGCCCCCGCATAAATCAGTTTTTCAATAACCCGTTTGTTGACCTTTTTCAGGTCGATACGTGCACAAAAATCGAAAAGGTCAATAAAGTGACCGCCTTTATTACGCGCTTCTAAAATCGCATCAATTGGGCCCTCACCCACGCCTTTAATCGCACCGATACCGTAAACAATGGCACCGCTTTGATCTACGTTAAAACGGTATAGACCAGCGTTAATATCTGGCGGCAAGACAGTCAGTTTCATGCGGAAACATTCGTCGACCAGGCCAACAACCTTCTCAGTGTTATCCATATCGGCAGTCATTACCGCTGCCATGAACTCTGCTGGGAAGTGCGTCTTTAGCCATAAGGTCTGGTAAGAAACCAATGCGTAAGCGGCCGAGTGCGATTTGTTAAAACCGTAACCTGCGAACTTCTCCACCAAGTCGAAGATCTTCATCGCCAACTCGCCATCGACGCCATTGGCAATTGCCCCCTCTTCAAAGGTGGCGCGCTGTTTGGCCATTTCTTCCGGTTTTTTCTTACCCATCGCACGACGAAGCATGTCTGCGCCACCAAGGGTGTAGCCAGATAATACCTGTGCAATCTGCATTACCTGTTCTTGATACAGGATGATGCCGTAAGTTGGATCGAGAATTTCTTTAAGCGATTCGTGTTGCCATTTTTCGTCTGGGTAAGAGATCGCTTCTCGGCCGTGTTTACGGTCGATAAAGTTATCTACCATGCCCGACTGTAGCGGACCTGGACGGAAAAGAGCAACGAGTGCGATGATGTCTTCAAAACAGTCCGGTTGAAGACGTTTGATCAGCTCTTTCATACCACGCGATTCAAGCTGGAATACCGCAGTGGTCTCTGAGTTTTGTAACAGGCGGAAAGACGCCGCATCAACCAGCGGGATTGACTCTATCTGAATAGGCTCTTTACCTTCACGTTCAAGGCGTGGGTTTATCAGACCCAGCGCCCAGTCGATGATGGTTAGAGTTCGCAACCCTAAGAAGTCAAACTTAACCAGACCTGCCGTTTCTACGTCGTTCTTATCGAACTGTGTGACTGGGAAATGACCTTCCGCATCAGCATAAATCGGCGCAAAATCGGTGATCGTGGTGGGTGAGATTACCACCCCACCCGCGTGCTTACCGGCGTTTCGTGTACAACCTTCTAGGATGCGACACTTGTCGATAAGCTCTTTGACTTCCTCATCCGCATCATAGAGCTCGGGGAGCGCTGGTTCGGCTTTAAATGCTTTCTCTAGCGTCATGCCTGGGTCAGGCGGAACCAGTTTAGAGATGCGGTCAACAAAGCCAAATGGGTGACCCAACACACGGCCAACGTCACGAATTACCGCTTTCGCTGCCATGGTACCAAAGGTGATGATCTGCGACACCGCATCACGACCGTACATTTCGGCTACGTGATCAATAACTTGGTCACGTTTATCCATACAGAAGTCGACATCAAAATCGGGCATGGAGACACGTTCAGGGTTCAAGAAACGTTCGAATAGCAGGTCATATTCCAATGGATCAAGGTCGGTGATCTTCAGTGCATATGCGACCAAAGAACCCGCACCCGAGCCACGACCCGGTCCAACTGGAATCGAATTATCCTTCGACCACTGGATGAATTCCATTACGATCAAGAAGTAACCCGGGAAGCCCATTTGGTTGATTACATCGAGTTCGATTTGCAGACGATCATCGTATTCAGGGCGACGCTGCTTGCGCTCTTCCTCATCTGGGAACAGGAACTCTAAACGCTCTTCCAGACCTTCGCGAGACTTCATGACCAAGAAGTCGGTCTCTTCCATACCTTCAGTTGGGAAGGCAGGTAGGAAATATTCACCCAAACGTACTGTCACATTACAACGCTTGGCAATTTCAACACTGTTTTCTAACGCTTCCGGAATGTCGGCAAACAGCTCACACATTTCCTCTTCAGTACGCAAGTATTGTTCTGGGCTGTAGTTCTTTGGACGACGCGGATCTTCGAGCGTATAACCATCATGGATCGCCACACGAATTTCGTGCGCGTCAAATAGCTCTTCGCCGATAAACACCACTTCGTTGGTCGCCACAACGGGCAACTGAGTTTCATTTGCGAACTCAACAGCAAAGTGCAGGTACGTTTCCTCGTCTGGACGACCTGTGCGAACCAGTTCTAAATAGAAACGGTCTGGGAAATATTCTTGGTAAAACGCCACACAGCTCTCTGCTACTGTACGGTTACCCTTAAGTAACGCTTTACCAATTTCACCATTTTTCGCACCAGAAAGCACAATCAAACCTTCAGATAACTCTGCCAACCAAGTCTTATCGATAACGGGTTGATGCTGCACGTGACCACGTAGGTAAGCTTTTGAAATCAAAAGCGTCAGATTTTTGTAACCTTCGTTATTTGCCGCAAGTAATGTTAATTGCGTCAGCTCCTCGCCAAACTCATCCGATTGCATTTTGAAATCGGCACCAATGATTGGCTTCACACCATTGCCGTGCGCAGCACCGTAATACTTTACCAAACCGCATAGGTTCGTAAAATCGGTCAACGCCATTGCTGGCATGCCCAGTTCGGCGACTTTCTTAACGAGCGGTGGAACTTTGTTGATACCATCCACCATCGAGTAATCACTGTGGACTCGAAGGTGAATGAACTTGGGATCTGACATTAACAGGTACCGTAAACTAAATCTTATTTGGGATTCTAACCTAAAGCGGGCGCGGTTTATAATACCGATACGCCCATTGTCCTATTTTGCTTTATTCTTCGATGCCGAGCGCTTTCTTTACGGGCTTGAAGCTCTTACGGTGTTGGCTGATCACACCGTGTCGCTCAATCGCTTCGAAGTGAGCTTTGGTCGGGTAACCTTTGTGCTGAGCAAAACCGAATTGCGGATAGTGTTTATCCAGTTCTTCCATCTCTTGGTCGCGAACCACTTTTGCAATGATCGACGCTGCGCTGATTTCAGCCACGCGCAAATCGCCTTTCACTACGGCTTGCGAGTCCATGGGTAATTCAGGGCAGCGATTACCGTCGATAAGCGCAAGGTCTGGCTGAACTTTCAAACCCTCAATGGCACGCTGCATGGCAACCATTGTCGCCTGCAGGATGTTGAGCTCATCAATTTCTTCGGGAGAACAGCGGCCTACCGCCCATGCCAACGCTTTCTCTTTGATTTCTGGCAGCAATGCAAGACGTTTTTTCTCGCTCAGCTTTTTCGAGTCGTTTAGGCCTTCGATTGGGTTATTTGGATCCAAGATAACCGCCGCGGTAACAACATCGCCCACCAAAGGACCACGCCCTACCTCATCAACACCCGCAATCAACTGATAGCCTTGCGGATATTCAAACGGCGCTAATTCTACTTTTGCTTTGGTCGTTTTGGGTTTTACAGCCATGGTAATTCTCTATTTTTCAATCAGTTTTAGAACCGCATTTGCGGCTTGTTGATCCGCACCTTTGCGAATCCAATGATGCATTTCAGTAAACTTATCCAGCATTTCTCGATTATCGCTCTCTAGTAAGCGGGATACTTCATTGAATAAGTTGTCTGATGTGCAGTCATCTTGCAGATATTCTTTCACCAGTTCAGTATCTGCCAGAATGTTCGGTAGAGAAACATACTTGGTTTTCAACAAACGCTGAGCGAGGAAAGCGGTCACACGATTGACACGGTAACCCACCACCATTGGGCGTTTAAGCAACATGCATTCTAACGCAACGGTTCCGGATGCAAGCATCACGGCGTCTGACGCGGTAATCACGTTACGTGCCGTATCGTCCACAAGTTTGAAGTCAAGCTCAGGCGCGTGTTCTTTCCATGCCTGTTCGAATTGTTCGCGACGCTTCTGGTTTACAAGCGCAACGACGAAGCCAAGATCTGGGAACTTATGATGCAACTTCTTACAGGTTTCAATAAACGGTTGAGAAAGCATTTTCAGCTCGCTGCCACGACTGCCCGGCAGTACAGCCAACCACTGTCTGTCTTGCTCTAAACCTAACAATTCACGTGCTGGTGCTTTTTCAGAACTCAGTGGAATCGCATCTGCTAATGTGTGACCAATGAATTCACACGGCACATTGAATTTATCGTAGAAAACTTTTTCAAATGGTAAAAACGCCAATACTAGGTTGGTCGCCGCTTCGATCTTAAAGATGCGCTTTTGACGCCACGCCCAAACCGACGGGCTGACATAATGTACGGTTTTAATGCCGGTTTTTTTAAGGTCTAGTTCGACACGCAAGTTAAAATCTGGTGCATCGATGCCAACGAAAATATCCGGCGGATTTTGCGTGAAGTATTTCACGAGCTCAGCTTTGACTTTGAGCAGTCTTGGCAAGCGACCTAGCACTTCCACTAAACCCATCACGGCCAGCTCTTCCATATCGAAAAGAGACTCGCAGCCTTGTGCCATCATTTTAGGGCCACCAATACCAACAAACTCGGCGTCTGGGTATTGCTGTTTTACTGCTTTGATAAAGCCTTCACCTAGCGTGTCGCCAGACAGTTCTCCGGCAATGATGCCGATACGTAATGGTTTTTCCATATCTTCTTCGCTATTTATTCTGTGCGCTATGGATAACGGTCTGCCCTATGTGCCTATACAAATGTACCGATACAAACGTAAGCTACAAACCCTTGTCCATAAAACACAAAAAGACCGCAGCCCAAGTTGGGCGCGATCTTTTCAAATTAACCGCTCTTTCGTTGATTAACGAATGATGCCACGTTCCGTTGTTTCCAGAATGTCTGAGAAACGTTTTACTGCCGGCCATTCTTGCGCCATCTCAGCAATAATGGGTTTCACTTCTTCCATCGTCTTACCTGAGCGGTAGATTTCTTTGTACGCTTTTTGCAGCGCGCGAATCTCTGGTTTTTCAAAACCATTACGCTTCAAGCCGACTAGGTTTAAACCAAATGGTGCTGCATGGTTACCTTGCGCCAATACATAAGCTGGTACGTCTTGCACGACAGCAGAACAGCCACCAATGTATGCGTAAGCGCCCACGGTACAAAATGGATGAATCGCAGAAAGTGCCATTACGCCAGCGTGATCATCAACGGTTACGTGACCACCAAGAATCGCATTGTTGCCGATGTGAGTGTGGTTGCCAACGACAACGTCGTGGGCAATGTGCGCATTGACACAAAGCAGATTATCGTCACCGATCACCGTTGTTGCTTTATCTTGCACCGTGCCACGATGTACTTGAACAGCCTCACGGATCACGTTTCGATCACCAATAACCACCGTTGTATCTTCACCACCGTACTTTTTGTCTTGGTTCTCTTCGCCAATCACAGCGTGTGGAAAAATACGGTTATCTTTACCAATCTTAGTGTGACCTTTGATAACGACATGAGACATGACTTCTGTGCCTTCACCAATCTCAACTGTAGAAGTGATGTACGTGAAGGGACCAACTGTCACGTTAGCGCCAATTATCGCGCCTTCCTCTACCACCGCACCTGGGTGGATTTTAGCGGTTTCATGAATCATATTAAAACTCTCGACGAGCACACTTCAGCTCAGCTGAACATACCACTTCGCCGTCAACCTTCGCTACACCTTTGAATGCAGCAATGCCGCGACGCTCTTTCAAAAATTCGACTTCAATAATCATTTGATCGCCTGGTACTACTGGCTTGCGGAATTTTGCTCCGTCGACACTTGCGAAATAGTACAGTTCGTTTTCAGTTGGCGCGCCAAATGATTTAAATGCAAGCAGGCCAGTCGCCTGCGCCATTGCTTCTAAAATGAGGACACCCGGGAATACTGGTAGCTGTGGAAAGTGACCTGTGAACTGAGGTTCGTTAACCGACACGTTTTTGATTGCATGAAGGTACTTCTCTTCTTGGAAGTCAATCACACGATCGATCAATAAGAATGGGTAGCGATGAGGCAATAGCTCTTGAATTTCAGAGATGTTCATCGTTTTCTTTTCAGTAGTCAAAGTCGTCTTCCTATTTCAATTCTCACCAACCAAGATGGCAAGCCTGTGGCAAATGCCATTTCAGCGCTAATCGCCTGCAAAGTGCATACCAGCTTGGTGATAAATCTAATTATAGCGCGTCATTATAGAAGAAAAAGACTCGCATTTCGCGAGTCTTTGTTCAAAATATGGAACTAAGATTCTTGTTTCGTTTCCAGCTGTTTTTCGACGGCTTTCAAACGTTTATTCATCTCATCAATACGATGAACTCGAGTCGCGGTTTTACGCCACTCTCGATTGGTTTGCAGTGGAATACCTGATGAGTACAAGCCTTTCTCTTCGATACTGCGCATCACCATTCCCATACCGGTGATAGCAACCCCATCTGCAATCGTGATGTGACCATTCAGAACCGACGCGCCGCCGATCTGACAGTACTTACCAATTTTGGTACTGCCCGCGACAATAGTACCACCTGGCATCACAGTACCATATCCGATCTGCACGTTATGAGCGATTTGAAGCTGGTTATCTAGGATTACGTTATCTTCGATTATGGTGTCTTCAAGTGCACCACGGTCAATCGTAGTGCATGCACCGATCTCAACACGGTTACCGATACGCACTGAACCCAACTGAGGGATCTTGATCCACTCGCCTTTATCATTTGCGTAGCCGAAACCATCAGAGCCAATGACTGCACCAGATTGGACTAGACAGTCATCGCCCATTGAGACTTCATGATAGACAGTCACATTAGCCCAAAGCTTAGTGTTATCACCTAGCTTTGCATTTTTACCGATAAAACAACCTGCACCCACGCTTACGTTGTCGCCAAGCTCTACACCAGTTTCAATGACTGCATTTGCGCCGATGGTTACGTTAGTCCCCATCTTCACATCTGCTGCGATAACCGCACTTGGGGCAATCTCGTCAGCAGGCTTCGGAGTGGTGTCCATGGCTTGCACTACTCGAGCAAACGCGATGTAAGGGTCTGCCACAACCAATACGTTGCCCACACATTGGTCTTTGTGATCGGCTTTCACCATCACGACGGTTGCCTTACACTCAGAAAGGTGCTTTGCGTACTTTGGGTTAGACAAGAAGGTGACGTCACCTTCTCGTGCTTTATCCATTGGGGCGACACGGCTTATGACGAGAGACTCGTCACCAACTAGCTCACCCCCAGTAATTGTCGCCAGCTCGGCTAATGTTAATGTCTTCATAACTTCTTATTTAAGTGCTTTAATAACGGCTTCAGAGATGTTGTATTCTGGCTTACCGTACTGAAGAGAAGAGGTATCGATTACCATGTCGTAGCCTTTCTGCTTTGCTACTTTCTCTACAGCCTGTTGAATCTTTTTGAATAGCTTCGCTTTCTCTTCAGCTTCACGACGAGCGCCTTCTTTTTCTAGAGTTTGCGCTTTCACTTTGTATTCGCTGTCTAGTTTAGCGATATCGATTCGTAGCTTTTGAACTTCATCTTTACCAAGAAGCTCACCATCACGTTGTAGCTTGTCGATCTTAGTCTTAGCGCGTGTTTGAATAGACTTCAGCTCGTCTGCCTTGCCTTTAAAGTCTTTCTGCATTTTTTGCACAACGACTTCACGTTGAGGAAGCGCTTGGAAAATTTGAGCAGTATTTACATAAGCGATTTTTTGAGCCGCTTCTGCCGCGTTTGCGAACATTGAAGAGCTAAGTACTAGAAGGCCTAGGCCAACTGCTTTGATTGTTTTATTCAAAATATTTTCCTCTTTAGAAGGTTCTACCGATAGTGAACGTGAAGAACTCTTCATCGTCGCCATCATATTTCTTAATTGGTTTCGCTAGCGAGAATACTAGAGGCCCCATTGGAGACATCCATTGCAACGCCGCACCATAAGATGAGCGATAGTTGGTTGGATCTGAGTAATCATAATAATAACTAGCGCCATGGGTTTTTCTATCTTCTCGATAATCAAACTCTGTATCCCAAACACTCGCCATATCGAAGAAGATACTGGTACGAACTTGGTTACGTACTTCGTCCGAAGCAAATGGTGTTGGTACAATCAACTCTAGGCTTGCTAATGCGACGGCGTTACCACCAACAGCATCATCGGTTGCGATATCCTCACCGTTATTCGAGTTAGAGGTGTCACGGTAAACCGCTTTCGGACCTACGGAGTTCGAACCGAAACCGCGCAGAGTCGAAAAACCACCCGCGTAGTAGTTTTCATAGAACGGGAACAAGTTATCATTGCCATCTGTTTGGCCATAACCATTGCCGTAGCCTAAGCGACCACGGAACAAGAGTGTGAACTCATGTTTCTTGGTCAGCGGTACGTATTGACGAACATCATACTGCATCTTGAAATATTGAACGTCAGAGCCAGGTACGGTCATCTTATAAAACGCACGTTGGTGGTTACCCGCGGTTGGGAAGTAGCCACGATTTAGGTTATTGCGAGTCCAAGAGATGTTAAAGTCAAAATCATTGGTGTTCAACGCACCATTAGCGTCAATGTTGTCAGCTTGGGCCAACAAGAACTGCTCAACCTGTAAGTAAGGTGACAAATTACCGATCTTGTTGTGGGTGTAACCAACCCCAAACTCAAAGCGGTTCAGTTCGTCGAATGGGAATCCCCACGTCAAACTTGTGCCATAACTTTGGTTGGTATAGTCGACGATACCCGCTTCCGAAGCTTCAAACTCATCGTAGAAAATCTTACCGCCCAAGCTGACACCATCAAGGTTCCAGTAAGGGTCACGGAAATCTAAACTCACGTTTTTCTGATAGTCGTTCATCATCGCGTTAATACCAACGCGGTTACCGCTACCAATAAAGTTGTCTTGTTGTAGGCCAACTTGGAAGCTCACGCCCGATTCTGTACCGTAGCCAACACCGAAGTTCACGCTGCCCGAGTTCGCTTCTTTTACAGAGTAAACTAGGTCAACTTGATCATCGCTACCCGGTACACGGACCGTTTGTACGTCTACATTTTCGAAGTAACCAAGTCGGTTAAGACGTGTTTTACCGGTTTCGATTGATTTTGAGTTTAACCAGCTGCCTTCCATTTGACGCATCTCACGGCGCAACACTTCATCTTTTGTTGAGTTGTTACCCGTGAAACGAATATCACGAACATAAATGCGGTTGCCAGGATCAACGTTTACTACCAGTGATACTTGCTTGTTTTCATCATCAAACTCAGGGATGGTGTTCACCTGTGGGTAGGCATAGCCAGATTCACCAAGCTCACGTTTGATGCTTTCTTCCATCGAAGTGACAAGCGATCCGTTGTACGTTTCGTTGTCTTCGAATGGAACCAGCTCTTCGAACGTGGCTTCTTTGCCGATCAAGCTACCGCGGAATTTCACGTCCTTAACGGTATACACATCACCTTCTTCAAGGCCAAGAGTAATGTACACGCCCTTTTTGTCGGGAGAAATCGCGACTTGCGTTGAATCAACGTTAAATTTCAGGTACCCACGGTCAAGGTAGTAAGACTTCAGCGCTTCAATATCACCAGCAAGTACTTGCTTTTGGTATTTTTCGTCCGCGAGGAAGTTCCACCAAGGAACGTCTACATTCAGGTTAAAACGAGAAAGAAGATCTTCATCAGAAAAGACTTCATTGCCGATAAAATTGATTTGCTGAATTTTTGCTGAAACACCCTCGGTGAACACAAATTTCAGATCAGAACGGTTACGAGGCAATGGAGTAACAACCGCTTTTACAGTCGCGTTGTACTTACCAACGCTATAGTAAAAGTCTTCTAAGCCCTTTTCAATATTGCTTAGTGTCGTTCGGTCAAGCGCTTCACCTTCACGCACACCAGAAGCATTGAGGTTTTCTTGTAGCTGCTCGTCCTTGATTGCTTTGTTGCCTGAGAATGAGATGCTAGCAATCGTTGGACGCTCTTTTACTTGAACAACCAACACATCACCGTTGCGCAGTACTTT
Source organism: Vibrio sp. AND4 (assembly GCF_000171815.1). Lineage (GTDB taxonomy): Bacteria > Pseudomonadota > Gammaproteobacteria > Enterobacterales > Vibrionaceae > Vibrio. The sequence goes on along the minus strand of NZ_ABGR01000005.1, from coordinate 17,909 downwards.
CACATCCTCGAAGTTACCCGATGCGTACAGTGCACGAATGATCTCAGCCACATCGCCTTGGTCAACAGTGTCGCCAACACGGACAGGCATCTTCAGCAACGCAGCACCCAGTGCCACACGTTGCAATCCATCGATCTCAATATCTTGAACTACAAAGTTCTGTGCCCCGTTCGCAGATACACTGGTCGCCAGTAAACCTGCAAATAGAATTCGCTTAATCGCCATACTTGTTCTAATTATTCCTTGCTACTGCTTTTGTCTCTGAACTATCACAGACGAGTAAAATCATTAAATAGCGCTAACGCCATGAGCGAGAAGATAATCGCACCACCAATTCGATAACCCATTTCCTGTATTTTCTCAGGTACAGGGCGTCGGATGACGGCTTCGATTGCAAAAAACAGCAAGTGTCCACCATCCAACATTGGTAAAGGAACGAGATTAATAATACCTAGGTTAACACTTATTAGTGCCAGAAAACCTAAAAAGTACACCAGACCATAATCGGCCGTCGTACCCGCGCCTTTAGCAATAGAGATTGGTCCGCTCAAATTGTTCAGACCAATATCACCCACGATCAGTTTCTTAAGCATACTGATGGTAAGTCCAATAACCTGACCTGTTTTGTCAATCGCCTTGCCGACAGAGTCGAATACACCAAACTGTAGTTCAAAGCGATAACTTTCTGGCCATTCTGCGACTTCAGGAGCGATACCCGCAAAGCCAACAGTCTGTTTGTTAGCTAGCTCACGGCTACCTGGAATCAAGGTAAATGATTGCTCCTCACCTTGACGCAACACCATCACTTCAATCGGTATTTCTGGGTTAGCTCGAACAGCTTGAACTACCTCACCCCACTTAGAAATCTTCTGACCGTCAATTTCGATGATCTTATCAGCCACTTTTAGGCCGGCCTTCTCAGCGGCACCGCCTTCGCTCACCTGCGCCAGCTCAGTGTAAGTTTCAGGGGTGTAAGGTTTGAAACCCAACGATAACATCGCAGATTGTGTTTCGGGATCAAATTTCCAATCACGGATATCAAGCGTCTTCGTGACTTCGGAGCCAATTTCACTGGTCGAAGATAGTGTCATTGTCATCGAATCATCACCAATATGAGAAACCAATCCCATGTTGACTGATTCCCAATCCGGAGTTTTGATACCTGAGATAGATTTTAGTTCCATCCCTGATTCAATTCCTGACTCTGCAATGATTGAATTGGGTGTCACTTCACCAATTACCGGCTTCACTGCTGGTACACCAATCAAGAAAACCAGCCAGTAGGCAAAAATAGCAAAGAGAAAGTTAAAGATTGGCCCTGCAGCGACAATAGATGTGCGCTTCCAAAGTGGCTTTTGGTCAAAGGCCAAATGCTTTTCGTTTTCTGGCACCTCATCAACACGGCTGTCGACCATTTTGACGTAGCCTCCCAGCGGGATCATTGAGATGCTGTACTCTGTTCCGTCTTTGCCGACTCGACTCCAAATAGATTTACCAAAACCGATAGAAAACTTCTCAACTTTTACACCGCAACGACGCGCAACCCAAAAGTGACCATACTCGTGCACAGCCACCAAGATGCCCAGTGCAACGATAAAAGAAACCAAATTCCACAAAATACCAGTCATTATTAGCTACGCTCGCGTAAAAATTCTAAGGCGATAATCCGTGACATTCTATCTAGCTCTATCAAGCTTTCCAAGCTATTCACATTCTCACTTTTATAGCTTGCCGTTATTTTGTTCAAAACGGATTCATTGATTTGAGCGATATCAGTGAAACCTAGGCGATTATTAAGGAAGGCATCCACCGCGACTTCGTTCGAAGCATTCAATGCCGTTGTCGCATGTTGACCTTCATAACAGGCATCAATCGCCAGCTTCAAACATGGATAACGAGCAAAGTCTGGCTGAAGGAAAGTCAACTCCCCCACTTGTGTAAAGTCGAGTGGTTTTACACCAGCATCCACACGAGATGGGTAAGACATTGTCAGTGCAATCGGGGTTGCCATGTCTGGTTCACCCATCTGTGCCAAAACTGAACCATCGCGGTATTGCACCATTGAGTGAATCACAGACTGAGGATGAATGATCACTTTCAACTGTTCGCGGGCTGCATTAAACAGCCATTTTGCCTCGATGTATTCAAGACCTTTGTTCATCATAGTTGCAGAATCAACCGAGATTTTCGGCCCCATCGACCAATTCGGGTGAGCAATCGCTTGTGCTGGAGTAACCGACGCTAGATCTGCGATATCAGTGTAACGGAATGGACCGCCAGAACCAGTGAGAAGAATAGAAGAAATGCCATGCTCATCTAAGTTGCAACGACCTAGGTTAGTTTGAACTTGCTGAGGCAAACACTGGAAGATCGCGTTGTGCTCGCTATCTACTGGAAGTAGCTCTGCGCCATGTTCTTCTACTGCGTCAATGAACAATTGACCAGACATCACTAATGCTTCTTTGTTTGCCAGTAACACACGCTTGCCGGCTTTCACTGCCGCCATGGTTGGTAACAGGCCAGCAGCACCAACAATCGCCGCCATTACACTGTCGACTTCTCCTAGTGCGGACACATGGCAAAGTGCATCAACGCCACCTAACACTTCAGTGCTTGGTGCGATCGAAGCCAGTTCTGATTTCAGGGCAAGTGCCGCTGCTTTATCTGCCATTACAGCGTATTTGGGTTGCCACTTAAGGCAAAGTGCTACCATCTTTTCAACGTTGGTGCTTGCCGCTAATGCGACGATAGAAAACAGCTCTGGGTTTTGTTCAACCACTTTAAGTGTGCTTGTACCAATCGAGCCTGTTGCACCAAGAATCGTTAACTTTTGCATGATGTAAGACCGTTATAAAAATTCAGGAGCGACAAAGCCACTCCTGATAAATTAGAATACGAAGTAAAGAAGAGCAAATACTGGGAATGCAGCAGTCAGGCTGTCGATACGATCGAGAATGCCGCCGTGCCCTGGAATGATATTGCTGCTGTCTTTGATGCCTGAAACACGTTTGAACATGCTTTCTACCAGGTCACCAAGCACGGAAATCACTACGGTAATCAGAGTGATGCCCACCATGTGCATTGGACTGGTGAATTGGATATTAAACCAACTTGCGACACACCAGCCAACAAGCAATGCGGCGATAATACCGCCAATTAGACCTTCGATGGTTTTGTTTGGACTCACATGCGGCGCCATTTTACGTTTGCCCATGCTTTTACCAGCAAAGTATGCGCCACTGTCTGCCGCCCATACCAAGAAGCAAACATACAGAACAAGTTTTGCACCGTGGTATGGATCGACTGAAAAATCGGTCGCTCTAAGAATGATCACGCTCCAAAGGAAAGGGATCAAAGTCAGAAAACCAAATACATGACGAAGCACTTTGCTGCCTTGCCAAAAATTGGTGGTTTTAGGGTAAGTAATGGCCATCGCGCTTGCAATAATCCACCAAACAAAGCCAAGCCCTAAAACTGTGTAATGCGGTGCCACAAGTTGGTTAAGGCTTACAGCATCAGATGAAATAAATAGAAAGCTGATCCCAGTTACAGCAACAGCAGGCACAAGCGCAGCAATTCGTGAATTGCTTTCTGTGAACTGGGTCCACTCCCAAAAGCCTAGTAACACAATGGCAGTCAAAGCGATAATGAAGCCGAATAGGGGTAATTTAAAAATACCTAAAATTACAAGGGGAGCTAAAATTAGTGCTGTTATTATTCTTTGTTTCAAACTTAGAGTCCTTATTGAGCAGCCATCAGTGCCTTAATTTGCTCGCCAGTGCAGCCAAAACGACGCTCTCGGTCAATAAACCAAGTCACAGCTTCTATTAGGCTATCTTCGTCAAATTCAGGCCAGTACTCCGGAGTGAAGTACATTTCAGCATAAGCCATTTGCCACAGCATGAAGTTGCTAATGCGACACTCACCACTGGTGCGGATCAAAAGGTCCACCTCTGGAAGGTCAGCCATCGTCAGGTGCCGAGTAATCAACTGCTCATTGATATCCTCTACACGAATTTCACCGTTACGTGCTTTTAACGCCAACGTTTTTGTCGCCTCAGTGATGTCCCATTTACCGCCATAGTTAGCCGCAATGTTAATCACCATGCCCGTATTATTTAACGTCAATGCTTCTGCTTCGGCGATCTTACCTTGTAGTCGTTCACTAAAGCGGCTGATATCACCAATGACACGCAAGCGTAAATTGTTTTTGTGCAGCTTTTTCACTTCACTAGAAAGTACCGAGATGAAAAGTTCCATCAACAAACCGACCTCTTCTTCAGGGCGACGCCAGTTTTCACTACTGAAAGCGAACAGTGTCATGGCCTTGATACCGAGTTTAGAAGCTGTGGCAACGGTTTTACGAACGGCATTAACGCCTTTCTTATGACCGAATACGCGAGGTTTGCCTTTGGACTTAGCCCAACGACCATTACCATCCATAATGATGGCGATATGCTTGGGTAGGGAATCAGAGAAGGCTTGAGAATTTTGCATAGGGAGTTAATTGAGTTCCATCAGTTGGATAGACTAACACAAAAAAACGCTGCACTGTGAGCACAGCGTTTTCCAACAATGATGTGGTGGGAGCATTAAACTTCCATCAACTCTTTTTCTTTAGCAGCAAGAACTTCATCGATTTTCTTAACTGCTACATCTGTCAGTTTTTGAATCTCGTCTTGCGCTTTGCGATCTTCGTCTTCAGAGATTTCTTTATCTTTTAGAAGACCTTTTAGATCGCTGTTAGCGTCACGGCGGATATTACGTACTGCAACACGCGCACCTTCAGCTTCACCACGAACAATCTTTACTAGATCTTTACGACGCTCTTCCGTTAACGGTGGAAGCGGAACGCGGATGATTGTGCCAGCAGACATTGGGTTTAAACCAAGGTCAGACATCATGATCGCTTTTTCAACTTTCTGAGTTAGCTCTTTATCAAAAACGGTGATCGCGAGAGTTCGAGCGTCTTCAGCAACAACGTTTGCCACTTGGTTAAGAGGTGTTGAGGCACCGTAGTACTCTACAGAGATACCAGACAGTAGGCTTGGGTGTGCGCGGCCAGTACGAACTTTAGCAAGGTTGTTCTTTAGCGCTTCAACGCTTTTGTCCATGCGCTCTTGCGCGTCTTTATTGATTTCGTTAATCACGGTTTCACCTTAAAAATGTCATCTTTCCTGAAGAAAGTCTAAAAGGGTTGAGTAAAGCGAAACGCCACTCAATTTCTGTTGTTGAATGGCGCTATTATTTACGCGTCAGAGCAGATCAACGTCCCTTCAGCTTCACCCATTACCACGCGACGTAGTGCGCCTGGCTTATTCATGTTAAACACGCGGATTGGCATTTTGTGGTCACGAGCAAGCGTAAACGCAGCCAAATCCATTACTTTCAATTCTTTATCCAGAATTTCAGTAAAAGAGAGCTTATCATACAGCTCTGCGTCTGGGTTTGCCACTGGGTCAGCAGTAAATACACCATCAACTTTTGTCGCTTTCAGCACGACGTCCGCTTCGATTTCGATACCACGCAGGCATGCTGCTGAATCCGTCGTGAAGAATGGGTTACCAGTACCTGCCGAGAAGATTACGACACGGCCTTGGCGAAGTTCACGGATTGCGTCTGCCCAGTTGTAATCATCACACACACCTTTTAACTGAATTGCGGACATTACGCGAGCATTCACGTAAGCACGGTGAAGTGCATCACGCATTGCAAGGCCGTTCATTACTGTAGCAAGCATACCCATGTGGTCACCTACAACACGGTTCATTCCCGCTTCCGCAAGACCGGCACCACGGAATAGGTTACCACCGCCGATTACTACACCAACTTGAACACCCAGTTCAACCAACTCTTTCACCTCTTGAGCCATACGGTCAAGAACTGCAGGGTCAATACCAAAACCCTCTTCGCCTTGAAGAGCTTCACCACTCAGTTTTAATAAAATACGTTGATACGCTGGTTTAGGGTTCGTAGTCATGGAGTTTACCTTCCAAAAGAGAGTTGTTTATTAACAGTCATGAATAGCCACAAGGTAACTTATAGCTATTCATCACGGCTAAGATTCGCCGCTCTTTTCGTAAAAAGACCGCAGCCAAGGCTACGGTCTAACATTTGTTCTATACGCTAAGGATTAACCTTTTTGTACCGCTGCAACTTCTTCAGCAAAGCTCATTTCTGCAGCTTTTTCGATGCCTTCACCTACTTCTAGACGAACAAAAGTAGTAACAGCAGCACCTTTTTCTTTCAGCATTTCACCTACAGTTTTCTTAGGTTCCATGATGAATGCTTGACCAGTTAGAGAGATCTCGCCAGTGAATTTCTTCATACGGCCGATAACCATTTTCTCAGCGATTTCTTGAGGCTTGCCTTCGTTCATAGCGATTTCAACTTGAACTTCTTTCTCTTTAGCAACTACGTCAGCTGGTACGTCTTCTGGGTTAACGAACTCAGGACGAGAAGCAGCAACGTGCATTGCAACGTGCTTAAGAGTTTCCGCTTCGCCTTCACCAGCAACAACAACACCGATTTTCTCACCGTGACGGTAAGAAGCTAGGGCACCGCCTTCAACGTAAGCTACGCGACGGATGTTGATGTTTTCGCCGATCTTAGCAACTAGAGCAACGCGAGTTTCTTCGAACTGTGCTTGTAGCTCTTCAACAGAAGCTTTAGAAGCAACAGCTGCAGCTGCAACTTCTTGTGCAAAAGCAGTGAAGCTCGCATCTTTTGCTACGAAGTCAGTTTGGCAGTTAACTTCAAGAAGGGCAGCAACGCCGTTTTCTTCTTTGATGATGATTGCACCTTCAGCTGCAACGTTACCAGCTTTTTTAGCTGCTTTCGCTGCGCCTGATTTACGCATGTTTTCAATTGCTAGTTCGATGTCAGCGTTTGCTTCTACAAGCGCTTTCTTACATTCCATCATGCCAGCGCCAGTACGCTCGCGAAGTTCTTTAACTAGAGCAGCAGTTACAGTTGCCATTCTCTATTCCTCGTTTGATTCAAAATAAGGTAAAAAACAGGGGCCTACATTGTCGGCCCCCATTGCTAACTATAACTTAGTCTGTGCTAAAACAAGGTTTCACATAGACTAAGTGTGACACAGAGCCGTTATTATTCAGCTTCTACGAAACCGTCTTTTTCAGCAACTACTGCAACGTCTTTGTTGCGGCCTTCAGTTACTGCAGAAGCAGCAGCATTTAGGTATAGTTGAACTGCGCGGATCGCGTCGTCGTTACCTGGGATGATGTAGTCAACGCCGTCTGGGTTAGAGTTAGTATCTACCACAGCGTATACTGGAATACCTAGGTTGTTAGCTTCTTTAATTGCAATGTGCTCGTGATCAGCGTCGATTACGAATAGAGCGTCTGGTAGGCCGCCCATATCTTTGATACCACCAAGAGATTTCTCTAGCTTCTCCATGTCACGAGTACGCATTAGAGCTTCTTTCTTAGTTAGCTTTTCGAAAGTACCGTCTTGTGCTTGTGCTTCGAATTCTTTTAGACGCTTGATTGACTGACGAACTGTTTTGTAGTTCGTTAGCATGCCGCCCAACCAACGGTTGTTCACGTAGAACTGGTTGCTTGCGATTGCAGCTTCTTTAACAGCTTCAGATGCAGCGCGCTTAGTACCTACGAATAAAACTTTACCTTTCTTCTCGCCAACTTTAGCTAGTTCAGCTAGAGCTTCGTTGAACATTGGTACAGTTTTTTCTAGGTTGATGATGTGAACGCGGCTACGAGCACCGAAGATGAATGGCTTCATCTTTGGGTTCCAGTAGCGAGTTTGGTGACCGAAGTGAACACCAGCTTTCAGCATGTCGCGCATTGATACAGTTGCCATTTTAAAATCCTCTATGGGGTTAGGCCTCCACATTCCCCATAATTCCGACTGAGCTTCTGCTCAGCACCCCGGAACACGTGACGGAATGTGTGTGATTTAAAGATAAAGTTATTTGGAAAAAGCCTGCTTCGTCACTTATTCTGAAGAAAAGTAAAGAGAACAGTCCTAGATTCCGGCGCGCTTTATACCATATTTTAGTCCATCATGGCTAGTAAATATTGCTGCACACCATTCTAATCCACCGTTACCTCCCCACGGCACTTACATCCCATGACCGAACGACAAACAAGGATGACTCATATTCTTAACTGACTTTGGTTAAGCTCAATATGTCTGGTAGAATATACGCATTCGCACGTTTGCGTGCTTACGAATAGATAGAGAAAACCAATGTCAATCAAGATTAAAACTGCTGAAGAAATCGAACGCATGCGTATTGCGGGCAAGCTAGCCGCAGACACTCTAGAAATGATCGAACCCCACATTAAAGCGGGTGTAACGACAGACGAGTTAAACAAAATATGTCACGATTATGCACTGGAAAGAGGCGCTTACTCTGCACCGCTTGATTACCATGGATTCCCTAAATCAATTTGTACATCTATCAATCACATCGTTTGTCACGGCATTCCCGCTTCTGAAGATGAGAAAGGTGCTAATGGCCAAGTGAAACCCGCTGTGCTTAAAGATGGTGATATCATCAACGTCGATATTACAGTTATCGTTCCTAACGATGAAAACGCAGATCTTAGTGTTCGTCCACAAGGCTACCACGGTGATACGTCAAAAATGTTCCTCGTGGGCGATGTAACGCCGGCGAACAAACGTCTATGTATGGTTGCTCAAGAATCACTGTACATCGGTATGCGTCAAGTCAAGCCCGGTGCAACTGTGGGTGATATCGGTACGGCAATCGAGAAATATATTAAAGAAAACAACAAGAAAAACCCACGTAACAAGTTCTCTATTGTTAAAGACTTCTGCGGTCACGGCATCGGTGATGAATTCCACGAAGAGCCACAAGTGGTTCACTATAAAAATAAAGATCGCCGTGTACTGAAAGAAGGCATGTGCTTTACTATCGAGCCAATGATCAACGCAGGTAAATTCGGTTGTACTGTTGACGCTCAAGACGATTGGACAGTTTACACTGGCGATGGTAAAAACTCCGCACAGTGGGAGCACACTATCGTGGTAACCAAAGAAGGTTGTGAAGTACTCACACTTCGCAGCGACGATAGCATTCCTCGTTTAATGAAAAACGTTTAATCGCCCATCACTTTCCATATCCCTGCCATGCGGGGATATTTTTTATCTGCTTCAAATTTGTTAGATTGCTCAAAGAAGCAAATCGCACGGATAGCAAATATGGCCCTTCAGTCTCCTCTTACGTTTACCGATGAGCAGATCAACATCGGCGAACTTAAACAACAGCTTGAAAAGTTCAGTTCGTATCAAAAAGAAGAATTTCTTCAACATCACCCAGTGACAAATCTCGTCTTGTCACGTGCAGAGTACATGGATTTACTCCTCAATCGTTTATGGCAACACGCTGGTTTCAAAGACATCCACAATATCTCGTTGGTTGCCGTCGGGGGCTACGGTCGCGGTGAATTACACCCTCTGTCTGATATTGACATTTTGGTTCTGTCAAACAGTAAACTACCAAACGCATTGGAAGCCAAAATCAGTGAATTCATTACCCTACTGTGGGATTTACACCTTGAAGTCGGTCATGCCGTGCGTACCGTGGATGAATGTGCGGAGATTGGTCGAGCAGATTTAACCGTTGCAACAAACCTACAGGAAGCTCGTTTACTGTGTGGCAGCGAGGGTACTTTCCAAGCATTGAAGAAAGTGGTTCTGTCTGACTCTTTCTGGCCAAGTGAGACTTTTTACCGCGCTAAAATTCAAGAGCAACGCGAACGACATGCTCGATACCATGACACCACGTACAACCTAGAACCCGACATCAAATCTACACCCGGCGGCTTGCGCGATATCCACACATTAGGATGGGTAGCACGGCGGCATTTTGGTGCCACCTCATTACTAGAGATGAGTCGCTACGGTTTTCTGACCGATGCAGAATATCGTGAATTGGTTGAATGTCAGGACTTCCTGTGGCGCGTACGTTTCGCTCTGCATATTGAGTTGCGCCGATATGACAACCGCCTAACCTTTGCTCACCAAGCGCAAGTGGCGGAGCATCTAGGCTATGTTGGCGAAGGCAACCGCGGTGTAGAAATGATGATGAAAGAATTCTATCGCACCCTTCGCCGTGTGGCTGAACTGAATAAAATGCTACTCAAGCTGTTCGATCAAGCCATCATTAATGGCGGCGCCTTACAAAACGCAGAAATCATCGATGACGATTTTCAACGCCGTGGTGCATTGATCGAGGCCCGTAAACCTGCACTTTTCCAAGCTCGTCCAGAGACCATCTTGGATATGTTCCTGCATATTGCTAATGATTCGAGCATCGAAGGCGTAAGCCCGCCGACTTTGCGTCAGCTGCGCACAGCACGTCGCCGTTTGAACAAGTTTTTGCACACCATTCCCGAAGCACGTGAGAAGTTTATGGCGCTTTGTCGCCACCCAAACTCGCTGCACAAAGCATTCAGTCTGATGCATAAGCTTGGTGTTTTGGCCGCATATCTGCCGCAATGGAGCCAAATTGTTGGTCAGATGCAGTTCGATCTTTTCCATGTGTATACCGTGGATGAGCACAGCATTCGCCTACTCAAGCACATCAACACCTTCAGTTACACCGATAACCACAGCAAGCACCCAATTTGCTGTGAGATTTACCCTCGAATTCTAAAAAAAGAACTACTGATTCTGGCGGCAATTTTTCACGACATAGGTAAAGGGCGTGGCGGTGACCACTCCGTCATTGGGGAAGGTGAAGCATACCGTTTCTGTCTTGAGCACGGGCTGTCTAAGCCCGAAGCGAAATTAGTAAGTTGGTTGGTAAGACATCACTTGTTGATGTCTGTGACGGCACAGCGACGTGATATTTACGATCCAGATGTGATTGCGGAATTCGCCAAGCAAGTTCGTGATGAGGAATACCTAGAGTACCTTGTTTGCTTAACCGTTGCTGATATCTGCGCGACCAACCCAGAACTTTGGAACAGCTGGAAGCGCACCCTGCTTGCTGAATTATTCTACTCCACTCAACGAGCACTCCGTCGTGGCTTGGAAAACCCCGTTGATGTACGTGAACGAATTCGCCACAACCAACAAATGGCCTCTGCCTTATTGCGCAAAGAAGGCTTTTCTGCTCGCGAAATTGAAGTATTGTGGCAGCGCTTTAAAGCCGATTACTTTTTGCGTCACACCCACAAGCAAATTGCTTGGCATTGTGAGAGCTTGCTGGGTATGGAAGATACGAGCAAACCACTGGTGCTTATCAGCAAAAAAGCCACCCGTGGGGGTACTGAAGTGTTTGTTTACAGTCCAGATCAACCAGCACTGTTTGCGACTGTTGTTGCAGAGCTCGACCGCCGCAACTTTAACGTACACGACGCGCAAATCATGACCAGCAAAGATGGTTATGTACTCGATACCTTCATGGTGCTGGATCAGCACGGTAAAGCAATTGAAGAAAGTCGCCATAGCGCGGTCATCAAACACATGACTCACGTACTGGAAAGTGGTCGTCCGAAAAAAATTAGAGCACGTCGCACCCCCAATAAACTTCAGCATTTTAATGTCAAAACCAGAGTCGATTTCCTACCAACCAAAAGTAAGAAGCGTACTTTAATGGAATTTGTCGCTCTCGATACACCAGGGCTTTTGGCAAAGGTTGGTCGTACCTTCGCAGACTTGGGTATTAACCTCCATGCAGCAAAGATCACCACGATAGGTGAGCGCGCAGAAGATTTGTTTATCCTAACAAGCGAAGCAGGCGGTAGACTCAGTGAAGAGCAGCAAACACAACTGCGAGAAAAGCTAATAGAGACACTGTCTGACCCGGTTTCACTCTAGGCAAAACGCACGTTTCATCAACAGCTAAAGTGGGCAATAGCAATAGCGATCTTGCCCACAATTTGAACGATCTATCAAAATATCTGCTACCTAGCTCACAAATGGACTGCTACAGTTGTAACGACCCTAATTCAATACTCAGAGGCAGCCTATGTATCCACACCTCACTGGTTTGGGCATCCACGCTCCAAAGCAGATTGAACGTTATTCCCTGCGCCAAGAAGTTCACAAAGACATCCTAAAAATCTACTTCCATAAGCAGAAAGGTGAATTGTTCGCTAAAAGTGTAAAGTTCAAATACCCTCGCCAGGTCAAAAACGTCCTGGTTGACGGCGGCAGTCACAAATACAAGGAAGTCACAGAGATCAATCGCAATCTTACGCTTGTTATCGATGAGTTGAATAAAATCACCAAACCAGCAAAAACGACGGAGGTGGATTTGAAGAAGAAAATTCTCTCTGACCTGCGTCATCTAGAGAAAGTGGTTTCTAGCAAGATCGCAGAGATCGAAGCCGATCTAGAAAAACTTAAATAACCTGCTTGACTCCTCGAGTTTGAAAGGGAGATACACATCCCCCTTTCATTTCTACTTTGGTAAAGCCAGAAACTCATCAAGTGAAGCATTTACTGTATCAGTGATTCATCCCAATCAAATCGAGTAAATAGCTGCTGCCAAGTCTCATCGATATCCGCTCTCATGACGATTGTTTCATCGGTAAATGGATGCACAAAACGAAGCTCTGATGCATGCAGCAAGAGACGATGAGAGTCAAACTCGGTACGATACAACTTATTGTGCTTGCCATCACCGTGTGTCGTATCACCGACAATAGGATGACGTAGATGGGCCATATGACGACGCAGCTGATGTTTACGGCCTGTCTTCGGGTTCATCTCCATCAAGCAATAGCGCGTAGTTGGAAACTTACCGGTGGAGTATGGTACTTCCACTTTCGCTAACGGCTTGTATGCCGTTACCGCTTCTTGTGCTTCTTTCTCTTGCGAAGCAAACTTATCGGCAATCTTATCGAGTTCAACTTTCAGAGCGTAATCAAGCAAGCCCTCTTCTTCGATCCAGCCACGAACGATCGCGTGATAAGTCTTCTCCATCTTATGCTCTGCAAACATTGGCATCACTTGCGACGCAACTTCACTAGATAGAGCAAACACAAGTACACCAGAGGTTGGGCGATCTAAGCGGTGCAATGGGAAAACATGTTGACCAATTTGGTCGCGTAGCGTTTGCATCACAAATTGGGTCTCATGCTTATCCAGCCAACTGCGATGAACCAGCATGCCAGCGGGTTTATTCACAGCGACAAAATACTCGTCCTGATAAATGATTTCTAATACAACAGGCTCAGTGGATGGTGATGTTTCTTGTTCTAACATTGGGGTTACTTACACAGTTCGTCGATGGTTCGAATGATCTTAAGCATTGCGCCATAATGAGGTTCTTGCTTCCACGCCTCAGCAAAATACGGCTCAATAGCAAAACCAGATGGCAAAGGTTGGTTACTTTCCACTAAGGTGCGCATGCGCGCAATAAAAATCCACTGTAACCATTCATGTGGATGCAGCGTATCAATCGCGAAGGGTTCCCTACTCTGCAGGGCTTCTGTAGAAGGCATGGCTTGTTGCCATAGCTCATGGTGTCGCAATTGTGCCTCAAGTTGTTGAAGCAAGTCGACCAATTGGATGTTTGTTGCCATTAATTCCGTCTCGAACCTTGAATTAGCTTAGAATGATACCATTTCTTGTGGAAAGAACATTAGGATGTCGTATTTAATGGAAAACATTCAGACCCTCACCCAGCTGTTGAACAACAGCCATTGTGAGTATCAAATCTTCGACCTTGGCCGTCGTATCAGGACCATCGAACCACAATTATTTACCGATGTAGAAAAAGGTCAATGCCCTTACCCGTTCCCAATGCAGCGCAAAGCGCACTTGGCTATTGCATACTGGAATGAGCAAAAGCAACCTTGGATTTGGTTCTTAAAATTCGAACTGGATGAGCGTGGGCTGTTAAAGCAAGCGGATGTTGGTAACTTCATTAAATACGTCGTTGAGGCAATGGGGCACACGCCTAAATAAAGAAATATCTGAAGACCAACAACAAAAACTTTCCAACAACCCATACACTTTCAAGCCTGCGGAAGAAAAAATGGCGGTCTTCCACAGCCAAGTCCGTGCGAATTTGGGCTTATCATCTAGCCAGTATTACGAGCACACTCAACACTACTTCACCGGCGACCTTGGTTGGGAAAACTGGCAAACAGTTGGCTTGCAGGGTATTACCGATATGGCTGCGCGCCTAGACCAAGAGAACAATGCCGTTGCCTTACGCAAAGCTCTGAATCATTTACCCAATGAACCGCTTTACGCCCTACTCGGTGCATTAGAGCATGTTGTTCTTCAAGAACGTTTGGCAGAGCGCATCGCTGAAAAAGCGCAGCAGGAAATCGTAAGTAATGAACCGGACCTGTTCTTGCTCTCCGCTTTAATTCGTGCTCTAGCTGGCGCACCAATCGAAATGGCACAACCAATCTTAAAAGCGATCTTGCAGAGCCCACGCCTGAGCCACCAAGAGGTGTTGATCGGTATCGCAGGACGTACCTGGCACCTATTGGCTAACGCCGATATCGCCGAGCAATTTTTACTGCGCCTTGCACAAACTGGTAACCAAGCTTTATTTAATCAGTTGTTTGCCGATTTAGTGATGCTGCCAGAGTTAAGAATGGTATTGCTGCCTTTGCTTCACGCTAGCCCATCAGAAGAACTGGCAACGGCACTAGTGAAACTCCAGCAAACAACTAAAGGATAATAAAGGATTAGGGATGATCAGTGACCTATTGGCCATTTTTGGACTGTGCTTTTTCTGCTTTTTATTTTGGCAGCAACGTCGTCAATCAGAATTGGCAAAAGCAGCCATTACACGCAAATGTGAGCAGCTAGAACTGCAATTGGTGAGTATCGCTTTTGGTGCGCACAAACTGAAAACACCAGACGGGGGCTGGCGTTGGCACACTGTCTATCAATTTGAGTTTTCCTCTCTTGGTGATGACTGCTATCAAGGTGAGTTAACGATGATCGGGTTTAGACCACTGAACTTTCACCTGCCACCACACCGCTTGTAAATCCCGTTTAAAACTAAGAAGGGCCGTAAAGGTCCTTGCCTTTTCTTCGCCAATTCTGGGGTTTCCGTACTGCCGCGGATGCTTCGTGATGGCAACTCATCCTTGCTAAGACCATTTACTTGGTGTAACAATTTGAAAGAGAGAAAAAAGAAAACCCCGACACAAACGTATCGGGGTCATAGTCTTACTTGTAGCAGTCCGGCTACCAATCCGTGCTCCATGCATCATCCGTAATAGTGGCTGATTCCGTCAGCTGAGTCCTTCCGTCGCCGTCCTAGCGGTGTCCTTATCATCCTGATCGCTAACCTTCCTCGTTAGCACGCATCACTTGTTCCTTGAGCGGTGTCCTTTTCATCGTCCTGATGTTGTCCTGACCTCAATCCTGTGAGGGGTCCATTGTCTATCCCTAGCCATCAACTTACTATTGATGAGTGTATCCTTACAATGTCCTTCGCTCCATGCTTGATTACTCGTCCTGAATAACCAAATTGTCTTCCTGACAATAATACAATCCTTGGCGGTTTCCTGTTCCATGTCTGCTTCCTGCCGACAAGGAGTAATTTACGCTTTTACCCTAAAATCACAATCCCCTGAGAAGGACTGTCACTTAAATCTTTCTATTCACAAAACATTAAAACGCCTATAATTCAATAATTTAAAGAAAAACCCTTCTATTTATCTGATAATGAAATCGTGTTGTCTCACAACCCGTGTGAGAGATCTCGTACACGGCTCTGCCAAAATTGCTATTCGCTAAAATCTAGAGCACAAAGTATGATGTTATAAGTCATTTTAGTAGGGGCAAATTATGTTAACTCAAGACGTTACTCAAGAGCTCAAAGCCGTAATGGATCAGTTACAACAACAAGGTAAAGAACCGACCGTTGCTCTCGTGAAAGCTCGAATGAAAACGCCAGTGCCTATGCCTGCATTAATCGCAACCATCAAAAGTTGGAAAAACGCTGACCGTATTCCCAAAGTTGAAGTTGCATTACAGACACCTAAAGAAGAGGACCGACTTGCTGTACTTGAAAATACAGTGGCTAAGTTGGTGTCTCGTGTTGAAGAACTTGAAGCAAAGCTAAGTGAGAAGACATCATGAAGTTGTGGGTAGATGCGGATGCTTGTCCGAAAGTCATTCGTGAAACCATCGTACGTGCCGCTGAACGCACAGGCGTTGAATGCACATTTGTAGCGAACCATGTGGTACCAGTGCCTAAACGCGCTAATATCCACTCGCTGCAAGTTCCTGCTGGCTTTGATGTTGCCGACAATGAAATCGTCCGTCGCGTTGAAGCCAATGATTTAGTGATCACTTCTGATATCCCATTAGCAGATGAGGTCATCAGTAAAGGGGCTCAAGCTCTGAGCGCTCGAGGGGAGCTATACACCAAAGACACCATTAAAGCGCGTCTGAACATCCGTGATTTTATGGATACCATGCGTTCAAGTGGCATCCAAACCGGCGGCCCTGCTGCATTATCTCAAACGGAACGCAGAGAGTTCGCCAACCACCTCGACCGAATCCTTGCTAAGCGTTGATGACACCGGCTCTCTTTCTCGCCAGAAATCAACGAACAGCAAAACACAAAAAAGCCTGCGATCGTCGCAGGCTTTGATAAAGCTGAGTGAGGTCACCAATTAAGGCGTGTAGTACGTTGCCGCACCAGGACCAACAGGTAGGCCAAATACGAACACCCACAGATAGAAGAGTACGCTCCAGCCAACAATAAAGACGATAGAATAAGGCAGCATGGTCGCGATCAGCGTACCGATACCTAGGTTCTTCATGTAGCGTGTTGCTACCGCAAGGATAAGACCGAAGTAACTCATCATAGGTGTAATGATGTTCGTCGTCGAATCACCAATACGGTAAGCCGCCTGAATGGTTTCTGGCGCGTAACCAACGAGCATTAGCATTGGAACAAAGATAGGTGCTGTTACCGCCCACTGTGCCGATGCTGAACCAATCATCAAGTTAATGAAGCCACACATTAGGATGAAGGCGAAGAACAGCATTGGGCCAGTAAGGCCGATTTCTTGTAAGAAGCTCGCCCCCGCGACTGCGAATACTTGACCGAAGTTTGTCCACTTGAAGAAAGCAACAAATTGAGCGGCGAAGAATACCAAAACAATGTACATACCCATTGAAGACATTGACTTTGACATCGCCTCAATCACATCACGATCATTTTTCATGGTTCCAACAACGCGGCCGTACACAAAACCTGGTACCGCGAAGAAAACAAAGATGAACGCAACAATACTCTTCAAAAATGGAGAGCCAGCAACCGTACCTGCATCAGAGCGCAAAACACCGTCTGCTGGAATAATAGTCCATGCGAGTATGGCAGAAACGGCCAACACCGCGATACCTGCTAGTTTTAGACCTTTCTTTTCAACGTCAGTCAAACCGCCCATCTTATCTTGAGACAGGTCTTCAGCCGCTTCTTCATCGTTGTATTTACCAAGCTTTGGTTCAACGATTTTTTCGGTAACAAATGCACCGGTAATCGCGATAAAGAAAGTAGAAACAAACATGAAGTACCAGTTTACTTCTGGGCCAACTGTGTACGTTGGGTCAATCATCTGTGCCGCGGTTTCAGTAATACCTGACAGCAGTGGGTCAACCGTACCAATAAGAAGGTTGGCAGAATAACCGCCAGATACACCGGCAAACGCAGCGGCTAAACCAGCAAGCGGGTGACGACCTAAAGAATGGAACAGCATTGCCGCCAGTGGAATCAATACCACGTAGCCAAGCTCAGAAGCCGTGTTTGAAATAATACCTGCGAAAACAACCGTTACGGTAACCATGCGCTGTGAAGCGCCCATTACTAGGCCACGCATTGCAGCAGAAAGTAGTCCAGAATGTTCTGCAATGGCAACACCCAGCATCGCAACCAATACGGTACCTAATGGTGCGAAACCGACAAA